>CBESWG010000008.1:0-107276 GCA_965533275.1 uncultured bacterium
CGGAAGAGCCGTAGTTTATCCAATTTACAAAGGGACATTCGAGCGCAGAGATCCCAAATTGGCTTCGATACACACCGGGGATAACAGCCATTTTTATACTCAATACCTGATTAAGCTTGTCCAAGATTTGAAAAGAAGCATCGATTATTTAGAAACTCGAGAGGACATTGACATCGATAAACTAGCTTATTTCGGTTTCAGCTGGGGTGGGCAATTAGGGGCAATTATTCCGGCAGTAGAAGCCCGCCTTAAGATTAGTATATTAAAGGTAGGAGGCATGTGGGGATACACACGCCCTGAAGCCAATGAAATTAACTATGTTACCAGGGTTAAGATCCCAACCTTGATGCTCAACGGAAAATACGATATGACATTTCCGTTTGAGACAACTGTAAAGCCGATGTATGATCTATTAGGAACGCCCGATGAACACAAAGTATTAAGGATCTATCCAACAGACCATTTCATCCCAATAAGCGAACAGGTTAGGGAAACGTTGGCCTGGCTCGATCGTTATTTAGGGCCGGTGAATAGATAATAACTACAGATAAATAAAAAATTTAAAAGCGAAAGCCATCGAGCAGTACCAGAAATTCCCCACCCTCTGGAAGGACGCCGATCCCGGCCTCCCTGAAGTGGCGGATGCGAGGGAGAGGTTAGCTGGGTTGAAGCAGTAGTAGCCCTCTCACCTAACCGATTGACAGCCCACACTAAGAATATATAACTACTGGTGGTGAGTGCATCTGGTCATGCTCACACCTCTTCCAATGCAGTTTTCAGTAGGAGAATTTTGTGAGATTGTTTTAAAATACTCTTTAGCACGTCAGAGACTTGGCCAACCCAGCCGATTCCCTCCGCTACGAATAGGGATCGCCACAGTAAGGATCGCCACTACAGGGCTCACTTCTCTAACAAAAGTGTGGAGGTGTCGCGCGCTAGAGCAAGCGCAGCAGTTTGGTGTATCCGGACCGGCTGACGGGCAGCGTATGGCCGCCCTTCAGGATCGCGATCCGGCTGTCCTTGGTGTAGGGCTCGATCTTGCTCAGGTGGCTGATGTTGAGCAGGTAGGAGCGATGGATGCGGATGAAGAGCCTCTCATCCAGGAGTTTTTCTAAACGGGACAGCGTCTCCTTCTTGAGGAAAGAACCCTCCCGCGTGTGGATGCCGACGTAATCGTCCTGGGCCTCGAAATAGACGATGTCTTCAGCGGCGATGATGTAGACGTTGGCCCGGTCCCGGACCAGGATCCGATCCAGGGGCTTGTTCCGCTCCTGGCGGTCGGCCAGCAGGGCATCCATTGGCGGGGACGACTTCGCCTCCAGCCGCTCGTTCACCTTGGCAAATGTCGTCTCCAGCCGTTCCGGCCGGACCGGCTTGAGGATGTAGTCCAGAGCGTGTGACTCGAACGCCTTCAAAGCGTATTCGTCGTAGGCCGTGACAAAGACGACATAGGGCGGATCATCCCCCAGAAGCTCCAGCACATCGAACCCATCCAGCTTGGGCATCTGAATATCCAGGAAGACGATGTCGGGCCGGTTCTCGTTGATGGCCTTGACCGCCTCGAAGCCGTTGGAACACTCGCCCACGATCTCGATATCCTCGAATCCGGACAGCGCCTCGACCAGGGCTTCCCGAGCCAAAGGTTCATCATCGACGATCAGGACACTCTTGCTGTTCATGCCTCTCCCCCCTCACTCGATCCAGGGGCGGCCTCGGGTTTATCCCTTGCCTCGGCTTCTCCTTCCGCTCGTTCCTCTGCTGCCGTCCCTCTCCTCGGCAGCCGGAGCGTGACCCTGAAGGACGCCTCGTCCCGGCCGACGGCCATCCCCGCCTCGTCCCCATAGGCGCCCGCCAGCCTCTTCTTCAACCCTGATAGGCCGTACCCCTCTCGCTGTCTTGCCTGGGCGCCCGTCTCCACGGGATTCTCCACTTCGATAATCAGCATCCCGGGTGTCTTCTCGACCGATATCTTCAAGAGGCCTTCTTCAATGGACTGTTCGAAGCCGTGTTTCACGGCGTTTTCCACAAGCGGCAGGAAGGTAAAGGGCGGCAGCATCTCCTCCAGGGCCTCAGACGCGACGTTAAAATCATACCGCAGGCGCTCACCCAGACGCATCTTCTCGATCCCCAGGTAGTCGTAGATGTGGTCCCGCTCGTCCCGGACCCTGACCCATTCCTTCTGCCCATGATCCAGGCTGTAGCGCAGGAAACCAGCCAGCTTCAGTATGATCTCCTGCGCCAATTCCGGAGACTTCCGCGTCAGCATGCCCAAGGAGGTCAGGCTGTTGAACAGGAAATGCGGATGGATGGAGGCCCTGAGGGATCCCAGCTCTGCCGAGCGGGCCGAAAGAAGGCTCTCCAGGGCCTTCTGCTCCGCCTGGCGGCTCCTGTCCAGCGCCAGGACCATGTAGTAGATCAGGGAAAACATGAAGTAGAGGAAGAGTCCGACAGCCAGCAGCAGGGGGAGCGCCTGATCGAAACGCCCCCTCCACAGAGGGGCTCCGCCCAAGTCGTCCAGGACCTCGCTGTACAGGAGTCCCAGCAGCAGCCAGGCTCCTGTCATGAGGATGGCAGCGGCGACATGCCGCAGGAGCAGCTGGGGGAGCCGATACCGTTCGGTGGAGAACGCCCGGCAGGGGAACCAGATGGACAGGCAGATGAAGAGTCCCACGCCCATGAAGGGACCGACCAGCACGGCGGAATCCGCCAGTGTCATCCCCCCCAGGCGGCTCTGCAGCAGGATGACACAAAAGGCGATGGGGCTCCAGAAGAGCCCCATCAGCACGAAGTGTCCCGGCGATCTCAGAAAAGGATGCATCTCAGTTCCTGATCTCAACCCCTCCCATGATGGTGGTTGCCTTGATCGTTAACTTTTTGGGCGGCTTGCCCGTTTCCGCGTAGTTGGTCTTGTTGTCCATCCCTCCCAGCAGTGGAGTGCCCTGGACGTTCACCCGCCAGTGTTCGGGGACCCGGATCTCCACTCCGCCCATTATGACAAAAGAATCGAAGAACGCCTCTTCTCCCTTGAAATCGGCGTCCCGGAGATCGATCGTCCCCCCGCCCATTATGGCATCGACCTTTCCTCCCTTGAAATTCTGGGTGTTGAAGCGGAAGTCTCCTCCACCCAGGACAAAGGACAGGTTGATGTAGTCACTGGAGCCCGGCGGCTTGCCTGAAGTCCTCGAGAGCGCGCTCTTGATCACGTAGAATCCGATGAGGATCAGGAAGAAGGGCCAGAGGTCCCCGATATCATAAGGAATGATAGATAAATTATGCAGCAGGAATAAGAGCCCGATCAGGATCAGGATCAGCCCTCCCAGGGGTTGCCGGAATTCACGGGGCCGAGTGATCAGGCTCAGCCCGATCAGGATCAGGACGGCCGGCCAGAAATCCCAGACGTCGATCTCAGTGATATAGCCCATGTTCTGCAGCAGGAAGAGCAGCCCGACACAGATGATGGCCAGACCGATGATCAGCTTGGCGTCGAACACCACTTTGACTTTTTTGTTTTCCATCATTATCTCCTTGGAAACGATTTTGCGATCTCTCGATCACGACCTCATGATAAGCCCATAAAATCCGAGAAGATAGTGTTTTTCGGTGAACGCCCTCTGTGTGTCGGCGAATGGCACTGTGGTGAGTAGCAAAGCCCTCTCCGACCTCTCCTAAACCGAAGCGGCGGACTTGAGCGCATCGGCAAAGATCTCGATGCCCTTGAGGGCCAGGTCGCGGGTCAGGATCAGCGGCGGTAGGAAGCGGACCACGTTGTCATAGTGCCCTCCGATCTCGACCAGCAGTCCGTGCTGATGGCACAGCGTCCGCACCTTCTTGGCCAGCTCCGGGGCCGGCTCTTTCGTGGACTTGTCCCGGACGAGCTCCACTCCCAGCATCAGCCCTATTCCTCGCACGTCACCCACGATCCGGCTCTCCTGCTTGATGTCCTCCAACCAGGCCAGCATGGTTTCGCCCAGCTCGAGCGCATGGTCGGCCAGTTGGTTCTTAACCATAAAATCCAGGGCCGCGCTCCCGGCCGCATAGGCCACCATGTTCCCTCGGAAGGTCCCGATGTGTTTCCCGGGCGGCCAGGTGTTGAGCGATTCCCCGTAGGCGATCCCCGAGATGGGCAGGCCTATCCCGCCAAGAGCCTTGCTCATGGTCAGGATGTCCGGGACCACACCGGTATGCTCGAACGAGAACATCTTGCCGGTCCGGCAGAAGCCGGCCTGGATCTCGTCCAGGATCAGGAGGACCTCATGCTTCCTGCAGATCTCCCGAATTTCGGGCAGGTAACCCGGAGGGGGCACGACCGATCCTCCCTCTCCCTGGATGGCCTCGATGATCACGGCCGCCGGTTTCCCAACACCCGAATGTGGATCCTCCAGAACATGATCCAGGTAGGCGGCACACTCCAAGCCGCAGCTCTCCGGTTCGCGCCGGAACGGACAGCGGTAGCAGTAGGCATAAGGCACAAAATGGACCTCGGGGATGAGGGGGAGGAAATCCTCCTTGAATCCCAGGCTGCTCGTCAGCGCCAGCGCCCCGGAGCTCATGCCGTGATAGCTCCCCTCAAACGCGATCAGGGGCACGCGCCCGCTGTTGGATTTGGCCAGCTTCACGGCCGCCTCGACCGCGTCGGATCCCGTAGGCCCCCCAAAGAACACTCGATTCAGATCGGCAGGGAGGACCATCATGAGCTTCTCGACCAGCCGCATCCGGGCCGGAGTGGGAATATCCAGAGCATGCGTCAGCTCACCCAACTGCTCCCCGACCGCCTCCACAACCCCCGGATTGGTGTGGCCGACGTTCATGACCGCCGCACCGCCGAAGAAATCGATGTACCGGTTCCCGTCCACGTCCTCGACGGTTGCCCCCCGGCCCCTCTGCAGGGCCATGGGCAGCCCGCGCGCATACGAAACGGCCGAGCCCTCATGCGTCTTCTGAAAGTCCAGGATCTCCCGGGACTTCGGCCCCGGCGGCTGCGCCCGGATCAGCGGCGCATCTGGAAATGAGAGTTCTGCAAAGTCCATCCGCTCCTCCTGCAACGTATTGTAGTATTAATTTTCGTTCCGAAGCAAATCCCCGCCGGAGCACGCGCCCCTTCTGCCTCCGGACAAAAACCGAAGGCCTCCCTTCATGCACTCCCCTCAGCCAGAACTGTCCTCAAAAGAGGTCAGCTCCAGCTGCACCCCCAGGGGTTTCACACTGGCACACTTCTTGCAAAATAGGCCGTGAAGCAACCGAAACAGCAAGGAGAGCGAGATGAGGAAGACAGCATTGGCCGGAATCACAGCCCTCATGTTGGTCGGAGCGATGGCGGTCCCGGTATCCGGGCACAGCCCCAGGTTTCGCCCGCCCCAAAACTACCTGACCTTTTCCTTCGTGATCAATCCGTCCCAGATCGGCTACAAACATCACCTGGGGATGAACCTGTATGCGACCGGAGACATGATCTATCAGCACGATCAGAGCGACCTGCTCTTCCGGGCGGGCGGCGCCTACTACATCCCCGTCAAGGTCCTCTTCTTCCGGTTCTATGGTGGTGCCGGCTACCAGTTCGCCCGCAACAGCGGGAACGAGTACGCCTATGCGGCCGTGGGAACCCACTTCTGGTTCCTCTTCACAGAGGTCCTCCACCCGATCCAGAGCCGCGCAACGCCGGAGTATCGCTTGGGCTTCCAGGTGAAGTTTTAGGAAGGAGTGGATTCAGATCTCAGGATCTGTATTTACTCTATCTGCCTACGGATCTCGGCCAGCAGCTTGGGTTCGTCAAAGGGCTTGGCCAGATAGGTCTGGCCAGGACAACCGGTATTCTTATCCTCTTCACTCTTGGACACAAGTGAAGTGAGAAAAATGATGGGGATGGACTTGGTGTTCGGGTTGCGTTTTAGAATCTCGGCCGCCTCACAACCATCCATTTCCGGCATCATGATATCCAGGACAATGAGATCGGGCCGCCAGCTCTTGGCAAGAAACACGGCATCTTTCCCGTTGGAGGCCTGGGCCAGCGAGAACCCATTCCCCGAAAGGCTTTCTTCCAGCATCTTGAGCATGATCTTGTCGTCGTCGACCACGAGGATCTTCTTTTTCATATCGAGTTCCTTTTTGGGGACCATTGCCTAGAGCGCCATCCTCTTGCCGGGGAAGGCCTCATGGATGGCTGGAATAAGCTCATCCACCATGTTTCTCTTGACGATATATCGGCAGGCGCCGCTGGCTAAGGCTTCCTCTCGGTACTCTTCGATATCGTGTAAGGAAAGCACTATCACCTCTGTGCCCGGCATCTCTTCCCTGAGCAGCTTCGTTGATTCCAGGCCGTTCAGCCTCGGCATGCGGATGTCCATGAGCACAACATCCGGCTTGAGCTGCCGGGTCAGATCCAGGGCTTCCCGCCCGTTTTTGGCCTCACCAATGACCTCAATCTCTGAACTCGACCTCAGCAGCCGTTTGAGTAGATGTCGGAACTCCCAACTGTTGTCCGCGATCAAAACCGTGCGCTTTGGCATATGGTTCCCTAGCTAAATTCCACAGTATGAATCCTATTGTATACACTAAGATAGGCCAGGCTTCTCCCCCCCTCAATAGGGAGAAGACCTGAGTTTCAGCTAGGAAATCCCCTATTTTGGGCAGAATGCCCGGTTCACCGGAAGCCTGGAAGGTAAACGATCAGCGCTCGCTGTCGACGATCCCCTTGCGGATGGCATAACGCGTGAGGTCCGCGGTGCCGTGCAGGTCGAGTTTATCCATCAGGTGGGTGCGATGGGTTTCCACCGTCTTGGTACTGATGAATAGTTTTTTCGCGATCTCTCGAGTGGAGGATCCCTCGGCGATGAGCTGCAGGACCTCGCGTTCCCGATCCGTCAGCAGATCGAAGGCATCTTCCCGCTTTTCCTCTCCGGCCCTCTGCACGTATTCATCAATGACCTTTCGGGAAATCGAGGGACTGAGGAAGGATTCTCCCTTCTTTACGGCACGAATGGCCGCGACCAGCTCTGTAGGCGCGGCTTTCTTGATTATGTAGCCGGACGCTCCCGCCCGGAGGATCTCGAACACATATTCTTCGTTGGTGTGCATGGTGAGGATCAAGACTTTGGTGTCCGGGTGTTTCTTGATGATCCGCCGTGTCGCCTCCAGCCCGTTGAGGACGGGCATTCCGATGTCCATCACCACAATGTGGGGCTTCAACTGCTCGACCAGTGCGATGGCTTCGGTGCCATCCCCGGCCTCCCCGATGACGTCCACGTCACGCTCCGCATCCAGGAGCGACCTCAGGCCCTTGCGAACAATGGTGTGGTCATCGGCCAACACGACTCTTATGCTCTTCATCTCCGTTCTCTCCACGGGATCCACAGCTCGATCCTGGTGCCCTCATTCAAGGCCGACCGGATCTCTGTCCTGCCTCCCCTCAGCATGGCCCGTTCCTGAATTCCTAGAAGGCCAGCGCCTCTTTCCTCGGGCGGTCTTTTTTTGACGGACTCAAGTTCGAATCCGCTTCCGTCATCCTCGATCCCCACCCTGACGAGTTCACCCTCCCGATCGAGTGAGATCCGGACCCGCTTCGCCTGGGCATGTTTGACCACATTGGTCAGGGCCTCCTGGACAACCCGGTATATCACCGTCTCGAGCTCAGGATCCAGCCTTTCTTTGAATTTTCCCGAGACGAGATCGACGGGGATATCCGTCCTCTGGGCAAACCTCTTGACATACCAATTCAAGGTCGGAACCAGGCCCAGATCGTCCAGGATGGAGGGCCTCAGGTCCAATGATATCTGATGGATCTGATCCAGGATTTTGTCCACCAGGGTTTCAGTCTCCTTGAAACTCGTTTCCGTACCCACCGACAATGCCTGGGGGATCTCCTTGTGTATGGTCTCCAGGTTGATTTTAATGGCGGTCAGGGCCTGGCCGATCTCATCGTGGAGTTCCCGGGACAAGCGGCCGCGCTCCGCCTCCTGCGCATGGATCAACTGGCTCGAGAGACGCCGCAGGTTACCCTCGTGGGTCTTGATCTCGGCCTCGGTCCGCTTGCGCTGGACGATATCCCGAAAGACCAGCACTTCCCCGGTGGAGTTCTTCTCATCGTCCAGTATGGGAGCAAAGGTATATTCGATCGGGATCTTCCTGCCGCCTTTCGAGACAAGGACGTTCTCCTCGGGATGCCAATGTTTGGATTCGTCTACCCTGCCGTCGGTCAGATATCCGATCCGCTTGCCAGAGGTTTCACTCTCGAGAATAAATACGCCGTCCAGTGAGATCCGCAGTGCATCCTGCAGCGCCCAATCCGTGAGTTCCTCCGCGAGGGGATTCATGAAATCGATGGCGCCTTCATCATTGGTGGCGATCACGGCATCGCCGATGCTGCGCAGGACAGTGGCAAGCCACTGCTCCCTGTCCCGCAATCTGGATTCCATTGCAGACTTGTAGAGGCCCGTCTCGATGGAGGTCTGGAGTTCTTGCTCGCTGAACGGCTTCAGGATATACCCGAAGGCCCCTGTATGGATGGACTCATCGAGGGTCTTCTTTTCCGCATAGGCCGTCAAGTAGATCACGGGGATGTGAAAGCGCTGGTAGATCTGCTCCGCCGCGTGGATACCGCTCATTTCATCCTGGAGCATGATATCCATCAAGACCAGCGACGGACGAAGCTCCTGCGCCTTGCGTATGGCATCGTCTCCGGTGGAAGCGGCGCCGGCTACTTCATAACCCAATCGATCCAACATCTTCTGGATGTCGAGCGATACGATGGACTCGTCTTCCACGACGAGGATGCGTGTCTTGCTCATTCTTTCCGGATCTCAGGCCCCACTGACACCTGTATCTTTCGCCACAATATGACCCACCGCCATCTATTTGTCAAATCATCGAAATCAGGGGATTCCCGCACAAATATCGGAGTTTTCCTGATTGGATGACCGGAGGGATCCGTGGTTAACTCTAGTGGAATGCCCATGGAAACGCAGACTCTGAACAACCAAGACCAGATACACGCGGGGAGCGAAAACACCGCAGAACTGGAAAAAGTGATCCTGCAGTACTGGCCGCAGATCAATTTCCGTGTGAGGAAATCCATCGGATACCTCAATTCGGATTGGGAGGATGTGGCCAGCGAGGTGCTGATGGATGCGATCAAGGCGATCAAGACCGGGAAATTTCGGGGCGACAGCTCCCTGGGCACATTCATCTACACCATCACCAGCCGCAGGATCATCGACTACATCCGCAAGAAGAGCCGCGTGCTGAAACATGCACCGGAGGTGGGGCCCCTGCTCGACCCCCACGAGGCCTGCGAACAGAACGAGCGAAGTCAGATCCTCTTCCAGGCGCTGCGCAGACTGAAGCCCCGCTTTGCCGACATGCTCTACATGTCCTACTTCCTGGACCTTTCCCGCAAGGAGATCGCCCAGGCCTTCGGACTCTCCTATCATAGGACCGGGGAGGTCCTCAAGGAGGCCGAAAAATCCCTGCGCCGGATCATCCACGCCGGCATTTCCACTGATTCTTTCGCCTCGCCTTCCAACAACTGAACATCCCCACGGAGCAGCGGAAGCCATGGAGCCTCTGCGGATTTCGCTTGGGGACTCGGGCGAGATATGGTATATTTGGTGCCATGAGAAAACCGATGAAACCATACCTCTGTTTGGCACTGATCCTGGGATGGCTGGCTCTCCCGGCCGCAGCGGCGCCGGCCGAATCAGACTCCGACCTGTCGGCCAAGATACGCGCCTACAGGCAGGCGAACGAGCACGCCATCATATCGGAATTCGTGGAACTCCTGTCCATACCCAATGTCTCCTCCGACAGCGTGAACGTCCGCAAGAACGCGGAATTCATCCGGGAGATGATGGAAAGGCGCGGCATCCAGGTCCGTATCATGGAGACGCGGGGCAATCCCATCGTCTACGGCGAGCTCAAGTCGCCGGGGGCCACGCGGACCCTGATGTTCTACGTCCACTATGACGGTCAGCCGGTGGATCCCGCGAGCTGGACCGAGACCCATCCTTTCGAGCCCGCTCTGCGGCCGGGGAAGCTCGAGGCCGGGACCACGGACCCGAAACCGATCCCCTTCCCTGCGGAGAGCAAGGCCTCTTATGATGAGGACTGGCGCATCTATGCCCGGGGTTCCAGCGACGACCGAGCCCCCGTGATCGGCCTGCTGGCCGCCATCGATGCCCTGCGCAGCGCCGGTCTGACGCTCCAAAACAACATCAAGTTCATCATGGAGGGAGAGGAGGAGGCCGGCTCCACCAACCTGTTCCCCTTTTTGCGAGAGAACACGGATATCCTCCAGTGCGACGTGTTGTTCATGTGCGACGGCCCGGTCTACTATTCCGGCGATCCCACGCTCTTTTTCGGGGTCCGGGGGATCACAATCTGTGAGATAGAGGTCTACGGCCCCAACACGAGCCTACACAGCGGGCACTACGGCAACTGGGCCCCAAATCCGGCGGTGCGCCTGGCCCACCTCCTGGCATCCATGCGCGACACGGACGGCCGGGTGAAGATCGAGGGCTGGTACGACACGGTCGTTCCCTTGACCGAGCACGAGATCGCTGCCCTCAAGGCCATCCCTTCGTTCGCGGACCATATCAAGGATAACTACGGATTTTCGGGAACGGAAGACAACTGGGAAAGCCTGATGGAGGCCGTCCAGAACCCGGCCCTAAACTGCAACGGACTGCACAGCGGATGGGTGGGAGACCAGCAACGCACGATCATCCCGCCCACGGCCACCGCCGCCCTGGACATCCGCCTCGTCAAGGGAAACGATCCGGACCACATGGTCCAGCTGATCGTCGACCACGTCAGGGCTCAGGGCTATCATGTTGTGGACCGGAACCCCGATCAGGCGACACGCATGAAGTTTCCCCTGATCGCCAGGGTGCGGCGCACCGAGCGGGGGTACCGTGCCTATCGAACACCCATGGACCTGCCCGTGGCGCGCGCCGCCATCGCCGCTTTAGAGCGGTCCGGCGACCGGCCGGCCGTGATCCTTCCCTCCCTGGGCGGATCGCTCCCAATCTACATGTTCGGAGACCTGCTCCAGGTCCCCATCATCGGGCTTCCCATCGCCAATCATGACAACAACCAGCACCAGCCGGATGAAAACCTCCGCATCGGGAACCTCTGGACAGGCATAGAGACCTATGCCGCCATACTCATGCTAAGACAGCACCCATAGAGAACATAAAGGACACACATATGGCCTCGAAAAAAGACCTCAAGAACAACAGGGTCAGCATAGACCAAGTCACCCTGGCCGATTTCGCGAACTACGAGAGCGAAGGCCTCTTCGATGTGGCCGACATCTTTTGCGAGTACCTGGGCGATGCCATACGCAGAGGGTACATGGTCTATGCCCAACCCATGATGTCGAGTCCCAAAACAGAGTTCCAGGTCTATGACCACAACACCCAGTCGGTGCGGGAGTTCCTCAACTTCTGCTCCTACAACTACCTGGGGTATTCATACCACCCCGAGATCAAGCAGGCGGTCAAAGACGCGATCGACACATTTGGGACCGGCGCGGTGTCGGCGCCGCTGCTCAGCGGGTATTCCCATCCCATACAGCAGCTGGAAGAGGCCATGGCAACGCTCAAGGGCAAGGAAGCGGCCGTGGTCTTCTCCACCGGCTACGGCACCAACCTGGGCGTCCTCTCCGCGCTGCTGCAGCCCGGAGACGTGGCGGTCCTGGACATCCTCTCCCATGCCTCCATCTATGACGGCGTCAGGCTGGGAGGCGCGGATATCAAAGTCTTCGCCCACAACAATCCCAAGCACCTTGAAAAGGTCCTCAAGGGCCTGGAAGGCCGGCGCGTCATGGTGTGCGTGGAGGGTGTCTACAGCATGGACGGCGACACGGCCAACCTGCCCGAGCTCATACCGGTCTGCAAGAAATACGGCGCCAAAATCCTGGTGGACGAGGCCCACGCCTCGCTGATCTTTGGAGAGAGGGGCGGCGGCGTGGCCGAGCATTTCGGGCTGGAGGACCAGGTCGACATCGCCATCGGAACCTTCAGCAAATCCTTCGGCTCCATCGGCGGATTCGTGGCCGGCAGCGAAAAGCTCATGACCTACCTGCGCATGTACGCCAACTCCTACGTGTTCTCCTGCGCCATGGCTCCACATACCGCTGTCGGCATAAACAAGGTGATCGAGCTCTTCCAGAAGGACGATTCAGAACGAGATGTGCTGTGGGAAAATACCCACTATATGCACGCCCAGCTCAAGGAGGCCGGCCTCGACATCGCCGAGACCAAGTCCCAAGTGATACCGGTCATGGCCGGCAATGACCACCGCCTGCGGGAGATCAGCAAGCGGATCCAGGCCAAGGGGCTGCTCACGGGAGTGGTCGCCTACCCGGCCGTCTCCAAGAACAAGACCCGCCTGCGGCTCTCGGTATCCTCCAAGCACACCCGGGAACAGATGGATCGCTGTGTGTCCATCATCCAGGAGGTGTTCGAAAGCATGGAGGGGTGGAAGCCGGGCCAGCCCGACGCTAAATAGGACGGGGCAGGGACTCCCCTTTGTGTTTCCGGTACCGCTGGCCCAAGGCATAGTTCAGGGATTCTTGGCGTCTCATTTTCACCCGGATCAGGGCCCCGTCTTCCCTGCGGAACAGGACGATGACATTGCGCCTTACGGGAAGGAAATCGCCCCCTTGCTTGATCTCTTCAGCCACCCCGGTCCATTCCTTCCGCTTGCGGAACCGCTTCAAGAACGAAAGGGGGATCAGCTCTACGACAACCTCGAAAATGATTTCCCACATTGCTTGTATTCCTTCCCCTGTACAGCATAATATCAGATAAAATATAAAACGAGAAACGCATTTTGTGTCCTCAACCAAAAGGAGAACGTCATGCGAATCACACCATTTATCACAGCCGGCCTGTTAGGCCTGATCTTTGTGGGCCAAAGTGTGCTCCTGGCCCGGTCCCCTCTCCCGCAGGAGGAGCAGGCGAAGCCGGACAAACTCATGGTGCTCTGGACCAGCGGGGACCGTGAGGTCGCCCTCAAGATGGTCTTCATGTACACTTTCAACGCCAAGAAGCGGGATTGGTGGGGCCAGGTCCGTTTCGTGGTCTGGGGCCCTTCCTCCAAGCTGCTGTCCGAAGACCAGGAGCTGCAGAAGGGGATAAAAGAGATGCTGGACGCAGGTGTAGAGATCCAGGCCTGCAAGGCCTGCGCCGACATGTATGGGGTCTCGGACAAGCTCGCATCCCTGGGCATCGAAGTGAAGTACATGGGCGTGCCCCTCACTAACATGCTCAAGGACGGCTGGGCCACCCTGACGTTTTAATTTCCCGCAACAAACTTCCTCCTTTATCCCTACCGGTCTGTCTGTTGAAACCCCCCTGCGGTTGGTATACAATCCTCCCCTGATCCCTCGGGATCCACATACTCCGGGAACAAAGGAGCGAGCATGAACTCGAAGAAAATCCGCGCACTGGGGGCGCTGGCCCTCGTAATCACCCTGTTAATTGCTGCAGCACCGCTGGATGCCAAAGACAAGCGGCCCTTCACCGTCGACGACTACGCGCACTGGCGCAGCATCGTTTCAACCTCCCTCTCCCCGGACGGCCTCTGGGTATCGTTCGGCTACCGGAAAACCAGGGCCGATGACGAGTTTTTTATCAAAGGCCTCGACTCCGACCAGGAGTATGCGATCCCCTGTGCATCCAACCCCCAGTTCTCGGATGATTCCAGGTGGGCGGCCTATTTTCTGAATCTGTCCTGGAAGGAGCAGGAGAAATTGCGCAAGGACAAGAAACCGGTCCCCAAGCAGGTCCAGCTGCTCGATCTGAAGTCAGGGGAGAAATTCACGTTCGAGAATGTGGCATCCTTTGAATTCTCGAAGGACGGATCCTTCCTGGCTGTGAAAAAGACCAAATCCGATCCCAAGGCCAAGCACAGGGGCACGGATCTCATCCTGCGCAGCCTGGAAACGGGTGCCACCCAGAACCTGGGAAATGTGGCGGACTTCAAGTTCAACAAGCCGGGAACCTTCCTGGCCTATACCGTGGATGCCGCCGACAAGGCTGGGAACGGGCTGTTCCTGCTGGACCTCAAACGGGGCATCCTGGCCGCCCTCGACAGCGGCGAAGCCGACTATGCACACCCAACCTGGGACGAACCGGGCACGGCGCTTGCCGCCCTGAAAGGCACAAAGGACAAGGAGTTCAAAGAAAAGACCAACATCCTGCTGGCATTCACCGGCATCGGAACCTCGGAGCGGTCAGAGCACCTCTATTATCCAGCAGAGGACGAATCGTTCCCCGAAGACATGGTGATCTCAGAGAGGGCGGCGTCCGCTAGAGGCAGATTCCGTAGATCCTCCTCGCCAGCCCGGGGCAACCTGTTCTGGAGCGAAGGTGCGACGCAGGTATTCTGCGGCATCAAAGAGCAGGCGAAGGTTCCGGAGAAGCCTGCGGAGGACGCGATCCCCACGGCCGATGTGGATGTCTGGCACTGGCAGGACGAGTACCTCCAGTCCGTCCAGAAGATCCGGCTCTCCCGAGATCAGAACTTCACCTATCGCGCAGTCTACAACCTTAAGGACAAGCGTTTCCTCCGCCTCTGCGACGAACGTATGCGGACGGCCACCGTCACCCGGGACGGGCACTGGGCGATCGGGCGCGACGACAAAGACTATATCTCCGACTGGCAGGAGGCGAGAGCCGACTACTACCGCCTGGACACGCGGACGGGTGATAAGACCCTGATGTTCGAGGGGCAGGGACGGACCCTGGGGCTCTCTCCTGACTCCAAGCATTTCCTCTTCTGGAAGGACGATCACGTTTGGGACTACGAGATCGCGGCAGGCAAGGTCGTCAACCTGACAGCAGGGGCGCCGGTCAGCTTCGTCAATGCGGAATACGACCACCCGGGCATCAAACCGGCCTATGGAGTGACGGGCTGGACATCGGACGGAAAGTCCGTGATCCTGACCCACCGCTACGACCTCTTCACACAGCCCCTGGACGGGCGCCCGGCACAGGACCTGACACTAGGCATCGGCACGGAAAAGGAGATCCGCCTACGCTACCTCAAAACCGATCCGGAAGAGAAGTCCATCGACCTGGACAAGCCCTTCCTGCTCACCGCCTTCGGACAATGGACCAAGGAGACAGGATTCTACAGGCTGGAGGACGGAGCGCTGAAAAAGCTGGTCCTGGACACGAAATCATTCGGGCGGCCGGTCAAGGCGAAAAAGGCCGAGGCTTTTCTGTATACCATCGAGACATTTCGGGATTTCCCCGATTATCACGTTTCCGATGCCTCCTTTGAAAAGCCCCGCCGCGTGACCGAGACCAATCCCCACCAGGAGGAATTCAAGTGGGGGTCCAACCTGCTGATCGAATACACAAACTCGAACGGCAAGCGGCTGCAGGGCGTGCTGATGGTTCCCGATGAACACAAGGAAGGCGAAAAACTCCCCATGCTGGTCGACTTCTACGAGAAGAACTCTCAGAACCTCTACCGCTTTTCGCGGCTCATCTACCGTGACACCCCCATGTTCTACAAATACGTAAGCAACGGCTACCTCGTGCTGCTGCCGGATATCCATTTCAACACCCGCACCACACACTCCGACATGCTCGACTGCGTGGAGGCGGCCGTGACCAAGGTCATCGAGATGGGGTATGCAGATCCCGCGCGCATCGGGCTGCACGGGCATAGTTTTTCAGGACAGGGAGCGGCACTGATCGCCACCCGATCGAAGATGTTCGCCGCCATCGTGGCGGGAGCCGCAGCCACGGACCTGGTGGCCGACTTCAATCAGCTCTGGAAATCCTCGGGCACCAACCAGCACCGCTATGACTACACCGGCCAGGGCCGTTTCGGCACCAATCCTTTCGATGACCTGGAACTCTACATGCGAGAATCTGCAGTTTTCAATGCGGCGTCTATGGACACGCCCCTGCTCATCCTGCATGGGACGGCGGACGGGTCCGTGGAATGGCTGCAGGCCGTGGAATTCTACAACGCGCTGCGCTTCCTGGGCAAGAACGTCATTCTGCTCTCCTATCCCGGGCAGGGACACCACGCCACGAAACTCGAAAACAAGATCGACTTTCAGAGGCGGATGGAACAGTTCTACGACCACCACCTCAAGGGCACCGAGGCCCCGGAGTGGATGGCCAAGGGTGTGCCCTACCTCAAGAAGGAGACCCTCAAATAGTTCAGGCCAGGGTTAGTATCTCGTGTGCGAGGCACAGCTGCCCCTGGATGGGCACTCCGTAGGGACAGGCCTTCTCGCAGTGTCCGGTGCAGCCGGCGCAGGACTCGGCGCGGCCTCCGGACAGGGCGGCGTACTTGAGCATGGCGGTCTTCTCCCTCCCCTGCGCCCTGAAGTAGTGGTGGTACCGCATGATGGTGTTCACAGGGACCCGGCTGGGGCAGGCCGATTCACACACACCGCAGGCATGCCGGCAGTAGAACCCCCCCATGCCGGCCTCATAGAGCGCCAGGGTTCTCTGCGCCGAGGCGGTGAGTTTCTTTCCTGAGAGCCCCACATAGAACTCAAGGTCGTCGAAGTTCTTGATGGTCAGGCAGGCGGAGTTGACGTCGGGATTGTCCAGGACAAATCGCACGGCCGCCTCCCGGATCTGGTTGAAATTCTGGAGGTCATGCTCACGGAGAAAATCCTGGGCGGCATCGTAGCGCTCCTTGAGGCGCGGCAGGAGGCGCTCATATCCTTGTGTGTTCTGCCCGGCTTCCTTGGCCTGGTCGAGGTTTTCCTTCATCTCGATGTAGTTGAGCACCGGATTGGTCTTCATGAGTGTGGCGCCCACGCTTTTTTCCCGGCAGGCCCGGAGGATCCGTTTCCCCTGGTCGTGCTGCAGGAAATTGTACACGAACAGCATGACATCGAAGCGCCCGTCCTCCGCGGCCGCGATGGTGACCTGCTCCATGGTTTCCGGGACATCGTTCCACTGCGGCCCATGGTTGGACAGGCCGCGGAAGCGGACCTTGCCCTGCGCCTTGAGTTCCTGGAAGGCCTCGTGATAGGCGGCATGGTTCAGGGCCTCGCGGTTGGAGGGCATGTGCATCATAAGGCAGTCGACATAGTCGGTCTGCATCCGCTCCAGACTTTTATTGGCCTTCTGGATGATCTGGTCCTTGGTGGTGTTGTCGCGAAGGCCCAGCTTGGTGGAGATGAAGACATTCTTGCGGTCGCGGTGCCGGAGGACCTCTCCGATGACACGCTCCGATCCGCCGCGCAAATAGCTCTCGGCAGTATCGATATAGTTGACACCGGCATCCAGGATGGCCTCCAGCAGGGCGGCCTCGGTTAGCTCTCCGGATCCGAAGCCCACGTCCGACGACTTGAATCCCGTTCGTCCCAGTTCCCGGTACTCCCTTACCTTAGGCGATGGGTCGTCCTGCACAGCTGCAGCGCCGTACGCAAGCCGCCCACCTGCCAGCCCGGCGCCTGTCAACGCGGTCAAGGTGCTGCCGATAAATCCACGGCGGCTCATGCCGTCCTTCAACTCCGGGGATGCGGAACTCTTTCGTTTCATGGGATTCTCCTTCCTGATGGGATCGAACTCGACCGCCCAGTCTAACAGTTTTGATAGGGCCGCTCAATAAAAAAAAAGGAGAGCCTCGCGGCTCTCCTCAATGAGATCTATGTGTTATGTGGATGAATCAGCGCTTCTTGAGATAGACATCCCCGCTGAAGGTCTTCAGGGTCACTTCGGCACCCCCGCCGTTCACGGTCCCCCGCAGCTCTCTCTTGTCGAGCTTGCCGGTCAGGGTGATCTCGAAATCCGTGTCGATATCTCCGCTGAAGGTCTTGGCATACAGTTCGAAGGCTGAATTGGAGGGGAGGATCAGCGTCACGTCCCCGTTCAGTGCGTTGAATTTGTAGGAACCGCCCCTGCTGAGGCTTCCTACATACTTGACGTTCCCGCTCACGGACTTGGACGCGATCTCATCAGCGCCGGAGATGTCGATCAGCTCGATATCACCGCTCACGACCTCGGCTTCCACATCCCCCTCGCTGTTTTCCAGCAGGATGTCTCCGGACACGGTCTTGAGTTCGGCACCGCCCTTCACGCGGCGGATCTTGAGCTCTCCGCTGACAGATTCGCAGTCCGCGCCATCTTCTACTCCGGTGACGGTCAGGTCGCCGCTCACGGCATGGACCTTCAGGGCGCCCGCAACTCCCGTCACGTCGATGTCACCGCTCACGGTATTGGCCTTGGCTGAGCTCCCGATGTCCTCCAGCACGATATCGCCGCTCACGGATTTCATGTCTGCGGCGGCCCGGGAGGGAATGGTCAGCCAGAAATCGACGGAAACGTTCTTCTTGTTGCCGCCCTTGCGGAAATAGTCTTTATCCCGCTTGGTCTCGATCCTCAGGGTGTCCCCGTCCTTGGACACCTCGATCGTGATCTTCTCGAAGTTCTTCTTGGCCTGCTCCTCGGAGTCGGTGCGTGAGACCTTGACGGCCTGGATCTGTACCTCGGCCTTGTTCCAGACCTTGACCTCGATATCGCCGGCAATGTTGCGCAGGATGACCTTTCCGTCCTGAGCCAGGGCCACGCTCTTTTCGAATTTTTCCTCGTACCGTTCTTTCGCATCGTCTCGGACCGGGGTGGCTCCCAGGATCAACACCAGTCCCATCAATCCACATAAAATCGCTAATCCGGTTTTCTTGTTACGCATGACTCGCCTCCTGATTTATAAGGTATTTCCTGAACTCCCCAGAGGGGCAGTTTCGTCCTGAACATTCATCCATGTATCGTAAAGGTCCGCCTTCCTTTTGTAGGCGGCCAAGAGAAAGCGGCGTGAATCGAGGTCGTCGGGATGGCTCATGACTGCCATCTTGATGTCGGCGATAGAGGCATTCACGATCTCGAGGTTGGTCCTGAAGACCTCGATCAGCTGAGGATCGACCTGTTCGCCCTGGGCTTCCACGGCCTCTGCCAGCGCTTTGATGGCCTGCTGGTAGTGCAGCTCGGCCTCCTCCAGCTTGGTCAGTGTGTACTGCTGGCGGTCGAGCTCCGCGATCATGGGTCCCTGTTTGTTCAACCAGGAAGGCACCAGCGTCACGGCTCCCACAGCGACCAGGAACAGCGCCGCAGCAGCCAGGGCATATCCCCAGCGGGGAACGAAGGGGCGTTCTGGCCTCGTGTAGGCCGGTACCTGCGGCCCGCTCCCGGCCTGCTCCAAGTGAGCCTGGATCTTTTGCCAGGTCGTGTCCCTGGGCGAAGGATCAGAGATGCTCCCGGCATGGCCGACGATCTCCTGAAAGTCCTGCATCAGTTTCCGGCAGTCCTCGCAGCCCCTCGTATGAGCTTTCAACTGGGCCTGGCGCTTCGAGTCCAGATCGCCGTCTATGTATCGACTGATCCATTTTTGTGCCGTTGAGCAGCGCATGGTTTTCTCCTTCATACCAGTTTCTTCCTTTGGAGGCGCTGGCGGATCTTCAGCCGGGCCTTGAACAGCTGAGACTTGGAGGTCCCCACAGAACATCCCAGGATCTGGGCGACCTCTTCGTGTTTGAAGCCCTGGATGTCATGCAGGACAAAAACACTCCTCAGCTTGGTGGACAGGTCCTGGAGCGCCTCTTCCATGGACCTGTCGAACATCCGCTCATGATCGAGGGCCGCCTTGCTTTGCACGATCCCTTCCACCGAATCGAAGGGCACCATCTTCTGATGGATGTTCTTGTGGCGCCTCAGATAGCTCAGGCAGGTATTGACCGCGATGCGGTAAGCCCAACCCACGAAGGCCTCATCATTGTCCAGCTCGTGGACGTGCGTGAATATCTTGATGAAGACATCCTGGAGGATGTCCTCCGCAGCGGCGGCGTTGTAGGTGTAGCGGTAGGCCAAGCCGAAGAAGGACGACTTGAATCTGCCGTAGAGCAGCTCCATCGCCTCGCTGTCCCCCTCCCTGCTGCGCCTCACCCATTCCAGGGGGAAACCAGCTGACGCAACCCGCTCCCGAGTCCCCGGGGCCGCCTGTCCTTCGTTCAATTTCGCATGCGACATCTTGCGGCCTATTGTAACACAACCGGCTGGATCTAGGCATGCGGTGATCGTCTGGGCAAAGCTCACGGTTTTTTTCCTTCATGTGTATAGATGCAGCCTCCTCCGAAAGGGTTGCCCCCAGAACAGACAGAATTTAAACTTTTTGAAGGCTACCGGATCCAGGCGTAGCCGAGCTTCACGAAGAATGTGCGGTGATACGCAGGAAATTCCTCCAGGTTGCTATTTATCCCTGATTTGGAGTATAATTACTTATCAAACATCGGAAAAGAATCACTCACTGCAAACGATCTTCCCTTCGGAATCGACACTTTCACTGACATTCAACTCCTCATGTTTAAATACAAAAACTAGGTAAAAAACTATGGATTTTAAGGAATTAGATCTCCACCCCCGACTCCTGCAGGCGATCGCAGACCGGGGCTATCAAGACATGACGGCCGTGCAGGAACTCACACTGGCCGAAACCCTCCAGGGAAGGGACGTGACCGTCCAATCCCAGACCGGCACCGGGAAAACCGCGGCGTTCCTTGTGACCCTGCTGGAACACATGCTCCGCAGCGAAACGACACAGAGGGGAATGGCACTGGTCATCGTGCCCACCCGGGAGCTGGCGGTCCAGATCGAGGAGGAGGCCCGGCTACTGAACCACCACACCGACTTCAAGATCGGCAGCCTCTACGGAGGCGTGGGCTATACCACCCAGGAGGCCCTATTGGACAAGGGCCTGGACATCGCCATCGGCACTCCCGGGCGCCTGCTGGACTTCAGCACCAAGGGCCGCTTGAAGCTTAAAAAGGTCGGATTCCTCGTCATCGACGAGGCGGACCGCCTGTTCGATATGGGTTTTCTCCCCGACATCACGCGGATCCTGGGCCGGATGTCTCCCCGACACACCCGGCAGAACATGCTCTTCAGCGCCACACTGAACCGCGCTGCTCAGAGTATCTCCGACGAACACCTGAACCGACCCGTCCCGATCACGGTGACCCCGGAACAGATGACCGTGGATACCATCGAACAGGAGCTCTACCAGGTGAAGAGCCACCTCAAGATGAACCTCATGCTGGGGATCCTCGAGGCCGAGGCCCCGCGGAACGCTCTGGTTTTCACCAACACCCGTCACGACGCCTTCCAGGTCTCCCGGAAGCTGCAGCTCAACGGACACGGAAGCCGGCACCTCACGGGCGACCTTCCCCAGAGCCGGCGGCTGCAGATCATGAACGATTTCAAAGCGGGCAAATTCCCCATACTGGTAGCGACCGATGTCGCGGCACGCGGGCTTCAGATCGACGACCTGGGGATGGTGTTCAACTACGACCTCCCCCTGGAATCCGAGAGCTATGTGCACCGGATCGGGAGGACGGCCCGGGCAGGCCAGACCGGCAAGGCCGTGTCACTGGCCAGCGAAGGTACCCTCCGGCAGATCTGGGACATCGAGGCGTTCATCGGCATGAAGATCCCGGTGAAGCCCACAGAGTTCGACCTCTATGCCACGGACAAGAGCGAGGGAACAAAGCTGGCGAGAGAACCGCGATCGGACAGAAACAGGCCGCGTCAGAGCGGTCCCCGGGGAAAACCGCAGCACACGAGGCCGAGGGAACGGAAACCGGGCGGCGACAGGCCCCGTAAATCCCAGCGGGCCTCGAGCTAGGATCCGGCACGAACTCGACAATCTCTATCCATCACGGTTAACAAAACCGCTCAGTTCTGGTATAGAAGGTATAGGAACCGCCATTCACACCCCGGGCTCCTCGAGCCTGGAGAGGGAGACACATATGCGGATGTCTAGACTCTTCTATTTAATCATCCCGGTAGTCCTGTACTTCTTTAGCGCGACCGATGGAGCCGGACAGGATCGCCCGCTCCCGTCCCCGGAGGTGCTCGCCCTCCCGGGCCTCAGCGAGCGGGTGGAGATCATCAAGGACCCCTGGGGGATCTCCCATATCTATGCCCGCAACCAGGCCGACCTGTTCTTCGCCCAGGGCTTCAACGTGGCCCGGGACAGGCTCTTCCAGCTGGAGATCTGGCGGCGGCAGGCCACGGGAACCATGGCGGAGATCCTGGGACCGCGCGCCCTCGACCGGGACATCGGCGCCAGGCTGCTCAGGGCCCGTGTGGACATGAGCGCAGAGATGCGCCACTACCATCCCGACGGCGAAGAGATCATCACCTCCTTCGTGAGGGGGATCAACGCCTACATCGACCTCACCCGAAAGGATCCGGGGCTCCTTCCCCTGGAATTCCTTATGCTGGATATAAGACCTGGTCACTGGACTCCCGAAGTGGTCGTTTCCCGACACAACGGGCTCTTCCGCAACGCATCCTCGGAGATCTCCAATGCGGCACTGGTGGCCGGACTGGGAACTGAAGGGACCCGGGAACTGCTGGACCTCCACCCAGGGAAACCGGAGCTCAAGCTGAAACCGGGACTGGATGCCTCCCTCCTATCCAGGGACATACTCAAGCTCTATTCCGCTTCCCGGGCGGCTGTAAGGTTCCGGAAAGAGGACATCAGAGACATATCGGCACAGGCTTCATCCCAATCGCAGGCCGATGTGACCGCGCCCCCTGGCGTACAGCCTCCTCTGGAGGTGGACGCCGGCAGCAACAATTGGGTCATCGCCGGCCGGCACACCCTGACAGGAGCCCCCTTCATGGCAAACGATCCTCACCGGAGGCAGCAGATCCCCTCGCTGCGCTACTGGGTCCATCTCAACGCCCCCGGCTGGGATGTCATCGGCGGCGGGGAACCGGCCCTGCCCGGTATCTCCATCGGCCACAACCGGCACGGAGCCTGGGGGCTGACCATCTTCTCGGTGGATCAGGAAGACCTCTATGTGTATGACACACATCCGGAGGATCCCAACCGCTATCGATACAAGGATTCCTGGCTGGCCATGCGGGTGCTGTCCGAGCGGATCTCCGTGCGCGGCCAGGAGCCCGTCTCCGTGGAGCTCAAATACACACGACACGGCCCGATCCTGTTCGAGGACAGGGAAAACCGCAAGGCCTATGCCCTGAGGGCAGCCTGGCTCGATATCGGATGCGCCCCCTACCTGGCCAGCCTTCGTATGGATCAGGCCGGGACCTGGGAGGAATTCCGTGAGGCATGCAGCTTCTCGCGCACGCCCTCGGAAAACATGGTCTGGGCGGATACCGAGGGCAACATCGGCTGGCAGGCAGTGGGGATCGCACCGCTCAGGTCCGGCTGGGAGGGGCTGCTCCCGGTCCCGGGTGACGGGAGCTGCGAATGGGAGGATTTCCTGCCCATTCCAACTCTGCCCCATGTCTTCAATCCGGCAGAGGGATTCTTTTCCACGGCCAACGAGGATAACATCCCCACGGGGTATCCCCATGCCGTGGGATTCCAGTGGGCCTCGCCCTTCCGGCAGGCCCGGATCCAGGAGGTGCTCGGATCCGGCCGCAGGTTCATGCTGACCGACATGACCCGGCTCCAGCACGACATTGTCAGCCTGCCGGCCCGGGCTCTGGTCCCGCTCCTGCAGGGGCTGCCCAGCGAGAAAGCCGCGGTGAACGGGGCCCTGGAGCTGCTTGGAACCTGGGACCTTCGCATGGCCCCGGGCTCGACAGCTGCCACCGTGTATCAGTCCTGGCAGCGACAACTCACGCGCTACATCCAGTCGACCGCGCTGTCCGAATCGGAGCGGGAGCTGGCCCCGCGCATCCCGCTGACCCGAATGATCGAGTGGCTGGTCTCTCCGGACGGCCGCTTCGGAGCTGACCCGATAGCCGGTAGAGACGCGCTTCTTCTCCTGGCGCTGGAGGATGCGATCCAAGACATAACCGAGCGCCTGGGCTCGGACATGGCGGGATGGCAGTACGGCCAGGAGCGTTTCCATCACATCCGCATTCGTCACCCTATGAGTGAAGCCGTGCGGGCGGGACTCCAGGCCCGGCTCGACATCGCTCCCCGGCCCCGCGGAGGGAACGGCAGCACGGTCAATCAGACCGGTGGCGGATTCAACCAGACATCCGGCGCCTCCTTCCGCATCATCGCCGACCTCTCGAACTGGGACCTTTCCCTGGGGACCAATGCGCCCGGCCAGTCCGGCGATCCTGGTTCCCCCCACTACCGGGACCTGTTCGAGCTCTGGATTCAAAACAAATATTTTCCGGTCCTGTTCACCCGCGGCAAGATTGAGGGCGTGGCAAAAACTGTCACCATCCTGGCTCCTGAAAATTCGGAATTCGAATCCGGAGATGCTTGCCAAGTATTGGATAAACCGATAAGATAACTTAAAAAGATGGGCCCACCCAAAAAGGATTCCTCTCACGAGCTGGATTCTCTGCGGAGTTCCTGCAAGAAGGTCCTCTGGGGGATCCGCCGCAACCAGGAAAAGATCCAGTCGCTGGCAGAGCTGACAACCACAAACATCGACAAGGCCCTGGCCCTCAAGCGATCCGAGATGGCTCAACTAAAGAAGAGATCCCGGCGCAGAGCGAAAGAGCCAGACCCGCGGAGCCAGCTGGAAAAAGAGATCCTCTGCCTGGAGAAAGACAGGCAGATCCTGGAGCGCCTCTTCAAAAACCTGGATAGATGTTACAAGCGGTGGCCGCTCCCCGAAGTACAGGAGATGCGGCCAGACGAAACCAAGGCGGAAGCCGCCCCGGGCAAGCAGACAATCCTGGTCATCGACGATGAGAAGGTTGCAACCAAGTCCATCACCCATTTCCTGCGCCAGAAGGACTATGCCGTGGTCGCCGCCTACAATGCCGAGGCGGGCTTGAAAAAAGTGACGAGCGAGAAGCCGGACCTCATCGTGTGCGACATCATGATGCCGGGCATGAATGGCTACCATTTTATCACCACCGTGAAGGAACAGCCGGAGACGGCCCACATCCCTGTGGTCATCGTGAGCTCCCTCTCTCGGGAATCGGATATCCTGGAAGGGCTGGACCGTGGGGCCGTTGACTACATCGTAAAGCCATACTCACCCCGGCTCCTGATCTCCAAGATCGCCAAGATCTTAGCTTCCCCATGAACACTCCTACCCTCATTGTTATCTTCGCCCTCATCTTCCTGGCCCTGTTCACCATAGGCATCTTCATCTTCATCGTCTTGTCCAGGATCATCCGGCAGAAGCGAGAGCGGAGGATCGAGGAGGTCTCAGACCGGATGCAAACAGAGATCCTCGACGCGATGAGCGCGGACGACGATGGGCTGGCACGGGGTGTGGCGAGGAGATACGCGGCCTATCCCAAGGCCCTCACGGGGGTCTTGGTGGAATACATGAGGACCATCACCGGACCGGAACGGGAGCGGCTGAACCTGATATACGATTTGGCCCTCAAGGCCAGGCTCGCGCGGGATCTCATGTCCCGCTTCACCTACATCCGGCTGCGGGCCATCCGGCCCTTTGTCATGTTTGCCCAGGAGGACGATTTTGACACCATCATCGGGCTGACCCGGGACAGGCCGGCCGTCCGTCTGGCCGTCATCGACGCTCTCTCCAGCGTCACCCGCCCCTTTGTGATCCCGCGCCTCTTCCAGGCTTTTGCCGAGAGCGGCGATGTGGAGCTCCAGGCCTATATGAACGTGATGTACAGCCTGGGCGACAAGATCGAGGAACAGTTGGGACTCCACCTGGCCCCCCGGCTCCCAGTCCCAAAGCTGGGGATCCTGATCGAGCTGGTGGGCCACCTCCCCCTTCCGCGCCTCTTTCGCCACATCCTGGCTTTTGCCGATCATTCAGAGGTGGAGATCCGGATCCGCGCGGCCCGCTGCCTGGGGCTCCTCAACATCCCGGTCAAGGAGGTCAAGGAGGCGCTCCTGAACATGACCGAGGACCAAGCATGGGAGGTCCAGGCCCAGGCCCTCAAGAGCCTGGGAAAGCTCCGGATCGAGACGGCCCAGGCCACCCTCAAGAACGCCCTCTTCTCGCCGCACTGGCACTGCCGCCGCAACGCCGGCTTTGCGCTGGCCAACCTGGGTGAGAGGGGGATCGGCCAGCTGGAGAAGACCGCCGCCCAATCCCAGGACACCTATGCCTCGGAGATGGCGCGCATGGTACTGGAGGAGATCACCTACTTCCAGACCGAATGACAGGCCTGAGCATGGATACAGTATTCAACATCATCACCTCCGTGATCCTGGTCTATTTCTTCCTGCTCAACGCGTTCTACATCCTGTTCACGCTGCTGTCCATGATCGGGATCTACCAGCACAAGAACTTGACTGCCTATGTGATCTACGAAAAGCTCTTCCACCTCCCACAGGTAAAACCCATATCCATCATCGCGCCGGTCTTCAACGAGGAAAATACCGTGCTCGACAGCCTGAAATCTCTGTTCTCCATTCAGTACCCGCAGTTCGAGGTCATCGTGGTCAACGATGGCTCCACAGACGCCACACTGGAGAGGCTCATCGAAACCTACGATCTGCGGAAGACCAACCGCGTGTTCCGGAGGGTGGCAGAATCCAAGCCGGTTAGGAACATCTATGCCTCCTTGGCCGAACCCCGTCTGGTGGTGGTGGACAAGGAGAACGGGCGTAAGGCCGATGCCATGAACGCCGGGCTGAACGTGGCCCGCTATCCCCTGTTCTGCGCCATCGACGGAGATTCGCTCCTGGAGAAGGAGGCCCTCCTCAAGATGGTCCGCCCCTTCCTGGAGGACCCGGAGAAGACGGTGGCGGCCGGGGGGGTCATCCGCCTCAGCAACGGATGCCGGGTCAGGGACGGCCAGGTCTTCTCGGTGGGGCTGCCCAAGAATCCACTGGCCCGTTTCCAGATCGTCGAATACTTCCGGGCCTTCCTGGGCGGCCGCCTGGGCATGAGCATGCTCAACAGCATGCTGATCATCTCGGGCGCGTTCGGTCTTTTCCGCAAGGACATCGCCCTCGCCTGCGGAGGGTACCGATCGGCTACCATCGGAGAAGACCTGGATCTCGTCATCCGCATGAAGAAATACCTGTACGACCACAAGATCCCCTTCCGCATGCCCTTCATCCCCGATCCCATCTGCTGGACTGAGGCCCCCGAGACGTTCCGCAGCCTGGTCAACCAGCGGAACCGCTGGCACCGGGGCCTCATCGATGTCATCTCGAACAACCGGAGGATGGTATTCAATCCCCGCTACGGGGTGACCGGGCTCTTCGCCATCCCGTTCTATGTGATCTTCGAGATGTTCGGACCCCTGGTGGAGGTCACCGGTTATGTCCTCTTCGCTGTAAGCCTGGCGTTGGGGCGGATCGACACCGCATTCGCGATCCTGTTTTTTCTGCTTGCCCTGGTCCTGGGATGCGTGTTGTCCCTGCTTTCGATCCTGCTCGGGGAGTATTCCCAGCGCAAATACCCCAAACTGAAGGATGTCCTCATCCTGGTCTCCTATGCGGTTCTGGAGAATTTCGTCTACCGCCAGTACTTGGCTTGGGTCCGGTTCCGGGCCTACTTCGACTACCTGAAAGGGCACGAAACCTGGGGAGAGATGAAGAGGAAGGGATTCGACACCAGAGAATAGGCGCCTTTAGAACCCAATCAATAACAGCCAGGCCGTCCCAGCCGCCGCCACCTGGATGGTCAGGTTATCCAGGCCGTGCGCGCTGACCGCCTCCACAACCGCTCCCGCCGCCCCGCAGGCCAGCCCCACACCCAAGGACACAAGGAGTGGTTGGCCACCCGCCCAGACCGCGAGGAATGCGACCAGAGTCCCGGCCACCCACACCGAGGCCGATCCTTCCCAGCTCCGAGTGGCCGGCACTCCCAGGAGAGAAGGAACGCGGTAGCGGTGCCTGCCCCAGCGTGTGCCCACGGGTTCAGCCAGGGCGTCTCCCCAGCCGCAGACCAGATAGCCCACCAGCGCCATACGGCCGAACAGAAGGTTGGCCAACACGCCGCCAAGGAGCGTGGTCAGCATGGGGACCAGGATAAAGAACGAGCGGTGGGGGGAATCCTGTGGGCGGGCCATGGCCTCGTAGAATGGGAAACCAGCCCCTCGCCACAGCGCAAACAGGACACAGACACACACGATGCTGCCGAACAGAACGACCTCCGGCAGCCCGGCCAGGAGATGGATGAGGCCGGCGGCGGTGAAGACTAAAAAATGGAAGATCTTGCGGGTATAGGAAGTCTGTATCTGTTTCCGGATGCGCAGCCGTCCGGCCAGGAAAGCCGCCAGCACCGTGTAGGCAAGGAAGGCCGGCCCCAGGGTCAGGATCGTCCTGAGTCCGGGCACTGCGTTGGTCAGCAACTGAGACATCCAGGCGCACGCGGGCTCTATTCAGGCTTGAAGAGCGGTACCGTATCGCGGTTTAAAAGGATCACGAGCGTATAGACGCTGAGTGCAGTGCCGATGGGAAAGCTGATCAGATTCAGGAAGGCGACGGCCAGCCCCACGATGCGTCCCCACTCCCGGTGATTAAAGATGCCGAATCCGGCGATCAGTTCCGGCAGCGTCAAAATCCCGAAAAACAGGCCCATCCCGATGGCAAGGCTGCGTAGGATGACAGGCGCCTCGGGTCCCATGTCCGGGATGAATGAGATCCCGAACAGCACCGCGAACAGAAAAAATGTAAACAGAAGCCCCAAGGCACCATAGATGATCCAGAGCACTGCAACGGCTTTGACATGTCCTTCCATGGCCAATCTCCTCTATACTTGCTGGATGTACACTCCCCTCACGGCTCCATTTTAGCCGTTCCCGGGGATATCTGCAATCGTGCCGCCCATGTCATCCTGGGGGGCCCCACGCCCGCCACGCCCGCCACACCCGCTGGCAGCCGGAGCAGCCAGCAGAATCCGAGGTCGTACTGCCGTCTGGCCAGCTGGCCCGGCATGCAGTCTACGGAAGGTTTTCGGAAGAACGGGCTACAACCCGAGGAACTGGACACTCAAGCCGGAGAAGAGGATCATGGCGCCTGCCAGGGCATGGGCATACCGCTCCAGCTTGCCCAGCCTGACAAAACTGATCCCCCAGGCTGAGAGGGCGATGATGGTCAGCATGGTGGCGATGGTGACCACACCGAAGGCCGCGGCCACCAGGATGACTCCTGAAGTGTTGTGTTTGGCGGCCGGGTACATGATCATGGGGATGAGTGGTTCACAGGGCCCGAAAACAAAGATGGCGAAGAGGACCCAGGGAGTCAGGCTGGTCTTCTTGGCCTCGTGGTTGTGCAAATGGGCATGCTCCTGGACGTGACCATGGCTGTGATCATGTTTTTCCCCATCGGAATGGAAGTGTGCGTGAGAGTGTGGTTTATTCTTGATGGCCCGCCGAAGCCCCCAGAGGAAGTAGGCGAATCCGAAGCCGATGAGAAGCCAGGCGGCCACGCCCCCCCGAAAGGCCTCGATGTTCTCGAGTTTGAAGACAGCCACACCCAGGGCAATGCCCATGAGGCCCAGGGCCACGGAACTCAAAACATGGCCGAGGCCGCAGAGAAAGGACACGAACAGCGTCTTGGACAGGCTCCAGTTACGAGCCCGGCTGATCACAATGAAGGGCAGGTAGTGGTCCGGTCCCAGCAGCGTATGCACAAATCCGATGCTTGCGGCAGTGCCGGCGATAACCAGGATCTCTTGATTCATCCTCTCACCTCGTAGAAAGTGGTGGACGGTAGGGGACTCGAACCCCCGGCCTCAGCATTGCGAACGCTGCGCTCTCCCAACTGAGCTAACCGCCCACCCACGACTATTTGGGCCGAATACAAGAATGTACCATTTTTCCCGCAATTTTTCCAGTCATTCGGCGACAGCCATGCCCGGGGGAGTAGGCTGGTTTTTCATTGGTAAAGGAGGAGGCTACGAGAGCAAGACCGGCCCTCTAGAAGCGGGCGATGAGGCCGAGAGTAGCGTTCAGGCTCCGGACCTTGTAGGGATCGGCAAACACGACCATGTACCGTACATCGGCACGGATCCCGAAGTAGGAGTACACCAGGGCATTGACGCCGGCTCCCCCCTGGACCAGGATGTCGAGCCGGTCATTTTCCGGGGGGGCATTCATGATGACCTCATACCCCATGCTGGTTGTGTACGTCTCGTCCAGGGCCGGGATCCGGTCGATGCCGGCTCCCAACAAAACATAGGGAGATATCCGCCCCTTGAGTGGCTCCAGCAGGAAATTGAGTGTGATGCTCAAACGCTTGGGGGTCTGGATCGTGAGGGTATCCCCGTCGGAGGGATCGGTCAGCGTGACCTCGGTCCGCCCGGTAACCCGCATATCATACTCGAGCCCGAGCCAGCGTGTGAAGAAATACGCAAAGGATCCCCCGAAATTGCTCGGCGAATGAGCGGGCATGACCGGGAAATGATTGTAGCCAGACTGGAAGTCCTCCACAGCACCATACTCAAGGTGATGGTTGATGCCGTAGAAGAGCGTGAACTGAACCTTCCCGGGCTGGGCCTGCAGCGCGGCCGGCATGGTGATGATCAAAACGAAAAATATCAGAACTGTCTTTTTCATGGATCTGTCTCTACCTGCGCAGCAGATTTTTCTTTGCCGTGCATACATCTCGGATGATTCCCATCGGTGACAAGCTCGGATGGAACGTGATTTCCACATCTCCGACCTCCGAGGCGGTAAAGTCCACCATGGTCGCGACAGGCAGCGTGCCCTGATCCTTGAGGGGATACCGCTCGAGCTCGCGCAGGAGGTCACAGTTGGGGATGCGGCCTTCGGGGTTCAACCGCAGCACAAGGAGGTCATTCTCCTGTGGGCCCAGGCGGCTCGTGTTTCCCACCACAATGATCTCATCCCTCTCGGCAATGGCCACGGCTGCACCTCGTTCCTGCGAGATCTCGCCGTCCACATCGCCGGCGCCGAAGACCTGCATCCAGTCGATATGGCCGGTATCCGCGAACTGGATGAGCAGGAGGTCCTGATCCCCGTCCAGCTCCTGTGTCCCCACAGCCAGAAATTTTTTTTCGCTTCTCTGGATGAGATGTGTGATGCACTCATTGGATGCGTTGCCAAAGATCCTCTGGAAAACGACGCTCCCCTCTTCACTCAACTTGAAAAGCAAAATGTCGCAGTGGGGCTCCTGCCCCTCTTCCGGCTCCGGCTCGGTCGAGCCCACGATCCAGGCTCCTCCGTCAGAGCTCAGGGCCATGCTGGTTGCCTTGTCATTGTCTCGCCCGCACAGCTGCTGCCACAGAGGGGATCCCTCCGGATTCAGGCGCAGCGCCCAGATCCGGGACGCCGGAAGACTCTCAACTTCTCCTGCTGCTTCTCCCTCCGGGGAATCGGGCTCGGGCTGGAATGACGAAGCATATCCCACCACCATATACCCTCCGTCAGGGGTTTGCCGGACCAGATGGGCCGTATCCTTCCCCTCTCCTCCGAAGGCTCTCTGCCAAGTGACCTGCCCCGCAGAATCGAGCTTCAGAACCCAGACATCGTGCCCTCCCATGCCGAACGATGAGGTCGATCCCACCGCGATGTATCCACCATCATCCGTGGGCTCGACGGACAACACTGTTTCCACCGAGTCCCGGTCATCGTTTCCCAGAAACCGCTGCCACTCGATCTGTAAGTCCGAGGAAAGCTTCAGGAGAAAAGCGCATTTGTAGTCCGTGATCAAGCTCCCCTCGGACCAGCCCGTCTCCATATGACCGGCTAGGATGTAGCCTCCGTCCACAGTCGGTTGAAGCGACCGCATCCACTCCAGAATCCTGGAATCGGGGGGGACTCCTGCCTTTTGAGAGCCAAGGCTGTATTTTTCTACCGCGGTCCCGTCACCGGATATCTCCATGAACCAGGATCTGTATTCCAGTTCAGTTTCATCCGGAACGACGTCTCCATAGGAATATGTAGTGAAGATGCTCTTGGTGAAGCCCGTGAGGACCAGCTTTCCCTCTGAGTTGAACAGCACGGCCATCGGTGCCTCTTCCGAACCGCTGCCGTACGCCTTGGCCCACTGGGCCCCGGCCGGGACGGCAAGGACCAGGAACAGCAGGAGCGACGCTACGATGAAAGCCTTTCTCATTTAAGACTCCTTAAGCCCCTATACTTAACAGATTCCAGGCAAAAATGCACGGCTTTGCTTCATATTCTATCCTCCCAGTTTCATCCGGAGCCGGAAATACGGAATCAGGGCCAGGATGATCAGGAAGAGTGCGTAAAAATAGGCCGGATTGAATCCTTTCTCTACTCCATGAGCCAGGTAGATGATGGTGCGCTGAGCGTGGATGAAGATGAGCTGCACAAAGATATTGGAGAGGAATGCCGCTTCCTGCAGGAGCGAACCCTTTGGCCTCAGTCCCTCTTTGCGATTGGCGATCTTGTGAGAGGCCCAGAGGCACACCACGAATAAGCCTGTCTGCAGCAGGGGAGAAATAAAGAAAAACAGGGACCTTGCCCCCATCAGCCGTGGCCGTCCCAGGAAGTCGATCATACGAGGGACGGAGGAGGGCAGGTCAGGATAGGCAACGATCGACATCACCCAGGAGGCCACCAGCAGGATGCAGTTGCACACCAGCAGGAGGCCGACCGCCTTCTCCTGCAGGAGACTCTCCAGGGCTATACGCCGCATCGAAAACGTGCTCGCTGGGCCGCGCCTATTTGATCACCGGGAAGTCCTGGGCGTTGAGCATCCGATTGAGCTCGGGGATGTCTCTATCCCGGATCTCCGCTGCTGTCTGCAGCAGCGGCTCGACCACACCCTTGATATAACTAAAATGATCGATCTGGGTCTGGGTGGGCGCTCCTTGATAGCGGCTCACCGAGCCCCGGAGGCGGGACAGCTGTTCGGGGAGCGTGCCTCCGCGCAGCGCCACCATCACTGGGCGGCGGTATCCTGTACGGCCCTCCACGCTGTAGGAATAGGTCGTGCGGATGATTTTCACTTCTTTCTGGATGGCCTGGAGCTTCTCGCTCAGCGCCGTATCTGTGATTCCAGCGGACTTGAGCCGGCTCCCCACGTCCTTGAGCTGTGCATCCAGGGCCTCCATTTCCCGTATCAGGAGGGCCCCCTTCTGGTTCAGGGCGGCGATCTCCCTGACAAACTCACGGTTGAGCCGCCGTTCTTCCAGGGTGAAGGTATGGTTCGGATCGGCCCTGACCGTGAAGGCCTTCTCGAACCGATCCTCGCCCAGCTCCAGCACGACCGTGTATTCCCCCGGATAGCAGTAGGATCCCCCGAACGATCTCCGGCGGCCCTGAGAAGGTACGGAGGCTGCGGGCGCCTCGCCCTGGACACGGAGGTTCCATGTGACGGTGTTGAGCCCCTTGTTGCGCGAACCCCGCAGGGTCTGGACGCTGTTTCCTGCGCTGTCTACCACTGTCAGCGAGAACGGCGTCCCGGAGGCAGGCTTTTCCTTGAGATAGTAACTGACCTTGGCCCCCGGCCTCGGATTGGGGGCAGTGAACTGGTGCGGTCCTGAATACATGGAGTTGCCCTTCATGGAATGGAGCGTGACGGGTCGTATGTCAAACAGCGTGCAGTCGGAGGCGATCGTTTCCGCCGTCAGGCCCTGCAGGGAGGAGATGTCGTCCAATACCCACAGCCCCCGGCCGTGGGTTCCCACCAGCAGGTCATGGTCCCGGGGGTGAACCTGAATGTCGCGCACCGCGACGGTCGGGAAGCCGTTCCGGAAGGGAACCCACTCCTTCCCTCCGTCGATGCTCAAGAAAAGCCCGAATTCGGTGCCCGCATAGAGCAGGCCCGGGTTGACGGGATCCTCGCGCACCACGTGCAAATAGCCAACGGCGGGGAGGCCGCCGGCCAGAGAGGTCCAGGTCCGGCCGAAATCCTCTGTCTTGTAGACATAGGGCCTGTAGTCGTCCCAGCGGTGATGGTCGAAGCAGGCATAGGCGGTCCCCTCCGCGAAATGGGACGCCTCGATGCGTGTCACCCAGCTGGCTTGGGGCAGGCCTTTGATGTTCCCGGTGAGGTCGGTCCAGGTGCCGCCGCCGTCCCGGGTCAGCTGCACCAGGCCGTCGTCCGTCCCGATCCAGATCAGGCCCTGCTTAAGGGGCGATTCGGAGATCGTGTAGATCGTGCAGTGGATCTCGGCACCTGTGTTGTCGGGTGTCACCCCCCCGGAATCCTTCTGTTTCTCCAGATCGTTGGAGCTGAGATCGGGGCTGATCTTCTCCCAGGAACGGCCACCGTCTGTGGTCTTGAACAGGAAGTTGCCTCCAAAATAAACCACTCGCCGGTCATGGGAAGACAGCAGGATGGGCGAGTTCCAGTTGAAGCGGTGGGGGGGCTCATCCAGAGGGGCCACGGGCTTGATGTCCTGGGAATCTCCCGTCCTGACGTCGTAGCGCGTGATCCCGCCCATGTGGGCGTTGCGGAAGACCGTGGAGTAGTCCTCCGGATCCGGCTGGATGTAGAAGCCGTCACCCCCGCCGATCGCATACCAGTGGAAGTTCATGATCCCGCTGGGATCGAGGGAGTTGACCGGAGCGCCCCAGCTGCCATTGTCCTGCAGCCCCACATACACATAGTAGGGATCCCGCATGTCGTAGCCCACCTGATAGACCTCGGACCAGGCGCCGGCCCGCACGCTGTGCCAGGATTTTCCACCGTCATAGGAGATGTCGATGCCGCCGTCGTTTCCATCCAGCAGGTGTTGAGAGTTGTGGGGATCGACCCAGAACATGTGATGGTCGGGGTGGGTCCCTCCCGAGATGCCGGAGAAGGTCTTGCCGCCGTCACGGGACACGAAGGAGGATCCGGAATACACGTACACCACCAGGTCGTTGTTGGGATCCAGAGTGATCTTGCTGTAGTAGAACGGCCGGAAGTTCACCCGGTCATAGATCTGCTTGTCGCCCATGCGTTTCCAGGTCTCTCCTTTGTCCTCGGATCGGAAGATCCCGCTGTTTGCGTTTTCCACCAGGGCGTAGACCACCTCGGGCCGGCTGCGGCACACATCCAGCCCGATGCGGCCGTAGTTTCCAGAGGGCAGCCCCTTATGGATCTTTCTCCAGGTTTCCCCTCCATCCGTGGTCTTGTAGATGGCGCTGCCGGGGCCTCCGCTGCGGAAGTGGAAGGGCTTGCGGCGGAAGTCCCAGGTCGCGGCATACAGGATGCGGCTGTTGGAAGGGTCCACGGCCAGGTCGCAGACTCCCGTGGATTCGTCCACATACAGGACCTTCTCCCATGTCTTCCCCCCATCCGTGGTCTTGAACAGGCCACGCTCCTCGTTGGGGCCCCACAGGTGGCCCAGGGCCCCGATGTAGACGATATCGGGATCGTTGCGGTCGATGAGGATCTGGGAGATGTGCCGAGTGTTTTCGAGCCCCATGTTCTTCCAGGTCCTCCCGCCGTCCTCGGATTTGTACACGCCGTCCCCGATCCCGACGCTGTTGCGGGAGGTGCCCTCTCCGGTCCCGACCCAGACGATGTCGGGATGGCTCTGGGACACATCCACGGCCCCCACTGCCACCGAGCTTTCCAGGTGGAAGGAAGGCTCCCAGGTGATCCCCGCATTGACCGACTTCCAGACTCCGCTGGGGCCTATGGCCGCATAGATGACGGAGGTGTTGCTCTCCACCACGGCAAAATCCACGACCCTGCCTCCCATGATGGCAGGCCCGACATTACGCATCTCCAGTTTCTTTACGACCTCGGCGAAGAGAGAGTCCGTGGATCCACTCTGTGCCGCAAAAACCGGGATATAAAAAGACAGAGCCAGAAAAATTACGCCGCCCAAAAGCCTGAATACTCGAGAATGTCTGAACACGGACGCCTCCTTTATTCGTTTGTTATTAATATGTTTTTTTGTTTGATAGCTTTTCTGCTCATTAAACCTGGATTATTACTTGCGATTCGTGCCTGATCCCGGATGGCTCAAACAGGCACAGCAATGCCCTATGCTGGGGAGATATACTTGAGAAGAATCGGGGCCTCGGAGTTCCATCCGTCACAAAATAGCTTATATCAAAATGGGGGGACGGCGTAAAGCACACAGTGAGGATTGTATTTTCCAAACAGAAGACCCACCCATCCACCCCATGTGCTTGGAATACACAATCCAGCACATTCCGCGATGTGGGTTTCACATGTTGCGGCGGTACTGCCCGCCCACACCGTACAGGGCCCGGGTGATCTGGCCGAGCGAACAGGAGCGCACGGTGTTCATCAGTTCGGCAAAGATGTTTCCGCCGGCGAGGGCCACCTGCTGGAGCCTCTCTAAGGCGTCCGGAGCGTCATGAGCGTTCCTCTTCTGGAACTCATCCAAGCGCTGGAGCTGTGACTCCTTTTCTTCTTCCGTAGCCCGAGAGAGGGGGATGCAGGTCTGGGCAGCCAGGTTTTCGGCTTCCCCAGCATCGGGACTGCGAAACGTGTTGACACCCACAACAGGGAGCTCGCCCGTATGCTTGAGCATCTCGTAGTGCATGGACTCTTCCTGGATGCGGCTGCGCTGGTAGCCTGTTTCCATGGCGCCCAGTACACCGCCACGCTCGGAGATGCGGTCGAACTCCAGGAGCACGGCCTCTTCTACAAGCCGGGTCAGCTCCTCGACGACGAAGCTGCCCTGCAGAGGATTCTCGTTCTTGGCCAGCCCCCATTCGCGGTTGATGATGAGCTGGATGGCCAGGGCCCGACGCACGGATTCGTCGCTGGGAGTGGTGATGGCCTCGTCATATGCGTTGGTATGGAGGCTGTTGCAGTTGTCATAGACCGCACACAGGGCCTGGAGGGTGGTGCGGATGTCGTTGAACTGGATCTCCTGGCTGTGGAGCGAACGGCCCGAAGTCTGGATGTGATACTTGAGCATCTGGGAGCGCGGTGAAGCCTGGTAGCGGTCGCGCATGGCGATGGCCCAGATGCGGCGGGCCACTCGGCCGATCACGGTGTACTCGGGATCCATGCCGTTGGAGAAGAAAAAGGACAGGTTGGGCCCGAAGCTGTCGAGAGGCATACCCCGGGAGCGGTAGTACTCGACATAGGTGAACCCGTTGGAGAGGGTCAGCGCCAGCTGTGTGATGGGATTGGCACCGGCCTCGGCGATGTGATAGCCGGAGATGGAGACGGAGTAGAAGTTGCGCACGTCGTTCTGGATGAAGTATTCCTGGATATCTCCCATCATACGGAGTGCGAAATCCGTGGAGAATATGCACGTGTTCTGGCCCTGGTCTTCCTTCAGGATGTCGGCCTGGACAGTGCCACGGACCTTGGTGAGGACATCGGCCCGGATGATCTGATACTGCTCATCCGAGGGCGCCCGACCGTTCTCCTGTTTGAACCGGTCTACCTGCTGATCGATGGCCGTGTTGAGGAACATGGCCAGGATCATGGGAGCGGGGCCGTTGATGGTCATGGAGACCGATGTAGTGGGAGCGCTCAGGTCGAATCCGCCGTATAAAACTTTGACGTCGTCGAGGGTACAGATGCTGACACCGGAGGTCCCGACCTTGCCATAGATGTCGGGGCGTTCTTCCGGATCACATCCGTAAAGCGTGACGGAATCGAAGGCTGTGGACAGGCGTTTGGCCTCGTAGTTCGCCGACAGCAGCTTGAAGCGGCGGTTGGTGCGGGCCGGATCGCCCTCACCGGCGAACATGCGCGTCGGATCCTCTCCCACCCTCTTTAGGGGAAAGACGCCCGCTGTAAAAGGAAAATAGCCGGGGACGTTTTCTTCCCGCATCCAGCGATAGATCTCTCCGGGATCCTGGAACCGGGGAAGTGCGATCTTGGGGATCCTCTGATGGGAGAGCGACTCTGTGGAGAGAGGGCGCTTGATGTCGCAGCTTCGGACCTCATAACACAGTTCGTCACAGGAATACTTTTCCCGCAGCTCCTCCCATTCCTCCAGGAGCCGGCGGGTTTCTTTGTGGACTTTTTCTTCGGCCAGGGCGACTTCTCTTTTCAACCCGTCCAGACTTCCCCCTTCTGATTCCCACCCTCCCGATGGGCTAGGGGTGTGATTTCCCTCCCCCGAAGAGTCTGCCTGAGGATCCCGCTCTGCCATCATTTTGAGGCTTTCGGCGAGGTGCCACCGGGTGCGGACAGCATCCGCCTGTTCTTCTGTGCCCTGGTGGTAGTCACGTACGGCCTCGGCGATCTCCGCCAAATAGCGAGTGCGCTCGGGTGGGACGATGATGGCCTTGGAGGTGGAGGTCTTGTTTTTGAGGCGGGGAGGCTGGATGTCGAAAGAGACACCGGATTTTTCGGACAGGAGTGCCAGGAGGGCCTGATAGAACGCGGACACGCCGTCGTCGTTGAACTTGGACGCGATGGTACCGAAGACCGGCAGCTCCTCGGGATCGTTTTCAAAGGCATTGCGGTTCCTCTGTACCTGCTTGCGGACATCCCGCACCGCGTCTTCGCCTCCTCTCTTCTCATACTTGTTGATCACCACCAGGTCGGCGAAGTCGAGCATGTCGATCTTCTCTAGCTGGGATGCTGCACCATATTCGCTTGTCATGACGTAGACGGAGAGGTCGACGAGGTCGATGATGCGCGAGTCCCCCTGGCCGATCCCGGCCGTCTCGATCAGGATGAGGTCGAAGCCCGCGGACCGGAGCACATCCAGGACCTCGGGCAGGGCCTCGGGGACCTCGGTCTGTGACTGGCGCGTCGCCAGAGAGCGGAGGTACACGCGCTGGTCATTGATGGCATTCATCCGGATGCGGTCTCCCAGCAGGGCGCCGCCGGTCTTCCGGCGCGAGGGATCGCAACTGACGATGGCCACGTGGATTTCCGGGATGTCACGCAGGATGCGCTGGATCAATTCATCTGTGAGGGAGGATTTGCCCGCGCCACCGGTCCCCGTGATCCCGACCACTGGAACGGTCCGGGATGGCTTCAGCTCGCGCAGCTTCGACTGGATCTCGGAAAGGTCACCAAATTCCCCGGCCTTGGCCAGTTCGACAGCAGTGATCGCCCTGGCCACCTGGCCGGGATCTTCAGGGGATAGCCGGGCAAAGTCCGGGGCCTCTTTAGCTGCGGTACAGAAGTCCATGCGCTCCACCATGTGGTTGATGATGCCCTGCAACCCCATGCGGGTGCCATCCTCCGGAGAGTAGATCTTGGCCACGCCATAGTCCTCCAGTTCCTGGATCTCCTCGGGGATGATGACCCCGCCCCCGCCCCCGAAAACCCGGATGTGGGAGGCGCCCCGTTCCCGCAAGAGGTCGATCATGTACTTGTAGTACTCGAGGTGGCCTCCTTGATACGACGAGACGGCGATGCCCTGGACGTCCTCTTCGATGGCCGTAGCCACGATCTCCTGTACCGAGCGGTTGTGTCCCAGGTGGATGACCTCAACGCCCGTGGTCTGCAGGATGCGGCGGATGATGCCGATGGCCGCGTCATGCCCATCAAACAGGGAGGTGGCCGTAACGGTGCGGATGGGATTCTTGGGCCGATAGGGCTCGGGTTCTTGACTCATGGTGACTCCTTCTTGGCAAATATGCCCAGGATAAAATCGGTCTGCCGCTTGGTGTAGTCCTCGATGGTAAAGTGGCGCGACAGGAACCAGCGCCGGAAGGTCCACATGTGTCCGAGCACTGTGATGTTGTGGGCGATGAGATCCAGGGAGCGGCGAGGGAGGCGCGGGAGGTCGCCGGAACGAGCCAGCCGGGCCAGGGTAGCGACGAAAATGTTGGTCAGCTTGACCTCGTTCTCCAGCACGCGGTTCCGCCACTGCTCGGGGAGCGCCTTGGTCTCCTGATATACCAGCAGGATGTGGTCGCTCATGCGGTCACAGACCAGGAAATATTCGCGGATCATGGCCGCGAGAACGTTTCGGCCTCCGGACACGCGCTGGACGGCCTCGGCCACGGCAGCCTCCACTTCGGCATGGATGGCGTCACACACGAGGTAGAGCACATCCTCCTTGGTAGACACGTATTCATAGAGGAGCCCGGTGGAGATCCCGGACTCGCGGGCGATCTCGCGGGTAGTGGTCTTGTGGAAGCCCTTTGCGATAAAGAGCCTGACGGCGGCGTCTACGATCTGACGGCGGCGGCGGCCGATGAGATCCGGGTCCTTCACATGAGAGGGGATATCCTCGACCTTCCGCATATCTTCTGTTTTACCCATGGCTAATTGAGCGAGCGCTCAATCAGTCTACTGCAGACAGAAACACGCTGTCAAGCAAAATATATGGGATGGGAAGAAAAAGGGGCAGGTGCATTCAGGGTTATAAATGCACCTGTCCCCTATAAAAATCAGACAAAGAAATCCGCGGGCAGGTTCTTGAGCCTTATGATATCCTGGACCCGGCCCTTCACATCGAAGCGCTTGGAACAGGTCACGCTGCAGCTCGAGCAGGGTCCGCAGGGATCGTCGTCCAGGTCCAGGGACGAAAGCAGCGTGTGGGCCTTCTCCAGGTTGCCGTACCCGTAGGCATACATGTAGCTGCGCATCACATCGGGGATCGGGAGCTGCTGCGGACACTGCGGCCGGCACAAATCGCAGGCCTGACAGTAAAGGCCCCCCGTCTTCTCGTCCAGCCTGAGGTCGGCATACTCCTCTTCGGTGAATGTCAGGTCTTCCATGACCGTCAGGTCCAGCTGCATCTGGTCGAAGGTGGTGAAGCCCGGGATGGCCGTGTGCAGGTTGCTGTCCTGCAGGGCGAACTTGAGGGCTGCCTTCATGTTGATGGGCTCGGTCTTCTCCTTGTCCCAGTACACGCCGGCCTGTGTCTTCATGGCCACGATCCCCAGGCCGGCCTCGGCTGCCTCGGCCACGGCCTTGCGCAGGTCTTCGAGGTAGTCCTTGCGGAAGTTGTAGGCCGTGAGGACCACGTCGTAGACTCCCGCCTCTATGGCTGCGCGGATGACCTCGGGCTCGCCGGCGTGTGTGGTAACCCCGATGAACCGGGCCCTTCCCTTCTTTTTCTCATCCTGCAGGGCCTTGATCATGGGTTCGGACTGGGCGTCCTGTCCCCGCCTGAGGTTGTGGAGGTACAGGATATCCACGTATTCCAGGCCCAGCCGCTCCAGGCTTTCATCGAACTTGGTCTTGAAGTTTTCCGGCGACGTCTCCGGCAGGAGGAAGCCGGTCTTGCGGTCGCGGTCGCCCGGGACCTTGGTGGCGAGCACATAGGAGTCCCGCGGCCGGCCCTTGATGACCTGGCCGATCATGGTCTCGTTGCGGCCGCGCTGATAGCCCCAGGCTGTATCCAGCATCACGATCCCGGCGTCCAGTGCAGCGGCCACCAGGGACGGATTATCGGCATTCATGACTCCCATACTCACGATGGGCAGCTTGAAGCCAGTCTTCCCCAGAGTTCGGTGGATCATTTTAGGGTCTGCCTGGTCCTGCCGGCGATGCGATCTTCCCTCTTTACCCTGAAGTACGGGTGCTGCGCTCAGGCCAGCGACACCCGCTAATCCCATCTTCAGAAATGAACGGCGCTGGATCTCAGCTTTTTTTGTGGTCATTTGATCCCTCCTCGGATATTCCCTTTCAGGTCCTCTCTCTCTATTGGTCTTTCTTTTCATGCAACAATATGCATAGATTCTATAGTTTGCGGGGAAGTGATGTCAAATCCACCAAAAAATCCTATTCTGCCGGCCATGCGGCAGCCAGATCCTCCAGCTCCTTTTTCAGTCCGGCCAGGCGGATTTTCGAGTAGCCGCGGAGGACACGGCCCTCACACTCTTCTCGCAGAGCATTGATCCGTTCCTGAACCTCCCTCCCGTCCCCTGTCAGCCGGACGGATCTGCAGCGCCTGTCTGCGACACATTCCGACCTCTCCACAAATCCGCGGCTGAAGAGACGGTCGATGACTCGGCTGCTGCGAGAGAGGGAGAGCTCCATTCGGCGGGCCAGTTCCTGGCAGATCACCGTCTCATCCGGTTCAAGACGCCTCAGGGCGAGGTATTCGGCCGGAGAGAGCTGAAGACGCTCCCTTATCATTGCCTCCTGAGACTGGCAGCGCCGGTTGAGGACCTCCAGGATATCCCACAATTTTTCCTGCGCCATGTTTTATCTCCTGGGAAGTGCTCATTTTTCCTTGACATTAGTTGCTGCTAGCAAGTATTATATATCCAGTATCGTCTGTCAAGGTGATTTCATTAGGAGAAAACAATGCCGATATATTCATACCGCTGCACAAAATGCGGCCACGACTTTGAAATACTGGTGGGTGTAACCGCTGAATCTACCGAACTCAAGTGCGAGAAGTGCGGCAGCCCCCAGATCAAAAAAACCTTGAGCGCCTGTGCGGTGCGCATGGGCTCGACCCGTTCGAACACCTCCAGCTGCTCGACCGGGACCTGCTGCCCAACCTGTTGAGTTAGCAGCAGCAGGACAAGTCCGGCCCTCCTCTAGTCCCGCCGCTGACCGTCTTTCCAGCTGCGATATTCCTCCTTGCTGCGGAAGGGCAGGTCTATTTCGGGATACGGATGATCCTGCCGACTCCCATCTCCACGAAGTTTTCGCCGTAGGCCTGCCGGAACCACTCGATCTGCTTTTCGCCGGTGCAGTGGGTGGCGCCGCATTTCCGGACCCCGGCCTCCTGGAACCGTTCGATGATGGCATTGATCTGGCTCCGGGACTTCTCCATCAGGTGGAAGCCGCCGAGGACAAAATAGACATCCTTCTTCAGTACACTGCGGGAGTGCAGGACCATCTCAGCGATGCCGGGATGGGCGCAGCCGGTCAAAAACGCCAGCCCCTGGCCGGTGTCGAAGATGATACCGAGCTCATTGACCGGCCCCTTGATCTCACCGGTCAGCCAGACATCCCGGCAGATCTCAAGGGGATCCTTCACCCTGATCGCACTCGCCCCCTCAATAGACTCCACTCTCCGGCTGAATCCCTCGGTGAACGAGGCCGGGAAATAGACGGGGAGCCCGCTCTTCTTCTTTTTGAGCAGCGTCCAGAGTCCTCCCGTGTGGTCCCCGTGTTCGTGCGAGATCACCACCAGATCGATGGCATCCACATCGATGCTCAAGGCCTCGATGTTGTGCCAGAAGATGTCTGGTTGGGTGCCCGTATCGAACAGGATGGTCTTTTCCGCCCCCTCGATCAGGCAGGCAAATCCCCAATCCGCCTTCGTGTTCGGCGCATATGCGGTGTTGTCGTAAAGGATTGTGACCTGATACTCCTCAGCCGCCACGGCCGATCCTCCAAAGATAAGCAGGGCCATGAGGCCCGGCAACAACTTCTTCATTGTCCGTCTCCTATTCCCTTCCTCAGTCGACGATGAGCACCTTGGCTCCTGTCTCGGTAAAAGCCAGGTGGGGATTGTCCTCGTCATCCCCGGCCTGGAAGCTCGTGGCCGGCGTCATCGTGATCCTGCGGCCATCTCTGAGCTCGATGGAGAGCTCCCCCTCCAGCATGAAGAGCACGTGTCCACGCCCGCACCAGTGGTCCGCACGGTAACCCGGAGAGTACTCGACGACACGCACGCGCATGCCGCCCTGTTCATAAACCCACCAGTAGGAAGTCCCCGTCTCACCCAAGTGTTCGACGGCTTCCACCTGGCTCCAATCGGTAAACGTAAACGGCACTGCCGGGAGATTCATGTCCCCTCCTCCTCTGTACGATACCTTTCCAGCACCGCGGCATCCACCCAGTAGATGTCTCCCTGGCCGAGGCGCGTGCTGGTAAAGAAAAAATAATTCCCATCCGGAGAAACGATGGGGGAGAACTCGCTCTCCCTGCTGTTGATGAGTTTGCCCATGTTGCGGGCCGGGCCCCATCTGCCGCTGCTCCTGCGAAAGCTGATGTACAGATCGCTCTTGCCCAACCCGCTCCGGAGGCGGTAGGAGGAAAAGATCAGGAAGGATTCATCCGGAGCGATGAAGGCATCGTATTCGCGGTCGGAGGTGTTTATGGTCTTCCCAAGGTTCTCTGGCTCGGCATAGTCCCCGTTGACCAGGCGCGCCCGGTAGATGTCGCTCGAGCCGCGCCCCCCTTCCCGGTCGGAGGAAAAGTACAACGTCTGGTTTCGGGCCATGCTGGGATAGATCTCGATCCCACCCTTGAGGTTGATCTGGGAACCCAGGGGGCGCGGGTCCGTCCAACCCGGGCCTGAGCGCTCCACGGCCCAGAGGTTGTATCCATCGGCACCCGGGCCTCCCTCCGAAAGGGGGCGGTCCGAGGGAAAGAGCAGCTGATTTCCATCCGGTGTGATAAAAGGATCCGCGTCGCTGTGGGTCCCAGAAAAAGGGGCGATACGCGGGCGCGTCCAGCTTCCCTCGATCTCCCGCATCTGCAGGATGGTATAGTTCTTGTCCGCATCCATGGTGGAAAAATAGAACTCCCGGAGGTCCGGAGAGAAGACGGCATTGAGCACGTACCGTCCCGTGCACACGATCCCCAATGCAAAGATTCCCGGCTCTTCTCCTGGGCGTACCTGTCCCAGATAAGGGCCGCTGAGGTGCGGGAACTCGATCTGAGGTGCGGGAAGCTCGGACAGAGGATGCAGGCTTACCAGGCAGAGCAGGGCCAGAAGCGAACCAAACCGGCGGGCAAGAGGTTTTGTCTGGATCATGAGTCTCCCCTTATTTTATCCGAGACGGCCCGGTCTGCTCCAGACATTATTTTTCTACAATATATGCGATCGCCTGGTCGATCCTCCTGTCCAGGTCCTCGGGATACCAATGGCCGATGTCGGGAGTGATCTGGAAATCACAGGGAAAACCTTCCCGGGCCATCAGGCCGGCCATGGCACTCTGGTCCTCGAGTCGCTGATCCATCTCCGTGGTGAGAAGAACGCCGCGGATCCCACGTTTGGACGCCGCCCGTACCTTTTCGGCAGTAAATCCCTCCGGCCGGGCCGGGCATAAAACCACGAAGCCTGCCACCGGCAACACCTCATCCAGGGTCACCATGAGGGCGGCTACCCCACCAGAAGAAAAACCGCCGATCAGGATCCGGTCCCCATCCACGCGGTATGCCGTCAGGATCCTGCGGTATGCCGCGAGGATTTCCTCCTTAGCCAGGGAAAGGTCCTCGGTCCAGCCGAATCCGTCCATGGTCACCACCTGAGACGACTGCAGGTATGCGACAAGGAATTCATCCTCGAGCCGAGGCGACCTCCAGTTCTGGCTGAAGGCCTCCATGTTCTCCCCGCCTCCGTGGAGTGCGACAAACAAGGGATACTCCTTCTCTTTCGAGTATCCCTTGGGGGTCTCCACCTTGAGCCCCGGGCGGGCTCTCCGTTGGGCCTCCTGGCGCATCCGGTCATTCTTGTCCATGAAATCCAGGAAATCCGGCCTCTCTCTGTAGGGATCCCACAGGGTATGCGTAAAATCATACAGGCCGTACCAGATTCCGTGCTCCAGCCCATAGAGCAGGGCTTTTACGCCCCTGTCATACTGCTGCAGGTGGGAACACATGAGGCCCAGGTTGAATGTGTTGGCCTTGAGGTGTTCGGGGAACCTGGTCAGTGCCCCGTTCAGGAGCTCCGCCGCCTCCGCGTACTTTTGCTGCTGATAGAGTTCGCCAAGGCGGGCCCGCATCTCCGCATAGCTGGACGGGGCTTCATCCTGTATCCCGAATAGGAGAATCCCTCCGGCTCCCAGAAGGAGGACCAGTCCCATGGTGCGTACTTTATTTGATCTCATATTCGTTTTTCCCCTCTCTTGGATTCACCTGTCCGGTTATCCGGGATCCGGATGATGTAGATGTTGTGTTGGGGCAGGAAGGTCTCGATGCGGTCGAGCTGAAAAACGCTCTCCTTGATCTTCCCCAGCAGCTCCTCCTGAGTCAGCACATGGCCGCTGAAGTTATTGATCTTCCCGGGATCCCTGTCGATGATGACCACGGCGGCTCCCGGCTTGAGGCTGGGCGACAGATTGTTCAGGAGGGCGACCTGATGCACGATATCGTGGAAGGCGTTCACGATAAACACCATGTCCAGGCCCTTTGGCAGGAGAGGATCGTCCATCTCTCCCATGACGGTCTCGATCTGGGTGATCCCCTCCCTCTCCTGGCGACGCTCCAGGGAATTCAGGGCACGCTTAGAGATGTCGTTGGCATAGACCTTGCCGTTCGCCCCCACCCTCCTGGCCAGATGGAAGGTGAAATAGCCCGATCCGGCCCCCACCTCACCGACCACCATCCCGGCCTTTACCCCCACACTGGCCATGACCTTTTCGGGCTGGTGAGAGCGGTCGCGGGAGTCCTGCGCTCCATTCACAAACAGGTGTGACAGCAGGAGAAAAACCGGCAGAAGTAAAAAAACACACGAAGGGGGGAGGCCGCCGGCAGAAACTCTTCGCTTCAACATTTTGATGTCTTTCAAGAGGTCCTCTCCTTCAGCAACCTAGCTATCACGGACCGGAGGACTGGGGAGGAAAAAAGGGGGAGGCAGCAAAAAACCTGTGATCCAGGAGGGCTGGCTGAAGGGTTCGTATTCGCTGCCTCCAGGTATCGGCGTCTCTATGACAAAAGCCTTACGGCTCTTCCGACCAAGGATTCCGAAGCCGCCTCGGGGCCGGCTTCCCGGTTCGTTCCCATCTCGGTCCTCTAGGCAAAAAGCATCGCAAAGATCAAGACCATTACAAAAAGAACGACGATCGCCTTATTCATCTCCGACCTCCTCAGATCTGATGCGCATCTATCCCAATCCCCAGAGAACTCATGCCATTTCCCACCTCGGGATCATGCTGCCGGGCTCCTCGAATCCGGTTGTTCTCCCCGCCCTGATCGTACGCCCGAGCCGTGACCGGCAGCATGAATGTCAGGAAAAGCAGCAGCAGGATGAGAATGACGAAGATAGTGATTTTCGAGTTCAAGCTCATCGATGACTCCGCTGCTTTATGGAGAGAGGCGGCCAATCGACCCCTCTCGATGGAAATTGTTTTGCAATATCCATGCCAGATCCTAATATCATGTTCAGCGTTCAGGTGGAAAGACTCTGCTGGAGGCGGCCTAAAAGACTCTTTACACGGATCTCTCTGGATAACAGCAATGTAAATTTTATTTACGCGAGCACGGGAACATCCGGCATCTGCAGGCCGGACAGGACCGGTGTTCGCTTGTGAACCAGGGTGTGTTCGCCTTCGGACATATGGCCGACAAAACGTGGGCATTGATTTTGGCGGTGATTTTGCATATGGTGGGGCCTCATGTTTTGGCTCAGCTCACGCCGAATCCGGACCGTGGGCCGCCGGATTCTGCTCCAGCTGCTCTGTCTCCTCGTGCTGAATGGGGGGAGCCTATTCTCGGAAGACCACAGGAGCAAGGCCGCCGTCGATCTGGTCTACCGGACCGGCAGCTACACCTTCCGTTTCCGTCCCCTCGACTACACCACGCCTCCGGGATTGAATCGGATCGATGCCCTCGTCGGCAGGAATTTCGGCGGGCTCAACGTCTATCTCTACTGGAAGCTCAACAGCGAAGGCCAGAACTACCTGGGGGCCCGCCTGGACTATACCTTCTCTGTCCTGGAAAAACGGCTGCAGACCACGTTCCAGGCCCGGGGATTTGTGGGATTGAACAGGAGCTCTCAGGAACACTTCTATTTCATCACCAACATCCTCTATGCCCTGGGGGCGAGCAGGGTATTCCGCCCCGGGATCATGGAGTACGGGATCAAGGCGGCCGGAGGCGATGCGGTCATGTTTCTGGGACCGGCGCTGACCATCAAGCCCTCCCCCCTATGGAGCGCCAGGCTGTCGTATGGGTATGATGTGCTCAACAGCGGCCGGCTTCTCTACCTGAAACTGTATTTCTTCCTCTAGGCGGGAGAAAAAAAAGGGGGACAGGCCTGCTGTCCCCCTTTGGATTGATCCCGATGCCGGCTATTCGATCTTCGATGCAATTGACCGCAGAAGGCGGGTCTTTTCCACCAGCTGGATGAACTCGGCCCGATAGCCGTGATGGTCCAGGCCTTTTCCGGCCCTGGCTAACTTCAGAACGCTCTCAAAGGAGGCGTCTCCCTTGAATTCGGATCCCCTCAGCAGCATACCGAAGGCCGCCACCGCGGCGGAGAATTTGAAGTCGGCCGTGGCACGATCCAGGCCCACGATCCGGTCCTCGAGCGGATAGCGGATGAGCCTGCTCTTGTCGGCATCCGGCTCCTTGTAGCGCAGATTGACGGTCAGGATCTCCCTGCTCTTGAATGCCCGGGGATCGATGCGCGTCTGCTGGTATTTCAGATCGCCCTGAGACGGGATCTCTTCCTCCGAGCCATAGGGTATGATCTCGTAGAGTGCCGTGACCGTGTGGCCGGACCCGAGCTCGCCTGCATCCTTGCGGTCATCGGCGAAATCCTCCTTCTTGAGCATCCGATTCTCATAACCGAGCAGGCGGTAGGCCTTGACCTTGGCCGGATTGAATTCGACCTGGAGCTTGACGTCTTTGGCGATAGTAAAGAGCGTGCCGCGCATGTCGTCGACGAAGACCTTCTTCGCCTCCATCAGGTTGTCGACATAGTGATAGTTTCCGTTTCCCTTGTCAGCCAGCTGTTCCATCCGGCCGTCCTTGTAGTTGCCCATGCCGAACCCCAGTACGGTGAGGAAGACTCCCTTCTCGCGCTTCTCCTCGATCATGCGGACGAGTTCAGAAGTGCTCGAGGTGCCCACATTAAAATCCCCGTCGGTGGCCAGGATGACCCGGTTGTTTCCACCGGGGATCAGGTTCTCTTCCGCCACCTTATAGGCGAGCTTGATGCCCGCTCCGCCGGCGGTCGAGCCTCCTGCACTCAGGCGCTCGATGGCGTCGACGATCCGGTCCTTCTGAGCCGCAGACGTTGAAGGGAGCACCAGGCCCGCCGCGCCGGCATACACCGCGATCGCCACCCTGTCCCGGGGATCCAGCTCATTGACCAGAAGCTTGAATGCCTGCCGCAGCAGGGGGAGCTTGTTGGGGGAGCCCATGGATCCGGAAACGTCCAGGAGAAAGACCAGGTTTGAAGGGGGGAGCTCCTTTGTCTGGAGCTTCCTGCCCTGCAGGCCGATGTGGATCAGCTGGTGCCGCGCGTCCCAGGGGCAGGAGGAGATCTCCGTGTACAGGGCAAAGGGCCGCTTTTTCTCGGGCTCAGGATAGGCATACGTGAAATAGTTGATCATCTCCTCGATGCGTACTGCGTCCTCGAGGGGGAGTTGATTGCTGTTGAGGAAGCGCCGGACATTGGTATACGAAGCCGTGTCCACATCGATGGAGAAGGTGGAGAGAGGATTGTCGAGCGCGGGCAGGAAGATGTTCTCATAGATGCGGCTGTATTCCTCTGTGTTGTGGGTGGGCCGGCAATAGGGAGCGGGCACCTCCCCCGGACGGGATCGGTGAGAAGCCTGCCGCACTCCACCCAGCACGCCACCGACCACGCCGCCCATCACGCCACCCGAAACCCCTTCTTTGGCGGGCATCTCGACCTTGAGGTCGGCCAGCTCGTCTTCAAAAAAGCGGCTGGTGCCCGGCTGCAGTTTCAATGCAAGGGTCAGGGTTTTCCCCTGGTTGATGCGGACATTCTCCTTGACCAGGGACTTGAATCCCGCCGCCCAGGCGGAGAGCCGGTAGTTCCCAGAAGGGAGCCCTTCAAAAACAAACTCTCCCTTCTTTCCCGTCCGCGTAGAACGCGTGACCTGCAGGTTCAGGTTGGCTACGGCCACCGTGGCCTGGGGTAATGGATTGCCATGGGGATCGGTCACGGTCCCTGCCAGGGATGCAGCCTTTTCTGCTGGATCGCTGCCCAGGATCATGGTTCCCAAGAGCAGTCCCAGCATCACGATTCCAAACCATTTTCGAAAAAACATTTTGTACCTCCGTTTCTCTGTATTCGCCCCTGTTCTTTCTTTTCGCATCTCCAAATATATATACAAGAGCGGGCCTCGATTATTCCCGCCACTCCTTAGAACTCGATTCGCAGGGAAGGGGATGCAGAGAAAGTGCGTGGGTGGAAGAGGGAATCCCGCAGGACTCCTTGTCTGGACGCCCCCGGAATAGGAAAATCCGGCAGGCCGGGACCCGGTAGGGCCTTCTAGAACCGCACGTCGAGGTCTTGGCTGCGGATGAAAAGGGACACCAGGCGCCCCAGCATGAGAATGATCCCGCCTGCCAGGACCATGGAGTACACGGTCAGGAACACTACCTGTATCGCCGTCATCTTGTTCGAGGTCGACATTGGGAAAAAGAGATCGAACACGGTCTTCCCGAACAGGATGATCATGATGGTGATCCCGATCACGGCCCGGAAGAGGTACTCCTTGGCGTTCGCCGCATACACTTTATCCAGGACGATCAGCGGATACAGCAGCCAGGCCGTGAACGCCCAAAGAAGCAGGTACAGGGCTGCCTGCCCCAGTTTCTTCAGCTTCACTTCCAGAGGCACTGTATCCTCCTCCCGGGGAAAGCGCCCCGGAGCCGCTATTTCTTCTCTTCTTTGTCCCAGGCCAGGATGCCGTTCTTCATCCAGTCGGGCATGGGAGCCCCCTTGAGATGATGATCAAAAAAAGCTGCCATTCGGATGGTCCAGTCCTCCTGGTTCACACGCTTGCGCAGCCCGTGAGCCTCCCCGTTGTAATTGAACATGTAGGCTTCCTTGTTCAGGCGGCGCAGGGCCATGATGAACTCGATGCCCTGGTACCAGGGAACAGCCCCGTCCTCATCGTTGTGCATGTACATGAGGGGTGTCTGGATCTTGTCGACCCAGAAGATGGGAGAGTTCTCGATGTAGCGTAGGGGAACCTTCCACAGGGTGTCGCCCAGGCGGCTCTGTGTGTGTTCGTACTGGAACTGCCGGACCATGCCGCTGGCCCAGCGGATCCCGCCGTAGGCCGACGTCATGTTGGAGACCGGGGCCCCTCCATTGGCAGCTGCAAAGAGGTTGGTCTGCGTGACCATGTAGGAGATCTGGTACCCGCCCCAGGAGTGCCCCTGGATGCCGATGGCCTTGGGATCGATGTAGCCCTCACGGATCAGCATGTGGATGCCGGGCAGGACACATTTCATGGCATCCGGTCCGGGATAGCCGGTGTCGTACTCGATGTCGGGCATCCACAGGACATAGCCGTTGCTCACGTAATAGGAGGGATTGACCGAGCTTCCGGGGGAAGGATCGCGGTATCGGTGGTGGCCCTGGTGCAGGGTCTCGTAGATGTACACCATGAGCGGATATTTCTTTCCGGGATCGAAGTTGTCCGGCTTGATCAGGATGCCCTTGAGGGGTTTGCCATCAGCACTGAGGAAATCCCTCAGCTCCGCGCTGCCCCAGATGTAGGGATCCATCTGGCTCCCCAGGGCGGTAAGCTTACGGGGTTCCTTGAAGTCCAGCCCGCTCACCCACAGTTCCGGATACTCTTCGAAGGCTTGCCGTGTGAATAGCAGCACGTCAGCTTCCTTGGCCTTCTGGGGAAAACCGAAATTTTTGTCTGCCATGAGCAGCCTGCGGGGCTGCGCCTCGCCGGCAACCCTGTCTGTGTAGAATCCATGGGCCATGGTCTGCTCATTCGTGGCAGTGAGGAGCAGGGTCTTCCCGGGATCTATGGTTTTTTCCTCGCGGTCCAGGCGTGCATACCGGAACGCGAGGCCGTTCTTGCGGCCGAAGCCCTCGGTGATCATGCGAGCCCCGCTGCCGTCGGGCTTGATCTCCCAGATGTCGGTGCGGTCATAGACCAGGAGGGCGGCATCGCCGCCTGTCCAGCCGGCCGTTCCGTATCCCCGGGCTGGATTGGGCGTGTCATGGTCCTCCCGGTCGAAGCGCACACCGAGGCCGGCGGTCACATTCTTGGTGGTGCCCGCCGCGATGTCGTGTGCGAACCAGTCCGTGCCCTCGAACCAGTAGGCGTACTTCGCATTGGGCGAGAGGCTGGCGCGCCCGTAGAGTTCTTTTTTAACCAGGTCCTTCTCCCCGGTGCGGGGATCGATCACATAGACATCCGCGAACGAACCGAAATAGGAGACCCGCTTGGTATAGGGCCAGTCGGTGACGGCAAAACCCACTTTTCCGCTGTCTGACAGGCTCACATCCGGTACGGTCTCGTCGGCCAGCTGCACGAATTTCTTATCCGCGATATGGAAGACCGACTCCCAGGTGTTGTTGCGCACCCTCTGGGCCATGATCTTCTGCTGGGGCTGGGGGAAAGGATCGTCCCAGTGCCAGAGGTCGAACCTGGCCTCCTCTTCCACATCCTCCTCATCGTCCTTCTTGGGCTCGGGAATCTCCTTGATGCCGAAGAGTACGATGCCGCCATCCAGGCTGAAGGACACATCGGACTTATCGCTTACGGCCATTCCTTCGGGAAATCCTGTTGTCGCGGAGTGGGAGACCCACAATTCTGCCGCCTCGTCTCCCCGGTCCCACCCGTACAGGCTAAAAACAGGTTCTTCCGCCTCATAGTCATCCCTGTCGGTCAAAAACACCAGCCTCGTTTCCTCTTCGTCCAGGGCCACTTTGACGTAGTTGCCCTCGCCGGTCAGCAGGGCGGTGCTCTCCGCCCTGCCCGGCTTCTGAGCATAGATCCCGTCGCTCTCAGGTTTCTCCTTGCTGGACACAGTGTAGAGCAGATACGCGCCGTCCTTGGTGAAGCGGTAATCCATCACAGAGGCAAAGGAGTTCTCTACCCCATCCTCGAGTGACAGAAGGACAAGCTCGGTCCCGAATTTTTTGTCCTTTTTCTTCTTTTCTTCATCCTTGGCCTCGGGTTTTGTCTCCGGCTCCTCTGTCTCGGCCCCTTCCTTCTTTTCCGTCTTCTCATCTTTAGGCTTGGGGGCCTCTTCTTTCAAATACGCGATCCACCCCCCGGCATCCTCTGGCGCCTTGAAGCTTTTCACCCGGTCGATCACCTTTACCGTCCCATCGGACAGGTCCATGATCCCGAGCTTCTTCTTGGGCTGATCTTCCTTCTTTTTTTTATCCTTCTTGGCCTGCTTTACCTCTTCCTGGGTGGGAGAGATCAGGAATGCAACGTGGGACGTATCGAAAGAGAACTGGGCGGCCGCCGCCCTCTCGGAATCCGTTCCCTCTCCGGTGAATCCGATCGGATGCCGATACTCCTTCCGGTTCCGGACGTTCAGCACCACGAGTTCCCCTTCTCCCTTCTGGGGAGTCTCTACGAACAGGACCCAATCTCCGTCAATGGAGATGAGCGGACGGACAATGGATCTCCAGGAATCATATACGTCATGGGTTAGCGGCTTTTTGGCGGATCCTGCCTGGGCTGAGGCCCATCCGGACAGCCCCAACACCATCAGCATACAGAATGCCCCGATCATAAATCTGCGTGTCTTGAACATAAAGTCCTCCTCTCTCTCACTCGGTCAATAATTTATTTATCGATACTTCTTCGTGAATAATCCAGGCATAATCCGGACCAAAATATCGTCTTCAGCCTGAAAAACTGATCAGAAGCACCCGGTCCGCTGCGGGTCAGCGCAGGAATCGGATAGTCAAGGGATACTCGAATGCCTCGCGGTTGCTGGCCTTGAGGGTCGCCACGATGACCAGGACCACCCAGGCCACTCCCAGAGCGAGCAGCAGGAACAGCCCGATGATGACCAGGGCAAGGATCCCGGCGATGAAGGCGTAGATGGTGAAGGAGATCTGGAAATTCAGGGACTCCTTCCCCTGCTGGTCCACATAGGGAGACTCGTCTTTCTTGATGAGCCAGATCACCAGCGGCCCGAGTATGTTGCCAAAGGCGGGAAAGACAAAAAACCCGAATGCCGCAAGGTGGCAGAACAGACCCCAGGTTTTTTCCTGGCTTTCATCCATTTTAGCCATTATGTCCTCTCCTCGATTGTCTCGACTCGTGAATTATCCAGGGCAGCTAAGAAGATATATCACAAATCCCTGCACCGGACAAGTTCCGGTAGCCCTTCGATCTCGGTGCCGATCCGGCGCCGGCCTTCCTGCAGAAACTCCGGATCCCCTCCCATCCAGATGCGCAGGAATCCTTCCATCCCCAGGTGGATGCCGGGGACGATCAGGGTACTCTGCCTGTGCAGGATGTTCTTCACAAGGTCCAGGCTGAGGACCCCGGAATCGTATTTTACGAAATAGAATGCACCGGCCACGTGGGGATGGTAGGTGAAAAAACCGTCGAAGCCATCCAGCCATTCCTGCATGGCCTCGAGGTTCTGCTGGAGGATCCTGCGCGTACGGTCGTAAAGCTTCTTGCGGTTCCCGGATTTCACGGCGGTCCGCGCCACTATGTCGGACAGCTTGTTGGGCCCGATGGTGATGTAGTCGTGCTGAGACCAGCATTCCGACACGAACTCCTTGGGACCGACGATCCAGCCGATGCGAAGGCCGGGGATCCCGTAGGCCTTGGAGAGCCCGCTGGTGACGATGACCCTGTCTCCCATACCCCAGAAGCTGGGAGTCTGTTCCTGCTCCCGCTCCGCCCCCATATAGACCTCGTCGGCGAGGAGGTAGGCGCCTACCTTATCGCACCGTTCGACGATGCGCTTCATCGCATCGCGGGTCAGAACCGCGCCGGTCGGGTTGTTGGGATTCGAGACATAGACCAGCCGGGTTTGTTCTGTGACGGCCCGTTCGAATCCCTCCCAGTCAGGTTCCCAGGCGCGGTCAAAGTCGAGAGAAAATGTCTGGACCCGGGCGCCGTAACTGCGCGGGGGGCCCCAGAGCTGCATGTAGTTCGGCAACTCGAGCACCATGTCATCCCCGTCCTGAAGCGCCACCAGGCCCACGAGGAAGTTGGCCTCGGAGGTGCCGTTCGTCACCTCGATGTTCTCGAGAGAGGCCCCGGGGTACTGTTCCAGCAGGAGCTCCCGCAGCTCGACCGTCCCGTTGGATTGGCTGTAACTCAGGGGCGTGTCCAGGGCCTCCTCCAAGTCGAAACCCAGGTCCGTCAGCTCACGCAGGGATACGGCCCCGATACCGCTTTCGCTCAGGTCATACTCCACGGCATTCTCCCAGGTCGACTGCATCCTTTCCATCTCAAAGGTTTCCATCTTCATGATCTTTCCTCCCTGGCGCCGCACGCCTTCTTGAGTTTGGCACGAACGCTCTCTTTGAATTCCGCATGGACCGCATGGCCCAGCTCTTCCGCTTTGAGCACATAATCCCAGGCTTTCTGGTACTCTTCCCGATAATAGTGGATCACGGCCAGGTTGTTGTATACCTCCGGCTGACCGGGTTCGAGCTCCACGGCAGCCAGGTAATGCCGCAGGGATTCAGGATACTGCCGCAGCTTGAAGTGCAGGTTTCCCAGGTTGATGAGCGGCTCGACGAATCCGGATTCGCTCTCGTGGGCGGAGTTGTAGGCTGCCAGCGCCTGGTCTAGCTTCCCCCGCTTCTCCAAGATATTCCCCAGGAGGTTGTTCACGATCCCGCTTTCAGGGTCCCTGCCTAACGTAGTGCGGCAGAGGGCCTCGGCCTCTTCGAGGGCCCCGGTCTCTGAGAGCGCCCGGGCCAAGTTCAGGCTGCCGACCGTGTAATCCGGCTTGAGTTCCAGGGTGTGCCGGCCGGCAGCCACCGCCTCTGGATAGCGGCCGAGCTCGATATAGGCGGCCGAGAGGTTGGCGGAGGCTTGATGGTAATCCGGCTCGATCTCCAGTGCGCGGATAAATGCGGCCGCGGCCTCCCCGGCCTCGTCCTGGTGGAAGTACGCACGCCCGAGGTTGTAGTAGGCCTCGCTGGAGCCCGGGTCCAGCCGCAGGGCTGTGCCGAAGGCCTCTACGGCCGGGGCAGCCTCGCCCCGATGGAGGAGGACGCTCCCGAGGTTGACGTAGGGACCGGCCAACTCTGGCGCTATCTCCAATGCCCGGCGGGACACTTCCTCCGCTTCCTCAAACTTTTCCTGACGGATCAGGACCGCTCCCAGAGTGGACAGAACCTCGGGGAGGTCCGGGTAGAGCTCCAGTGCACGCCGGCACTGCTCCAATGCCTGGGGGATCTGATCCCTCTGGAGATATACATAACCAAGGTTTCCATAGGCCCGGGCATGCCCCGGGAGGAGGGCAATGGCCTCCTCATAGGCGGAAACAGCCTCCTCGGTGAAGCCCTTTTTCATGAGGGCTATCCCCAGGTTGTAGTGGGTCTCGGGATTGTGGGGATGATAGTGGAGCGCGATCCTGTACTCCGCGATGGCCTCGTCGATCCGCCCCTGCCTCCTGTAGGATATGCCAAGGAGGCTGTGTACCTCGGGCATGTCCGGACGGATCTCGAGGATCTCCCGGCACTCCCGCTCTACGTCGGCGTAGCGTTTCTCTTCCAGATAAAGCAGGGCCAGCATGATGTTGACATCCGGCTCATCGCCCCACCGATGCTTGCGCTCCCCATAAAGCTCGATGGCTCGGGAGCGCCGGGATTCGGAAAGCGGAAACACATAGGGATCGAAACGGCGGTCGCGGTTCACCCGGATGATGCGCACAAGGAACTCATTGTATTCATCCCCGAGACGTGACATGTCCATGATGGATCCCGACTCGCGCAGGTCAACGGCACCGAACAGATGGGCCAGCTCATGTTCCAGGAGATCGCTCCTGAGGGCCTGGAAGGGAGGCTCCCGGAGCAGGACATACCCTGTCATATAGGAAGCCATGCCGGCATACTGACCCTCTGCCAGGTCCTGAGCGCTGACCCCCAGGACCACATCATGCCCGTCTTTGGAGATCTTGCGACGCAGATCGTCCAGGAGCTCGAAAAGGTTCCGGCGTGTGTTGTCGGACCGCCAGAGATCGTAGCGGCTCACCTCGAAGCGGATGTCGAATTTTTCCCCGAAACGATCGGAGACGCGACCGATCAGGCGGGGCAGGACCGTACGTGCGTCATGGCCGTGCCGGAACTCCTCGTCCATCACCACCTTGATCGTGACAACCCGATCCGGGATCTCCCTGGCAGGAGCCGAGATCACGGACATCCCAAGAAGCATCACAAGGAGGAGCGCCGGCAGAAGGTTCCGATGCCCACCCGCTCGAAGGAGGATCGGTGACAAGGGGAAACTAAACACTCCCACCCTCCCCGGGCTCCTTCCGCGGGCCGGACTGAGGCAGTTCCTCAAGGACAGCCATCAATTCGGCCAGCACCATGGCCGTGGCGCCCCAGATCTTGTGTTCCCAATAGGAAAAAAACGGGACATTGACCTCACGGCCCCTGTGTGTCCACATTTCCTGCCTGAAGTTGATGGGATCAGCCAGGTGGTCGAGAGAGACCTCCAGCACCTCTGCCACTTCCTTTTCATTGAGCCTGAACTTCGGCCGCTTGGAAACAAAGGCAACCGTGGGATGGATGCAGTAATTGCTGGGGGGGATGAAAAGTGGGGTCAGTCGGCCCAGGATGCGGAGGGACTGAGGATCGGTCCCGACCTCCTCCTGGGCCTCACGGGTGGCCGTCAGCTGCAGATCCTCTCCCGGTTCCTGCTGCCCTCCCGGGAAAGAGATCTGGGCCTGGTGGTGCTCCAGTTCGGCCGTGCGCCGCGTCAGCAGGACACGGAGCCCCTCCTCCCCCGGATACAGCAGGACCAGAACACCGGCCTGCAGGGATGAGGGCGGCACATCCGGGTAAGCCTGAGTGCCGGGCCGCGGGTCAGGAGCAAGGCGCAGCTGTGCCTCAAGACCAGGTTTTTTCTCCCGGAGGCGAGACGCCAGAACCCGCACAAATGTCTCGCTGTTCATCCACTCATCCTGTGTTTTATATTGTCATATATTTCAGGCAAAGAGACAACCTATGGTAATTTCACAGGGCATTGCCTAGAATATAAGGCACAATAGCGGAACCATGACAGAGACACCCTCCGAACGAGCTGCGCCTTCTTCTCAGGAAAGAGGATACAGGGAGCTCCTGCAATCCACGGCCATGATCACCGCTCCCACGTTTTTCAGCCGGATCCTGGGCTATGTGCGGGACATGCTGCAGGCCTTTTTCCTGGGGACCGGGATTGGTGCGGACGCCTTTACCATCGCGTTCGTGATCCCCAACCTGCTGCGCTCCCTGACCGCCGAGGGCTCGATGACGGCGGCCTTTATCCCGACTTTCACGCGGCTGAAGAGACAGAGCTCCGACGCCCGCACCCGAGACTTCGCCAACGCCATGTTCACCAGCCTGGCCGTGATCGTGGCAGGGATCGCCCTGCTGGGATTCCTGATGGCCCCTCTGCTTGTCAAGGCCATCGCCTCCGGATACCAGTTCGTCCCAGGCAAAATGGCCCTGACCACCTCCCTCCTGCGCATCATGTTCCCCTACATCCTGTTCATCAGCCTGGCTGCGCTGTGTTCCGCGATCCTCAATTCACATTTCAAATTCGGGCTGGCCGCCGCCTCCTCCATCTTCTTCAACCTGGCCATGATCGGGACCATATTCCTGCTGGCTCAGAGGACGGAAGATCCGGCCTATGCGTTCGCCATCGGTGTCATCGTGGGCGGATTCTTTCAGTTCCTGGTCCAGGTTCCCGCGGTGCGAAGGCTGGGATTCACCCTCCGTCCCCGGCTGGATTTTAAGGACGAAGCGGTCCGGAAAGTGGGCCGGCTCATGCTGCCGGGTATCGTCGGACTGGGCATCTTCCAGATCAACCTGGCGTTGAGCCGCATGCTCGCCTCGTGGTTGGCGGAAGGCAGCGTGTCGGCCCTCTACTACGCAACCCGCGTGGCGGAATTGACTCTGGGGCTCTTCTCCATAGCGGTCGCCAAGGCCCTGTTTCCGACCCTCTCGCTCCAGGCCGCAGAGGATGATATCGAGGCTCTGAAGAGAACCCTCGTTTTTTCTTTGAAGTTCCTGGCTGTGGTGACGATCCCGGCGGCTACAGGTCTTGTCCTGCTGTCCCGACCCATCATCCAGGTCCTCTTCGAACGGGGCGCCTTCAGCCCCGAGTCGACGGCCTTGACCGCATCCGCCCTGGCCTTCTTTTCTCTGGGTCTCCCATTCTCCTCGGGCAACCTGGTCTTGAAAAAAGGTTTTTTTTCTCTACAGGACACCAAAACTCCCGTGAAGGTGGCGGGACTGTCGGTCGTTTTCTTCCTGTCCGCGTCCTTTTTCCTGATGCGGTTCATGGGAGTCGCGGGGCTGACCCTGGGGCTGGCGCTCACCGAGACCCTGTATTTCCTGCTGCTCTGGATCCTGCTGCAAAAAAAAATCGGCCGCATCTCCAACCAGGGCCTCCTGGTTTTAATCACAAAGATCCTGTTCTGTGCCGGCTGTATGGGAGCGGTGCTCTATATCCTTCGGCAGTCCCTGCCCGCTCCGGCAGACTTCTGGCCGAGGCTGGCATTCCTGCTGGGCCAGATCACGGCGGGCCTCGCGGCCTACGGGCTGGCCGCTCTGATATTCATACGCCGGGAAATGCAGATGTTGAGAACCCTCTTCCAGAAGCAAACATAAAGATCGCTTAGGGATCAAGCATCAGCAGAGGATCAGGGGCCTGGTTTAATGCGCCTATTCTCTGAAGGGCGTGTCGGGCAGGAAGATCCGGGCGGATTCACCCCGCTCGAAAGCGTCCAGGCGGAGAAGCCAGAGACCGATCCCCGCTGCTCCCTGCATAAGGCCGGTCTGGGCCTGTAGGAACTCGGGCCGGCTGCGGTGTTCGGCCTGGACCCAGTGGAGACCGGAGGAGTCCTGTGAGCCCTCCTCAAGGATCTGAGCGGTGAGTGTGCGGGCATACTCAAGATAGGGCTTCTTCTGCGTCACTTGATACAGGCTCAGGAAAAAATCGGCCACGCCAGCAGAGCCGCAGCAGACTCCGACATTGTTCCAGAATCCCGGATGGTCTTTTTCGGGGATCCCGCTGTCGAGGATGGCCTGTGCGCCCCGCTCGAACCAGCCCATCCACTCCTCGTCCCCTGTGACCTGATAGAGGAGGTAGAACAGCCGGGAGGTCCCGACAGGCCCATGGCACCATCCCAGATAAAAGAGGTCCTCACCTTCGGGTTCATGATGAAAAATGAGGCAGCCGCCGTCTTCGGTGTGAGCCACGGCCTTGAGGTATTGAGCTCCGGCTTGGGCCGCCTCCAGGAACACGCTGTTTCGGGTCGTTTGATAGAGGGAGGCCAGGAAATACGCGATGCCGGCCGTGCCGTGGGAGAAATTGGGCATGAGCCGGGGATAGCTGGGATCCATGGCCCATTTCAGCCCGCCCTCTGCGGGCTGCCCCAGTTCAATGAGCCTGAGGCCGGCCGCTGCAGCAAGCTCGATCCAGGCGGGGTCCTTCAGTTCGCGTCCGGCGTAGAGCAGGAAAAGCCCGGTACCCGCATTCCCGCTGATGATATCCGTAGTCTCGCCCCACTGCACTCCTTGGCCAATAATTTCTGCGTGGCTGCTCAGGAAACGAAGGCATGACTCACCGCCCTTCTTATAGGACTCCACTTGTGTAGCCTTGTAGGTCTCGAGCAGGGCAAAACCGATCCCCGAGATGCCGGCATACAGACCCGAGGCTTCCTCCTGAGGGAGTGTGGCCAGTAGGTAGTCGGCGCCGGCCCGGGCCTCTTCCAGGAGTCCCTCGCCGCCGGTCGTGTGATAAGCCTCAAGGAAAAAGAGGACCACACCCGGAGTCCCGCTGTAGAGCGTATTGTTCGGACTCGTCTCATCTCCGGGGACACCGGGCCAGGTCCGGCCGTGATCCGTCTCGACGGCAGAGGCCGTGATCCATCCGGCCGCTTCAAGGGCGGAATCCCGATAGGGCCGCTCCTCCGACACGGCACAGGCCGTGGAAAACGCCAGGCCGAGCACGAACAGGGTCCAGAGATTGACGGTCCGGTTTTTTCTGTTGTTGTTGATCAGAGCCATGGACGGGTCAATCCATGAAATCGAAGTGGAAGTTGAGGCTGCTGTTCCCGGCCCAATCGCTGAGATCCAGGCTCCGTTCGTCCAATGTGAACTTCACCTTGTGATAACGTCCCTCGATTCCGATGGAGAGGGAGCCGCCCAGGCGCGCCGCAGCGCCAAGTCCCAGGTTCCATCCCCAGCTGCGGGGCCTATCCAGATCCCCGAGCGCGATCCCATAGGTCCCATATCCGCCGCTCAGGAAGGGCTCGACCACGGGCACCGGCAGGAAGAACAGGAGGGAAACCTTTTTCATGCTCGACTCTCCTTGGGGCCTTGCCAAGACGCCGGAAGGCGAATCCATTGTACCGATTCGGAGTATATATGGCAATGGGGAGGGAGCGGACCGTCGCGCCATGCGGCCGGATTGACAAGCACCCCGGACTTTTCTTAATATGAAATCAGAACCACTGCAACACTAGGAGAGGCGCTCATGAAAACAAACCGATGGGCCGTGATAGGCGGACTTATCGTCCTGCTTGCTGGCTGCTCCTCCACTTCCGTACGTTTCGACTACGACCGGCAGCAGGATTTTTCGCAGTTCAAGACCTTCGACTTCTACCCGATCCCCAAGGAGATCGGGCCGGATATAAATCCTCTGGTGGTCAAACGTGTGCAGGATGCCGTCATCCGGGAGCTCGCTCACAAGGGACTCTCCCAGACCGATGTCGATCCCGATCTGCGGATCGCCATCCATACCGAATCCAAGGACAAGTTCAATGTGACAAACTGGGGCTACCACTATGCACCCTATGACTATTACTGGAGGGGCTATGGATATTGGTACGGCGGGGGGATCGATGTGCAGCAGTACGAAGAGGGAACCCTGATGCTGGATTTTGTCCGGGCGGACGAAGACGAGATGGTCTGGAGGGGAGTGGCCTCCCGGGCCCTGCCGTCGCAATCCACTCCCGAGCAGACCGATGCGTTAGTCAAACTGGTCGTGTCCGAGATCCTGGTGAACTTCCCTCCCCAGAAGAAATAGACTTGGTTGGAGAGGCCCTCCCCATTCCGGGAGGACGGGGATTCGTCCCCCGCTCAGAACGCGAAGATCACGCCTGCGTTGAGGGTTGCCTGGACCATGAGCTCGCCGCCCACGGAGATGGCACAGCCCCCGGGCAGGCTGCACCAGAAACCGGTGCCCCCGCTGATAAGGGGGAAGTGCAGCCTGCCTTCGAGACGCAGCCCGAAGTGCTCGGTGGGGAACACCTTGACACCGCCGCCGATACCGAAAGCAAAGCGCACTTCGCTGGCGATCTCTTTGGGCTGGGGACTGAAGTTCGCCAGCCCGAGGGTCATGACACCGAAGGGACGGAACATGTCATCACGGTAGACCTCGTAGAGGCCGCCGATCTGGTAGTATTCCATGGCCATATCGAAGAGCTCCTCCCTCGGGCCGGCAAAGGGGTCGGCACGCAGGATGGTGGACTGCCGGATGTACATGATCTCCAGCTGGGCCCCGGGCCGCAGGGTGATATCCAAGGCAAATCCATAGTTGGCAGCGTCCTTGATATTGAGGTATCCGTCATAGATCCGGATCTTGCCGCCGAACTGATAGCCCACAAAAGGCGTGATCTCGACTCTGTTCCAAGGGACTCCCTGCTGGGCCAGGCCTGGCAGGACCCCCAACATCAGGAGCGCGGTTGATAGGATAAGTGCACGTTTCAGCATCGGATCTCTCCTTTTGCGATCGTCTTTCCAATCACTCGCTAAGGATATACGGATATCCCTGGATTCGGTTCGAATCTGCACGGCAGGCCCCTCTCTTGCAGTTTTGACGCTGTGCTTTTCATGTTACTTCCCTCATTTTTACTTAGTATATTTTGGACGTATCGAGAAATCAATTGGACCTTAGTCCAATACTACGAAAAATGAGAGGGTCCGGCTCAGTCGTAGTATTCCAGGCCCAGGTGGGTGATGAGGTCCTCTCCCTTGAGATATCTGAGGGTGTTTTTCAGTTTCATGAGCTGGATGAAGAGGTCGTGTTCGGGATAGAGCTCGGGAGCGCAGTGCGGGCTCTTGAAATAGAACGACAGCCACTCCTGGATGCCCTTCATGCCGGAGCGCTGCGCCAGGTCCAGGAAGAGCGTCAGGTCGAGTACGATGGGGGCGGCCAGGATGCTGTCACGGCACAGGAAATCGATCTTGATCTGCATGGGGTAGCCCAGCCAGCCGAATATGTCCAGGTTGTCCCAGCCTTCCTTGTTGTCGCCTCGGGGCGGATAGTAGTTGATGCGGACTTTGTGATAGAAGTCCTCGTAGAGGTCCGGATAGAGTTTTGGCTGCAGGATGTGCTCCAGGACCGACAGCTTGCTCTCCTCCTTGGTCTTGAAGGACTCGGGATCGTCCAGCACTTCTCCGTCCCGGTTGCCCAGGATGTTGGTTGAGAACCATCCGTCGAGGCCGAGCAGGCGGGCCTTGAGGCCGGGCGCGAGTATGGTCTTCATCAGCGTCTGCCCGGTCTTGAAATCTTTCCCTGCGACGGGCACTTTGTTTTCTTTCGCGAACTCTATGAGGGCGGGGATATCCAGGGTCAGGTTGGGCGCCCCATTTGCAAATGGCACGCCAGAGGCGATCGCGGCATAGGCATAGATCATGCTGGGGGCGATGGCGGGGTGGTTATCCTTCATGGCCTGTTCAAAAGCCTCAAGTGTCTGGTGCACCGCATCCGGTTCCAGGAAGATTTCGGTGCTCGCGCACCAGATCATGACCAGGCGGTCCAGCCCGTGCATCTCCCTGAAACTCCGGATGTCCTCCATCAAAAGTTTCGCGAGCTCGAACTTGGTGGGTGCCTCCTTGATGTGATCACCGGAGAGGTTCCTAACATATTCCTGATCGAAGACGGCCTTCCACGGTGCGATCTCCTCCAGGTCGGACCGAACCTCATCCAAAAGATCCTTGTTCAGTACGCCGGACTTTCGCGCGGCCACATACACATTGTCATCGAAAATGTCCCAGCCGCCGAAGACCAGGTCGTCCAGGCCGGCCAGCTCCACGAAGTCCTTGATTTTGGGGATGCGCTTTTCCGTGCGCCTGCCCAGGCGGACGGTGCCCATCTGGGAGAGGGAGCCAATGGGCTTGGAGATGCCCCTGCGGATGGCATAGACGCCGGCGATAAATGTCGTGGCGACAGCGCCCAGGCCGGGGAGCAGGACGCCCAGTTTCCCTTGGGAAGGTTCGATGTTCACGGGTTCGGTCAATGTGTCTATCCCTCCAATCAGAATTAGAGTGGGAATGGCGGAATCATTCTAAAGGAAAATTGCGGCAAATGCCAATTCTCACACAGCGAACTTCTTAGAAGCGGGTTGACCGTTTATCAAATAAAAGTTATAGCTATTAGGATAGAAATACACATAAAGGGATTTTAGCCCATGAGTTCAATCAAGCAAAAAGCCGGATTGCTGATCCTCGGCACGATTTCGTTCTTAATCTTTTTGGGCCCTCTCGGTGCCTGGAGTGAAGATCCCCAGAAAAAGACGCAGGTCGTTGTGCCTGACGCCTCCCTGGCCGCGGGGAAGACGCACCGCTGGCTGTTCGGGGCCGGATATCGCGATCTCTGGACAGCGGAAATAGAGATCGATGTGCTGGATCTCCGGACCTATGCCGGGGGCCTCACAATCACCGGGACAGGGAAAGGGAAACAGAGCCTGGGGCTGCGCTTCGTGGGTGAGGATGGGAGGCCCTACACCTTTCGTCCTTTGCAGAAATCCCTGCTCGACCTGCTCCCCGAATTTCTCTACGACACATTTGTTGTCGAGATCGCCGAAGATCAGGTAAAATCCGCGCTGCCCACCGCCCCTCCGGTGGTGCCGGTCATCCTGGATTCGGTCAGTGTGCTTCACGTAACCCCCAAACTTATCGTTATTCCCGACGATCCCTATCTAGGGGAATACCGGGACCATTTCGCCGGGATGGCGGGGACCATCGAGGAGTGGCCCAACGAGGGGAAGGACAACACGCCCGGATTCGCCGGCGCCACAGAGATCCACAGCACCCTGGAGCTCTGGGAGCTGCTGAGGAGCGATCCGGAAGAGCACTTCGATGCCCGCAATTTTCTGACAGCCAGACTGGTCGACATCCTGATCGGAGACTGGGACCGGCACGACGAACAGTGGCGCTGGGCCAACGTGGGCGAGGGAGCCCCGCCGGCCTGGCTCCCTATACCCGAAGACCGGGATCAGGCATTTTCTAAATACGACGGGATCCTGTTCGATCTCGCCCGCCTGGCTGCTCCCCAGCTCGCGAATTTCGGGCCCAAATACAACCGTGTCCACGGATTGACATTCGCGGCCCGGGAGATCGACCGCTGGTTCCTGACCGGGCTGAGCAGGTCGGATTGGGCGGAGGTGGCCCTCGAGGTCCAGACCCGGATCGACGACGAGGTCATCACGAGGGCCCTGGAGGAGCTCCCTCAAGCTCATTACGATCTGGTCGCCGAGGATACGGCCGCAAGCCTGAGAGCACGACGCGCAGAACTCCCTGAAAAAGCAGAAAAATTCTACAAGATCCTGGCCGGCGAAGTGGATGTCCACGCCACGCATGCCTCAGAGGTCGTGGAGGCCTTCCGGTTGGAAAACGGGGACCTGGATCTCTCTGTCTATGCGACCGAAAATGGGGAGAAGTTATCAGCTCCCTACTATTTTCGGCGGTTCCTGCATGAGGAGACTGACGACGTCCGGCTCTACCTCTACGGGGGGGACGACCGGGTACTGATCCAGGGAAAGGGCCTGCCCAAGTTTCGCCTGCGCATCATCAGCGATTCCGGGCAGGACGAGGTGGTCGACACCTCCCTACACGGCGGGAACAGGGTCTATGACTCCAGGAAAGAGGGAGGCGTGTCTGTTACGGGGAAGTCCAGCTTGAACCGCAAGGTCTACACCCCTCCCCAGCACTCGATATTCCAGCCTCCGCCCAGAGATTGGGGGAACATGTACCGTGCATCCGGCCTGGTCAGCGTGAACCCCGACCTGGGTTTTCTCATAGGGACAGGGCTCACCATAGACCGGTACGGATTTCGCAGGCACCCGTTTGCCACACGAGTGGACGGGAGCCTCGCCTATGCCTCCAAGCTGCAGAATTTCCGGCTGAACCTCGGCCTCGATTACACCTGGGAGAACTCGAAGCAGATGGTCCAGGTGGACCTTCTGGCCTCGGGGATCGAGACCATCCACTTCTACGGATTGGGGAACGAGACCCAGGCACCCGAAGATCCCAAGGACGCGAGGGCGATCAGGCAGGTCGCGCAGCTGGCACCTGCTTTCACCTTCGCGCTCAGCCCCTACTGGAGGTTCCAGGCCGGGATGTCCTTCGAATACTCCAAGACCGAAGACGATCAGGACTCCATACTGGGACAGATCGACCCCCATGGATCGGGTGAGTTCTGGCAGGGAGGATTCACGGCACACTTCGAGCTCGATGCCCTGGATTCGCATGCTTGGCCAAGCCGGGGAGTCTACTTCAAACTGGGCGGCGAGTATTTCCCCGCCGTGGCCGATGCGGATCATGGGAACTATAGTGCTGTCGAGGGACGCCTTACAGGGGTCATCCCGGTCTACAAAAAAATCGCACTGGCAGGCCAGGTCGGGGGGCGTCAGGTGTGGGGGGACTACCCCTTCTATAAGGCCGCCTACATCGGCGGGGGGCGGACGCTGCGGGGATATGACCGCGAGCGCTTCGGGGGAGACGGGGCTGTCTATGCCAACCTGGACCTGCGCTTCCCCGTTTCGAAGTTCTTCTTCTTTTTGCCGGGCGAGGCCGGCCTGTTCGGTTTCGTGGACACGGGCCGTGTATTCTATACTGGGGAGTCCTCGAATAAATGGCACACCGGGTATGGCGGAGGGATCTGGGTGGCTCCCCTGCTCCGGCAGCTGACTCTGAGCATCGCTGTGGCCGGCAGTGACGAAGGAACCCGGATATACTTCAGCTTCGGGATGGGATACTGAGCCCAAGCCGGATCGGTCAGGAAACTAGCGAGAGGGGGGCCGGAAGGTCAATTCCGGTGCTACTTCAATTCCAACCGCTGTCGGAGAAGCCGCTCGAGCTGGCGGAAGGCCGGTACTCCCGGATAGATCTCGACCAGGCGGGAGGCATATTCCAGGGCCTCCTCGAAACGCTCCAGGTCGCGGTTCATGGTGGCCAGGGCATAGAGGATATCGCGATCATAGGGATGCCGTTCCAGGGCTGCGGCGAGGACACCCAGGGCCTCCTGTGAACGTCCCTGCGAGTTGAGGGCCACCCCATAGACATAGCTGAAGCGGCTGTTCTCCGGTTCCAGCTCGGCCGCCTTTTTCAGAAACGGCAGAGACTGACGGATTTTTTTCTGCCGGGCATACAGGAGTCCCAGGGCGTGATGGAGGCCTGAGCCCTCCGGCAGCAGTTCCAGCCCCTGGCGAAGAACCCTCTCGGCTTCGGTATCCCTCCCCAGCGAGCGGTATAGATCCGCCAGGTTGATGTAGGTGACGATGAGCATGGGCTCCATCTCCAGGGCCTTCCGGTAGAAGGCCTCGGCAGATTCCTGATCGCCCTCGAAGGTGGCCAGCACGCCCAGGTTGAGGTGGGCGGTCGGGTGGTCGGCATTGAAGTGCTGCGCCTGGCGGTACTCCTCCAGTGCGCTATCGAGCCATTGTCGTTCCTGGGGTGTCAGGGAGCCCGGCGGGGAGCTCGCAAGGAGGAAAGCGGCCCGGATCCGCACCAGGCGCACGGGATCGCGCAGCAGGTGTTTGATCTGGGAGACGCGTTCTTCCGCGCTCAGCACCTCGAATCCCTGAACCGCTGTCATGCGGATGAGTGGATCGTTGTCAAACACGGCCCTCCCGAGCGACTCTACTGTCTCTGGGTAGGGATACTGCGGCAGGAGCTGCAGGGCGGTAGCCCGGACCATGGGTGGGACCTGGGAGTCGTTGGCCAGAGAGAGCAGTGCATCCCGTGCTTCTGGGTGGCTGCGCCTGCCGGCGAAAATAGTCTCCCCGTAGTGAGTCTGCTCCTCCTGCAGTTCTCCGTACCACTTCTGAGCGTATTCCGCGGCCCATTCGTTGGTCTTGTCTTTATGGTCATGGCACAGGATGCAGGCATCGGGGGATCCCAGGCGGTCGGAAAGGTCCGGGCGCGGGATCCGCATGCTGTGATCACGGCGCGGATCGACGACCATATAGGTTCGCTCCCGCATGTGGCACTCGACGCAGAGGGCGCCCGTAGATTCGTCCTTGTGGAAATGATGGGAGTGTCCGCCGTACTTCTCCGGCAGATGGCAGCGGAAGCAGAGCGCATTCCCTTGGGCGAAAACCCTCCCGCTGTGCGGCTCGTGACAGTCACGGCAGGACACGCCGGCCATGTACATCTTGCTCTGCAGGAAGGAGCCGTAGACATAGACCTCCTCAAGGATCTGGCCGTCGGCGAAATAGAGCTGCTCCTCCAGCAGGCTGGGCCAGTGCGTATCCATGAAGGAACGCCCGTGGACATACTCCTCATGGATATTGGTCCTCCGGGCGTGGCAGCGGGCGCAGGTCTCGACCACGGTCTGGGCCCGGCGCGGCACGCTGCGCTCCGCGGTCCCCTTCTCGGTGTCCCGGAACACCCAGGTGCCGCCGTCGTCATCCTTCAGGCGGAGGACCAGGCCGAGATATCCTGAGGTCTCGATCTGCTGTCCCTTATCTGCGGCTTCGGCCCAGCGTACGTGCGCGGAACCAGGGCCGTGGCAGGCCTCACAGGATACATCGATCTCCGACCAATTGGTTCTGTATTCCTCGCGGACGCGGTCGTAGCTCTTGCGCAGCCGGGTGGAGTGACACTCTGCGCACATGTAGTTCCAGCGTTGGGTTATACGGGTCCAAAAGAGGATGTCATCGGCGGGGATGTGTTCCTGGTCATAGATGTGGAACCAACGCTGCCCACCCTCATCGGTTGGGCGTGTGTCCCAACAGAGAGGCAGGCACTGGAAGGCGCCTCCCGGGAACTCGATCAGGTACTGCTGGAGCGGCCGGACCCCGAAGACGTACTTCACCTCGTAGTCTCGGAGTAATCCGCCGGGGCCCTCCGTGTTCACGTAGAAACGGCCCTCCTGTCTGAAGAAGCGGGAAGTGATCCCGTGATGTGTGAAAGTCGTATCCGCGAAGTTGCCGAGCACCGTCTCAGCCGTGGCAGTGTCCATGGCCATGTCATGATCGGAGCCGACATAGAGGTCGTACTGGTCTTTGTGGCACTCGATGCAGGCCTGGCGGCCCACATAATCGGACACCGCCGTGGCTGCTACTTGGGCAGGACTCTCAGCAACGGCCTGTTCTCCGGACCGCGTGCAGGCGATCGGTATGAGCAGGACACAGGCAGCGAGAAGGGCCCGGATGCGGAAGCTACGTTTCATGTTCTCCCCATGTTTGACATCGGCTGCCACCACGTTACTTGCTCGGTTTGGAAAAATCAAGGAAGGGATAGGGGTACACGTGGTTAGAAAAAGGGGACCGGTCCCCTTTTTTCGCATGTCCCCATTTTGCGTGAGTTGATTTTCAGGGGGGAGATTCAGTATGATACCTGGAACCCTCATGGAGAACCCCAAAGACGGCCTGACAAGGAGACGATTCCTCGGCAAGGCAGCGCTGGGCTGCGCCGCGGGAGCTGGAGGGCTGGCGGGTATCGCAGCACTTAGAAGCATCATGCCGGCCCTGACCCGCACTAAAAAAGTGTTTTCGGTCGGGCGCCTGCCCGATTTCCCCGTCAACACCTTTACACTGATCCCGAAACACAAGGTCTTTATCCTGAGGGATCACGAGGGCGTGAGGGCCGTGTCGGCCGTGTGCACGCACCTGGGCTGCGTGCTCAAGTGGGTTGAGGATGAGTTCCGGTGTCCCTGTCATGGGTCCAGGTTCGATGAAAGCGGGCAGGTCATGTCGGGCCCTGCGCCCAGCGCGCTGCCCTGGTTCAAGGTCGACCTGGCACCGGACGGCCAGATCCGCGTCCACACGAATCTGAGGGCCACGCCTCGGGACAAGCTCAGGCTGTACTAACCATGTCCAACATCCCAGCAGGAAGCAACAAGTCCCGCATCCGAAAGGTGTCCCGCAATTTTTTCCTGCACATCCACGCCCCACGGGTCAACCTCCGCAGCCTGAAACTCACCACAACCTGGGGATTGGGAGTGGGGCTCGTAGTCCTCTTCCTGATCCTGATCCTCACCGGTGTGCTCCTGATGCTCTACTACACGCCCTCCGTGGGACAGGCCTATTCCTCTGTGAAGGACATCACGTATGTGGTCAGGGGCGGGCGCTACCTGCGCAACCTTCACCGTTGGGCGGCACACGGCATGGTGATTCTGGCCTTCCTCCATCTGATCCGGACCTTTTTCACGGGAGCCTACCTCAAGGGGAGGAGGCTCAACTGGATCATCGGCGTGGCCATGTTGCTGGTCACTCTGTTCCTGAGCTTCAGCGGATACCTGCTGCCCTGGGACCAGCTGGCCTATTGGGCGGTCACCATCGGCTCCAACATCGCGGCATCAGCCAGGGAGTTCACAGATGCGTTGGGGGTCACCCAGGCCTTCGATCCGGGGGGGCTCGTAAAGAGACTGCTGATCGGCGATGAGGTGGTTGGCCAGGAAGCACTCACGCGTTTCTACATGCTGCACATCATTTTCCTGCCCCTGACCCTCCTGGTCCTCATGGGCGTGCACTTCTGGCGGATAAGGAAAGACGGGGGTCTGACCCGGCCCGCGGATTCCCAGGAACAGGATATCCATACCTGGCCCACGGCCCTGTGGGCCGAACTGGCGGTGGTTATGGTCTCATGCGCGGTGCTGATGGCGATGGCGCTCTTCTTCGACGCCCCCCTCAAGGAGCTGGCCAATCCCCTGCTGCCGGAGAATCCTGCCAAATCCCCCTGGTATTTCCTTGGGATCCAGGAGCTGATCTCGTATTCCGCGTTTGCCGGGGGGATCATTGTCCCGCTCCTGTTCGTCGCCTTCCTGGTTTCGATCCCCTTCCGGGACCGAGAGGACGCGCATGCAGGGAACTGGTTTTCCGGTTCCGAGGGAAAACGCGTGACTCTGGCCTCACTGGCCTTTTCCGCCATAGTGACGATCGCCGCCCTGTTCGTCAACGTTAATTTCGGCTGGCTGGGAGACTGGTTCGCTGGCGTCCCTCAGCTCCTCATCATCCTGATCAATCCCGGGACTGTGCTGGCTGCCGCCTACGTTGGTTGGTCGAGCTATCTGCGCCGAAGGACCGGGTCCGTGCACTTTGCGGCCATGGCCCTCTTCACCTGTGCCCTCGTCGGCCTCATCATCCTGACGTATGTGGGCGTCTGGCTCCGGGGGCCTGACTGGGAGTTCTATTGGCTGAGATCGAGCTGGCCGGTGCAATAAATAAGGGAAAAATCATGGAGGAACGGCTCAGACGACGCTTCCAGCTCCTGACGCTGATCGGGAGCCTGGTCTTCGTACTGTTCCTGATCGCGGCGTGGGTGGAAGAGAGCCGGCCGGAGTGGCGTCATTATCAGAGGACCTACGGTGAGCTGCTCCGCCATCAACAACAGAGTAAAGAGGGGGCAGCGGCCGTCGGGGCGGAGGCACCCCGGATCCGGCAGGTGATACTGACAGACCTGAAGCGTACGGACCGCTGTCAAACCTGCCACATCGGGGCGGCGGACCCAGGGATGCAGAACGAGGCCCTCCCCCTACGCTCCCACAGCGGGAAACTGCTCGAGTCTCACCCACCGGACCGATTCGGCTGTACCATCTGCCATGCCGGTCAGGGCCGGGCGGTCGACCGGAAGGACGCCCATGCCCGTGCCCGCGATGCGCACTGGCCCTCGCCCCTGCTCTCGCTCGACTTCGCGCAGTCGGCCTGCGGCCAGTGTCATCTGACCATCTTCGGGGACAGCGCCCCCCTGGAAGGGACCGAGACATTCCGCAGCGGCCTCCACGTATTCCGCCAGGAAGGCTGCCTGGGCTGCCACAAGGCCCGCGGCGTGGGCGGCACCATCGGACCGGACCTGACGGTGCAGGGAGAAAAGACACGGCACGAATACGACTTTTCCCGAATCGCAGGCGAACGGACCGTCAGCAACTGGTTGAAGGCCCATTTCAAGGACCCCGAGATGGTCTCTCCCGGATCCCAGATGCTGGCCGTGGACCTGGACGAGGACGAGATACGGACGCTCATCACTTTCACGCTGGGGATGGCCAAGCCGGACATGCCCTTTGAATACTTTTCCCTTGAGACACTCCGCGAATTCAAGGGTCAGAGGAACCTGATGACCGGGGCTGAGGCCTATCCCATGCTGTGCTCGGCCTGCCACGGCAAGGAGGGGGAAGGGAAGGATTACGAAGAGTATAAGACCGGGATTCCGTCACTGGGCGACCAGGATTTCCTGTCCGTTGCCTCAGAGGACCTCATCGCGTTCACGATCACACAGGGCCGCAGCGGACGCCAGATGGCCGCCTGGCAGCCGAGGTTTTCCGGCCTCAGAGCCGAAGAGATCCGGGACCAGGCAGAGCACATCAAATCTCGCCGCCTGGTCAAGTCGGATCTGTCAGCAGTGATCAGAACGAAGGGGGGGAATGTCCAGGCTGGGCAAGGGCTCTACCTGGAGAACTGTGCGCTGTGTCATGGGGAGGACGGCAGGGCCGCCCAGGTCATCACCATCAGCAATGCAGACATGCTGGCCGCGGCTTCGGATCCGTATCTGTATGGGACTATTACGCAGGGACGCCAAAACACGGCCATGCCAGGATGGGGGCGTTTCTCATCGGAAGAGATGGCGCACATCCTGCCCTTCCTGAGGAGTTGGGGCGACGAATCCGGCAGGCGCCCCGCGGCTCCCGAGGCCGAGGGAGATGCTGAACTCGGCAAGGAACAGTACCACTACCTCTGCTCGCGCTGCCATGGGCTCTATGGACAGGGCGACACCGGGCCGGCGATCCAGAATCCCGACTTCCTCGCCGCAGCCTCCGATGGCTTCCTGACGGCTATGATCACCTACGGCCGCCGGGGAACCGCCATGTTCGGCTGGGCCACCGCGGTCTCCCAGCAGGAACGGCTCTCGGCCCAGGATGTAGCGGATGTGATCGCCTTCCTGCGCATCACCTCCGCCTCGAGGCCCTTGGAGGTCATCTACGCGGGCCCGAACTTCGGCTCCTCCGAGCGGGGGGCGCCTCTCTTCACCAGTCACTGCGCGGAATGTCACGGCCGGGCCGGAGAGGGCCCGAAGGCTCCGGCCCTGAACAGCCAGGAACTGATCAACGCGGCCACCAATGGCTACTTTTTCGCCACCATATCCCTGGGCCGCAGCAGCACGGCGATGCCGTCCTGGGGGAAGGAGGCGGGAGATCGTTCGGCCCTCAGCGTGCAGGAACGGCAGGACATCGTGTCCTTCATCCGGGGATGGCAGCGCGTTGTCATCAAGGCCCCGGCCAGGGCCGACAAGTAGGCCGGTACGCCGGGCCGAGCTCCCCGCAATTCCCTTAAATCGCTGTTTTTGACCCCAAAACCACGCATATAAGCGTTCAGAATGGCACTTCTAAGGGTTTAATTTATTTGTTTTCAACAACATTTCATGGTCCGACCCCGAAAAGTTAGCGGAAGGACCAGGAAATCGCGGTGTCGAAGCCGAAGTCGTTGCTTTTCTCGCCGCCGGAGCGGAGGATGCCGTCGGTCTTGTACTCCAGCCTCCCGCGCTCCAGTTTTCTGATCTCTCCCGTAATCCGGCCCCGTTGTGCAGGGTGATGACATCGGTCTTGATGGCACATAAAAGGGCAAGCCCGCTCGCAAAACCCAAGAGCAACAGAGCAAAGAAACCGATCCGTCTGATGTCGCTCATTCAGGTTTCCCATCCTAAACATAACTCATGATCCAAGATTCAAGTGCCCCCTTAGATACCAGCAAGCGCTATCTCAGTCAAGAAATCAGGTGTGTCATTCGTCTTCCTGGCTGTCTCGTCCGGAAGAGATCCCCGCATGCTCCGCGAGCCTCACCAGCTCGGCCAGAGACCCGGCTTCCATCTTGTGCATGACCCGCGCGCGGTGGACCTTCACCGTCTTCTCGCTGGTGCCCATCTCCGCGGCGATCTGCTTGTTGAGCATCCCCGTGATCACCAGGACCAGAACTTCGTATTCCCGCGGCGTCAGTGCGTCGAGGCGGCGCTGGATGTCCTGGCGCTCGGCCCGCTCCGCCAATTCCTGCGTGTCCTGTTCCAGGGCCGCCTCGATCGCTGCAAACAGGCGCTCCTCATCCACGGGCTTGGTCAGGAAGTCCGCGGCCCCGGATTTCATGGCCCTCACGCTCATCGGGATCGTGCCGTGCCCGGTCAAGAATATGATGGGCATGAATAGGTCCCGTTCAATCATCTCCCGCTGTAGATTCAGGCCGCTGAGCCCAGGCATCTGCACATCCAGGATCAGGCAGCGGGGCGAGCCCGCCTTTTCCCCCTCCAGGAAGGCCTGGGCCGAACCATACGTATCACAGGCGTATCCGGCTGATCTGATCAGCCGCTGCAGGGCCCGGCGGAGGGAGGGATCATCGTCTACGATAAAAACGGTGGCCTGTCCCTCGGTCACTGTACGTCTCCCCCCGATAATGGAAGGGTGAAGCTGAACGTTGCCCCATAGTTGGGATTGTTCCGGGCCCACAGCCTCCCCCCGTGCGATTCGATGATGGTCCGGTTGACGCTCAGGCCTATGCCCATACCGTCGGATTTTGTGGTAAAGAAGGGATCGAAGATGCGCTCCAGCCGGCTTTCCTCGATGCCCATGCCGGCGTCCTGCACCTCCACCCTGAGGTAGCGCTCATCCTGCCGCAGGCTGCGTATGACCAGCTCTCCGGCCTCCTGATCCTGGTACATCATGGCATCGAAGCCGTTCCGGATCAGGTTCATCAGCACCTGCTGCAGCTGCACGCGGTCGCCCAGGACAGGAGGAAGGTCGGCCTCCAATTGGAGTGATATCTCCACTCGGTGCCCGGTCGGGTCCCGCTTGATCAGGGAGGCCACTTCCTCGATGACCTCCTGGATGCTGAGGGCGATAAATTCTCTTTCCTCCTTCTTCATCATGCGCCGCAGGTTTTTGATGACGGCGCTGGCCCGCTCCGTGTCCTCTGCGATGTCCTTCAGGATATCGGCCAGTTCGACCATATCGGGCTGGCCGGCCGCTATGAACCGCCGGGCCGCCTGGGCATTGCTCAGGATGGCGGCCAGTGGCTGGTTGATCTCATGGGCTAGGGCCCCGGCCAACTCACCCAGAGTCGTGATGCGCGTGACGTGGGCCAACTCCTCCCCCAGGGCCCGGGCCTTGACCGTAGTCCGTTTGCGCAACAGAGCATTGGTGAAGATCTCTCCCAGCAGCCGCAGCCGGCTCACCAGCTCATCGGGCCAGTGTCTTTGGGTCCTCATGCTGCTAAGGGAGATAACGAACTCGACCCCGCCCTCCACCGAGATAGGTATGAAGGCGACTGAGCCCAAGCCGGCCTCCAAGAGGGAGGCCCTGTCTTCCTCTGCCTCGAGTGGGAGATCCTCGGGAAGCCGGTTCACGATGACTTCCTCACCCAGGCTTATACGGGCGAACACCCAGGGCATAAACTGCGGGAGGTCCGAAGAAAGATGGGGCTCGAAACCGGGGAAAGCGAATGAGCTGATCGGCTCAACTCCGGACATGTCCTGGGCAAACTCGAACAGGACTGCCCCGGTGACTCCAAGAAACTCCGCAATTTCTCTCAGCCCCTGCTCGATCTGTGTCTCGACCTCTTTCACAGGGAGGTTGACGAACATGGCGGACAGATCCGAGAGCAGCCGTTCGAACCGCAGGCGGTCCTCCCTATCCCTCTCATTCTTTTTCTGTTCCGTGACGTCCTGAACGGTCCCCACCATCCGTTTCGCCTGTCCGGATGCATCAAAGAGGATCTCGGCCTGTTCGTGGACGACGCGGATCGTGCCGTCCGGAAGAACGATGCGGTGATCGATGCGGTAGGGCTCGTTCGCTCGCATGGCCTGGTTCACGGCCTCCTCCACGATCTCCCGGTCTTCGGGATGAACGGTCTGCAGGAAGGCCTCGTAGGTGGCCCCGAATTTCTGGGGCTTGAGACCGAAGATCCGGTAGATCTCGTCGGACCAGAACAGGGAGTCGGCCAGGATATCCCAGTCCCAGTTACCTAGGCGAGCGATGCGTTGAGCCTCGGCCAGGCTCGACTCGCTGTGCCGGAGTGCCTGTTCGGTCTGTTTTCGCTCGGTAATGTCCCGATTGCTGGCCCGGATCCCCAGGAAATCTCCTTCCTCGCTGTGAACGGGCTGGCAAGCATGTTCGATCCAGCGGAGCTGCCCTCCCCTGGTCTTGATCCGGAATTGCACCTCTCCGGGGCCGCGCTCCGTATGGGACTTTCGGCAGTGCTCCTCCCAGGCTTTCCGGTCCTCGGGTTCCACGATCCGGGCAAAAAGGCCGGGATCCTGTTGGAAATCCTGTGCCGCGTAACCCGTGATTCGCCGGCAGGACGGAGAGACATAGCGAAAGGATCCCTCCGGATTGAGCCACACCTCCCAGTCGTAGGTGAAATCCGCGACCATCCGGTAGTTGATCTCTGTCTCATGCAGCCTGGCAAGGGCCTTCTCCCTATCCTCGATCTCCTGACGCAGCTCGCGGCTTGTATCACCCAGCTCCACTTCCTGTGCAGCGACTCGCCTCTCTAGCTGCCCCTTCAGCCTCAGGAGCTCACCCTCGTCCTGCTTCCTCTGGGTGATGTCTTCTTTCACCGCCACAAAATGAGTGATGACTCCCCGCCCATCCTGCACGGGAGAGATCGAGGCCATCTCCCAGTAGGGTTCCCCGTTCTTCTTCAGGTTGCAGAACTCCCCCCGCCACTCCTTCCCCTGCTTGAGAGATGTCCACATGTCGCGATAGAATTCGGGAGTGTGATGGCCCGATCTCAGCAGGTTCGGTTTCCGTCCGAGGGCCTCCTCGGCCGTGTAACCGGTCAGTTCGGTAAACTTGGGATTGACGTACTGAATGGATCCCTCGGCATCGGTGATGATGACCGTGGCGGGGCTGTGCTCAACGGCCAGCCTCAGTTTACGGAGCTCTTCAGAAGCGGCGCCCTCCGGCAGTGAGCTGGCTGCCGAATCCCGGTCAGCTCTCTCTTCCTTCTCAGCCATTTCGAATGTGGCCCCCTTTCTGATCGATCCGGAGCGAGATTTTCATTCCTGGAATAAAGAGCCTATTATATGCAGATATGCCTGGGATTTCAATCGGAGGGGGAGCGACCAGAACCGCTTATCGCGATCCCCAGAACAGGCCCAGTGTGAGCGCGTAATAGGCCTGGTCCTGGCGGACTCCCTCGGCCACCACGTAGTTGAACTGGAAGGATCCGACCAGTTTGAGGCTGGGGCTCAGCCGGAAGATCGCACCGACCTCGGGGATAAATCCCAGATGCCATTTATCTGAGGTGATCGTTCCCTCGGGAGACTCGATCGCCTGACTCATCCGGTAGCCGCCCACACGCACCCCGGCAAAGGGGAGATATGCGGCGTTGTTCTGGACATAAAAATGCAGGGTTGCCATGACCGGCAGGGACTTTAACGTGCGCGTCTCAGTGCCGGCTTCGCCCGCGTTGGACTGCTTGAAATAGCTGTAGTCGAGGGAGACACCCAGGGACCAGAATTCACTCATGAAGCGCCGGACTTCGGCCCCGCCGCCCAGGAAACTGGCCTTGTCGATGAATGCATTGGTGTTGCCGGCGGGGAATGACATTTTATAGTATGCCCCGGCCAGCCACTCCTGGCCGAAACTCATTCCGCTGAAGAGCAGAAACAGGATCAAAACGAGCGAGAGTTTCTTCATATCAGACCTCCTGCCCTATTGTAGCGCGATCTCATTCCCCCGTCCAGATGATGCCGATGCCCTGAACCCAGAAGGAGACGGTGAAATCCTTGGCTTCGAGGCCGTAGTAGTAGCGGACATTGAGGAGGAGGCCCGCACTCTCATGAAACCGAACGATGCCGCCAGCGCGAACCTTACCCTATCATCGTCATTGATCTCTCCCGGAAAACAGAAAAACGGCGGCCAGTATGAGGCCGAACAAGAGGCCCAGGAAGGCATGGTCACGTGGCATTCTCAAGATGGTCGCTCCCCCAGAACACTTGTTGGAATAGTATAGCATGGGCGCCCGGGTGAAGTGCAAATTCAGCACGCCATCCATGATCCCTCAGCCCTGTTTGATGAAGGTCCCGCTGCGGTATTCCTCGAAGGCCAGCTGGAGTTCCTCACGGGTATTCATCACGATCGGCCCATACCAGGCAACAGGCTCATTGAGGGGCCTGCCGGCGATGAACAGCAGCCGGAGCACATCCTTTGTGGTGTTTTCTTTTGCTGTTTTTGTTGTTGTTTTTACTGCTGTTGTTGGTGATCCGGTTATATACACGTCTGTCCCTGTGCCGAACAACACGAGTTCCCCTCCCCCGACGATCCTCGTGTTATCGAGATCGAAATGCCCTCCGCCCTCCAGCACATAGGCCAGCACGGTGTGCCCCTCCTCGACCTCGTGTGTGAAGGTCGCACCCGCAGGGATGGACACATCGAAGTATTCTGGATCGATGACGATATCCCGGGCAGGGCCCTGGACCTCGCCGTAACGGCCGGAGATGACCTTGACAGAAACTCCGTTGTCTTCTTCGATGCCGGGGATGTCAGCGGCTCGAATGTCGCGGTAGCGCGGCGGCATCATCTTCTGCTCGGACGGGAGGTTGACCCAGAGCTGGAGCCCCCCCATGCTTCCGTCTCCGCCGGCCTTGGGCATCTCCTGATGTACGATCCCGCTGCCGGCGGTCATCCACTGCATGTCTCCGGGACCGATGATGCCGGAATTGCCCAGGCTGTCCCCGTGTTCCACCTTGCCCTGGAGCATGTAGGTCACGGTCTCGATCCCGCGGTGGGGATGCCAGGGAAAACCAGCCAGATAGTCGCGGGGATTTTGGGAACGGAAGTCATCCAGCAGCAGGAAGGGATCGAAGGTCGGGACCTCGGCGTGACCGAAGACGCGGTTCAGGCGGACACCCGCGCCCTCCCGAGTGGGCTGCCCCCTGAATACGGCGCGGATGCCGCGGGCATAGCTCATCCCAAATCCGAGCCCGCCTTATCTCCATTCCAGAGAGACATGATCTTCTGGAGCAGCTGCTGGTGGTCGACCGGCTTCTCAAGGAAGGCCACGGCTCCCGAGGCGCGGGCCCGTTCACGCAGCTTTGCGTCAGTAAAGGCAGTGATGAATATGATCCTGAGACGGGACTCGATCTGTGTGAGCCGCTCCTGGAGTTCGAGCCCGCTGAGGCCGGGCAGCCGGACATCCAGGATCAGGCAGCCAGAGACCTGCGGAGATAAAAAATCCAGGAATTCCTCTGCCGAGGCAAAGGTCTGCACATCAAAGCCCGCGGAAGAAAGGAAGCGCCGCATGGCCTTGCGGATCGATGCATCGTCATCAACGAGAAATATCTGTTTTTCTATCTCCATTATCTCCGCCAACACCAATGGTAGAGGGCTGGGAAAGGGCCGTCAATTGGACCTTAGTCGTACATCACCTATTTTACTTTTCTCGAAAATGGGAGAAAATTCGCGCATAATTCCTTCGATCCCCGTCCGCTCACAGAGGAAAGGGAATCCCAGACAGACAGATAAAACGGAAGAAGGAAAGGAAGGGAAGATGATACGCCGCATCGCGAAATACAAAATACGCGAGAGCCAGGCAGAGTGGGTCCGTCAGGCCGTGCTGGAATTAATCAGGCCGAGTCCTTCTCACAGTCTATCGAGGTCGATCTTTTAGCCTCGACCGAACCCGGCTGTCAGTAGAAATATCGCAGCCCGACCTGCACGCTCAACGAGCTCAGGTCGACCGAAAATGTCTCAGAGGGGCCGAGCAGATACACCGTCTCGACCGTAGCGGTGCGGTAGAGATACAGGGCTTCTCCATAGAAAGCCAGGCTGTTCGAGGCCCGAAAATGAGCCCCCAGCCCCCCGAATACTCCCAAGCCGTCCTTGGGATCCTGCTTGACCACCGTCGCCTCATTGATGCTCTGGCGCTCCAGGGCATTGAAATGGGTGAAAAACCAGCCGAAACCGCCGAACACGTAGGGAACAAAGTTTGCCTCGTCGACAAAGCTGTAGCGGGCGGACAGCAGAAGGGGAGTCACAAAGAGATCGCCGTTAAGGAAACCGCCTTCGACCTTGGTTACGGAGTGCTGCGCATATTTCCACTCGAGGGCCAGCTGCAGCCTGTTCCGGATAGGGAGCACAAATCCGATGGTCGAGCCATAGCCGTTGCTGACATTTTCTGCGGTCGGCACGTAGTACGAAAACGCCAGGAGGAAGCCTCCTCCGCGCAGCTGGGCGAATCCGGGGCTGGCGATCAGAACGACGCCCAGGAGCACACTCACGATCACGGCTAGCTTCTTCATGGATATCTCCTTCCGGCTCATAACATCCGAGTCAAAGTGTTGCACAACGCCTGGAAACTGTCAACGAAGGGGGGGACGGAAGCGTTGGTCGGAGGCTTAGGCTTTACGGCAGCTTCTCCAGGCGGAGGGTGGTCCAAACAGGCAGGTGATCGCTGGCCTGGGCCTCCTCCACTTTACCCCTGGCTTCGACGCTGAAACCCTTGACGAAGATGTAATCCATTGTAAATCCAAAAATGCCCAGGGGATCGGTTTTGGTGGGGCCTATGCCCCTGGTGGCTTGCGTGAAGCCAGCCCTGCGGAACCTGCGTTCCGTCTCACGGACCATGTACTGGGATTCTGTGTTGAAATCCCCGCCTACAACCACATAGGGGACGCTTCGCCCGATGTGGTCGACGATGGCCCCAACTTGGTCCAGCTGCTGTTCGGTGCCGATGATGAAAAACTCGGTGTGTGCGCTGACCGCCAGCAGCTCAAAATCACCGATCTTGAGCGTGGCAAAGACGGCGTTTCGATTCATCCGGCGAACGGGATGCTCATGCGGAAGGACAACCTTCATGTGCCTGCTGATGGGCCAGGGACTCAGCACGGCATTGCCGAAGCCTTCCCCACTGTCGCTGTATAGGGCCGAGGGATAGTAGACGTAGTTGAGCCGGAGCTTCTCGGCTATGGAACGGACTCCTGTGGAGCCCATCTCCTGAAGCAGCACAACGTCCGCGCCCATCAGCTCGGGAATGGATTCCAGCTCCCGGATGGCCTCCTCGGTCTTCCTACCATATTTGATGTTGTAGGAAACCACCTTGAGGCTGCCTGTGAAAGAGGGAGGGGGTCCGGAGAGGTTCCCTGTGAATTTGGGGCCATCAGGCTGGAGATAGTTTTTACTGACTGAAAAGCAGGAAAATGTGAGTGCTACTGCCAGGACGAGAAAGCCCCAGCGGAGCCGGTTCGTCACCGTCCCCCGCCTGGGTTCTCCAGCTTGACGGAAAGCCAGATCGGAAGATGGTCACTGGCGGTCGCGTCTTCGGCCTTCCCGGCGGACACGACCGCCATCCCCTTGACAAAGAGGTGGTCCAATTCCAGGTCGACGATTCCTAGGAGGTCGCGTTTATGCGTGGGGCCGATGTCCCCGGTGGCACGTGTGTAGCCGGACCTGAGGAAGATCCGCTCCATTTCGCGCACGATATAACCTGAATCGGTGTTGAAGTCTCCACCGATGATCCCGAATGAGTACTTTTTTTCCAGGTTATCGGCCACGTGGGCCATCTGATCCAGGCGTACCGCATTCGCATACAGCATGGTGTGTGTGTGGACGTTCCCTACCAGCACCTCGGAACCAGCTACGTCCAGCACGGACAGCACGGCTATGCGGTGCATCTTGCGCAGGGGATTTTCATGGGGCAGCACCACTTTCCAATGTTCCTTGATGGGCCAGCGGCTCAGGACGGCGTTTCCAAACTCGCGGCTCTGGCGGTACATGGCCGTGGGGTAGAAGACGTAGTTGTAGTTCAAGCGCCGGGCGATGGCTTCTGCCGCAGAGGTGTGGGCTTCCTGCAGGAGGATGACGTCCGCATTCTTCAGCGCGCTCGTGTTAGACAGGTCGTCGACCGCCGCGTCCAGCTTTTCCGCCCACTGAATATTATAGGAAACCGCCCGCAGTGTTCCCTGGAATTCAGGCTGGCTGGTGGCATAGTTTCCCGAGTAACTGGGGCCAGGGGAGCCGTCGTAGCTCTGTTCCACCGATACGCAGCCGGCCCCGAGCAGGCTGAGGCAGAGCGCAGTGATAGTGACTGTTCGTTTCCACATGATCTGTATTCTTCCGTTGGGATATAATAAATCTCTTATATTATACACGATTCCCAGATAATTTATAAGGTATGCGCGTACAACACATTTAAACCTCCAAAAACACCAAAACGTTTCATCTCATGTGCGGCTTGACTCCGCTGGTAAGGAGTGATAACTAGTAGGGTGACTCGCAGGAATCCAATCCAGAGAGAGGACAAAACATGAAGAGAGCAAGCATATCCCGCCGGGAATTCATGGGCAGGAGTGCCGCGGCAGCGGCCGGCCTGATGATCGTCCCCCGTCATGTGCTGGGAGGGCCCGGTTACACCCCTCCGAGCGACACGCTCAACATTGGCTGCATCGGAGTGGGCGGCAAGGGCTCCTCGGACATCCGCAGCTGCAGCGGCGAGAACATCGTGGCCCTCTGTGATGTCGACGACACGCAGGTCGCCCGGTTCTTGAAATCGGACCGAAACACGCCAGAACAGAAAACCATGTTTGACAAGGCCGGGAAATACCGGGACTTCAGGGTCATGCTCGAGGAAGAGAAGAGCATCGACGCCGTTACGGTGAGCACACCGGACCACTCCCATGCCGTGGCCGCCATGATGGCCATGAAGATGGGCAAACACGCTTTTGTGCAGAAACCCCTAACTCACACCATAAAGGAGGCCCGCCTGCTGGCCAAGACAGCCAAGGAGATGGACGTGGTCACCCAGATGGGGAATCAGGGACACGCAGGTGAGGGCGGCAGGCTCATCAACGAATGGATCTGGGACGGGGCCATAGGAGACGTGCACGAGGTGCACTGCTTCACCAACCGGCCCATCTGGCCTCAGGGGATCGAAGCCCCCAAGGAGATCCCTTCCGTGCCCTCCTCCCTGGAATGGAACGTCTGGTTGGGCCCGGCCCGCTTCCGCCCCTACCATCCCGCATACCATCCCTTCAAGTGGCGGGGTTTCTGGGACTTCGGGACCGGAGCCCTGGGGGATATGGGCGCCCACATCCTGGATCTTCCCTTCTGGGCACTGAAGCTGGGCCATCCCACGACGGTCCAGGCCACATCCACGCCCTACACCAAGGATTCCTGCCCGCTTGCTGAGATCGTCACCTACGAGTTCCCCCAGCGGGGAAACATGCCGCCCGTCACACTGAAGTGGTTTGACGGTGGTTTGATGCCGCCGAGGCCGGAAGGCCTGGAAGCGGGACGCATGATGGGTGATTCCGGCGGAGGAGGCATCTTCTACGGCAGCAAGGCCATGCTCATGTACAGCACCTACGGCAACAACCCGCGCATCGTCCCGGAATCAAAGATGAAAGAGTACCGGCGGCCGGAAAAGACCATCCCGCGCTCTCCGGGTATCCAGCTCGAGTGGATCGAGGCCATCAAGGCCGGGAAGAAGTCCACCACCGATTTCTCCTACTCCGGCATGCTGACCGAAGTCATGCTTCTGGGGAATGCAGCGGTGCGTGTGCAGGAGCACAAGACCAGGCTGGATTGGGACGGCGACAAGATGGAATTCACGAACCTCCCCGAAGCCAATCAGTACCTGCACTTCGAATACCGCACCGGCTGGAGCCTCTGACCGGGCCGGCCAAGGCCCAGGGCAGAGTCGGCTCCCACTGGGAGCGAAAGGAGAGACCTATGAAGAACCGGGCGGGTGTCCTGTTTCTGTCGGCCCTTATCGCGGCCGGGATCATGATCACGACCTGTCAGGGAGAAAAAACCATGGAGAACCAAACCCGATCCGTGACAGACTGGAAGGTCCACGATCCGGACCGTCCCCTGCCCCCCGTGGTCGACCCGGGGCCGGCCGGGCCCCCGGCCCCGCCGCCTTCGGATGCCGTCGTCCTTTTCGACGGGACCGATCTGTCACAGTGGGAGGATGCCAAAGGGAATCCGGCCCGCTGGAATCTGACCGGAGACGGTGCCATGGAGGTGGTGAAGAAGACCGGGTTGATCCGATCGAAGGCGCGATTCGGGAGCTGCCAGCTGCATGTCGAGTGGGCCTCACCCAAGGAGGTGGCCGGGGAAAGCCAGGGCCGGGGCAACAGCGGCGTGTTCCTGATGGAATCCTACGAGGTCCAGGTGCTGGACAATTATGGGAACAAGACCTATGCCGATGGGATGGCCGCCGCGGTCTACGGGCAGTACCCGCCCCTTGTCAATGCCAGCCGTCCCCCGGGCGAGTGGCAGACCTACGACATCCTTTTCCAGGCACCACGATTCGATGCGGACGGCGGACTTGTGAAACCCGCCGTCATGACGGTGTTCCACAACGGCATCCTTGTGCAGGACCACGTGGAATTGACCGGGCCTACAGCCTGGAAACAGCGGCCTCCCTACAAGGCCCACGCCGCCAGGCTTCCCATCTCTCTGCAGGACCACGGGAATCCCGTCCGCTTCCGGAACATCTGGATCCGGGAACTTTCAGAGAAATAGAACGGGTACGAGGCTCGAGACAGACGCGTCCTCTCGCGATCTCGCCCGCCGAAGGGGATACGAATCCGTGCTCGGCGAGTTCAGAGCCGGGGAGCGCTCTCAGTCTACGGAAATCGCACCAGCGGCGTTTTTCTTGACCGACTCGATGCCCTTTTTGCACGATTCCTTGGTCTTGTAGCCCTGGCCCTGTGCGATGGTCTGCCCATTGGGAGCTACCAGCCGGAAACGGTATAGGCCCTGTTTGTCCTGATAGATCTCAAATTTTGCTGCCATTGTATTCTCCTCTAATTATCTGTTCGTCTGTCTGTTTTGTCAGTCAAGCTTCGGGATCCTGAGTTTCTGACCCGGATAGATGAGGTCAGGATCCTTGATGACTTCGCGGTTCGCCTCAAAGATCTCGGGGTATTTCATGGCGTTGCCATAGTATTCCTTGGCGATCTTCGAGAGTGAATCCCCCGGAGCGACGGTGTAATACGCGACCTCCTCCTCAACGGGCGCCGTGAAATAGGTGTCGTTCACAGCCTGTACACCCTTGACATTGCCTGCGATGAGGACCGCCTTCTCCTTGACCGCCTGTGACTCACAGCTGCCGAAGAGCGAAACCACTCCGTCACCGAATTCGACCTTGAGGTTGCTGATCTCCGCACCGAAGGTCGAAACCAGAAGATCATGGATTTCCTGATCTTCGTCCCTGCCGCCGCCGAATATGCTGGCACCGGCATCCTTGATAAAATCTAAAAGGCCCATGTTCCCTCCTTGTTTTTTTTGGGATCTTGCCCGGTAAAAATCCGGGCCCGGCTCACTTGCGTCTGCCGAACAGTTTGCCCAGCAGGCCCATCCCGATCTTGCCCACGTCGTCGGTGATCTGCCCGTCGCCATCGGCATCCAGGAGCTGGTTCAAAAGGCCGGCAGATGCAGGCGCGGCCTGTTCTGCCCGGCTGCGCTCGGCTCCCAGCAGGCCGGTGAGCGCGCCGACATCGAGGCCGCCCTCACGCTTGGACTTCCCTAACGCGCCCATCAACATGGGAGCGAGCATGGTTAGCAGTTTTCCGATGGTCCCGGTATCCAGGCCGCTCTTCTGGCTCAGGCTCTGCTCCATGTCGGGACGCTTCGAGCCGAGGACGTGATTGAGGATCCCTTCGCCCGGCCCATCCTGATATCGGTCGATATAGTCCGGGATATTATCCAGGACACTCCCGTCGTGGTCCTTGTCCAGGGCGGAGGCCAGGGCCTGCGCCCCTTCGGATTGGGATGAATTGCGGGACAGCGCCCCAGTCAGCACGCCCAGCAGCTCGGGAAGGGCCTGTTGGGTATCCTCCTCACGGGCACCTACTGCCCGGCTGATCTGTCCGACCGTATCGCCTCCCAGTTGATCCATTAGCACATCGAATATCGATGACATGATTGCCTCCTTTGTCTGTTTTTTTATTTATTTAATCTTGGATCTATCTATTATTTAAAGACCTTCTTGAGCAGGTCCGTGACTCTGGCCGCCGGGTCTGTCCGGATTTTTTTCTCTTCTTCCCCTACCATGTAGAACAGCCCGTCCAGGGCCCGGTTGGTGACATACTCGTCCAGATCCAGGGAGATCTCCTTGACGAGCGGCAGGGAGGAATATTTATCCGTGATCTGCTGGTAGGCCTGAGTTACGCCGACCTCCTCCATGCTGGCGGAGATGATCGGCTGGAAGGCCTCGAAGATCTTTTCCGAGGTCTTCTCCTGGAAATACTCCGTCGCAGCAGTCTCCCCTCCCCCCCAAATATTGGTGGCATCCTCGAAGGTCATGCCTTTGATGGCCTCCGCAAAGATATCCAATGCTGCCGGCGCGGCCGCCTCGGCCGCCCGGTTCATGCTCAGGATGAACTCATCCACCTGCTTCTGGAATCCGAGGGACGCCAGAGTAGATGCCGCAGACTTCAGATCCTCGGGCATCAGGACCTTGATGATCTCATTGCCGAAATAGCCGCCGACGCCCGACACCAGCTTAACGGCTTCTCGGGTGCCCACCGATAAGGCCTCCTTGAGGCCCAAGGCCAGCTCGCTTTCAACCTGATCGGTCCGGGAGAGATCCTCGGCACGTCCCGGTTGTATCGCGGAAGTGCAGACATACACCAGGACACCCAGGACTAGAGTCAAACGCACGAGAGAATTCCAATTCAAAGACACTACGCTCTCCTTTTGAACATAACGAAGAATGAAGGGCCGAACCCCATCCCCAATAATAATATCTACAGTTTACGTAGGAATACTATATCCCAAGCGCGTTCATTTTTCAAATGTTTTTTTTTGGCCGGAAGCGTCGGTACCAGATCCGGGGGAAAAGGGAGCTGAGGACACGGGAATAGGTGCGCAGGTTTTCCCAGGTACGGAGGCTGTCCGCCTCCCGGAAAGAGGCGATGGCGGAGGCGGGGCTCTTCCCGGTCTTCTCACAGTCATAGAGGATGTCGTACAGCTCGCGGATGATCGGCGCGAACATGTTTTTTTCGCAGACGAAGCGGTGTATGGCCTTGAGGGTGTGGTAACCCTCCACGGTGGTGCTGCCCACGGCCTCGAAGGTCTTCTCGACTGCATCCCCACAGGTGCCCACCTCCTTGAAACTGGCAACATAGGCCCGGCCGAAGCGGAAGTTTCGGCTGGCCTCGCTGCACGTGATGATCAGGTCACCCAGCGAAGAGACGGCCCGGGAAGTGTCGCGGCGGGCCCCGAAAAAACGCTTGATGGTGTCGATCTCGACCAGGGCCCGAGGGATGTATTCTCCCAGATAGCTGTCCCCTTCTCCGTCCCCCTTCATGATCCCCGCCATCAAGGCGAACACGTTTTTGAGTGCACCCCCCCATTCGACACCGGCCAGGTCTCTGCACCCAAAGACCCGGAAGCTGGGTGAGTGCAGCAGCGCTCGCACCCTCCGCAGTCGGTGGCGGCTCTTCCCCCCCAGAGAGAGGGCCACCGATTTATCCGGGTCGACCACGTCCCGGGCAAAGCTGGGGCCGGAGAGCGACATGACCTCCACCTCCGGTCCGGCCCCGGTCAGGGACTCGGCGATGACCTCGGACATGCGCTTCCGTGTGTCGATCTCGATCCCCTTGGCCAGGCTGATCAAGGTCAGGTCCCGCTGGATGGATTCCCTGATCTCCCCCATGACGGCCCGCATGGACTGTGCGGGAACGGCCAGGAACAGACACTCGGCCCCCTCGATGGCCTCCTCCGGATCGGACGTGGCCCGGAGCGAGGGAGAGAGGGGATAGTTCCCCAGGTAGCGGGAGTTGCGGTTTCGGGAATTAATCTCCTCGACAACTCCGGGATCGCGGCCGCAGAGTACGACCTCATAACCTTCCCTGGAAGCAAAATGATGGGCCACGGCCGTGCCGTAGCTGCCTGCTCCGATGAACGCGAAATTTGTCATTGACTCTTCCTTGGGGACGTCACTCTAGGGGATATCCTGGTCACCCTTTCCAGGTTCCTCTGGATCAGGCGGACCAGTGCGTCCCTTTGGGGGAGCTCCTCCAGCGATCAGGCGGCGGACCGCCAGCAGCTCGCGTAACACACGGGGCGCATCGGATCCGGGGCGCAGCCGCGTGTCCAAGTCGCAGGTCCACTCCACCGGGAACTCGGCGATGCGCAGCCCTGCCTGCCGGGCGCGCAGGATGATCTCCAGGTCGAACAGGAAACCGGATGTACGGCAGGCCCGAAACAGCTCCCGGGCCGGGGCGCCCCGATAGAGCTTGAAACCGCACTGGGAATCGCTGATGCCGCTGGGGAGGCGGGTCACGAAGACGGCCGCCCAATGGAAGAGGCGCGACAGGAGGCGGCGCTTCCAGGGCCGGTCCCGGCGGATCACGGTCTCCGGATGGCGCCTGGAGGCCAGTGCCACGTCCAGCTCGCCGGCCTGAATACGGCGGAATGGAGGCAGGGCGTCGGCAAAGGGCACACAGTTGCCGCTGTCGGCGAACAGGACCACATCTCCGGACGAGGCCAGCACACCGGTGCGGACGGCCCGCCCCTTGCCCTGGTTTTCGTCCAGGCGTATGACCTTCAGTTCCATGCCGGAGGGAACGTCTGCGCCGCCGGCGGCCGCAGAGGTCCCGTCCGTGCTGCCGTCATCCACCACGATGATCTCCCCGGACAGTCCCGACTGCTCCAGGAAGGCCGCCGCAGATTCCACGTCCCCCCGGATCTTCTGCGCCTCGTCCAGGGCAGGGATCACGATCGAGAGTTCCGTCATGGTCAGTCTCTCCGGGTATCGAGGAAGGCCTCCCACAAAGAGGCTTCGATGCAGAGGGCGAGTGGGACTTCGGGACGAAGCCCATAGTATTCCACCTGATAGCGGTCCCCGAGCAGTGGGGCCAGCTCCTCCATCTGGACAGGGGAAGCGACCACCAGGGGCACGCCCTCGAAATCTCCGGCCTCCCCGGAGTCCTGCCAGTATCCGACGTTGGGAAGATCCCGGAAATACCAGGGCAGCGGCCAGGTCGCGTAGGGATCGGACACCACCTTGACAAGCAGGGAGCGGCCGTCTGCATGCAGGGAGGTCAGGTCCTGAACGCGCCGCACAAGCCTCAATAGGTCAGTGGAGGTGTGGGCATAGACATAGGGATTGCGGGGATCGGCGGGAAAACGAAAATTAGCACGCCAGCTCTGGAATCCCAGGTGTCCAAAGCTCACTACCAGGACATAGAGCACGAAGGCCCGGCGCCAGCCCTTCCGCACGGATCCGAGCAGGGTGGCGGCCCCACCGCCGGCCAGGATCACAATCCCCAGGTAAAAGGGCAGCAGGTTCCAGGGCGTCTTGTACGGGATCAGGGAATAAGCCAGGGCCGACAGCAGCGTGTAGGCCGCGGCGAACCGCAGGAATGACCGCGGCGCGCCATCCTGGTTCCTGGTTCCTTTTATTATCCCGAAAGCGGCAGCCGCACCGACCAATGCCAGCAGGAGGACCGCCCCCTCTGTCCACACGGGGCCGCTCCCATAACGAGAAAATGACAGCATCTTGAGATAGTAGTACCAGGGATGCGAGTGCCAGCCCGGATCACCGGCCCGAGCAAAATACGTGCCGAAAGACAGGACTGAGTCCAGGGGGCCCCGGAGGTGGCGGAAGAATGAGGAGTACAGGGCCACGATCACAGCCAGGGCCGTCCCGGCAGCCAGGGCCAGCTGCGAGAGAGGGGGCCACGAGAGTTTCCCAACCGTGCCATCCGCCCTGCGAAAAAGATGCTTCTCCAGAAGCCAGGCCCCCAACAGGGCCCCGAACGCAATCAGGCAGGTTTCCTTGGTGGCATAGGCCATGCCGGCAAAAAATCCGAACAAGAGGGGGGCCCGGGCGGATCCCGGCCTATGCAAGAAGCGCCAGCCGAAAACCATGCATCCCAGGATGAAGAACACCAGCAGCGTCTCCTGGATGTAGAACCTGCTGTAGTAGGCCAGGGCCGGGGAAACCGCTGCGATCAGCCCGGACAGAAGAGCCCCCGTCCGGCCGATCTCCCTGGACAGCATCAGGAGCAGCAGAAGCAGAGCAGCAGAAAAGGCCACGGGAACCATCCGCAGGGTGGACTCCTGCAGCTCCGCCAGCGAGGCCTCTCCACTGAGCCATGCGGAAGGGAGCGTGAGATAGTACAGGCTGGGTCCGTGATGGTCCTCTGGGTCGTATCGGTAGTCCCCCTCCTCCAGCAGCCGGCCGAACTTAACCGCCTGATTGGCCTCGTCGTGATGCATGGGCCTTAGGTCCAGTCGGGGGACACGGAGGATCAGGGACAGGGCGAGTGTCCCAAGGAAGAGGGCGGCAAAGGCCTTTCTACTCATTTCACAGGTGTGCCGTGGACCTCCACTTCCACATAGTGATTCATGTCGTTCGAAGTGTTGCCATGGCTGAAGAGCCGGACAAACCTGGCAGTGACACCCTTGGGATCGATGAGGCGGCCCTCATTGACCTCGATGTATTCCTTGTCGCGGCCAATGCCAAGGCCGGCGGAATTGTCATGGTCGTTGTTGAACACGGTGGTGACGCCGGAGACAAAATCCGGATCGTCGGAGACCTGGATGATCACGTCCCGGTAGACACGTGCCTGGCTGTGGTAGTGCCACACGAGGATAGCCTGCAGGGCGAAGGAAGCCTCCAGGTCGATCTGGACCCACTGCACACCAGGGCCGAATTCCACGTAGTAGCCGTCCTCTCCCGATTTCTCCCCGTCGGTCACGAACTCCACCTCGCCGATGATCGGCTCCATGTCGCTTCCTGTCACGGGCTTTTCCAGGGAGAGAAGGGCCGTCCCCTGGGGCACGAAGAACGGTGCACGCTTCCTCCCGGTGATCCTTTCCAGGTTGGCGCTCCGGATGTTGCGGGGAGTGCCCACGAACATGGGTTTGGGCAGCTCCAGTTTCAGTTCTTCCTTCCCCTCTTGAGAGCCGTCTACTCCAGTCCCAGAGCTTGAAATATGGGGGAGGAGTATTATCAGGGCCAACAGGCCCCAAAAAAGCTTTCTAAGCATAGCCGATCTCCTTGGCTGATTTGACGCGTCTAGCGCGAGAGCATCCGATCCTGTGTTCCTAGGGAGCGGGATCGACAGCCATGATCCCGCGGTTGCATATTGTACACTTTTTCGGCCCATTAATCACCAGGGCCCACACCTCCGCATGGTGTCGACAGAAATCCTCGACGCGGTCGGACTGCATCACCATGAAGGCTGTGGAGAGCGCATCGGCCACGGCTGCCGAAGGATGAGAGGCCCACGCGGCCGGATGCCCTGCGGCCGGTCCGCCGCTCGAGGGATCCACGACATGCTCTCCCTTGACCTCAACGCCCGATCCGCTCAGGGCCCGGTCCCGCAGGAGGACCGTGCCCGGCACTCCCGGTCCGGCCCAGGGGCCGGCCACGCCCAGGGGCCACCCGTTTCCATTTTTTTGTCCTCCCCCTGGATCTCCCCAGGCCAGGGCCGTGCTCGTGCCCGCGTGGAGCAGGGCATCCGGGTGGTCCCAGTCCTCCAGCAGGTCCTTCACCTGATCCAGGGCATATCCCTTGCCGATCCCCCCCAGGTCCAGGTCCAAGTCCCGGAGTGCGGAAACCACGAAACCCTCGGAAACCCGGGCGAGGTCCACGGGCCAGGCCGTCCCTCCCGAGGTTTCCGGATCCGCTGCCTGTTGCTTCTGCGAGCCCCGATCTCCTGGGGACCGGTAGTCCACATCGAATGCGCCCCGGGTCTCCTCGTTCAGGCGGAATGCCAGGTCCAGGCACTCGACGACCTCGATGCCCACACGCAGGGATTCGCCGGGCTTAAGGCGGTTGATGCGGCTGATCTCGCTGCGGGGATCGAACCGGCTGAACAGCCGTTCCAGGCGGTCGATCTCAGCAAAAGCGGCTTGCGCCGCTCCCTGAGAGTGGGGGGTCAACTCCCCGGGAAGCAGCAGCTCGAACTCGGTGGACATGGCCGCATGCGAAAAGCGGGAGACAGGTGGGAGCGAGGGGGGCTTCAATCCCGGCCGCCGGGGGTGTCGAGATTGTGCACAGCAAAGGCAAGGGCGGACAGGACGGAGAGCAGTGCGCTGTAGCGGTGCAGGCCCAGGATCTGGCCATGCCCCGGCTGGGCGAACCAGGGCAGCATCATGAGCAGGGCGGTGACGATCAACAACAGGCCGGAACCCGTGAAGGTCCAGAAGAGCAGGCGGGAAACAAATAATTGGTGGCCGCTCTGAGCCCCTCTGGGATCGGATTCGTCGCTGAAATCATATGTCCGGGCTCGGATGAGGGCGGCCAGGGCCAGGCAGACGGCGAACAGGCCGCCCAGGCTGACGTGAGCCATGAGGAAGATCCCGCGCAGCGGGCGGGTAAAGAACAGAGCAAAAATGAAACCGCTCAGGGCCAGATACCCGAAACTTAAGACCAGCGCCAGGAAGATCCAGCGCTGCCGGGGAGGATTGGGGCGCACCAGGTGTGCCACGTGCCAATCCCGCAGCCCTTGGCCCCTCCGCTCCCGGACCAAGGAACCAAACCTGTCCCGACACCAAGCCGGAAAAGGTTTCGTGGAAGCGCTCCTCTGGTACCGGAAATAAGCCAGAACCAGGGCCGCGGCAGGCAGCGTTGCGAATGTTATGATCCGGAAAGCCATGACTCCACTCATTTTCTCTTCTCGATCAGGCCGGCCGCCCGCCCCAACACAGTAACGAGTACGATCATCACGATCAGGCTCAGGAACACCGCCGCCACTGCCAGGACAACCTTGAGCAGGGGCCGCACTCGAAACGAAAGCCCGAACAGCTTCTGATAGGGCCAGTCGAGTTCCATAAAGGAAACCGCCGTCCGTACCTCTTTCTGCTGGGTCACGAGGGGACCAGAGGCCTCTACCTTCCTGAAGAAAAACGGGGAGCCCTCCCGGTGGCACTCCGTGCACTTTTTAAGGCCCAGGGACTGCTGTGCCGGACGAACCGCATGGGCCAGCGGCCAGGTGACAGGCTCTGCAGCGTCGTGCCCGGCTGAAACGAGGCCGCCAGCCCCATCCAGCCGGAAGAGCCGGCCTCCCGCAACGTAGCCATGCTCTCCCCCACTCTCGCCCAGCCGTTCCAGCAGGCGTTGGACCTGTTCTTCGGAGAGGGTTTCTTCCCTCCCGGAAACCGCTTGGACGGTCCGCAGATGAAAATCGGAGACGAGCGGTTCCACCGTGTCCCCATTCTCCCAGAACAGGCCGGGGAGGACATCCGAAGTTCCCGCAAAATCCGTCAGTTCCAGGAATCCCTCTACCATCCGGTACTTCACGTTCTTGTGGATGACCGCCGGCCGGCCAGTCTCCCGGTCCAGGGCTGCCAACGACTCCAGCACCAGCTGGATCCGCACCTCGATCTCGGGATCCGGCTCCTCGGCCTGGGTTTCGAAATCGGGGATGAGCGGGACCAGGCCCTCCTCCGTGCGGAGCGCCCACATCTGCTCTCCCAGACCGCTCTCCATGGGAAGTGCCGATACATCCAACTTGCCGTCCAGGTTAGGGCTGAAGATGCGCCCGCCCACGGCCAGGACCGCGAGCCCCTCGATCTCCGGATTCACAGAAAGGGCGGCCAGGATGGAGGCGGTGTCTTCCTCGAGATCGAGGATCCCGGCCCCCAGGCCGACCAGCTCGGCGGGGCGCAGGGGCGTCACAGATTCCCCTTCCAGGAGGGCCCAGAACGAGGGCCAGATCAGGCGGCTGGGGACGAGGCGTCCATGCACATCCCTCACATAGACCGGCTCCTCGATCTGAGGGAGGTCCGTGGCCCAGTCGGCAATCCCATAGATGCCCAGGCGGTTGGCCCGGGACGTGCGGACCCGGGTGCCACGTTCATCCTGGATCGGTCCCGAGTGACAAACTGTGCAGGCGAGGCGCTCGAAATGGACCTCTGGGAAGCCCGCGTGCCTGGGGCGCGGAGCGCCCAACCGGCCTGGAGCGGCGGTCTTCCCATGGGTCAGCTCATCACCCAAGTGGCAGCCCCGGCAGCTGAAGGCGGCGGCCTCGGGCTGGTCATCCTCGCCGGCCTCTTCCTCGTATCCACGCACCATTCGGTGGGTCAGATCATGGCGGTGACAGTCCACACAGCGGATCCCAGCCGCCGTGTGAACATCTCCGGTCACCTGGTAGCGGGATCTTCCCGTCGGAGTGACCGAGTGGCAGGCCAGGCAGCGCCGGTCCTCCACTTTGTCTCCGATATCGAAGAAGACCCGGTGCTTGGAATCGAAGATCTCAGGTCTGTAGGACACGTTGGGGACCACGGCCCACTCAGTGTCGTCGGGATTCGGCCCGTCGAAGATGTCCCAGGTGGCGGGAAGCCGGGATGCCATGCCGCTCACCTCTCCCAGCCCTGAGGCGGCAGTGGCTCCCCAGCGGAAGTTCTCGCGTAGGACCTGTTTGGCCCACTCACTGTGGCTCTGAACTCGGGCTGCATTGTGGCAGCCCATGCAGTTGATCTCCAGCGTGCCCGAGACCTCCCAACGGGATTCCGGAGTGAACTCGTCCACCGGGACCTCGCTCTTGCCACCGCCCGTCATGTGGCGGGCAAAAAGGAGAGTAAAATCCCAAGGGGAGAGCCCCAGATCTTCCGGCTGCCAAACCCCCCGCCAATCCCTGTAGGAGAGCGGCAGCACCGTGCCCGTCTGTGGATCCAGCCAGATCCAGGGTTCCCCGGCACGTCCGTCGTAATCCGATATCCCGGCGTTGAAGTGCAGCCCCTGCGTAATGGTCTCATAGTCATGGCAGGGTGCGCAGGTGAAGCGCGTGGAATATGGGAGGCGATAAGACTCGGTGGGGAGGATGGCAAGGTCGAACTCGTCCTTGAGAGGAAGGAGGTGCACGGGCGTGGACTGGCTCCCGTCCCAGGTATGCTGTTTTTCTTCGACCTGATCGGCCCGGGCCGCAAAGGGAAGCAGCAGGACCAGTGCGGTCAGGAGCATGAAGGAGATCGTTGTGCGTTTCATGCCTTAAACATGTCGGGGCGGAAGCGCAGGATACGCCGGGCCTCCACGGCCTCGTTGACCTTGAGCACTGCTACCGCGGTCTCATACCCCACTTCGGGGGGACAGTTCAGCGGGATGTCGTAGCGGATGGCACTGAAGAAATTCTCCAGGTGTGGCTGGTGGGCGGGCTTGGCCAGCTCCACTGGCAGGGGCCAGCGGCCGGCCTCGGCCGTGACGCGCACGTCGAGGAAGATGTTGCGCGTGTCCACCTTCTGTATGGGAGGCTTTTCTGTCTGCAGAAGCCCTTCCTTGACCAGCGAGTCCCACTCCGGCGCATGGGCCTCGCGCATAGCCCAGTCGCCGAGCTGCGGCACCTCGGAGATCACCAGCGAGCCGTCGTCTCCCATGAACGCTTCGTAAAATCCGCCGTGTTTGGTGGTGGTCTGCACCTGGTAAAGGGCACGTGCCATCCCCTGCTCAGTCTCAAATTCGTAGATCATCATCACGTTGTCATACCATTCGCGGCCCTGATAATAATCCGCGCCGCCGCTGGCCATGACCGTCGAAGGATTCACGCCGAAAACCCAGCTGAACAGGTCGATCTGGTGGGAGCCCAGATCCACGATGGGGCCTCCCGCGTAGCGCTTGTACCAGCGCCAGTTGCGAAACGCGGTCATGGATGTGTAGCCGTACAGCCCCAGCTTTTCGGCCGGCATCTCATAGCGCGGATTCCAACCGCGCATGTCCGCCTTGGCCCGGTTCCACTGCGCATAGGCCTGCGAAACCCGGCCCAGGATCCGTTTTTCCCGGATCAGGGTGTCGATGGCATGGAGGTAGCGGGGATTGCTGCGGCGCTGGTGGCCGATCTGGAGCAGTCGGCCCGTCTTCCTGGCGGTCTGGACCATGCTCCGGGCCCGGCTCAGGGAATTGGACATCTCCTTTTCACAATAGACATGCAGGCCCGCTTCCAGGCAGGCGTTGGCATGCGTTGCGTGCATCCAGTCCGGAGTGGCCACGATGGCAGCGTCCAGGTTTTTTTCCTTGGCCAGGAGCTCCCGGTAGTCCTCGTATACGTTGACCTCGTGCCCGTATTTCTTGAGGTAGCGGCTGGCATAGCGCTGGCTGTATTCCCAGACATCACATACGGCCCGGAAGCGGATGCCGGGGATGCGCAGGCAGCATTCGATGAGGATCCGGCCCTGCTCCCCGGCTCCGATCACGGCCACATTCAGGTCGTCCTGGCCGGGCTCCGGTTCCTGGGACAGGGTGAAGCTTCGCGCGGAAAGCGCGCCCCCCGCGACGGCTATCCCCAGGCCCGCCGAAGCCGAAGTCCTGAGAAATGCCCTACGGGTCAATCCGGGCTTTGTGGTGTTTTCACTGTCGTTCGCCATTGTTCCTCTTCACACGGCCGCCTCAAAGAGGGGGCCGTATCCTCAGCGATTGTATCACCCCCCAGCAGAGTCCTCAACCGCTTTTTCAGGTCTTCATGTCCTTGTCAAATGCCACGTCCGAAGGGGAGAAGTTGATGGACCGGACATACTCTGCCGACTCCCTGGCCCCGAATTCCCTGTCCATGCCATTGTCCTCCCATTCCACGGAGAGAGGCCCCGTGTAGCCGATGGCGTTGAGCTCGCGGATGATCTCCTCGAAATTGACATCTCCATGGCCCAGGGAACGGAAGTTCCAGCCGCGCCGGAGATCTCCGAACGGTAGATGCGAGCCCAGGATGCCGGATCTCCCATCCAGGGTCACGGCCGCGTCCTTCATGTGGACGTGATAGATGCGGTCCGCGAGGTCGCGGACGAAGAGGTGGGGCTCGAGTCCCTGCCACAAAAGGTGGCTGGGATCGAAATTGAAGCCCAGGGCCGGCCGGCGCCCGAACACCTCCAACAGATGCTGGGCTGTGTAGAGATCGAACGCGATCTCCGTAGGGTGCACCTCCAGTCCGAAACGGACCCTGCATTCGTCGAATACGTCCAGGATGGGGGTCCAAAGGCGCAGGATCTCCTGGAAGCCCCCCTCGATCATCTCATCCGTGGTAGGAGGGAAAGAATACCAGAACGCCCAGATGGGCGAGCCCATGAAGCCGTTGACCACGCCGCACCCCATGTTTTGGGCGGCGCGGGCGGTGAGTTTCATCTCCTCTGCGGCCCACGCCCGCAGCTCGGCGGGCTTCCCTTGGGCTGCCTCGGGCACGAAAACATCCAGGCGGGGATCATAGCGGTCTCCCAGGCACTGTCCGGACAGATGGGCACCGAGGGCCCAGCATCTCAGGCCGTGCTTATCCAGCGTATCCTTTTTCCTCTGCACGTAGTCCGGATCATCGGCGGCCTTTTTCACCTCCATATGATCGCCCCAGCAGGCGATCTCCAGCCCGTCATATCCCCACTCCGCAGCTTTGCGGCAGATCTCCTCGAAGGTCATGTCTGCCCACTGCCCCGTAAACAGCGTAACCGGTCTTGCCATGTTTTTTATCCTCGATCCATAAAATTTACCCAGACGGAGCCCTTTTCCGAGCTCTCCACACATTTTTCAACATAGCGCACTCCCCTGATCCCGTCCTCTGCGCCGGGGAAATCCCGATCTTCCTCGGTCAGTTCCTTTCCGGCGATCTTCTTAGCCAGCGCAGGGATGAAAGTGGAATACAGGTTGGCGAAGGCTTCGAAATAGCCCTCGGGATGTCCAGAGGGAGTGCGCGAAAGCCCCTGGGCCCGAGGATACATATGGTCCCGGCCGCGCGAAAGGATCTGGACGGGCCGGTCCAGGTAAGAGGCCTTGAGGTAGTTGGGCTTCTCCTGCACCCACTCGAAGGCTCCCTTGGTCCCATAGACCCGGATGCGGAATCCATTGTCGTGGCCGATGGCGATCTGAGAGCTCCAGTACACGCCCTTGGCCCCACCCGCGTAATCCAGCAGGATGGAAGCGTTGTCGTCCAGCAGACGCCCCTCTCCAAACCTGTCGAGCCGGGCGCACAGCCTCTCGATCCTCAAGCCGGTCACGTAGGCGACCATGTTCTCGATGTGGCTGCCGATGTCTCCTACACAGTTGGAGATCCCGGCGCGGGCCGGATCGGTCCGCCAAAGCGACTGCTTCTGTCCGGTCTTTTCCAGCAGCGTGGCCAGCCATTCCTGCGGATACTCGCCGTGAACGAACCGGATCTCTCCCAGGTCGCCGTTGGCGACCATGGCCCTCATGTGCTTGACCATAGGATAGGCGGCATAGGCATAGGTCACACAGAACATCAGGCCCCGGTCCTGCGCCAGTCGGTCCAGGGCCTCGGCCTCTTCGCTGGTGGTGGCGAGCGGCTTATCACAGACCACGTGGATGCCCTGTTCCAGGGCCGCCTTGGCAATGGGATAGTGGGAATCATTGGGGGTGGCTATCACCACAAAATCTATCCCCCCTTCCAGCTGACCCTCGGCGGCCATCATCTCCCCGGGACTCCGATAGAGCCGGCCCTCCTCCAGGCCCAGCATGCGGCCAGTGGCCAGGGTGTTGTCAAACTCCTGCGAGAAACACCCGGCCGCCAGCTCGGCGTGCCCATCCATGGCGATGGCCTTGCGGTGGACATCGCCGATAAAGGCGCCCTGTCCTCCGCCCACCATGCCGTACTTCAGCCGGGTAACAGACATCCCGGATCCCTGACCTTCGATCATCGCGTATCCTCCACTCTGCTTTGTTCTCTCTAAAAGTGCCGCATATCCTACAATGCGGCCCCGTGATCTCGGTGTCGAGCCTCTAAATTATCGCCATTCAGGCGCTAAGCCGGCAGATCATGCGATCGCCTATCCTGTCATCGGAGAGATCGGCGCAGCCTCGCGACGGCCGCCTCGGCCTCTTTCCCCACGCTGTCGTCTGCAACAAAACGTTCGGCCAGCGCGAGTGCTTCCCGGCAGGGAAACTGGGGAAGGATGCCGAGGATGGACATCATCTCCTCGGGCCGCTTCACCAGGGGGAGAGCCGCCTCGAGCGAGGCCACGGCCGCTTCCGGGCGGCGGAACCGCTCCATGCCCACCATGCGCACATAAGCGCGCACGGCCAGCACCTGGAGCGTGGGATGGGAGGACGTCTCCGCGATCAGGAAGACATCGTCCCGGGCCGTGGCCGTGGGCCATTCGATCAGCGCACGGGCTGCGGCCTCCCGCACCTCCGAGTCCTGGTCTTCCAGGGAACGACGCAGCACCCCCAGGGAGCTGTCATCCCCGATCTTTCCGAGGACCAAAAGCAGGACCCTGTGGTCCTCCGGAGCCTGGGATCCGTTCAACCTCTTCGTCACAAGGCTGGCACGGGCATGGGGCCGGCTGATCTTCCTCGCCGTGGCCGCGAGCGTGTTGGCCAACTCGTTCTGCTCGGCCTCATTTTCACATTCCAGGAGCCGGTCGATCAGCAGGGGAAGGTCCCGGGGCTCGGATACGTGGCCCAGGGCACGGATGGCCTCGAGCCTGAGGTCCGGATCCCGCAGCTTTTCAAACAACAGCGCTTTTCCCTCGCTGATGCGCCGTTCTCCCAGGCTTCGGATAAGCTCTCCCTGCAGGGCGGGATCATTTTCCCGGGACAGAGCCTCGAGGATGGTTGCATCCACGGCCGATCCTTTCAGATTCCACAACGCGGTCCGGGCGGCTGCCTGCTCGACACCTCTGGACTGCCCGGCATGCCGGACCAGGAGTTTCGCAGAGGAGGGATTGCCCTGCCTGCCCAGGGCGCGCAGGGCCGCCAGGCGAATTTCTAGAGAGTGGCTCGAAAGCGCTTGGGCCGCCGTGACCAGAACCACATCATTATCATAGCCGGAAAGGACCGAGAGCAGCTGCACCTGGCTCTGCTCAGGCAGCCGCGGCAGGAGCTCGCAGAGGGGCAGGATCTCCGGTGCAGCAAACACGCGGGGCACCATCCCGATCACCGCCGAATGCATTCCCGGATCCGGATTTTGCAGGACTTCCAGGATGAGGCTCCGCTCTTTATCATGGTCATCTGATGCGGAGATCAGCCCCTTCAAGGCGGCGCGGGAGACCGACAGGGAGATATCCGATCCCAGCAGCTGCCGATAGAACGGGAAGGCGCGGTCGGCCTCGCCTGAGGCCAGGAAGCCGTCGGCGCAGTTCAAGAGCGAGGAGGCAGCGGAGATCCTGAGCCCCTCGTTTTTGGAACCCAGGAAGCGGACCAGGGAATTCGCCGCATCTATAGTCCCGATCCTCCCCAGGGCGGTCACCGCGGCCTCCGCGGCTTCCTCATCCGGCTCCGCTGCGATCCCGGCCAGGACAGACACCGCCCCCCTCTGGCCGCGGTGCCCGAGAGTCGAGACCAGCCCGAGCCGGTTCTTTCCCGAGGAGGACTGCAGGGCACTCAGGAGCGCCCGATCCGCGGCAGTGCCCGGGATCTTCTCGAGCGCATACCGGGCCATCTCGGCGGATGCCCCATCCATTATGAGCATTTTTGCCAGGACCGGAACGGAGGCATCTGTTCCCAGGGACCGGAGCTGTCGGCAGACCTCCCATTTCCCGTCTTCCGTGGCCTCGCCCTGCAGGAACACCAGCAGCAGCGACTCGCACTGCGCCCTCCCATCAGGGGTTTGCTTATGGGTCCGGATATGGGCCTGGAATTCTAGGACCGTGTCGTGATCCTGATTGTGTTGGTAGTGTGCCAGCCTCTCCAGGATCGACTGCAGGCTCTGGCCCTGCTCGATCGGGTTTGCGGCCGCAGGCAGGGAAGAGATCAGCAGGGCCGCCATGCCCAGGATGACCAGCCTTGTCCCGGCCCTAAGTGAGCGTGGATCATTTATGTTCTTCATGGTGGACTCCTAGGGGATCAGTTGCCACGGGCTTCTGTAGGCCCGCGACAACAGCCTGGAAGCTTCGGGATCGTCGACGATGGTCTCGGTCTCCGGTTGGAAGCGGATCTTCCGCCCCAGCTTCAACGCGATGACGCCCAGGTGACCCACGCTTGCAGAGCGATGGGCCACCTCGCAGGGTGCGATGGTCAGGTCGCGAGTCTTCACGCAGTCCAGGAAGTTCTGATAGTGGTCCCGGCTCCGGTAGAGCCTTTCTTCGTTGGGCCCGATGTACTCGTTCCAGAGTGAAGGCGGATCCGTCTCCTGGCTGCCGCGATCGACCCAAACCCAACCTCGGTCTCCGATCCATTTGGTCCCGCTCCAGATCTCGTCGTGACCGCCGGCGATTGTCATGGGCGTCCCGTCGGCATAGAGGGCATTGAGATAGTAGCGGGTGGGACTGTTCCACACGCCAGCTCTTGTCCACTCCCCTGTGCCCCCGATCTCGACGGGTCCGCTGGTGTCCCAGCCCATCCCCCAGTGGGCGATGTCTACGTGATGGCCGACCCAGTCCATGAACTGGCCACCCCCAAAATCCATGTTCCAGCGCCAATTCATGTGCACGCGGGCCGGGCAGTAGGGAGCATAGGGGGCGGGTCCCAGCCAGAAGTCATAGTCCAGATTGGAGGGCGGCGGGCCGAAGGTTTCCTGACCTCCTGTACCGGCGAAGTCATGGTGCCCCTGGGGCAGGCCGACCTCGATGGCCAGGACCTTGCCGATGCGGCCGTTCCGAACCAGCTCGCTGGCATGGTGGAAATTGGCCACCGATCTCTGCCAGCTGCCCGTCTGCCATACACGTCCGTAGCGCGTCACCGCGTCGGACAGGGCCCGGCCTTCCGCCAGGCTGTGTGTCAGAGGTTTCTCGCCGTACACATCGAAACCCGCACGGACACAGGTGATGGCGACCAAGGCGTGCCAGTGGTCCGGCACCGCGATGGAGATCGCATCGAGGTCCTTGCGGAGACAGATCTCACGGAAGTCGTGGTACGTGGCACAGTCCCGGTTGCCGTAAAAATCGTCGACGATGCCCTTGGCCTTCTGGAGGGGGACGTCATCCAGATCACAGACCCCCACCCATTGGACTTCGTCCTTATTGAGGAAGGCCTCCATGTTGGGATAGCCCATCATGCCGAAGCCGATCCCGGCCATGACGATCTTATCCGATGGTGGAGGCGATCCCTCCCGGCCCAGCACCTTGGCCGGAACGATGGTAGGAAAGGCCGCCACTCCCGCGGCTGCCAGGGGCAGCCTCTTGAGGAACTCTCTGCGCGGGATCTTCTCTGAGATTTTTTTCATGCCGACTCCTGCCTTTTTCGTAAATTCGGATGAGTCAATAAGGAACCTGGATGGACGGGAGACTCTGGGAGGATTTTAGCAGCGGGAGGGGAGCTAACTGACTCACCGCTTTATCTTATGCAAAACCTCCTCCCATTTCAACAAAACTATAGGTCCGACTCGAAAAAACCTTGGGACAAAAAGCACATGAGCCGTACATGTTTGATCCGAGTGCATGGGGTGGTTGGGTGGGTCTTCCACTCGGATCAAATATGTACGGCGTCACTGGACGATGCGGTAGGTGTAAATACACATACCGTGTCGGGCCTCGAGGATATAGAGGCGATCCTGGAAGATGCGCACAACACCGGCATGGTGCGTCAGGGGGAGCTTCCCGAGGAAGCGGCCCTGTCCGTCGAAGACATGGAAGGCAAAAGCATCGATCTTGAGTTCGTCCGTCGCCTGGAGCGTCTCATCCCCCTCATAGCGGCCGTCGCCGTCACGGAAATGCATGGTCAGGCCCATCTCCTCGAACTTCAGCTGCCGCTCGTAGGAAAGTGCCCACAGGCGGCCTTCGGCATCCAGGGCGATATCGGCAGTGGTGAAATTCACAAAAGGGATCGGGATCTTGCGTGGACCGAGCTGATGTTCCTGGTGGGTGATCACCTCAGACTCGGGAAAGTTGAGCGGCCGGTCCATCGAGAGCAGCAGCTCTCCCGCGGGTGAGTATTTTTCTATCCGGTTGCGGGCGCCGTATGCGAGGTAGACCGAGTCGCCCGGGCCAGAGTCGAAGGACACCCGGTTGAAGTACCTGAAGCTGTCCTCGTCCTCGTGGGCCTCCAGGGTGCCAAATTCTGCAACCATGTTCCCTGCAGGATCGAACCGCTGCAGGAGGGCGGAGGAGCCCCGCTGGGTTCGAAGCGAGACCAGACCCCCGTTCGAAAGCCGCGCGAGCTTCCCCGCCGGGCCTCCGGACGCCAGTGTGTCGATCTCATTCCCTTCCGGATCCAGGATCTTCACGGCATTGGTGGCCTTGTCGCTCACATACATGCGGCCCTGGCCATCCAGGACGATTCCCTCCATAAACTGGAACTCTCCCGGGCCCTGGCCTTCGCGGCCGAAGGCCGCCAGGAATGTTCCGTCCGGCCCGATCTTCTTGATAAGGAAGTTGCCCGCATCCAGGACATAGAGGTTCCCTTGGGCATCGAGCGCAATGTCCGACGGCTTGTAGAATGTGAGATCGGGGCTGGATTCTCCCGGCCCTCCCAGAACGCGGATCAATTCCAGCCGGATCTTCGGAGTCTCTCCCCAACGAGGGCCGGTGTTGTGCACGAAGGTCACGCCTTCCCTGATCTCTTCAAGGTAGGTCACCTCCTCCGGCTCGTCGAGAGCGGGGCTTTCTGTGGGGCTGTCAGCCGGCCCGGTCCCCCCTCCGCAGGAAATCAAGATTACACCGACAAATACAGCAGCCAGGACCCAAGTCTTCTTCCTCATGTCTTCTTCCTTTCACTCACTCATTCATGAGTTCGTTTATTTGTTCATCTATCCGTTGTCTGCCCGGTCCGCACTGTACTCCTCTGTTTGTGTCAACACTACGAACCGCTGCTTTTTCATTCACACTGGAGGGCATCGACTGGATTGGCGCGGGCCGCACGGGCTGCCTGAAGGCTTACTGTGAGCAGGGCTATGATCAGCGCAAGCAGCCCCGTCAGGAGGAAAACGAAGGGATCCAGCCGGATCCTGTAGGCGAAGTCATCCAGCCAGCTGTGTGCCGCCAGATAGGCCAGCGGCCAGGCAATGAATGTCGAGATCACAACCAGGCGGACGAATTCCCCACACAGGGAGATCATGATAGAGGAGACAGAAGCGCCCAGCACCTTGCGGATCCCGATCTCCTTGGTCTTCTGTTCCACCACAAAGGAGGCCAGGCCGAACAGTCCCAGGCAGGCAATGAACACAGCCAGGAAGGAAAAATTTCCCAACAGCTGCCCCATGCGCTCCTCTCTCCAATAGAATCGCGAATAATCCTCATCCACGAAAACATACTCGAACGGATATGTGGGCAGGACCTCTTTCCAGGCCTTTTCGATCGCGGTGAGTGTGGCGGCCGTGTTCTCCGGAGAGAAGCGTACGACGATGTTTCCCAGCCAGTGGGGATTGGGCGCCAGCAGGAAGACGAGGGGCTGGATCTCGCGACGCAGGGGCTGAAAATGAAAGTTCTGCAATACTCCGATCACCGTCCCTTCCTGCCCGAACATGGTGAACGGGGTGCCAACCGCCGAATCTCCTCCGATCAGCTTGGCGGTTTCCTGGTTGATCAGGAACGCCTGCTCGGCATCGGTGGCAAAGTCACGCGAAAACGTCCTCCCCTCCACGAGCTCCAGTCCCATCGTTTCGACGAACTCATAATCCACCGCCGCAAAAACCACTCGTGTCTCCTGGTCAGGATCCTTGCCGGCCCAGGTCGCGTCGCGTGCATAATCTCCGATCATGGCGGGCCGGCGGCCCATGGCGGTGACCTGGATGATGGAGGGCTCCTGGCGGAGCCTGTCCTTTAACGCGGGATAGGAGCCACCCACCTCACCCCTCAGGGGAATCGTCAGAAGCTGGTTCCGGTCGTAGCCAAGGTCACTCCCCTTCATGTAGCGTGTCTGGGTGTACACCACTACGGTTGCGATGATGAGGAAAATGGACAATGAGAACTGGACAACGACCAGCATTGAACGGATCACTGATCGTCTCTCGACCTTTCCCAAGCGCCGCAGGACCCGGGCGGGCCTCAGGGAAGACAGGAGGAGAGCCGGATAGCTGCCTGCCAGGATTGCCGTCAGAAACGTGAGGGCCACCCCAGCCAGCAGAATGGGACGCGTGCCCAAGGAGTCCAGCGAGATGGACTTCCCGCTCACCGTCCTGAAGACGGGCAGCAGCACAATGACCCCCAATACGGCAAAGCCTAGCGCACACAGAGTGTAGAGCAGGGACTCACCATAGAACTGACGGATGAGATCCCTGCGCTGGGCGCCCACCACCTTCCTCATCCCGATCTCCTTGGCACGCTGTGCGGAGCGAGCCGTGGACAGGTTCATAAAATTGATACAGGCGATCACGATGACGAACAGGGCGATGAGGGAAAAGATGTACACATACTTGACCGTGCCCATCAGCTCTCCCCGGCCGTAGACACTGAACAGGCGAAGCCGTGCAAGGGAGGCCAGCCCGTAAACGGTTCGGTCCGGCTTGCCCTTGTTGCGGAGTATGAGCTCCGTGATCTTGGGCGCCACCCCATCGGGCTCGACACCCTCTCTTAGCAGGACAAAGGTCGAGATGGCGTCCTCCCAGCCTGCGGGCATGCGGCGCAGGTTCTGCTCTACGAAAACGAAAGGCACGATCCAGTCATACTGGAGCGTGGAATTTCCGGGCGGGTCCTGGATGACTCCTGTGACCATCAGGTCAAATCGATTTTCAGCCTGGATCACGGCACCGAGCGGATCGTCCTCACCAAAATATTTGGTGGCCATACGCTGGGAGATCACGATCGAAAAGGGATCGTTGAGGGCCGTATCCGGTTCTCCCCTGAGCAGTGGGAATGAGAACATCCGGAAAAATGTCGGATCCGTGGCGCGGACTTGCTGTTCGAAAAATGAATGGTCCCCATATCGCAGCTGCAATCCTCCGAAACGGGAGAATCGGGCGGCGGCCTCCACCTCCGGGACCTCGTCAGCCAGGACAGGGGCCAGCGGCGGGGGGGAAACGATGGTATGCATGCTGTAGCCGGAGTATTCCTCGTCCGCCTCGACGCGGTAGAGCCGCTTCGTATTTGTATGAAAGCGGTCAAAGCTCAACTCATCCAGCACCCAGAGGGAGATGAAAAGTGTGCAGGAAAGGCCCAGGGCCAAGCCGAAGATGTTTATGAAGGAAAAACCCTTGTGCCGCATGATGCTGCGGAGAGTGACCTTCAGATAGCTGCGGAACAGAACAAATCCCCAGTAGAAATAGCCCAAAACAAAGCCCGGAAAGGACTTCACGAGCTGGAACCAGTACCAGAGATCAGCGGCGGTCCGACCCCGTGACTCGATCATGTCGTTGTAGAGTTCCTCAAAATCTCCCAGGACCGGGCTGGCATTGTGCAGGAGCAGGAATCGACCGAGCAGCCATTCGGCCACGCGGGGAGGTTTCGCTGTCAAACGTTCCTTCACTATCTATTCCTTATTCAGTCGTAACCTCGGGAAAATCTTTCCACAGGATCTTCTGAACCTGTCTCATCTCGGACAGCACCTTCATTCCCTCGGGGGTAATCTCGTAAAACCGTTTGCTGCGGCCGCCCCTCCGTTTGGTGGGGAGGCCCTGATAAGCACTCAGCAGCCCTTTCTCCACCAATCGGTCCAGGGGAACGTAGATGGCACCGATGGACCAGTATTTTCCTGTGATCTCTGAGATGTACTCCCGGACGGTCACACCATACGCATTGCCCTTGAGCTTCCAGATGGAAAGCAGGACAACCTCCTCTTGACGCGACAGCAATTTCATTATCCGCTCCTCCCCCGACACGAATCCCGTGACACGCTTGGGTTAAGACACAATGGATTCATCATTCTTCTATAAAATAGAGGATATAGGAGAATTTGTCAATCATATATTCTAGTTATTAGAACATTACTCATCCAGAGGGGATTCACAGAGAGGGACGGGGCAGGCCCTATCTCTCTATTTGATCAAGAAAGAGGAGGTGGCTCTGGCCATCCAATCGGGTGTGTCCACAGACATGCGTGTGAAGGCGATCTCGGGCCGGTATTCAAAGTGCACGCAGTCGAACCGGATCCAATCACCGCCCCAGATGAAGCCGTGACGCTTGAAAGCGTTCATGACCATACGAGGAGGGCTCCAGCGCTCTTCCGCGGGGATGCGATACCAGTACCGTTTGTAGGTGCGGCTCCACGCCCAGTTGGCATGCTGGCCGTTGTAGGTTCGGGGGATAAGATCGAGCGCCAGGCCGTACGCATGAAAACTGAGGGTGCGGGAGCCTTTGACATTCTTGCGATGGAAGGAGTAGATCACGGACAGATCCTGGACAAACGCACGGACCTCGGGATCGGTGCTGGCGGCGGCGTAGATCTCCCGTTCGATCTGCCGGAGTGCCTGGGCGGCCAAACGGTTGACATTGACCTCGTGGTTCAGGAACGTGAGGGTGAGGCAGTGTTTGCGAACCTGGCTTTCGCTGCGGCCGAACATGGCATGGAGCAGGTCTCGGGAACGGGGAAGGCGGCTTCCCCTGGGCAGCTTCTCCACCGGTCCGGTCCGGTCATACTCACTGAACAATGAATCGTATCGGTGACTGTTGTTGCGGTTCCTTTCGGAGAGCAGCCGGCCGTCGCGGTAGTAGATCCAGGTTTTGTCAACGAGGAAGGCTACGTCTCCCTCCCGGACCTCGATCCTCTGAATGTAGTCCCCGTAGGCTTCCCAGATCGTGCTCACTTCATGGAACGCCCGCGGGTCGGGGAGGATATCGACGACACTCCCCCAATCCACGGGGACAGAGTCCGCCCTGCCGAGCAGAGTGCCCACGAGGAGGAGTAAGATCCAGCCGAGTTTTTTCATTCTTCCTTTCGCAAAAACC
>CBESWG010000009.1:0-102678 GCA_965533275.1 uncultured bacterium
CACACACACACCTTTCCGTATCCCTTCAGACCTGACCCGTGTTGTGTCATCTCGCAAATTTCGCTCGGCCTATCTCTCATAAGGAGGGGAGTCGGGAGGGACCGGGCATTTAAAGGGGCCGCGGCCGAGAGGTGAGGCCAAGAGCAGAATTTCACCCCTAAAGAGGATTGCCAACCCAGGGAGGCCGTGCCACCATATTGGTATCCTAGATAGAAAAGAAGAGCCCAAGCGGGAGTCGGCCCAGATCCGGGCTGTGGCAACCGCAAGGACGCAGCATGAAAAAGCAAATGTCAGCAAAAAAACACCCAGGCAGTATGAGAACAGTTTTTGGAACGGCGGCCGTGCTCCTCTGTGTAGCCGCGGGATTGTCCGGAGCTTCGAAGAAGCTCGAAGTGTCAGCCCTCACCGCTGACATCCACAAGCAGCCTGATATGAGAAGCTCTGTGATCGCTACTCTGGGAAGGGGAGAGATCCTGATCCTGGCCAGCAATCGGAAATTTAAGAGAGAGTGGAACTACGTCTATTTCTCCTCACAGAACAACGGCGCCCTGAAGTCGGGGTATGTGCTTGACTCGGAGGTCAATAAGCTCTATGTCAACACCCGTTCCCTATCGTACTCGAGCGAAGGAGCCAACGGGAGCTCGCAGACGAAGTCGCAGACATCCTCGAATACCGTACATTGGGGCATGAAGAGCGCCGATCTCACGCGGCTGATCGGAGATCCGGTCGGTGTACAGAGCCTCGCGGGCGGGAAGGTCCTTCGCTACAATCGGAGCGTGATGGAGCGGGATTGCCGCATCGAGTACATATTTTTTCGGGACCGATTGGAAAAAACCCGGTATGTATTCCTGCAGGATCATCTCCAGCACAGCCTGTATATCGAGGATTTTCACCAGCTCAACACCCAGTTCACTCGGCAGTATGGAGCCCCCGCTGAGGAGAGCAAGCTCTGGCATGAGGCGACCTGGAAGGACGATCCCAACCGTTGGGGACAGGCTGTCAGCCTGGGCCACCTGAGCTATCGAACGTGCTGGCGGATGGATCAGACAGAGGTCATATTGAGCCTAGCGGGATCGGACAGCCAGGTCTCACTGGAACTTCTGTATTCTTCGGACAGACAGCCCTGATCCGCGGTTTATTCCGCCCCATCCCAGCAGAATGTGCAAAGCTTCTCTTTGGGCAGCCCTATGGCGTCCACCAGGTCATCCAGCCGTTGATATCTCAATGAGGTCAGGTTGAGCCTTTTTGCAATGGCCTGGATCATGTCCTGATAGTCGCTCGAATCCGGATCGGCAAACCGGCTCAGGTCTCCGTGTTCGTCCCCTTTCAATTCTTTTATTGCTTTGCGCGCTGCCAGGTCCATCTCGGAGCGTGATCGAGAAAAATTCAGGAACTTGCAGCCGTACACCAGAGGCGGGCAGGCCGGCCGCATATGCACTTCTTTGGCCCCTGATCCCAGCAGGCGCTGGATGGCGTCCTGGAGTTGGGTTCCCCTCACGATGGAGTCCTCGCAAAAAAGCAGCCTCTGGCCCTCGATCAGTTCGCGGATGGGGATGAGCTTCATCCTAGCGACCATGTCTCGGATGCGTTGATCCTGTGGCATGAAGCTCCGGGGCCAGGTGGGAGTGTATTTTACGAAAGGCCTCTGAAAGGCGATCCCCGACTCCCCGGCGTAGCCGAGGCCATGGGCGGTACCCGAATCCGGGATTCCCGCCACGAGGTCGATGGGGATGTCATCCTTGCGCGCCAGGGTGGCTCCGCAGCGGTAGCGGACACCCTCGACATTGATGCCTTCATAACTCGAGGCTGGATATCCGTAGTAAACCCAGAGGAAACTGCAGATCTGCATTCGATCTCCCGGGGGAACTCTCTGCTTGTAGCCGTCCGCATTGAAGAGTACAACCTCACCGGGTCCCAGCTCATGCTCGATGGAATAGTCCAGATTGGGGAAGGCACACGTCTCCAAGGTGGCGGCCATGGCTCCCTCTTTCTTGCCGAGGATCACCGGTGTACGGCCCATCCGGTCGCGCGCTGCATAGATCCCGTTGCTGGTGAGGATAAGCAGGGAACAGGAGCCTTCGATCGATTCCTGGACCGCGCGGATCCCGTCTTCGTAGGTGGGCTGACGGCTGATCAGTGCGGCAACCAACTCCGTGGGATTGACATCTCCGTCGCTCATCTCGGCGAAGTGATGAGAGTCTTTGCGGAAGAGGCTGCCGGCCAGTTCTGAGGCATTGTGTATCACACCGACCGTGACGATCGCAAAATCCCCCAACTGGGAACGGATCAACAACGGCTGGTCTTCGTAATCGCTGATAATCCCGATTCCGGCAGGGCCTGACATCTTTGTGATGTCTGTCTCGAACTTGGACCTGAACTGCGCGTTTTCGATATTGTGGATGAATCGAGTGAATCCCCCTTCGTCATACACCGCCATGCCGCCTCTGCGCGTCCCCAGATGTGAATGATAATCCGTTCCATAGAACAGATCACTCACACAGTCCTGTTTTGCTGCCACGCCGAACAATCCACCCACTCGGAACCTCCTGGTATTTAATTCGGGATAGCAGTACTATGTCAAAAAGGAGGGGCTGTTTCAAGCCATAACAAACTTTTTCCTGCTTTGTGACGTTTAACAGAATAGGGGAGCATGAAAACGCTAGTCAAATTCAGAGCCCGTGTGGATATTTTCGGAATTTAAGGGGTATAATAGTCTCAGGGAGAGATCGATGAACAAAAAGATCGGCGTCTTTCTTGTGATGGCGGCTCTGCCGGCACTGCTGTCGTCCTGTTTGGTGGCCATGTATGATTATCCCGGAGCAGTGCCTCCGGTGGAGCGGTTCGAGCGCGCCGGGGCTTTGGCCTCCGGGGCGACCTTGACGCTGCGCAATTTTGATGGAAACATCGACATCCAAGGTTGGGGAGAGGAGCGCTTTGAGGTATATGCGGAAAAACTGATCCCGCTGCCCGTCAAGACTCGCGTCACCGTCTGGAGCAATGATTGGAAAAAGTGGACGCCCAGGATCGAATACGAAAAATCAGATGATCTTATAAGGATCAACACACAGAGCCCCGACCAGGAGGGGAAGGATTGTGTGGTGGATTATTTTATCAGCGTCCCTCACTCTATTAACCTCAGGGAGATCATCGCGCGCGAAGGGGATGTGGTCATCAGGGACCTCTATGGTGTGGTCCTGGTTGACCTGCATGCGGGGAGCCTGACCGTCGACAATTATTCGGGTTCCTTGACCGGCATGGTGGATGAGGGCTCCATCCACGCGGCCCTCTATGACCTGCGGGAGACGGATCAGATCCAGCTGACCACGCGGCGAGGGGACATCACCGTCATGCTCGAGGCAGACGTGAGCGCCAGGTTTGAGGGATCCGCTCCCAAGGGAGAGCTGTTCATCGAGTTCGAGACCGGGGAGGCCGAAGACGATAAAGGTCACCTGTCCACGCGGTTGGGAAGCGGCGAGGGAGCCTCCATCTCCGTTACTGCGCTGGAGGGAAATATCCGGGTCCGCACGATACAAGAGGTGAAAAAGAAGCGTTGAATTTGTGCCGAATAGGAATTTTTCAGGAAGGACAGAAGGAGCGAACATATGGATGAGAAGAAAAAGGTCATCATCGCCGGGGCGAGTTTTATAGTCCTGGTCGCCATCCTGGCCGTGGTCTATCTGGTTTTTATCAAGAAGGGTACGCCGGCAGAGTTGGATTCTCCGGAGGCCCTTCCCGCCGCTGTGGAGCAGACCGAACCGGAGAGAACCGAATCCGAACCGACCGAACCTCCTGAGGTCTACGATGTAGGCTTGGACGAGAGTGACAGCTTGATCAGGGAACTCGTCAGCGGATTGTCTGACCGGCCCGAGCTGGCGCGCTGGCTGCTGACCGATGATCTCATCCGCAAGTACGTGGCTGCCGTGGATAATATCGCCAACGGCGACAGCCCGCGTAGTCACCTGCCGTTCCTCCAGGTCCCGGACAAATTCTCGGTCTTGGAGAGGGACGGCGAACTCTACATGGATCCGGCCGGCTATGAGCGCTATGACACGGTCTCGGCCGTGTTCTCCTCCCTCCCCGCCAGGGAGAGCGTGGATCTCTTCCGGCGGCTGACTCCGGTCTTCCAGGAAGCATACTCGAGCCTCGGGTATCCGGGAGGAAATTTCCACGCCACGCTGCTGCAGGCCATCGATGAACTGCTCGCCGTGCCGGTAATGAATGAGGATGTGATCCTGGAGGAAAAACTCCAGTCGTATGGCATGGCCGATCCCAGGCTGGAGGGGATGAGCCAGGCCCAGAAGCACCTGTTTCGCATGGGGCCCCGCAACGTGGGCCGCATCAAGGCCAAGCTGCGTGAGCTCAAGGGCCTGCTGCAGCAGAACTGATCCGGATCCTCTAATCCAGATCGAGAGAGATCAACTCCCGAACATCCTTGACGATCTCTGAGACCGTGTGCTCCACGATGATGCGTCCTTTTTCGCGCGTGGCCAGGGTCGGATCGCCCCATATACCGGTGGGGCTGTAACTCCCTTTGCCCTCAGGGCACCGGCTCAGTCCGGGCCTGTTCGGCCTGGCGTCGTAATCCTTGACCGCCCTGTTCATGTCCACGGTCTCTGGGGCGATGTAGAGCATCATCGAGGTCTCTCCCTCGTCCGCGTGGGTGCCTCCTTCCTGCTGGAGCAGCCCCTCGGGCAGCCCTTCGTCCACCTCGAGGATGTTCAGGAAGCGCAGCTCTATTGCATCGGAGGTGAGTTCCTCCCGGGCCTGCTGCAGCGGCCTGAGCGTCGATACTCCTGTGTTGAGGACGTAGACCTTCCGGATCCCATATCCCGACATAGACCGTGCGATGTCTACGATCATATCCCGGAACGTGTCCTGCCGCAGCGATACGGATCCCGGATAGTCGAGGAAAGCCGGATAATACCCGTATTGGAGGGTAGGCAGAACCGCGACTGGGACCTTTGCCGCCACGCGGTCCTTGAGGTATTCCGCCATCAGGTAATCGTTATTCAACTGCAGGTGGGGGCCGTGTTCCTTGGTGCGGGCGCCCAGAGCGATCAGGACGACATCATACTCTCCCAGGGCTTTCTCTGCCTCGATCCAGGTCAGGTGTTCCAACTCGAGCGAGGTTTTTTCTCCCTGGACTGTTCCTACGCAAACCAGCAGCAGAACGATCCCCCATCCCCATGTGATCTTCATTTCAGTCCCCTCCAGTCAAATGGATTATCCCGGGTAAAATCCGGATTCAGGTGCTCGCCCTGTTCGAACGATTCGGGCTGGACAAAGAGAGACTCGAATCCCAGTCTCTCGGCATGTGACTGCACCCTGCGGTATTCATCTGCCTGCAGGGTTCTTTGAAGGTCCGGCGGCGCATTGAAGCAGGGAAGGTACTGGCTCATGAGGCTGAGCCCCACCGAGAGAGAGAGGTGATGTCCCAACCAATCCAGGACTTGGCATGAATCCTCGACGTGTCCCGGTAGTATCAGGTGCCGGACGATCATACCGTGCCGCGCGAGGCCGATCGAATCGGTCTCCAGGACGGGCTGCTGGCAGTACATCTCCGTGAGGGCAGCCCGGGTTTTATCAAAATAATCGGGTGCGCCGGAAAGGGATCCGGACAAGGCAGGAGAAGCATATTTGAGGTCCGGGAGGTAGATGTCGACGATCCCCTCCAGGCAGCGGAGCACTTGAACAGATTCGTATCCGCTGCAATTGTAGACCACGGGGAGGGTGAGGCCCTCATTCAAAGCGGTGTGCAGCGCCTCGAGGATAGGCAGCAGCATATGGGTCGGCGAGACCAGGTTGATGTTCGCAGCTCCCTGGTCTTCCAGGTCCAGCATGGACCGGGCCAGGTCGGCTGGGGTCTGCTCCTCTCCGGCCTCCAACTGGCTGATCTGATAGTTCTGGCAGAAGGCGCATCTGAGGTGACAGCCAGAAATGAATATGGTGCCGGAACCTTGGCGCTGGCGGCCCTTCTCCGCACTGTTTGCGCTTGATCGGCCTGGGCCGCTTAAAACCGGCTCTTCCCCGAAATGGAGCAGGCTGTGGGAGACCCGCAGAGAGGGACCCTCCTCGCAGTAGCCGAGTACGCCGCCGGCCCTGTCAACGCCGCACTCCCTCGGGCAGAGGCGGCAGTCCCTCGCATGCTCGGCCAGCCGCTTGAGCGCGGCCTCCACCAGGGATATTTTATTAACCACTTTGCCTTGTCAGATGAGGAATTTCATGAGCAAGAAACCTGCGACGATCAGGGCCAGGAAGATCCACGCTAGGCGGTCGAAATATTTCTCGATGAGGACCTTGATCCCCGGACCGAACTTGCGGAACAGGCCGGCAAACAAGTAGAAGCGGAGAGAACGGCTGATGGCGGATGCCAGGATGAAGAGGGGAAAGTTGAGCTTGAAGACTCCGGAGGCGATGGTGAATATCTTGTAGGGGATGGGTGTAAATCCTGCCAGGAACACATACAGGAAGCCGTCATTCTGGTAATGGATCATGATCTTCTGGAAGCCTTCCTCGGTGAAGCCCGGCACATATTTGAAAAAGAATGGCGCCACTGGCTCCCATACTGCATACCCGATCAGGTAGCCGATGGCCCCGCCCAGCACGGAAGCGACTGAGCAGATGAACGCGAAACGCCAGGATTTTGTGATGGCGCCCAGACAGAGCGCTATAAGCAGCGGATCGGGCGGGATCGGGAAGAAGGAACTTTCCGCCAGGGCCAGCACAAACAGTGCGATGGGGCCGTAGGGAGTTTCCGCCCAGTGCAGGACCCACTCATAGAGCTTACGAAATAATTTCACGATTCACCTTGTCCAGAATATCCTCCCATGTCCCGGACTCGAGGAGGGGATAGGCGGTCAGGTCGCGGTGGAGGGGCGTGACGGTGATGTAGCCATCCTGGATGAGCATGACATCGCTGTCTCTGCCTCCTATCGCCTGGGGGGTCCCGGTGCCGATCCAGTAGTAGTCGCGTCCTCGCGGATCTGTCTTCACGATGATCTCGGGGTGATAGCGCTTCTGTCCCAGCTTGGCCAGCCGGATGCCCTTCACAGGGGGTGCCGGGATGTTGACGTTGAGGGTTATGCCCTCGGGCAGCGGACGTTCGAGGAGGTCTCGACTGAGTGAGTACACCACCCTGCTGGAGAACTCGAAAAAACAGGTTCCCTCTCGATCGGGCAGGTGGGAAACGGCGAGGGAAGGGATCTGGAGGAACGTTCCCTGTACCGCACCACCCACAGTCCCAGAGTAGGAGGTGTCCTGCTGGCCCAGATTGGGGCCGCGGTTGATCCCCGAGATAAGGAGGCTTGGCGTCCTGGGCAGGAGCTTGCGGACGGCCAGGTACACGCAGTCCGTCGGGGTCCCATCCACGGCGTACACACGGTCCCGGATGGTCTTCACCCTGAGGGGATGATGAAGTGTCAGCGCCAGGGAGGTGGCACTCTGCTCCCGGTCTGGCGCCACGATGTACACATCGGCTTCCAGGTCTTGAAGGCGCTCGAAAAGGGCCTGGATTCCCTCAGCATAGAATCCATCGTCGTTGGTCAGGAGGATGAGCGGCCGTGTATCGTCCATCAGGTGCGGATCATGATCAGCAGCATCTTGAATGGCTCGATCGCCTTCACGGCGTGGGGCTCGTGGGCGGGCATGATGATGAGTTCTCCCGGTTTGATCGTATACGGTGTCCCTGAGATGGTGATCTCGGCTTCACCTTCCACGCCCAGAACCGTGGCGTCGAAGGGAGCCGTATGTTCACTCAGGCCCTGGCCTGCGTCAAAAGCAAAAACCGTGAGAGTCCCGGTCTTTAAGGAAAGCAGCTCACGGCTTACGATGGATCCCTGTTGAAACTCCAGCAGTCGGGCCAGATCCAGGATTTGAGATTTCAGATCTTCCATGCGATGGCTCCTAGAAAGAAAGAAGGAAATGGTCGGGACGGGCGGATTTGAACCGCCGACCCCACGCACCCCAAGCGTGTGCGCTACCAGGCTGCGCCACGTCCCGACCGGAAGTGAATATTATAGCAAAATGCGGATCAATTACAACCGGTTTCGTGGGAGGCTCCGATTCAGAGCTTATCGAGGTCGGATGCGATGTCTTTGAGCTGGGTCCGGATCTGGTACAGGGTTTTTTTGATGCGTTCGGGGTGGACCGGCGTTTTGCTCACCAGCCCGAATTCCAGCTCGATCTTTCGTTTTGCTCCGGCCAGGGTCAGGCCTTCACTGTCCAGGAGGTTCTTCAAGCGGAGGATGATATCGAGGTCCTTCTGGCGAAAGATCTTCTTTCCCGTGCCGGTACGGCCCGCATTGAGGAAGTAGAATTCCTGCTCCCAGGACTCTATCAGTTTGGGCTCCAGTTTGGAGAGGCGGCAGACCTCGTCGAGGGGATAGAAGAGTTTGTCCTTTTTGGCTTCGCGTGCCATTTGACTTCCGTGGCCATCGTAAAGTTAGCATGGATCGGGTATGAGGTCAAGATGCGAAAACCGCAGCTGCGGCATGATGAAATGTATCAGTCGCTTCCGGGATTTGGTATAATCAAAGACGAATAGGAACCCCCATGCCTGCCGATCCAGGGAAGACGCACACGCCGCTGGCGGAACGGATGCGTCCCCAAACGCTGGAACAGTTTTATGGTCAGGACCACATCATGGGTGAGGGAAAGATCCTCCCCCAGCTGATCAAGTCGGATCAGTTGGTCTCGCTGATCTTCTGGGGCCCCCCAGGGTCAGGCAAGACCACACTGGCTTTCCTGCTCGCCGGGCGTTTCGATTTTCCCAGTGTGTTTTTTTCGGCGGTCCTCTCGAGTATCAAAGAGGTCAAAAAGGTGATGGCCGAGGCAGAGGATCACCGCCGGCTCTACCGGCAGCCGACCGTTCTCTTCATCGATGAGATCCACCGTTTTCACAAGGGGCAGCAGGCCGCCTTCCTCCCTTATGTTGAACGAGGGGACATCATCCTGTTCGGCTCCACCACAGAGAATCCCTCTTTCGAAGTGATCGCCCCCCTGCTCTCGCGCACCAAAGTGTTGGTACTCAATCCCCTGACGGAGGCCACGCTGGGCCGCATCCTGGAAGAGACGCTGGCGGATGAGGAGCGCGGCTTGGGGAGCCGGAAGCTCCGGATCGGACCAGAGGCCCTCAAGAGTATAGTAGACTATGCCAATGGAGATGCACGCAGGGCCCTCAATACACTGGAGATCGCGGCCGGGCTGGCGGAGCAGGACGAGATCACCGTACCAGAAGTCCAGGAAGCCCTCCAGAAGCGCATCCTGCTCTATGACAAGGGCGGAGAAGAACACTTCAATCTGATCTCCGCCCTTCACAAGAGCCTCCGCAACAGCGATGTGGACGCCTCTCTGTACTGGCTGGCTCGGATGCTGTCTGCTGGGGAGGACCCCAGGTATATTGTCCGGCGCCTGGTCCGGTTCGCCTCGGAAGATGTCGGGCTGGCCGATCCGACGGCTCTGTCCCTGACCCTGAACGCCAGGGACGCCTATGATTTCCTGGGATCACCCGAGGGAGAACTGGCAGTGGCCCAGGCTGTGGTCTACCTAGCTTCCGCCCCCAAGAGCAACCGCGCCTACATTGCCTTCGGCCAGGCGATGAAGGATGTGGAGAACAGCCCCCATGAACCGGTCCCCCTGCACCTGCGCAATCCGGTGACTGACTTGATGAAAGACACGGGATATGGGCAGGATTATCAGTATGCCCACGACAATCCCTTCTCTACCACGGAAATGGAGACCTTCCCTGAGCGGTTGAGGGGGCGCCGCTATTACCATCCGGGCGATCTTGGCCTGGAGCGCGAGATCAAAAAACGGATGGAGTGGTGGTCGGGCCTGAAGTCACGTCTGAAAGATAAGGGCGGCGATGACTAGTCCTTGTCCTCTTTGAGCAGGTAGTAGATCTCCCAGGAGATTTCGTCTGCCAGGCAGCCGAGACAGGATTTTTCCGTAGTGGCCAGCTCTTCGTCCTCGATCTTGTCCTTGATGATCTTTTTCACCCGTTTCCGGATCTTATAGAGGAAGATGTAGTTGATCATCGGCGGCTGCATGAATGATATCAGCTTGGTATTGGCATGTAAAGATTGAGCCGGCGAAGGGAAAAATGCTAAAATACCTCACACCCTGCATGAGAAAAATCTGGATTCCGTTTCTGCTCCTGGTCCTGCTTTCCTCCTGTTCGCTTTTCCGGGCTCGTGTAGAGCCTTATCCCGAAGGCATCATCTTCCCCCTGACCCCGGCTCATACACTCGATTATGAGGGCGAGGTCCGTGAGTCTCTCCTGCTCCGGGACGGCCGGTTGTATCTCGCCACACATGAGGGCCATGTGTATGCCGTGGATGCCGGAGAACCGAAGATCGAGTGGGAGTTCCAGATGCGTGCTGCCGGGGCGGGACCCGTATCTCTTGGGGAAGAGCATGTGTATTCCCGGGATATGGAGGGCAGGGTGTACTGCCTCGATGCAGAGGGAAACTCTCTCTGGGAGGTGTCCCTGTCCGAACCTTCTTCAGCGGGAATGTGTGAGGGGGACGGACACCTGTATCTGGCAACAGAGGCCGGGAAACTGTTGGCCTTGAACCTGGACACCGGCGGTCCGGCCTGGAGTTTCCAGGCCGAAGATGGGATCCAGTGCGAGCCGGCCTGCGGCCCGGGGATCGTCGCATTCGGATGCGAGGACGGAAATGTCTATGTGCTCCGTACGGACGGGAGCCCGGTGGGTCGGATCCCGACGGAGGGTCCGGTACGAGGCGGCCTGCTGATCAACGGCGACCGGCTCTATTTCGGCTCGTCCGATCATTTCCTCTACTGTGTGAGCCTGCCCGATCTCAAGATGAGATGGAAGGTTCGGACCGGGGGGCCAGTGGAGGCACGACCCGTGATGGACGGGGGGCGGGTTTATGTCGTCAGCCGGAACAATGTGCTGTACTGTCTGGCGCGCAGGAGTGGCACGGTGCTGTGGTGGAAACACGTGCCGGCCCGTAGCCGGTTTCGTCCCGAGATCATCGACGACCGCATCACGGCTGCCTCACTGTCCACCCGGCTGGTCTGTTTCGATGTCCAGAATGGCGAAAGCCGCGGAACCTACGAGGCCCCCGTGGAGCTTCGCGCCAACCCGGTCTGGTCGGCCCCCCATCTGATCCTGGCCCACTATGACCGGGAGACCGGCCTGGGACGTCTTTCCTTCCTGAAAAAGGAGGTCAAGGCGACCATCGTGTTTTCCAAGACGTCTCCTCAACCACCCAACGAAGAGATCCAGGTCAAGGCCGAGGCCACCGGATTTTATAAACCGCAGTATACCTTCTTCCTGACCCGGTATCTGATGCTCAACTATGGATTGTACTTCTATTTACCGGCATTGGAAGGGGAGGAGCGTCAGCTCGTACAGGATCGGTCGGAAGCGGCCACCTGGGACTGGTTCCCGGAGGAACTCGGCGTTTACATCGTCGAGGTGGATGTGGAAGACGAAAAGGAAACCGCCTCCTCGGCGGCAGCTTTCCCGATAGAGAAAGGAGGATCCAATGCAGCGCGATGAAGCACTGTCGCTGGTCAAACAGCATCTCAAGAACAAGAACCTGATCAAACACTGCCTGTCCGTGGAGGCCTGCATGCGTGCCATGGCAGAGAAAATCGGCGATGACGTAGAGAAGTGGGGGCTGGCCGGGATCCTGCACGACCTGGACTACGAGGTGACGGAAAAGAGCCCCGAGAGGCACACACAGGAGACACTGAAAATCCTGGAATCGTATGCCCTGGATCCCGACATCATCCGCGCGATCGAGGCACACGCCGGGATGATCCCCTGCGAGAAACCCATGGAATGGGTGATCTTTGCGGTCGATCCCCTCACCGGTCTGATCATAGCCGCCACACTCATGCATCCCGACCGCAAACTCTCCTCCATCGACCTGGCATTCGTGAAGCGCCGCTACAAGGAAAAAAGTTTCGCCAGGGGAGCGCGCCGCGGGGACATCGAACAGATCCGGATGGTCGCGGGCATGGAGCTGGATCCCTTCATCGATATCTGCATCAGGGCCATGCAGGAGATCCACGAAGACCTGGGTCTGTAGGAGTAAGGCGGATAGGCATGCGGATCGTCGCCTTTGTAGGTGCTTCTGACAGCGGCAAGACTCGCCTCATACTGAGGTTGATCGAGGAATTCAGCCGGAGAGGGAAGCAGGTCGGGGTGATCAAGCACTGCCATGAGGACTTCGATCTGGATCGGGAGGGGAAAGACAGCTCCCGCTTCTGGGAAAGGGGAGCCGCTGGGATCGCGCTGCTTTCTCCCTCTCGCTGGGCGGTCATCAGCCGGATCCCGCCGGAGAGATCCGCCGTGGAGCTGGCGAACCGGCTGTTCCCCGACCAGGACATCGTCCTCGTGGAGGGGGGGAAACACGACAGGAGCATTCCCAGGATCGCCGTGGACCGATCCCCTTCCGGGACCGGTCCCTCGCCGGATCCGGCCGAAGTGGTGGCCGTTGTGTCCGAAGCGGATAATTTTCGAGGAAAGCCGGTCTTCCATCCCGACCAGATCCGGGAGATCGCCGATTTCATTTGGAACGGGGGAGCGACATGAGATTACGTGTTGAGGGACAGGACGTGCGATTGAACGAGTTCGTGACGCGTATTTTGGCCAATGTTACGGAGGGCATCTGCCGGTCGCTGGATGACTTCCCGCAGGATGCTCGAACGATCGTCTTCAAAGCAGAGGCCGGGACCGGGATCACGCTGGAGGTCGACGGTTCTCGGGTAAGGATGAATGCATTCGTTGAGGAAATCGTGGGCAACATTTTACGGGCCATGGTCGCCTCTTTGGGGGATGTCCCGTCCGTGCCCCAAAGCATCGAACTGGCGCTCTAGAACACGTCAGCCTGGAACCCGAGCTCGAAATAACGCCCGCGCCAGGGAAATCCCAGCTCTGAGTAAATGTGGGTGTCGAGTATGTTGGTGAGGCGCCCAAAGATCTCGAAACGTCCGAAGGTATAGGCCGCCACCGCATCCAGGTTGAAATAGGCAGGCATCTCCACCAGTTCGTCGTCCGAACCAAGCCAATAGGAGCGCGATGCATAGAGTCCGTAGAGGGAGAGCCTGAGGCTGGAGACCGGGTACACCCGGCCCTCGAAATTGAGGTTGTGCTGGGAGATCACCGGGAGAGGCCTGTCTTCGCTCACGTTCCAGGGATCCAGGAAGGTGTAGTTGATGGTCGCCGCGCCCCAGCGCACGGATTTCTGTGCCTGCAGCTCGAAGCCATGGATGCGGGCCTCTCCGATGTTGAAGTATCGGCGCTGGAAGTTGAATTCCGGCAGGCGGACGCTGTCGATCAGGTCCTTGAAATACTGCAGAAAACCGGATGCCGTGAAGTAAAACTCCCGGTTATAAGTGAGGCTGAGCTCCCATACGGTGCCGGACTCGCTCAAGAGGTCGGGATTTCCGGAACCGGATGAGTACAGGGAACGCATGGAGGGGAAGCGGGACTTCTGAGAGAAGGAGGCGTGGACATCCAGCCAAGGATAGGGCGTGAATTTGAGGCCGAGCAGGGGATTGAGCTTGGTGGTGCTTTCTCCTTCGAATTTATCCAGGTGGTCGAGGCTGAGCCCTCCGATCAGCTGCCAGTCGTCCAGGAAGGACACGTGGTCCTCGATACCCAGGGAAACGGTCAGCTGGTCGAAGGCCTGCCAGGGATCTCCCGCATCGTCCTGCGTGCGCACATCGTCGCCCTTGTAGTCGAAGCTCACCTTGAGCTGGTTCGTAGGGCTGAGAAACAGGTCCGCCAGGGCGAAGAGGCCGTGGACCGCATTGTTGTGCGTACTCTCGAAGCGGATCTCCTCCAGCTCGGGATTGTTGTACATGGCGAGCGTGTTGTTGTAGCGCGTATAGTACGCACGGAAGCGGGCCATGGATCGATCGCCCACCATGCTGTATCCACCGGCATTGATGGTGTAGCGGTCCCAGTTCTTGAACCGCCAGTACCTGGCTTTTCCGCCTTCCAGCGCGGGCGGCATGCCGTACTCGGAGAGATAGGCCCCGACGTTGAACAGGATCTCTGACTGGTTGGTGGGATTGACATAGAATTTTCCGTTGAAATTGAACCGCTGGTAATCCGTGTTGGTGCGCTGGGTCCTATCCCCGGAAGCCTGGCCCGGGTAGTCGTATCCGTCTGAATCCTGGTAGAGCAGCCCTCCCGAGAATCCCAGCCGGTTTGCCATGTAGCCCGTGTTGATTCCGATGTTCCGGGTGTTGCGTTCTCCGTAAGAGCTCTTGAAGGACAGGCGAAGCTGATCGGTGGGGCGTTGTGTGATGATGTTGACGATCCCTCCCAGCGTATTCGCGCCGTACAGGACCGAGGACGGCCCCTTGGTGATCTGGAGGCTGTCGATCCCATCCGTGCTGATCGTTTTCAGGTCGAAGCTGCCGTAATAGGGTTCGTATGAGGGGACGCCGTTGATGAGCATGGCGATCCGCTTGTCGTCCACGCCCCTCAGCTTCAGGGTGTACGTCGATTTGTCTCCAAAGGACACGCTGACGCCCGGGGCATACCGGATGCCCTCGGAGAGATCCAGGGGCTTGAGACGCTCGACAAAGGTATCATCCAGCACGGTCACGGTGGAGACAGGGCGCTCCTTGGGAACCTCGCTCACAACCAGTATCTCTTCTGTGATGACGGGCGGTTTGGTTTCCTGCCGGCCCTTCTCCTGCTTTGAAGCCTGTTTATTTTGTTCCTGAGCCGAGAGGCCTGGGGGAACGACCAGGAGGGCCATGAGAGCGATCAAGGCCAGCCGAAATATGAGGGAAGGGCGAATTTGCGGATCCATGGTGTCTCCTTTACAAGCACGGAAGGCAAGACCGTTTCCCGTCTTACCCTATCGGTCAAAGGGCCTGGCAACCGGCTTTAGCGCCTTTGACTCGGAGCAACGATACAATTTAGCAGATATGAGGCCTCGAGTCCATCCACAACTTTGGTCCCAGGGACGGAAAATACCAGGTGGCGAATCCTGGGTTGGTCACAGGCTCCGGGTAGCCTGACGCGGATAGGTCAAGTGAACAGTCGGGAGCGCATATCCTCCTCCAGATCGGCTTCTCCGAAATGGAAGAGATGGGTTCGTGCCTTCACTGCCTTCTGAAAGCGGTCGATCAGCTCCTGCCGGACCACGAGGAGGATCGGCAGGCGCTTCTCCCGAACGACCTGAAATCCCTTCCAGAAACCCTGCCCGGCCAGCTCCAGGGGGCCGAACTCATCGATCACGGTGAGGATGGAGCGGCTGGTGTCGGTGATCGCTGATTCCGCGCGCTGCAGCCCTGCCGGGATCATGCCGAATGGGCCGGCCCGAAGCCAGGATGGATCCGGATCGGTGCGGAGGAGCGGGTAGCAGTCTTCGCTGGCCAGGTCGAAGGCATCGTAGCCCACCCGGATCGAATCCGTATAGACAGCCAGGCTGAGGATGCCGTTCACCCTGACTCCCTCGTCCCGGAATCCTTGAAAGAGGCGCCGAAGGAACGTGGTTTTCCCAGCATGGACCGGGCCCGTAAGTACGAAAATCCGATCTTTGGTCATATTGATGTGAAATGTCCGTTGATTCTGGAAATCAATCTGGCTATTATATAGCTGTTAATACTACTTCTCGCCTATATGATAAGGAGTCTCGACATGGATGTACAGGAATTGAAGGCCAAACACACACTTTTGCATGAGTATGCATACACTCGAGGTGATGTCGACAGGGGCTACAACAACCGGACCCTGTATGTGAACCTGAGTGAAAATTCGGTGGCCGAGAAACCGGTCAGCGCGGAGATGAAGGAGAAGTTCATCGGGGGAAAGGGATTCGGCCTGAGGCTCCTGTGGGACGGCACAAAACCGGAAACGAAGTGGGACGACCCCGAGAACGAGATCGTGATCTCTCCCGGCCCCGTGGCCGGCATCACTCAGTACTCCGGATGCGGCAAGTCCCTGGTGGTCTCGATCTCTCCCTTGACCGATCTGGTCATCGACTGCAACGTGGGAGGTTACTTCGGGCCCTTCCTCAAGTTCTCCGGATTCGACGCCCTGGAGATCCAGGGAAAGGCGCAGAGGGACGTCATCCTCGTCATCGATGGCGTCAAGGGTGCGGTCCGCATCGAAGAGGCGCCGGAAGAGGCCAAGGATTCCCACATCCTGGCCGAGCAGCTGACCGAGATGTATGCCGATGATGAAAGCGATAAGCGCAATGTTTCTGTTGTCTCTGCTGGCAGCGCGGCTGATTTCACGCACATCGGGTTGCTGAACTTCAGCTGGTATGATGGAAAGAGGAATAAGGTGCGCATCAAGCAGGCAGGGCGGGGGGGCATCGGGACCGTGTTCCGTGACAAGAAGATCAAGGCCGTGGTAGCGAAGATAGAGAAGATGGGACCCAATCTCAACAATGTGGTCGACCTCCCTGCTATCCAGGAAAGGGGGCGGCGTTTTGCACGGGAGATGAAGGAACTCGATCACCTCCAGGCTCACATGAAGGAGACCGGGACCGCCCACCTCATGGAGATCATGAATGATTATGATCTCCTTCCCGTGCACAATTTCCAGTACGGGGCCCATGATGATGCCGTCAATATCGATTCCCATCACCTGAAAGAGCGCTTCACCCAGAATATGCCCGATGGCTGCTGGCTGGGCTGCATGATGTCCTGCTGCAAGATAGCCGAGGATTTTAAGCCACGCTCCGGCCCCTATGCAGGGCAGGTAGTGGACGTAGAGGGCCCCGAGTACGAGACCGCCGCCGGCGTGGGCGCCAACTGCGGCATATTTGATGTGGATGCGATACTGGAGCTCAACTTCTACTGCGACACCTACGGGATCGATACGATCTCCTTTGGCACCGGAGTGGCGTTTGCCATGGAGTGCTACGAGAACGGGATCATCAACGACGAGATCACGGGAGGCATCGCGCTGAATTTCGGCAATGCCGATGCGGCCCTGGAGCTCATCCACCAGATGGCCCGCGGCGAGGGCTTTGGAATGACCGTGGGGAAGGGCGTGCGCGAGATGAAACGGATCTTCGCGCTCAAATACGACGCCAATGCGCAGTTCCTCCAGGATATCGGCATGGAGAACAAGGGACTGGAATACTCGCAGTACGTTTCCAAGGAATCCCTTGCCCAACAGGGTGGATATGCCATGACCAACAAGGGGCCCCAGCACGATGAGGCCTGGCTGATCTTCATGGATATGGTCAACAAGCAGATCCCCACTTTCGAGGACAAGGCTGAAGCCCTCCATTACTTTCCCATGTTCCGCACCTGGTTCGGACTGATGGGCCTCTGCAAGCTGCCCTGGAACGATGTGGAGCCAGAAGACAATGCGGAACACGAGGAACCGGCCAAGGTGCCCGAACATGTGGACAACTACGTAACGGTTTACAACTCGGTGACCGGCAGCTCCATCGACAAGGTGGAGCTTGTCCGGCAGTCGGAGCGGGTCTACAACTTCCAGAGGGTCTTCAACCTGCGCCGGGGCTACGGCCGCAGGGAGCACGATGCCCAGCCCTACCGGGCGGCCGGCCCCGTGACCGCGGCGGAATACGAGTCCCGGCAGGAGCGGTATGACCAGCAGATGAAGGAGATCATAGGGGTGGATCCGGAGGGCAAGACCACGGAGGAAAAACTGGCCATCACTCGCGAATACCGTGAGGGTTTGTATGAAAAACTGTTGGACGCAGTCTACAAACGGCGCGGATGGACCCGCAACGGGGTGCCCACGGTCCAGCATCTGCAGGACATCGGCATGGACCTGCCAGAGCTCATCGAAACGGTGACCCCTTTTCTCAAGTAGGGATTCCAGTCAGGCACCACGGGAGCAGAGAGGAGAGGGGGTAGCGGTGGCCTCATCAACCAAAAACATCACCATCTCGGTCAACGGACATACTATCGCTTGGGAGGAAGGCATGACCGTGAGGCGTGTGCTGGAGGTCATGAACTACACTTTCCGCATGCTGGTGGTCAAGGTCGAAGACCGTGTCATCAAGAAAGATGAGTATGACTCCTATTCCATCCCGGCGGGAGCGGACGTCAAGGTCATCCACATGGTTGCAGGCGGATGAGATAGAGAATAGACAAACGAACAAATAAATGATGAAAGGAAGGAGAGCATCATGTTCCGTGTGAATGAATATTTTGAAGGCAGGGTTAAATCCCTCGCATTCGAGACCGGGGAAGGGCCTGCCACGATCGGTGTCATGGCCGTCGGGGACTACGAATTCGGCACCTCTACGGTAGAGATCATGCAGGTCGTGAGCGGTTCCATGGAAGTCAAGCTGCCTGGCATTGAGGAATGGCAGACATTCCGGGCCGGAGATCGCTTCCAGGTCGAAGCGGATCAGAAATTCCAGCTTCGGATCGCTTCTGAAACCGCCTATCTCTGTCTGTACAAGTAGGGGAACACTCAGCCAGAAAAATCCTTCCCGGCCCCGTTTTTCCCCACCTCTATGAGGCTCCGGTGTCAGCCTGGGTCCAGGCTCCGTCGATGAATCGCCACATCTTCCCGGTCGGATTCCTGTCTCCCAGCTCGGGCGGGAGGCGGTGTCCTCTGACATTGTCATAGCACTGCAGGGCGGAAAAACGCAGCAGCGAGCGCGGGATCCCCACCGCTGTATATCCCGGATGCCCTGAGGCAGGGAACGGACCTCCGTGGTGCATGGCCGGGCTGACCGCCACTCCAGTGGGCATCTTATCGTTCAACAGGCGGCCCACCCGGGCCCTCAATAGGGGCTCGATCCGGGTGTAGGCTGCCTCATCCCCATCCTTACCGTGGCTGTAGATGGAGCCGGTCAGATTCCCTTCCAGGCTGCTGATCACGGCCTCCATCTGTTCCAGGCTGCGAGACATGACAGCCAAAGTGGAGGGGCCGAACGCCTCAACCTGGGCAGCCTGGGGATTTTCGAGGAACCGGTCTCCAGAGATCTTCAGGAGGGTATTCACGGCCGAAAATCCAGGCTGCTCCGCCCGCGTCTTCTGAGTCAATCTCTCGGCCCCCCGGATTTCGAGATCGGCCAAGGCATGGGACCATCCCTGCTGAACGCGTCGGCTCAGCAGGAGGCTGTCCGGGGTCTCGTCCAAGATCCGGCCCAGTTTCTCGAGGAAACGCTCTCCGCCTGCATCCTGCTGGAGGATCACCAAGCCCGGATTGGTGCAAAACTGACCTGCCCCGAGCGTACAGGAAGTGCCGAGCTCTGTGGCGATCTCCTGGCCTCGCTCCTGCAGCGCTCCCGGGAGCAGGATCACGGGATTGATCCCTGACATCTCGAGATAGATCGGTTTACCCGCGGCATCCGCAGCCTGTTTGAGCCGCAGCCCTGCTCTGCGGCTCCCGGTGAAAGCGGTGGCGGCGATATCGGCGTGCGAGACCATTCGGAGCCCGTCTTCGGGGCGCATGTCGTACAGGAGCTGTACCAGAGAAGGGGGCAGGCCGCTGTCCTGCAGGGCCCGGTGAGCAAGTTCAGCGAGGATTCGGGAAGTGGTCGGGTGGCCGGGATGAGACTTGGCGATCACCGGCAGGCCTGCTGCCACGGCTGCAGCAAAATCTCCTCCGGAGACGGGATTGAAGGCCAGGGGAAAATTGTTGGGTCCGATGATCGCTACCGGCCCTTCCAAGGGAGCGTATCTGGACCTGATGTTGCGGATCGTGTCGATGACCGCCAGGCACCAGGATCTGTCACGGGCTGCCGCTGCGGCCTGCTTGAGCTGGTCACAGGTTCTAGGGATTTCGATGCTGATGAAGCGTGGTTCCTGCGGGAGACCGGTCTCCCCGGAGGCCACAGCAGACAGTTCACTGCTGTTCTTCTCGATCGCTCCGGCAAACATCTCCAGGAAGCCGGCGAGTTCCTCCGGTGAATTATCCCGCAGCGCCAGGGCTGCCCTTTTCCCCGCAGCCAAGGCGGCCGCAATGTCTCCCCAATCTGAGATCGGGTACTCCGCACCGCAGGCTTGGCCGGTTGTCGGATCCTCGGCCCGGAAGACCCCGACAGGAGCACCTGCCGGCCGCCAGTGTCCATCGATCAAGACCGGTTGCAGCATTCGGGACCTCCTGAAATATTTTACAGTATCCAGTATATTCAGGATCGAATGCAAGCCAAGCTTCGCAAGCTGTCTTTGAGAGGGAACCTTTGTCATCCTTGGCGCGTAGAACTATAATAGGGGGAAACGGAGAGAGACATGACAAAACAGATATACAGGCTTCAGAGCAGCAAGATGGTCGGCGGTGTGTGTGCTGGCCTGGCGGATTATCTGGATATCGATTCGACCCTGATCAGGCTCCTGTTCGTGGCGGTGGGGCTGCTGACGGCGCTGTTCCCCATGTTCCTGTTCTACATCATTGCCTGGGCCATAATGCCCGTCAAGGATGAGGTCGAGGAAATCCGAAAAACCGAGAAAACGGACAAGGAACACTCGAATAAAACGAAAGCCTAGGTGACACGGCCGGGACGTTGACTTCTCTCCCTGATTCCGCTATTGTAATCCGGAAGCAAAATGCCGGATTCCGAGATCCTGACTTTTAACCATATTGCCGTGGAAGGCGTGTTCAAGTCGGGCAAGACCAGGCTCACCGAGATCCTCGCAAGGAAGCTGTCCGGCCGTGCCGTGTATGACCGTACGGACAATCCCTATCTCAAGGAATTCTACGAAGAGAAAGAGGGTTCGGCCTTTCTGTCGCAGCTGGTTTTTCTAGTCAACCGTTATCATCAACAGGCCGGGCTTCTCCAGCGGAGCCTGTTTCATGAACGGATCGTCTGCGACTATCTATTCGAAAAAGATAAGATCTATGCCTATCAAACCCTGGCAGACGAAGAACTGATCGTTTACGAAAAGATACACGGCATCTTCACGGAAAAGATCTCCCGCCCCGACCTGACCATCTACCTGCAGATCACTCTTCCCACCCTCCTGAGCAGGATCGATCGGGATGGGTCGGGCCTGGACAGAAACATATCCGAAAAATATCTGGAGGATATTGTCGAGGCATTTGATTATTTTTTCTTTAACTACAAGGCGACCCCACTTCTGGTGGTCAAGGCCGATGAGCTGAATTTTAACCAGGAAGAGGACATCATGGACTTGATCGATAAAATCCAGCACATGAAAAAGAGCACCCTGTTCTATGTGCCGCTGAGCCGGTCGGGCAGGGGATTGAAAAAAACTTAAGACTTTACCTCAATCCCGATGGATCAAGAGGCGGGATGGGGAGAAAGGACAGTCATGCCGAACGAAAACACAACACTCCCGGAGATTACCATCCCGCTGCTCGCGGATAAGAAGCAGAGCGGTAAAAAGATCACGGCCCTGACAGCCTATGATTATCCCACGGCCAAGATCGTCGACCTTGCGGGCATCGACCTCATCTTGGTGGGTGATTCCCTGGGGATGGTCGTGCTGGGCTATCCCAACACCATTCCCGTGACCATGGATGAGATGATCCACCACACGCGTGCTGTGACCAGAGGGGTAAAAAGGGCCCTGGTGGTCGGTGATATGCCCTATTTTTCCTTCCACCTGTCCGAAGAGGAGGCGGTGCGCAACGCCTCCCGCTTTCTCAAGGAAGCCGGCGCCAAAGCCGTGAAGATCGAGGGTGCGACACGAAAGCGGCTGAAGCTCATCAGAACGCTCGTCGAGGCCGAGATCCCGGTCATGGGGCACGTGGGGCTCACGCCCCAGTCGCTCTATCACTTGGGCCGGTTCAAGGTCCAGGGAAAGGAGAACCGGGAAGCACAGAAGATCGTCAGGGACGCCGAAAACCTGCAGAAAGCCGGGGTTTTCGCGGTGGTGCTCGAATGCATCCCCCTTGAGCTGGCACGCGTGATCACGGAGCAGCTCGAGATCCCGACCATCGGGATCGGTGCCGGGCCCCACTGCGATGGCCAGATCCTGGTGTTCCATGACCTGGCCGGGTACTCGAATGGGTATCTGCCCAAGTTCGTCAAGCGTTATGCCCAGCTCCACGACCAGATGAGGGAAGCGGTCCGGGAGTACATCCAAGACGTCTCCACCGGTGATTTTCCCGACGAGGCCCACTCTTACCACCTGGGTGGGGGAGTGGACCTCGACGAGATCAAAAACGGGTGAGCAGCATAAGGATTCTCGCATCGATCCCGGAGATGAAAGCCTGTAGGAGCGAGGCCGGTGCCAGGGGGAAAAGCGTGGGATTCGTGCCCACCATGGGCTTCCTGCACGAAGGCCACCTCAGCCTGGTACGGGCCTCGATCCGGGACGCCGATTTCACGGTCGTCAGCATATTCGTCAACCCGGCACAGTTCGCCCCTCACGAAGACTTCGAGGACTACCCTCGCGACATGGAGCGTGATCTCGATCTCCTCCGCGCAGAAGGGGTGGATGCCGTTTTTGCGCCCTTGAGGGATTCCCTCTATCCGGAGGATTATTTTACCTATGTGGAGGCCCAGGGCCTGCAGGAAAGGCTGTGCGGCCAGAGCCGGCCCCATTTTTTCAGGGGGGTCTGCACGATCGTACTCAAACTGTTCCACATCGTGGAACCGGACATGGCCTTTTTCGGGCAGAAGGATGCCCAGCAGTCCATCATCATCCGCAGGATGGTGAAAGACCTCAACCTGGATGTGCGGATCGTGGTGTGTCCTATCGTACGCGATCCGGATGGTCTGGCTCTGAGCTCCCGGAACGCGTATTTGGATGCCGCCCAGAGGAAGGCCGGACTCTGCCTGTCACGAAGCCTCGACCTGGCCCGTGCCATGATCTCAAACGGGGAACGGGATGCGGGCCGGCTCATCAGCATTGTCCGGCAAAACATCGAGGCAGAACCGCAGGCAAAGATCGACTATGTGGAAATCGTCGATACAGAGGAACTTCTCCCTGTAAAGATCGTGCAGGAAGGGTACCTCATCGCCCTTGCGGCCTATATTGGTGGTGTCCGGTTGATCGACAACCTTATCGTTTAAACCTTACCACAGCACAGCTTGCTAAGTTGCCTATGACAGGATTACACTAATTTTTCAGATGGAACACATCTTCGGCTTCCAGTGGCCTCAACATTTCAGCATTTTGGTATATTCCGGTTTGCTGTTTTTGTTGAGCCAGACAGCGGGAAGGATAGCGGTTTGGCTGGGAGCTCCCCGGCTCATCGGCTATTTGTTATCCGGTATTCTGTTTGGGCCATCTGTCCTTAGGTTGTTTTCTGAAACCCTGATCCACGGTCAACTGGGCATTATCAAGGATATTGCCCTAGCCATTATCGCCTTCTCCATCGGCGGTGCACTGCAGCTGGAACCGTTGAGAGGTATGAAAAAGAGCGTGGTTTGGATCACCATCCTGCAAGCGTCTGGGGCCTTTGTCGTTGTATTTGTCCTCGTCATTTTCTTCCTGCCCATGCTGATCCCTTTATCTGAAGCGACGGGATTCCAACAAACATATTTGCCCGCTGCTCTGGTGTTGGGTGCCGTCTCGGTTGCGACTGCTCCTGCCGCCATATTGAGTCTGGTCCATGAATTGAAGGCCAAGGGGCCGTTTACCACAACCTTATTGGGGGTGGTGGCTCTGGATGATGCCGTTGCGATTCTGGTTTACGGCTATGTGATCGTTTGGGCAAAGGCCCTGATGGGGGGCGTGTCATCGGGGTGGTTCATCACATTCGCCGCTCCGCTTATTTCCATAGCCTTCTCTGTCGTGATCGGGCTGGTTGTGGGATTCGTGCTCATCAGAATCATAAAATACACCGGTCCCAGGGACGTCCTGCTGGGATTCGTTCTGGGCTCGATCCTCCTGGCCTGCGGGCTGGCTTTAAGTTTTGGTGTATCGTCACTTCTGGCTGCCATGGTTCTTGGCTTCATGATCGGAAACTTTGCAGAGCACGAGCGTGCCGGCGAAGCGCTGGATGTGGTGGAAAAAATTGAGGAACCGATCTTTGGAATATTCTTCCTCCTAGCCGGAACGCATCTGAATCTGGACGTAGGATTCCTGGCTTTGGGAGTCGCTCTGGTCGTTCTGGTAGGCCGGTTTGTGGGGAAGTATTTCGGAAGTCAATTCGGGGCGAGATTAGGCAAGGCATCTCCTGAAATAAAGAAGTACTTGGGATTCGCTCTGTTACCCTCGGCCGGCGTGGCCATAGGATTGGTGCTGGACGCGAGAGATTTTATCGATACCGTCTCTCCGAAATTGAGTGCGGTGATCGTGGGTGCGGTGCTTGGAAAGACCCTGATCAATGAAATTATTACCCCTTTCCTCGTCCGTTTCGCGCTGATCAAGGCCGGAGAAACAGATATCGGCAAAGCTCGTTTCCACACTCCCATAACTCTGCATGGGCGAATGGGGAATATTCTCGGCCATCGAAAAAAGAAGCCCGAGAATTGAACGAATCCCTCCTTGGAACGGTCAATCGAGGAGTTTTTCCGGCGCTTCAAGGAAAGAAACCAGGTCGTTGCTGAAGCGGGCCGCCTCGGCCCCATCGATGACCCTATGATCGAAGGAGAGACAGAGGGGCAGAGTTTTGACGATCCGAACCTCCCCCTTCCTCACACGCACGCGGTCCGCGATCTTCATGGTTGCCAGGATGGCCACCTCCGGGAAGTTGATGATGGGGGTCGCGTACTCTCCGCCCAGCATACCCACGTTGGTGATAGAAAACGTTCCCCCCTTGAGGTCCGCAAGGTCCAGGGTCCGGTCCTTTGCCGCCTCTGCCAGGGTTCCGATCTCTTTGGACAGGTCGAATAGTGTCTTCTGGTCGGCGAACTTGATAACGGGCACGATCAAGCCGTCCGGGATGTCCACGGCGATGCCGATGTTATAGTACTGCTTGACGAGGATCTCCTGTTCCTCGTCATCCAGCACAGAGTTGAGTATGGGATGCAGCTTCAGGGCCTCAATGACCGCTCTGACCACGAAGGGCAGGTAGGTGAGCTTGATGCCCTTTTCCGAAGCCTCCGGCTTCATCTTCTCCCGTAGCCGTGCCAGCTCTGTAACATCGGCTTCATCGAAGTGCGTCACGTGAGCGGCCGTGGACACGGATTCGGACATCTTGCGGGCCGTGGCGCGCCGCACACCCCTCAGGGGTATGCGGTCCAGAGTACCGTAGAAATCGTACTTGGCCTTGACCTTGAGAGCCGGTTTCTTGGGCGCCGCCGGGGCAGAGATAGATTGAACATCTTCTTCCGTGATCCGCCCGCCGGGTCCGCTTCCGTTCACGGTATTCAGGTCCACGCCCATCTGCAAGGCGAGGCGCCGGACCTTGGGTGTTGCCAGGATCTCGCGGATCTCGGTCCTGATATCCTTGATTTCGCCCACGACAGAAGGGGCCGCCTCCTCTCGGATCGTTTCCTGGACGGCTCCTTCTGCTGGAGAAGGCGCCTGGCCGAGCTTTTCCCCCTTCTTCCCTATGGTGACCAGGGCCTGACCGACCTGGACCAGGTCTTTCTCCTTGAAATGGAGTTTCAAGACCGAGCCCGAGTAGGGCGAGGGGACCTCCACGACGGCTTTGTCGGTCTCCACCTCGGCCAAGGTCTGATCCTCCTTCACCTCATCGCCCTCCTGGACCAGCCAGCGGACGATCTCTCCTTCGGTGATGCCTTCGCCGATATCCGGGAACTTGAATTCTTGAGCCATGTTTACCACTCCATGAGTTTGGCTATAGCAGACGCCACCCGCTGAGGGGTGGGGTAATAGTGATCCTCGTTCTTGGCTAGGGGGACCGTGATGTCCTGTCCTGTCACGCGCAGCACGGGGGCTTCAAGATGCAGAAGAGCCTTTTCCATGATCCTGGCGGAGATTTCCGCACCCAGGCCGCAGTTTCGGGGCGCCTCATGGACCACCAGGGCCCGGCCGGTGCGCGTCACGGATTCGAGGACCCCCTCCTCATCGAAGGGGCTGAGCGTGCGCAGGTCGAGGACCTCGGGGAAGGTCCCGGTCTTTTCCCCCTCATCGGCCGCCGCCTGCGCCGCCGGAACCATGGCCCCCCAAGCGATGATCGTGAGGTCTTCGCCCTCCCTTACCACACGGGCTTTTCCCAGGGGGATCTCCTCCGGCGCCTCCGGGACGTCCTGTTTTCCCGCCCGGTACAGGCGCTTGGGCTCCAGGAAGATGACGGGGTCATCCGACCGGATGGCCGATGTGAGCAGGCCCTTGGCATCCCGGGGCGTGGAGGGCGCGACCACGACGAGGCCCGGGATGTGACAGAAAAGCGCCTCGGTGCTCTCGGAGTGGTGCTCCAGGGCCCGGACCCCGGCGCCGTAGGGCATCCGGATGACCAGGGGGACCGTAAAACGACCCCGGGAACGGTTGCGCAGTCGGGCGACGTGGTCGATGATCTGGTGGTATGCCTCATACACGAATCCCATGAACTGAATCTCCACCACCGGACGCAGGCCGTAGGCGGCCATCCCGATGGCGGCCCCGACGATTCCGGCTTCCGCTAGGGGTGTGTCGATGACGCGCTCCGGTCCGAACTCCTGCAGGAGGCCGTCGGTGACGCGAAACACGCCCCCGTCCACACCGACGTCTTCGCCCAGGACGAGGACGTCCGGATCGCGTCCCATCTCCTGAAACAGGGCCTGGTTGAGGGCCTGAACCATGTTGACCATCACCGGCCCTTCTCCTGTTGGGATTCCCGCAGCTCCGCCAGCTGCTCGCTGAGATGGGGCGGCATGGAGGCGTAGGTGTGGATGAACATCTCCTCCAGGGAGGGAGGCTCCATGGCTTCCGCGGCTTTGACGGCCTGGTTGATGCTGGCTTCTGCCTCCGCCTGCACCTTCCGTTCGAATTCCTCATCCCAGTGACCGGCCCCGGCGAGGAAAGCCTGGAACCGCTTGAGGGGATCACGGCCTTCCCATTCCCGTGCTTCATCCTCCGGCCGGTACTTGCCGGCGTCGTCCGATGTCGTATGGTTGCTCAGACGATAGGTGACAGCTTCGATCAGAGTGGGGCCCTCTCCTGCGCGCGCTTTCTTCAGGGCGTCACGGACTGTCGTGTACACGGCCAGGATATCATTCCCGTCCACCTGGATGCCTTCGAATCCGTACGCATCGGCCTTCTGGGCGAGTGTCGCCGAGGCGGTCTGCTTTTCCCGGGGGAGCGAGATGGCATACTGGTTGTTGTAGCACACGAACACGTTCGGGGTATTGAACACCCCTGCGAAATTGAGGCCCTCGTGGAAGTCCCCCTGGGAAGTGGCCCCGTCGCCGAGTGTACATACCACGGCATTGCCTCGGCCTCTGCGTTGAGCTGCCATGGCAGCTCCCACTGCTAGAGGGATCTGAGAGGCGACAGGTACCGAGAGGGGGAAGATGTTTAGGCCCTCCGGGATTTCCGAACCCTTTTCGTTCCCCATCCAATACACGAAATAGGATTCCAGCGGATACCCCAGCGTGATGTAGGAACCCAGGTCACGGAAGTAGGGGAAAAACCAGTCGTCCTTTTCAAGCGGCAGCGCGGTGCCCACTTGGCAGGCTTCGTGCCCGAGGCTGGGGGCAAAGGTGCCCATCCGGCCTTGGCGCTGCAGCTTGAAAGCCTTGTCATCTGCCAGTCTGGTGGAGAGCATCAGCGAATACATGCTCCGCAGGACATCCGCACTCAGGTCCGGAAGGGGAGTGGAACCGGGGCGCCCCTCCGGATCGATCAACTGAATCATCATTTTTTCGCCCAGTCCACCAGTTCTTCGTACTCCACCTCGCCGCAGAAGAGGTCCTGCGTCTCGGTGTTGAGAAAAGTGGGTACCCGCAGCTGTCCGCCGCATTTGGAGGTTATGAGGTCCCGGTAGGACCGCATTTTGTCCGCATTCTGCTCGTTGTGCCACACCTCCAGTTTCTCGATCTCCACGCCTTTCTCTTCGATCATCTTGTCGACCAGGGGCATCATCTTCCGGCAGTGGGGGCACTCCTGGCCATGAAACATCACAAGTTTACTCATCGTCGCTCCTTTTAACAAATAAGCCGCACCAGCATTCACCCTCCTCCTTCTCCATGTATGTGTCGTGGATCAGGAAATTGCAGGGGCAGATCATGGTGAGATCCTTCTCTAAATCCTTTTCGATCATCCGGCAGGGACAGTATTTGAGGCCGTGATTGTTCTCGTTGTTGAACATGCCCTCGAGCAGCAGGTCGACGCGTTCCCTGTCCGGATTGACACGAAACTCGCTGCCGACGGCAAAGGCCTGGATGGCCTGGGCATAGGCTGCTTTATCCACCGAAGTCTCGGTCACGCTCATGACGCCGCGGGCCTCATCGGAGGACACCTCCACATAGGCGTTCTGTTGCATGCAGGTTGGACAGAGCTCGGGTGCCATGACACCAAAATGGATGTCGTTACAGACATGACATCGCCAGTATTTTTTCATGTTTTCCTCTATATTCGGAGCTCTTGCTTCGAGAACTCCTGCTACAGCGTGTTCAAATAGGCCAGCAGGTCGGCCATCTCTTTGTCCGAAAGATCGGTGAAGGCCGGCATGGACTGGAAGGGTTTGAGTATCTGGCTCTTCACGTTCTCCAGGGTGGCCGGTCTTTCGCTGGTGGGCAGGCGCTCCTTTTTCATCAGGCCTGCCAGGCCAGGCCCGAATTTTGCCTCCTCCTGGTCCGGGAAATGACAGGCGGAACATTTGGCGGCGAAAATTGCTGAGCCGTTATCCGCGTTACCTGCTGGGATCACAACCGCCGTGTCAGCGATCTCCGTTCCCTTAAGGGGTGCGGCCAGCGCTCGGGCCGTGTAGAAGCCGCCCGAGATTAGGAATACCACAAAACCCAGGCTGAAGACGATCATACCGAGCGTGGGGGCGTACCTGAGCAGGTTCGGGAAGCGTTTGACGATCGCGACCTTGAGAAAAAGGATGATGACCAGCCCCAGGGCGAGCAGGGCGTGCAGGACAGCACGGAGCGACAGGGTGTCTCCGCTGATTACCCAGAACCGGAATCCCATCACTGCGTTAATAAGCATCAGCAGGAAAAAGACACGGCCGGCTCCGTGATGGATCTTGCGCAGTTTCGGGGCCGGCATCTTCTTCTCCTGCTTTCCCATAACGGTCAGCATGCTCAGGACCGCGGCAAAACCCACGATCAGAAACAACCAGCCCAGAACAGTTTTGATCAAATAGTATGACATGGACGACTCCTCCTCGTTCCCTTGAGATCTTGTACTGTGCGGACGATCAGATTGCTGCCGCCGGCCTACTTCTCTGCACCAGCCGCGCAGTAGAAGAGCTTGTCGAGCTCGTACTGTGAGGCAAGGGGGCAGGCACCGCAGATGCAGCCGTTCCTGTCGAAGTCACAGGAACTGGCTCCTTTAGCACAATAGAGCCCCTCCATGTTGTCCTGCATGCACTGGTTGTAGGACGGGCAGCCGCCACAAATGCACTGCTGCATGATTTCAGGTGTGTCAGGCACTTTCGCCATGGTTTTCTCCTTCGTTGATGAGGGATTTGATCCCTCTCTTCTTTGTTACTTTAGCATTGCCGATAAGAATAGTAAACATTACAGGCGGTGGATAGCTTCGATATATTTATCCGGATCGACGAGCACATCGATGATGCATGGGGACGAAGAGGCCATGGCCTTGCGAAAGGCCTCGTCCAGGTCTTCGGGCTCTTCCACGCGAAAGCCCGAGCCCCCTGCCGTATCGGCGATCTGGGCGAAATCAGGATTCGGGAAGTTGACCCGATACACGGGGTAGCCGTATTCCACCATTTCCTTCTGAATATTCTTCAATTTCCCGTCGTTGAAGACCACGACCGTTATGGGAAGACGGTTGTGGACGGCCGTAGTGAACTCCATCCCGGCCATTCCGAATCCGCCGTCTCCGGTCAGTGCGATCACGGGCCGATCGGGCCGGGCCAGGCTGCATGCCACCGCGGCCGGCACTCCGAATCCCATCCCGGCCATGTTGGCACACAAGAGCGTGGTCTGCCCCTCACATACGAACCGTTTGTAGAACCAGTATGTGTGGTCGCCGACATCCGAGCAGATGATGGCGTTCGCTGGAGCGTGTTTTTTCAGCGCCTGGATCACTGTGCCCGGATGGATGGGCTTGTGCAGGTTCTGACGGTCTTCCTTTAGCAGGGCCAGGTATTTACTGTGCGCCTCCTCGATCAGGGAGTTGAACCCGGGATCCATCTCTCTCTTAGGCAGGATTCCCCGCAGCATCCGGACCACATTCTGGACATCACCGACGATGCCGGCTTTGACCGGAAAGGTCTTCCCCACGCGTGGTGCATCGATGTCCACCTGGATCACATCGACATCCGGGACCAGGTTGCGCTGGCGGAATCCGCTGCCCAGGATGACAATGAGGTCGGCCTGCTGGACGATGCGTGGTGCGAATCGGTTGCCGATAGAACCGAGCACGCCTAGAACCATTGTATCCGATTCCGGGACCGTGCCTTTGGCCCGGGAGGTGGTTGCGATGGGGGCCCCGATGTGATAGGCCAGATCCAGCAGATCCGGGCCGCAGTGCCGCGCCCCCCACCCGGCAAACAGTACGGGGCGCCGGCTCTTCTGGATCAGGGCTGCCGCCTTTTGCACGGATTCTCCGGGGAGGGGATCGGGATGAAACAGGTGGTCTTCCGGGTGCCAGATGGGCTCGTCCAGCGGTTGGGCCAGGACATCGGTGGGCAGGCTGAGAGCGGCTGGCCCGGGCGTGGCATACGCCTTCTTGATAGCCAGGTTTAGGACCTTCAAGGCCTGGGCGGGATTTGTGATCATTTGCGCGTAGACGCAAAAGGTCTTGAATATGTCTGTCTCCGCGATCTCCTGCAGCGATTCGCTTCCCAGGAAAACCTCCGGCACCTGGCCCAGCAGGGCGAGAACCGGGGCGCGATCGGTGGCTGCGTCCACGATCCCGGTGATCAAGTTGGTGGCGCCCGGTCCTGCTATGGACATGCAGACACCGATCTCTCCGGTCAGCTTGGCGTGGGCGGAGGCCATGTAGGCTGCTGCCTGTTCATGCCGCGTGAGGATGAGCTCAATGTCCGGATGACGGCGGATCGCATCCGTAAGGGGCAGGTTGGAATGGCCCGGGATGCCGAAGACCCGCTTCACACCGTAAGCCGCCAACTGCTCTACTAGCTTATCCGCAACCGTGAATTGTGATTTCGAGCCCGTGGCCTCACCTTCTATGATCTGGAAGGCGGAACGGGGGGCGCCGCAGCGGGGACAGGTCCAGCTTTCAGGGAGATCTTCGAAAGCGGTGCTTTCCTGAGCTTCTTCGTAGATGTACCCACATACTGAACATTTCCACTTCTTCATATTCCCTCCTCACTGATCCCGGTTGGTGTGTTCCCCGGTGGCTTAATCATGCAAATATCCAATGGAGAATCTGTATCAAGGCGTAAAAAGAGGCAAGTCCAAGGACAAAAAACAGGGGCTGACCCTGTTCCTTGTCGGGCAGGAACTCGCGCACAAATACATACAGCATGACTCCTGCTATGCCGCTGATGACGATGTGGTGAACGATGGGCGAGAACGGTATCAGGCTCGTGAAAAGCACTCCCAGTGGGGCTCCCAGAGAGATGGCGGCCTTTTCAAGCCGGCCGGGGGAGAATTGACCGTGCACTTCGGACAGCGAGGCCCCGATCAGCCCGGCGTGCAAAGCGACCGGGATGATGAATAGGAATCCCTGGTAGATCTCACTCCGGATCAGGTCCGGCAGTACGGCACCGATCAAAAAGTAATAAATAAAAAATGTGATGGTGTGGAAGGCCTTGAGTTTCAGTTGTACGGGCGCTTTTTTATCATGCTGGTAAAAGTACTTTTCCACGAGATGGACGATAGAAAATGCGAGCAGCAGGAACAGGAATACGGATTCCTTTAGCCGATCCGCGGCATAATAGGTTTGGGGCAGCAGATCAAGGAATAGGTATCCTATGGAGATCCCGGCCGCGAAAGAGATGAGGCGAAAACGCCGGGCTCCCGAAGGGATCTTGATGCTTTCCCCCAGAAAATGGATGACGGCCACAGCCAGTCCCAGTCCTAGCGCGAGCAGGTTCGATTGATCCATTTCCGAATGCTATGATTACAGAATCAGGTAAGCGTGTAAAGTAAGGCAAATTTGTTCATAGATAGGATTGGCCCCGGATGATTGTATCGGCAATTCTTATGAATGATCCCCTCTACTCGAGGCGGTAGTTTGGGGCCTCTTTGGTGATCACAACATCATGAACATGGCCTTCCCGGAATCCCGAAGCCGTCACCTTGATGAAGCGGGCCTTCTCGCGCAGCTCGTCGATGGTGGCGCAGCCGGCATATCCCATCCCGGCCTTCAGTCCGCCCACCATCATCTGGATGATACGGCTCACCGGCCCTTTGTGGGGGACGCGTCCTTCGATGCCTTCCGGTACGAGTTTTCCTTCAGCAGCCGTGGCTTCCTGGAAGTATCGGTCCCTGCCGCGGCCCTCACGCATGGCTTCCAGGGAGCCCATGCCCCTGTAGGTCTTGTAGGAGCGGCCCTGGTTGATGACCACTTCGCCGGGGGATTCGTCTGTGCCGGCGAGCAGGTTGCCAAGCATGACCGAATTGGCCCCGGCTGCCAGGGATTTTGTGATATCCCCGGAAAACTTGATGCCTCCATCGGCGATGAGAGGTATACCTTTCTCGACGGTTACCCTGGATACATCAGCAATGGCGGTGATCTGGGGGATGCCTGCTCCGGAGACGACGCGTGTCGTGCAAATGGAACCCGGTCCTACGCCTACCTTGACGGCGTCTGCTCCGCGCTCGATCAGGTCCAAGGCTGCTTCGGCCGTGCCGATATTCCCGGCCACCAGTTCCTGATCCGGAAATTCTTTCTTCAACATCTCGACCGTATCCAGGACCTTTTGGGAGTGACCGTGGGCATTGTCAACCACCAGGAGGTCAACCTTGGTGTCGATCAGGGCCTTGGCCCGCTCCAGGGTGTCTTCGCCCACACCCAACGCGGCTCCCACACGGAGGCGTCCAAATTCATCCTTGGCAGCCAGCGGGTAACGGATGCGTTTGAGGATGTCCTTGTAGGTGATCAATCCTTTGAGGAGAAATTCTTCATCGACCATCATCAGCTTTTCGATCTTGTGCTTGTGGAACAGCTTCTCCGCCTCCTCCAGGGAGGTCCCCAGGGGTACGGTCACCAGGTCCTTGGTCATCACTTCGCTGATGCTCAGGTTAAGGCGGGTCTCGAAGCGGATGTCCCGGTTGGTGAGGATCCCCTGCAGCTTGTTGTCCTCATCCGTGATGGGCAGTCCGGAGATGCCGAATTTCTGCATGATGTCCTTGGCTTCGAAGATCTTGTTGTGGGGGCGCATGGCGATGGGGTCCACGATCATCCCGCTTTCAAAACGTTTGACCTTGTCCACCTCCTCGGCCTGCTGGGCGACGGGCATGTTCCGGTGGACGATCCCTATCCCCCCCTGTTGGGCGAGCGCGATGGCCATGGGGGATTCCGTTACGGTGTCCATGGCCGAGGAGAGAACAGGGATGAAGAGAGAAATATTGCGGCTGAGCCGTGTGGCGACGTCCGCATCCGCAGGCACAACGCTGGAATGGGCCGGCAGGATGAGGACATCGTCGAATGTAAGCCCCTCTTTGATCTTGTCTTCCAGCATTCGGATCTCTCCTTATCAAAATAATGAAAAGTTATTTTTTCTTTTTCTTTTTTCTCTTTTTCGGGATGACGGACCGGGCCTGTTTGGACCGGGGAGCTGGCGCCTGCTGCGGCCTCTCACCGTAGGTCAGGGGCCGCTCCCTGCGCACAGGCATGCTCTCCTCGACAGCCGGCTGCAGGAAGTAAAGAAAGCGGATGGTCTCCTCTTCTATCCGGTCCATCATGGCCTGATACATCTCGAAGCTCTCTTTTTTATACTCGACCAGAGGATCTCGCTGCCCGTATCCTCTCAGGCCGATGCCTTCTTTGAGATAATCCATGCCCAGGAGGTGGTCCTTCCACTGAGTGTCGATGACCTGAAGCATGATCACGCGCTCGAATTCCCGCATGGTGGCAGGGCCCAGGAGCTTCTCTTTTTCCTCGTAGTGCTGGCTCAACTGCGCGAGCACCCTCTCCTTGAGCTCCGCATAGTTGACCGTCTCCCAATCCAGACCCAATCCCTCGGGGTCCTGGCCGAACTGAGCGGTGTAGGTCTTTTTAAAGCCCTCCACATCCCATTCATCGGGGGAGACTTCCTGGTCGGTATAGTTTTCCATGATCCATTCCGCCAGGGTCGCCATCAGCTCCAGGATGTGGCCCCGCTTGTCCTTTCCTTCCAGGATCTCCCGGCGTTGGGAATAAACGGATGTGCGCTGCTTGTTCATCACATCGTCGTATTCCAGCAGGTGTTTCCGGATGGAGAAGTTCTGGCCCTCGACCTGTTTCTGGGCCCGTTCGATGGCACGGCTCACCATCGAGTGCTCGATGGGGACTCCTTCTTCCATGCCGACCCGTGACATCAATCCGGAAATGCGCTCGCTGCCGAAGATGCGCATCAGGTCGTCCTCGAGGCTTAGGTAGAAGCGGGACGATCCGGGATCGCCCTGCCGGCCCGCCCTCCCGCGCAGCTGGTTGTCTATGCGGCGGGCTTCGTGGCGTTCTGTGCCGATGATATGCAGGCCTCCCATCTCGATGACGCGATTGTGATCCGTCTCTGTGACGGCCTTGGCCTTTGCCAGATCCTTCTCCCATTCGTCTTCTGGAGGGTCCAGGGGATCGAATCCCCGCTTGCTCAGCGTTTCCTGGGCCATGGCCTCAGGATTGCCGCCCAGCAGGATGTCCACGCCGCGTCCGGCCATGTTGGTGGCAATGGTGACGGCTCCGATGCCGCCTGCCTGGGAGATGATCTTCGCTTCCTGCTCGTGATATTTTGCGTTAAGCACGTTGTGCTTGACCCCCGCCTTGCGCAGGAGCCGGCTGAGGTGCTCGGAGTTCTCGATGGAGACGGTCCCGACCAGGACAGGGCGTCCCCCTTCCTGGCTTTCCTGGATCTCATTGACTACGGCACTCCATTTTTCTCCGGCCGAGCGGTAGATCTGGTCGTCGTGTTCGAGCCGGATCAGGGGACGGTTGGTGGGGATCTCTACGACCTCCAGCTTGTAAATGGAGTCGAATTCCGCGGCCTCTGTGAGCGCTGTCCCGGTCATGCCCGAGAGCTTATCGTACATGCGGAAGAAGTTCTGGAACGTGATGGATGCCAGGGTTTGGTACTCGGACTCGATCCTCACCTTTTCTTTGGCTTCCAGGGCCTGGTGCAGGCCGTCGCTGTACCGCCGGCCGGGCATCAGCCGCCCGGTGAATTCGTCGACGATGAGGACCTTGCCTTCCTTCACCATGTAGTCCACATCCCGCCTGAACATCTGGTGCGCCTTCAAGGCTTGGTTCACGGCATGGATGAGATCCATATTCTTGAGATCATACAGGTTTGAGATCTGCAGGATCTTCTCCGATTCCGCCACCCCTTCTTCGTTCAGTGCAACGGTACGGCTTTTCTCGTCGACGATGAAGTGAGTTTCTTTCTTTAGCTTGCGGACCAGCGTGTCCACCTTGTAGTAGATGGCCGTGGATTCCTCGGTGGGGCCGGAGATGATGAGAGGGGTTCTGGCTTCGTCGACCAGGATGCTGTCAACCTCGTCGACGATGGCGTAGTTGTGTTTGGGCTGGACCAGGTCGGGCAGCCGGAACTTCATGTTGTCCCGCAGGTAGTCGAATCCGAACTCGTTGTTGGTGCCGTAGGTGACGTCGGCGCCGTAGGCGGCCTGGCGTTCCTGGTCGTTCATCTCATGCTGGATGGTGCCCACAGTCATGCCCAGGTGCTGGAAGACGGGATCCATCCACTCCGTGTCGCGTTTGGCCAGGTAGTCGTTGACCGTGACGATGTGGACGCCGTCACCCTGAAGGGCATTCAGGTAGGCGGGGAGCGTGGCGACCAGGGTCTTTCCCTCACCGGTCTTCATCTCGGCGATCTTGCCCTGGTGCAGCACGATGCCGCCGATGAGCTGGACGTCGAAGTGCCGCATCTGCACGTGGCGCCAGCCCGCCTCCCTCACCACCGCGAATGTCTCGGCGAGGATGTCTTCGAGGCTGGCCCCCTGAGCAAGCTTCTGTTTGAACTCGGCGGTCTTGCCCCGCAGCTGTTCGTCGCTCAGTTTTTGTATACCGGGCTCCAGGTCGTTGATGGCGACCACCTGGGGTTGGAGCCGCTTCATGTCGCGCTCGGTCTGGGTCCCGAAAACCTTGCTGGCCAGCTTGTTAAGCATTTGATTCATTTTTGCAGAACTGCTCCCCCTTGTCAACGAGAGGAACCGTGTCCTCGATCCTGTTCCAGGGTGGATTGGAACACAGGGGGGAGGTCGGCTGCTTGCATTTTGAGGGGGTTTTCTTTATTATCGTGGGTTGTTTTTTGAGAAAAAGGACTCATTATATTATGATAGACCTGTTGAGCGCTCCCCAGGATGCCACCCTCCGGATCAAGGAGATCGAGGGCGGGCATGGTGTGCGCCGCCGCCTGATGGCTCTCGGGCTGCACAAGAACGACCTTGTGGAGCTGGATTCCAAGAGCATCCTGGGCGGCCCCATTGTGATCCGCAACCTGTCCACGGACACTTCCGTGGCATTGGGGAGGGGGATCGCACGGAACATTTTGGTTGAAGTCGTTGACAAAGAATAACGAATGCCCGGACGTGGTTTTCGTCGGGCAGCCAAACAGCGGGAAAAGCACCCTTTTTAATTACCTGGCCGGATTCAAGGCCGAGACCTCCGATCTTCCCGGTACCACTGTCAAACACAGCCACAGCAAGGTCAATGTTATGGGGGACATCCTCAACATCATCGACCTTCCCGGCACCTATACGCTGAATCCCTCGGACGATGCAGAGAAGGTTGCCCTGACGCATCTGTTTCAGGAAACCCCAGACCTGATCATCAACGTGGTGGACGCCTCCATCCTGGGCCGCAGCCTGGAGATGACCCTTGAACTCCTCGAGCTTGAATATCCCATGGTTGTGGCTTTGAACATGATGGACCTTGCCGAGAAAAAGGGCATGGACATCGATGTCGCCAAGCTGGCGGAACGGCTGGGCGTCCCGGTGGTCTCCACCACCGCGCTGCACGGCCGCGGCATAAAGGAACTCCTGGATGCCGCCCAGAAAGTATTGAGGGGGGAGAGGAAACCACCGGCCCGGATCCCCTGGGCTCGGGATGTGGAGGAAAGGATCGCTGAGGTTGAGGCGGCCCTTCCCGAAGACTTCCATGTTGTAGCCAATACGAGGTTCACGGCGGTCAAGACCCTCGAGATCGAGAAGCAGTTCTTCCACAGCATGTTGGAGGAGATCAACCCGGGATTCAAACAGATCATCGACAGGTCCCGGGGGGAGCTGGAGGCCGCGCACAGCGCACCCGCCTATGAGATCATCGCCGCAGAACGGCACCACCTGGCGCTCAAACTGTTCGAAGAGACCTGTACGGTCACCCGGGGCGCACGCCTCAGTTGGACCGAACGCGTGGATTCCGTCATCATGCATCCCATCTTCGGCTATGTCGTCCTGCTCCTGGTCTTCCTGGGATTTTTCTTCGTGATCTTCAAAGTCGCCACTCCCATCGAAGAGTTCTTACTCGGGCCTATGGACAGCCTGCGTGCCTCGCTGCCATCCATGCTGGGAGACGGTCTGCTGTTTTATCTGGTGGATGGGCTCCTGCAGGGAGTCGGAGGTGGGCTCGCCATCGTGCTCCCGTATTTCCTCCCGCTGCTGTTCCTGATGGGCCTACTGGAGGACATCCGGTATCTTGCCAGGGCCGGCTTCCTGATGGACACCTTCATGCACAAGATCGGCCTGCACGGGAAGTCCGTGTCTGCCTTCATCCTGGGATTCGGCTGCAATGTCCCGGCTGTCGTGGCTACCCGGACCCTGGAGTCCAGACGCGACCGCGTGATCACATCCCTGCTCATCCCCTTCATCCCCTGTTCAGCCCGGACCATGATCATCCTGGCACTGGTGGCTTTCTATATGGGACCGGTTTGGGCGCTGGGATTTTACATATTCAACATGTTCGTGGTGGGAGTCTTGGGAAGGCTCATGTCCTGGGTCTACAAGTACCCCTCCCCGGGTCTGATCCTGGAGATTCCTGCTCTCAAAGCCCCCTCGATTCCCAACATCCTTCGCCGCACCTTCTTCCAGTTCCGTTCCTTTGTCCAGTTCGCCTGGCCGATCCTGATCATCGGGAGCATGGTCCTGGCCGTGCTCCAGTTCCTCGAATTCGATCACATCGTTAATCTGGTGCTCTCTCCCATCGTCGAAGGAGTCCTCGGACTGCCCAGGGACCTGGGAGTCACCCTGATATTCGGCTTCCTGCGCAAGGAACTGTCCCTGATCATGATGCTCCAGGCGCTGGGTGTTTCTTATCAGGATCTGATGTCCATCATCTCCCGAGAACAGCTGATGGTATTCGTGGTCTTCATGAACTTTTTCGTCCCCTGCCTCTCCACCGTGGCCATCCTCTGGAAGGAGATCGGCCGGAGGGAAGCCCTGATCTCGGTCGCCCTCAACACTACTGTCGCTCTCCTGCTCGCATCCCTCGTCCGTCTCTTCCTCAGGTTCTGAGATGCTGAAAGCCGTATTCTTCGACCTTGACGATACACTCCTTATCAACAACATGGCTTCGTTCATTCCCGCATATTTTCAGCTCCTGACCTCAGCTTTCTCAGACAGGGTCCCGGCCGAGCGCTTATTCCTAGAGCTGACTCGCGGCATCGAGGCCATGGATGCCAATGACGGCCTCGGATCGAGCAATCAGGAGGCCTTCGAGTCGGTATTCTACCCGGCCTTGGGGCAGGAACCTGAGGACTTGAATCCCTTTTTCGAGCGCTTCTATGTCGAGGAGTTCCCCAAGCTGCGCCACATCACACGCCCCATGCCCGGCTCCAGAAGCGTCATGGAACAAGCTTTTGCCGGCGACCTACGTGTTGTCATCGCCACCAATCCGGTCTTTCCCCGCACGGCAGTGGAGCAGCGCCTGGATTGGGCCGGGATTTCTGTGCTCGATTTTCCCTATGCCCTGGTCACACACATCGAGAACATGCACTCCACCAAGGCGAAGCCGGCCTATTACCGGGAGATCCTGTCGGTCCTGGAGCTGGAACCCCAGCAGTGTCTGATGGTAGGAGACGACTGGCTTCGGGACATGGTTCCCGCAGCCCGGGTGGGCATTCCGGTTTTCTGGGTTACCGGTCCCGAGGGCAGCGATCCAGATGGGCCAAGAGCCGGAGGGAGCCAGGTGCCCGGGAGTCTCCTGACCGGAAACGGTCCCCTCGAGGAGGTCCTGTCCGTTCTGCCTTCGATCTAGTCATCCAGCGCCTTTCTCAACGCATCTGCGGCACTCGAGCCAATGAGTGGAGCGAGCTCTTCCTGCGGGGCTTCTCGGATGGCGGGTATGCTCTTATACCTGGACAGAAGAAGTGACTTCCTTTTTGGCCCGATGCCGGGTATCCCGTCGAGCTGGGACGCAAAACTCTTCTTGGTCCTCCGCCTGCGGTGATAGGCGATAGCAAAGCGATGGGCCTCATCCCGGATATTTTGGAGGAGACGAAGGGAGGGAGAGGTGCGGTCCAGGCTCAAGCCCTGGGGAAACCGCCTGGAGAACATGATCTCCTCTCGTTTGGCTAGAGAAACCAGTGGAGTGGCGCCCAGTCCCAACGACTCCAGGACGGTCCTGGCCGCATTAAACTGGCCCTTGCCGCCGTCGACCAGAACGAGGCTCGGGAAATCCTCACTGGACCGGGATATCTTGGAAAAGCGGCGGAGCAGCACCTCCTGGAGACTCGCCACATCGTTGGGGCCCGCCACGCTCCGGATCCTGTATTTCCGGTAGGACTGTTTGTCCGGGAGACCGTGGCGGAAGACAACCCGGGATCCTACGGATTCCTCGCCACCGGTGTTGGAGATATCATAGCCCTCGATTATATGGGGAGCGGCCTTGAGCCCCAGGAGGGACGCGAGCTCCTGGAGCGGGGAGTCGGGAACGGGGCGTTTTTTCAGGAGGAGCGCGGCGTTCCGGTCTGCGAGTTCCACCAATTTGCGGTTTTTGCCGCGCTGTGGGACCTTGATCTGCACACGCTGGCGGCGAAGCCCATGCAGGATATCCTCGCTCGGTTCACTGTCTGCAAGCGCAAAAGGAAGCATGATCATCCCCGGCAGGTCTTCTCCGTCACCATAGATGGATATGAGCTGTTCCTTCAAAAACATGGCACCGGTCAGCCCTTCGGGGAGGTCTCCGATCCGGCCCTCCGACCGTACGACTTTTCCCCGCCGCATGAGGAAGGCATAGACGGCGGCACGGTTATCGAGGCTGGCGAAGCCGAAGATGTCCTTGTCTTCCTTCCTGGTCGAGATGAAGCGGGGCTTTTCTTTGATCTGTTCCAGCGTGAAGATCAAGTCGCGCCATTTCCCGGCCTGCTCGAATTCGAGGCGTTCCGAGGCCTTCTTCATGCGCCGCCTGGTGATCCGGAGCAGGTCGTCGACCTTGCCTTCCAGGAAGAGCAGGGCATTCTCGGACCGCTCCCGGTATTCCGTCTCAGTGATGAATCCAGTGCAGGGGGCAGTACAAAGCCCCAGATCATGCTGGAGGCAGGGCCTGGTTCGTGTGCTGGGGATGGCCTCCCGGCAGTCGCGGATGCCGAAGTAGCGATTGATGAGGATGATGGTCTTGCGTGCATGGAGAGCCGGATTAAAGGGGCCGAAGTATCTGGCCCCGTCCGCTTCGACGCGGCGCGTCATGTAGATCCCCGGATACGCCTCCTGCACGGTCAGTTTCAAGTAGGGAAAACTCTTGTCGTCCTTGAGGCGCTCATTGAATTTGGGCTGGTACTGCTGGATGAAGTTGTTTTCCAGAAATGCCGCTTCGCGAGCAGAGTCTGTGATGATGTAGTCGATATCCAGGGCCTCGGCCAGGATATTGCGGACCTTGTGATCCGAAGTGGGCAGAAAGTAGCTGCGGATCCTGTCCTGGAGGGAGCGGGCCTTCCCGATGTAGAGCACGCTTTTATCCGGGCCCAGAAAAAAATAGATGCCCGGTTTGTCGGGGAGGCTGCGGGCCTTGTCTTTGAGGCTCGAATCCCGGCTACCCATACGCTTGCCCCGTCCTCACTCCTTTGCCGTGTCTGCGCCGATGTCAAGTTCGTGGCGCTTCAGCTCTTTGAGCTCGTCCCGATACTTGGCCGCTTTTTCGAACTCCAGGCGTTCCGCTGCCTCATCCATCAGGCGCTGCAGCTCCTCCATGCGCTCTTTCCTTTTCCGGGGAGAGAAGTAGATCTCCTCTTTTTCCTCTGCCACGCGGGTGTAGTCGAAGTAATCCCGTTCGTACATGCTGCTCAGCACGTCTCCAATGTTTTTCTGTATGGACGTGGGGGTGATGTCGTGTTCCTGGTTGTAGTCCTGCTGGATCCGCCGCCGCCGCTCGGTCTCGTCGATGGCGGTTCGCATGGAATCCGTGATCCTGTCGGCGTAGAGTATGGCGCGGCCATCCACATGCCGTGCGGCTCGACCGAAGGTCTGGATGAGTGAGGTCGCGGAGCGGAGGAAACCCTCCTTGTCTGCGTCGAGGATGGCCACCAGCGAGACCTCTGGGAGGTCCAGTCCTTCTCGCAGAAGATTGATGCCGATCAGGGTATCGAAGCCTCCCTGCCGCAGGTCGCGCAGGATTTTGACCCTGTCCAGAGTGTCGATGTCGGAATGCAGGTAGCGGACCCTGAGGCCCAGGTCATGATAGTGGCGCGTGAGGTTCTCGGCCATGCGTTTTGTCAAGGTCGTCACCAGGGTGCGCTGCCCCCGGGCCGTGTTCTCAACGATCTCCGTCAGGAGGTCGTCGATCTGACCATGGGTCGGGCGCACCTCCAGTCTCGGATCTGTCAGCCCTGTCGGACGGATGACCTGTTCCGCGATCTGAGCCCCAGCTTTCTGAGTCTCATACCGGCCGGGTGTGGCTGATACATGGAGCACTCTCCCCACACGTTCCTCGAACTCCGCAAAGTTCAGAGGGCGGTTGTCCAGGGCGGAAGGCAGGCGAAAACCATGCTGTACCAGCGTTTGTTTCCGGGACCGATCCCCGTGGTACATTCCTCCTATCTGCGGAACCGTGACATGAGATTCGTCGATGATGGTCAGGAAATCGTTCGGGAAGTAATCCAGGAGCGTGAACGGAGGCTGGCCCGGGCTGCGCTGGCTGAGGTACAGGGAGTAGTTCTCGATCCCCGGGCACCACCCGAATTCCCTCAGCATCTCAAGATCGAAAAGAGTCCGTTCCTCGAGACGATTGGCTTCGGTGATCTTGCCCTCTCGCCTGAGCTGGGGCACTCGATCGTCCAGCTCCTGCTCGATGCCCTCAACAGAACGGTCCAGGATATCACGCGGCGTGGCGAATAAAGATTTGGGGTAGATCAACAGCTCATCGGGTTCAGCCCGTGTCGTGCCCAGGAGGGGATCGATCAGCCGTAGCTCCGCCACCTGCCCGTGTTCCAGACGCACTCGGATGGCGCTGTCTTCGTAGGAGGGGAAAAGTTCGACGACATCCCCCCTGACACGGAATGTGTTTCGCTGGAAGCCGGTCTCACCGCGCTCGTACTGCAGCTCGGTGAATCGGGATAGCAGCTCTTTTCGCTTCAAGGGCTGGCCCCGGCTCAGGTTGAAACTCATGCGCCGATAGGTTTCGGGAGAGCCCATGCCGTAGATGCAGGAGACCGAGGCCACGATAATAATATCCCGGCGGTGCAAGAGAGCATTGGTCGCCCTCATCCGGAGCCGGTCGATCTCTTCATTGATCGTAGCTTCCTTGGCGATGTATGTATTCGAGGCGGGGAGGAAGGCCTCCGGCTGGTAGTAGTCGTAATAGCTCACGAAGTATTCGACGGCATTTTCAGGAAAAAAACGCTTGAATTCCTGATAGAGCTGGGCGGCCAGCGTTTTGTTATGGGATATGACCAGGACGGGCATGCCGGCCTGGGCGATGATGTTGGCCATGGTGAAGGTCTTTCCGGACCCAGTGACTCCCTTCAGGACCTGGTGGGGAAGACTTTGGTTCAGGCCGCCTACCAGCTGAGCGATGGCATTGGTCTGATCTCCGCGGGGAGTGTACTCGGCAACGAGACGGTAGGTTTGCATGCCTCAGGCTGTAGCGGTCAAGGCCCGGGCTGGATCTTGAGGCTGCCCTTGAAAACGGCGCCCTCTGCGATGGAGATACAGCCCGCTGTGATGTCGCCGCTCACGCTGCTCTCGGCATGGAGAGTAACCTTCCCCGCTGCCTGGAGGCGGCCTTCCAGTGTGCCCTGAATATTGATGTTGTCGGCCCTGATGTCGGCCTTGACCCTGCCGGAACGTGCTATCGTTAGGTCGTTTCCTTCGAGGCTGATCCGCCCTTGGACCCGGCCCTGGATGACCATGTCGCCCTGGCCGGAGATCTCTCCCTCGAGGACCATGCTCTGGGATATGAGCGAAGCTTGTGGAGTGGGGGAGGAAGACCGAGTGGCCTCCTTGACATCGTTTCTTTTGTCTTCGCTTTTTCCGACCATGCGACTGCTCCCTTTGCCCAGAGATCTGTGCCGATTATAGGAAGGGATCTCGATGATGTCAAATCCCTGCCTCCTCCAAGAGGCCTTCGGGAGCACGCAATGCTCCAAAAGGGTACTTGACAAACGTTTGTTTGAAAACCATCTTGAAACATTAAGATCAAACGTTTGTTTAATGCGGCTTCTGGAGGTTAAAATGCGATCCTCAAGCTTGATATTGGGTCTGCTGCTGGTTTTTTCAGGCCTTCTCTCTGCTCAGGGCTTGTTCGAGGAGGCGACTCAGGAGAAAGAGGGCCCTATCGAGGCACTCGATCTGGGAGGATATCTCCGGAGCACGCTTTACGCGGGGCAGGCCGCATCTCCGGATGCAGGGCAGATCAAGAGCGGGTATGGCGAATTTTCCCTGAAGGCCAGAACGACTGTGGAGGATTTCGGGGGCGCCTTCGCTGAGGTGAGGTTTCGGGAAGGCATGGAATTCGAACAGAGGATCTCCCGGTTCACGCTGCGGGAGGCCTATATCGATGCATATGCTGGGAGGTTCGATATCCGTGTCGGCCACCAGATCGTGGTCTGGGGGAGAGCCGACGGCCTCAATCCAACAGATAGCATCACGCCCAGGGATATGCTGGCCCGTTCGCCTGATGAGGATGACCGCAGGTTGGCAAATTTCCTGCTTCGTACCTATTACAATGCCCCTCATGTGCGGATGGAGGGAATCTGGATCCCGTTCTACAAACCTTCGAGGATCCCCACGGAATTCATCTCCTTCCCGGAGAATGTCCTATATGGGGGGCACGATTACCCCTCGGCCAGGCTCGAGGACAGCGCGTTCGCGTTCCGGCTCAACCTGGAGCTTCCCTCCCTGGATGGCTCCCTGTCCTATTTCAATGGCCACAATCCTTCTCCAGGTATGAACGCAGAGCTGCTGCCCATAACTCCTCCCGAGGCTCCCGTTCCCATCGTGAATGCATTCCTCAAGAGCTACCGGATGCAGGTGATCGGCGCAGATTTTGCCACAACTCTAGGGAGCTTCGGGCTGAGGGGCGAGGCTGCCTATCGCTGGCCCCACGAGGACTCCAAGGCCTCGGTCTATGTTATCAATCCCGATCTGTATTATGTGCTGGGGATCGACCGGGAATTTTCGGGAGGCCTCAGCCTGATCCTCCAATATCTGGGGCGCTACGTGACCGACTTCGAAGAACCGCGGCCGCCTCAGGATCCTGGCCTGCTTCCGCTTTTTCGGTTGGATGAAAAAAACCGCCTTTTGGCATCCCAGCAGCATGAGCTCAGCCATGCCCTCACCATGAGGATAGCCCAGAGCCTAAGGTACGAAACCCTGAACCTGGAGCTCATGGGATATGTCAACCTGACCACAGAGGAATTCTTTGTCAAGCCCAAGGTCACCTACCGCATCACCGATGCGCTCAAACTGATCGCGGGGGGGGAGTGGTATCAGGGCCCCACAGATACGCTGTTCGATCTGATGGATCCTCATCTGAGCGCCTTTTTCGGGGAGCTGAGGCTCTCGTTCTGATAAGGAGAAATCCGATGGCCCAAAAAACAAAACCGGAAGGCGAGATGGAACCCCGTGAACGGATCCTGGCGGCCGCAGTGCCTCTCTTCGCTCAGAAGGGCTATGCGGCCGTGGGGGTCAGGGAGATCGCGGCCGCAGGCGGCGTCAATATCTCCATGATCTCCTACTATTTCGAGGGTAAGGTTGGGATCCTCAAGGCGATCATGGCATCATTTTTTGAAGATTACCTCAAGGTCTTCGATGTCCCCGATGCAGACAGCAAGAGCGCCGAAGACTGTGCCCGCGAGATCGTGGGCGGCTTAGTCCGATATGTGCGGGATAACCTCGACCTGGCCCTGGTGGCCTACAACGAGCTTCCCCTGGAAGTCCCCGAGATCGCCGAGATCAAGGTGGAGTGGGTCAAGCGCATGCTTAAGCGGGCCTCATGGATCCTCGTCCGGCTGGGACTGGACCCCAAGGACGGGATCCAGATCGGAGTGGTAGGCCCCACGCTGTTCTCCCTGGTGATGATGCACTTCCGCATCCGCTCCATCCAGCGCGTGGTGTTCGGGCTGCGTTTCGACGATGCCTTTTATGAGCGCTTCGTGCAAACCGCGGCCACCCTGTTCCTGGACGGGATCCATGGGATCGCGTCCCAGGACATCACGCGAGAGGAGTCCCTATGAGCAAAGTGGCCGATCGAATCATACGTTTCCGTTGGATCATCATCCTCGGTTTCCTGGCACTGTCGCTGTTATTCGGGCGCCAGATCCCCAAGGCCCAGATCGAATCCGACATGAAATCGATGCTTCCTCCAGGCATCGAATCGCGTATAAATACAGACACCATCGACGAGATTTTCGGCGGGACCGAGATGCTGATGATCCTGGTTCAGGCCGACGATGTCCTCGCACCGGAGACCCTGGGGCGCGTGAAGAGCCTGTCCCGCCAGCTGAAACGGATCAAGGGAGTGGACAAGGTCCTCTCCCTTTTCGAGCTGAAAAACATCAAGTCTGGGGAGGGGGCCATGGTCGTGGAGCCGGCCGTGTACCGCATCCCCAAGACACAGGAGGAACAGGAGGAACTGCGCCTGGAGATCCGAGGCAACGACATTGTGTTCGGGAGCGTGGTTTCCGAGGACTTCCAGCTCACCGCCGTCATCGCCATGCTCAAGACCGATGTCTCCGATGACTTCATCGTCACCGAAGTGAGGCAGCTGCTGGAAAAAAATCCCGGGCCGGAGGAGATCTTCCTGGGAGGGCTGCCGTATACACGCTTCGAGGTGGCGGGGAGCATCCGGAGCGACCTGAGCCGCCTGCTCCCCCTTGGACTCCTGATCATGCTGATCTTCCTCTTCCTGTGCTTTCGTCAGCTCCGCGGAGTTGTCCTGCCTTTCCTTGTGGTCGTCATGTCCATCGCATTCACGATGGGGCTGATCTCTGTCCTGGGTTGGAAGATCCAGATTGTCACCGTACTGCTTCCCGTCATGCTGATCGCCATCGCCAATGACTATGGGATCCACCTCATTGCTAAATACCAGGAATACAACACAGAGGGAAACACCCTATCCAGCAGGGATCTGGCCATGAACGTGTTTCTATCGCTCAGCCGCCCTGTGGTCCTGACCGGGTTGACCAGCATCGCGGGGATGCTGTGTCTGCTGGGGCACATCATCATCCCGGCACGCGAATTGAGCGTGCTGGCCGCGATCGGCATTCTTTTCGCCCTGACGGCCAGCCTGCTCTTCATCCCGTCTGTCCTGTCTCTCCTGCCCAAGCCCAGGCCCATCCTCCAAACGGCAGGGAGTGAAGGCGGCCGGAAGCGGATCCTCGAGCGCATCCTGGGATCTCTGGGTCGTTTTGTCTCATCCCATCCCAAGGCCATCATTGTTGTCTCCCTGATGCTTGCCATCGGGACTTCGGCGGGGATATTCTTTCTGGTCATCGACACGGACCCGGTGAACTACTATGCAGAGGACCATCCGATAGCCCGTTCTGCAGAGCTGGTCAATGAGAAACTGGGCGGGGCCCAGAACATTTCCGTGATCTATCAGGGTGACATCAAGGATCCCGGGATCATGCGGAAGATCGACGCCATGGAACAGGAACTGATGAGCTGGCCCGATGTGGGCACTACCTCCTCCATCGCCCGGGTGTTGCGTCAGATGAGCCGTGCCCTGCACGACTCGAGTGAAGAAGGCTATGACCGTATCCCGGAGGAACGGAATGGCGTGGCCCAGTATTTCGAGCTGTACGCCATGAGCGGCGATCCAGAGGATTTCGAGAAGATGGTGGACTTCCCCTATGAACATGCCATGGTTACCGCCCGGCTCAAGACCTCGAGTACCAAAAAACTGGATTCCATACTGGGACGGCTGAATGATCTGGTCCGGGAGGACGCGGATGTCAAACTGGTGGGTGGATTCGGAGCCATACTGCTGGAGTTGGCGATTGGCGTGGTCAACGGCCAGATCCTGTCGCTGATCCTGGCTATCCTGGTGGTCGGGGCGCTCCTCATGCTGCTCTTCCGTTCGGTGGCGGCCGGTGTCATTTCCGCGATCCCGCTGGCTCTCTCCATCGCCGTCCTGTTCGGCTTGATGGGATTCTTCAAGATCGAGCTCAATGTGGCCACGGCCATGCTGTCGTCCATCATGATCGGAGTAGGGGTGGACTATACCATCCATTTCCTGTGGCGGTACCGGGAGGAGCGCAGGCAGGGTAAGGATCCTGCGGTCGCGGTGAAAGCAACCCTGTCTACTACCGGGCGTGGTATCATCTTCAATGCCCTCTCGGTTGTCATCGGATTTGCAGTGCTCATGAGCTCGGGCTTCCTGCCCGTACGGTTTTTTGGATTCCTGATCGTGGTGTCTATCATGTCCTGCCTGATCGGGGCCCTGATCCTGATCCCAGCCCTATGCCTGGTGCTCCGCCCGCGATTTCTGGAGCCCAATAGTTGAGAAAGGCGAGAACGAAAAAGGAGATCGATATGCGGATAAGAACGAAGATTATTGCCTGGACAGGGATAGTACTAGCCTGTCAAATGGCCTGGGGAGACCAAGACCCGTTGCCGGCCCGGGAGATCGTGGACCGATCCTTCAAGGTCACCAAGCTGATGGGCGCCGAGATGCTGTCCACTATGACCATCATCGATGGACGGGGCCGCGAGCGGGTCAGGGAACTCGCCTCGGTCTCCAAGCTCTATGACGATGGGGCCACAGAGAAGCGCCTGATCCGGTTCCTCGCTCCCGCGGATGTCGAGGGAACCGGCCTGTTGACTTTTGACTATGAGGGCAGGGACGATGATATGTGGCTCTTCATGCCGGCCCTGCGTAAGACGCGGCGGATCGTGAGTACCGAGAAAGCGAAGAATTTCATGGGTTCAGAGTTCACCTATGCCGACATGACGCCTCCGGTGCTGGAGGATTTTACCTACGCCCTGCTCGGTGAAAAAGAGCAGGACGGGATTGCCTGCTGGGAGATCGAGATGATCCCGGTGAACGAGGATGTTGCGGACGAGAACGGCTTTTCCAAGCGTGTCGTGCGCATAGGGAAACAGGACTTTGTGCTCCGCCATGCCTTCTATTTCGACCTGGACGGCGAGCTGCAGAAGGAGCTGGAGGTGCTGGAGATCCAGGAGGTGGATACAACGTTGCACAGATTCAGACCCACACATATGGTCATGACAAACCTCCTGAACGACAGGAAGTCTGTGCTCAAGGTGGATAAGATCGTTTTTAGTCCGGATGTTAAGGATGAGTTTTTCTCTACGCGCTATCTCGAACGCTACTAACTATTCATGAAGACTGTCGACATTTTCGAGCAAAAATATCAAAGATCTCTACGTCGACAGTCTTCACCCTCCGGGCGAACCGATCTTGGCACATCGACTTTGTCATGGCCCAATCGCCGTAGATTACTACGGCTCATGAGCCATTTCCTTATCGCTGCACCAACCTCGGCCCGTGAGTGATTCAATCGTGTCCCTCGTTACCCTCCGGGCGAGCCAATCTCCCGCTATCGACTTCGTTGCGTCGGACTCATAGTCGAAGGGAGGGCGGGTTGACAAAAAGGCAGGGGAGAGCTACATTCTAGGGCACGACGCGGACATAGCTCAGTTGGTAGAGCACGAGCTTCCCATGCTCGGGGTCGCGGGTTCGAATCCCGTTGTCCGCTTTTTTTATTTCTATCATGAAAATATGGCGGTTGATCCTGGATCCGGAGCCCGGCGAGGGCTCCTGGAACATGGCCGTAGATGACTTCCTATTCCAATCCCTCGAGGCGGAGCCGGTCACCTTCCTCAGGTTCTACTCCTGGGCAGCTCCCACTGTGTCCTTGGGTTATTCACAGAAGGTGGGCAGTGTGTTGGACAGGATTTACTGTCACCGGGAAGGAATCGCCGTGGTCCGCCGGATCACGGGAGGTAAGCTGGTCCTGCATGACCGCGAAATCACATATTCAGTCTGTTCGAGCGATGCCGATACGTTCGGCAAAACACTGGCCGAATCCTACCGCCGGATCTCATCGGGCCTGATCCGGGGCCTGGAGCGAATGGGCCTGAATCCAGCCCTGGCCGGCGCGCCTCCCCCAGCATATTCCCGGGGAGATCTGCCCTGTTTCTCCTATCCTGCCAGGGACGAGATCGAGGTTGCCGGCCGTAAGATCGTGGGCAGTGCCCAGAAGAGAGTGGGCGAGAGGTTTCTGCAGCACGGATCGATCCCCCTGAAAGAAGACAACGAGCGGCTTCGGCATGTCTCTCTACTCGAAGGAAAAGGAGGAGAGCACATACGGATGCTCTCTCTCTCCCAAGCGTTGGGCAAGCCCGTAGATTTCCGGTGGGCCGTGGAGCAAATGGCCACAGGCATGGCCGAGTACTTCGGTGTCACGCTGGAACCCATGACGTTCTCGCCGGAAATGAAGGAGGCCATCACCAGGCTCCAGCGGGACCGGCACCAGAATCCCAATTGGATCTGGGGTGCGTCCCGCTAGGTTGATTTTTTGCGACGCAGGTGTTAGCATTTTCCTTGGTTCAAGGATGTCAAAATGAATGAAGTCGAAGAACTCCTCAAGCTTGATGTCGAGTCTCTGCCCAAGCTTAAACCCGTCTTGTTCGATGATCTCCACCAGAAGGTTCTCAAGAACCTCTATCTGGAGCTCGGATCAGGACCAGTACTGTATCTACTGTCTGCGTCCTATACGATCATCAATCCCAGCCCCAATGAGGTCATAAACGAGTTGATCACCAAGAGGGCCGATGTCCTCAATTTCATCAAGGAATACATCTGCCGCAACCTCTCCGTGTACTCAGTGCTGATGGATGTCAACAGCTACTTCATAGAGCAGAACAATCACCTCCTGCTAGCCAGGCTGCGCGAGCGGGATTCGGGTGGCCGGCACTACGAGATCAAATACTACACGCATTCTCCTCTCGAGCTCGTGAAAAATTACAGTGACAAGATCTACATCGGCAGGGATTTTATCGACCTGTTCCAGTTCAAACGCAAGTATTTCGGGATCAAGGAATTCATCACATCTCTCAAGGACCAGAATGATGTCCTGCTGGAAAAGGCCGAAGAAAAATTGCGTCGGCCCGTGAAGTATAAATCGTTTTTCCAGGAGATCAGCGAGTATGTGAATGAACTCCATTCGGAGAGTTTCGACATCCTTCAGTCCGTGCCGCCCCACCTGGACATCGATAAGCTGTCTGGGAATGATCTGATCGACATCAACGCCCAGTACAGGAGTATCAATCACTTCCTGATCGAACTGAGGGACGAGGTGGTGGAGTTCGAGAACCTGCTTTTCAAGAGCGAGGGCGGATATGCCCGCTACATCACCAAATACAAGAAAGACATCGCCAATCTCATCTCATACTTCAATATCAAGATCCATGGATTCCTCTCGGACAAGATCTATCACCTGAAAGCTCACCGCTGAGAAAGAGATAATCGGAAAAAAAAGGCCCGATGCTCGCATCGGGCCTCATCGCTTTTCGCAGAAAAACTAATCCTGCTGTTTTTTGTTGATGTGGATGTCGGCGTAGGTGGTTGAGAGGAGGATGAGGGGGGGCTGATCATCCGGGAAAGCCTTGAGTATGGATTGGCCGTTGGTCACATTGACCGCTGGCTCTTCGGACAGTCCCCAGTGGATGGTGCCGTTCTTGGCCTGTGCTTCCAGCGAACGCCGGATACCCTGGGGCCAGCGCAGAGCGATCTTGCAGTAGGTCCCCCTGACTTCCAGGGGAAGATCCAGTGACGCCGGCAGGAGGGTCAGCCGGCCGTTGTCCAGCGTGATCACCGTATCTCCCGTGAAATCCTCCAGTTCGACATCCCGGTAGCTCGTATTAATAAGGATCCTTTCACTCACCAGTCCCTGGGCCCAGAGGCCCAGATCACGGCCCGCCACTTCCACGTCCCCCCGAATGTTCTCCAACTGGATGCGGGCGTAGCGGTCCTGGATCTCAACACCGTCTCGAGCCCCCACGATGGAGATGGGAGAGTTGTCCCCCCGGATGTGCACGGCCCCCACATCTTCGAGCGTGATCCGTTCATAGGAACTGTCGATATTGACGGGGCCGGCCAAGCTCTTCCCGTAGATCTGGACATGCGGGCCTTCGACGATCACATCCTTTTCCAGGCCGTCCAGCTCGAGCCTTCCGAAGCGATGGGTCACCAGCGTCGAGCCCTTCACGCCCGTCAGCTTCACAGTGGATTGACGGCTTCCCACGTGGCAGTCCAGAAGCACGTTCTCCACCGATACATCCTCATAGCTGTTCTCGATGGTGAGGTTTCCGGCAATGTCCCAGGCACGGACCTCGCCGTTGCGGTTCACGATGTCCGCCTCTCCCACCTTTTGGACCTGAACGGCCCCATAGCGGTTCTTGACCTGTATGTCTGTTCCTTCCGGAACGATGAGCGTGAAATCGGTATGAAAGTTTCGGCGGTCGATCTCGTCCCGGTTGGTGGATACAGTGAGGACTTGGTCTTTTTGTTCCAGGATAAGCAGAATCTGATCGGCGATCTCTTTGGCCGTTTCTTCCCTGCGCCGGCGGATGCGCCTGTCCAGACGGATCTGAAGTCTGTTTTCAGGTGTCCCCTGGACTTCGATGCGGCCGCTCCGGTTGACCACCTGGATCTCTGTTGGGAAGGGGGGATCCAGGGTCTCGGTATCCGTGTAGGTGAATTCCTCTGTGTCGAAGAAGAATCCCTCTTCCCAGTCAAAGTCCCATTTGCCGGTGTAGATGTGGGTGAAGACCACACCCACGGCAATGATCAGGATCAGGAAAAAAACCTCTCTGAGTTTCATGGCTGGCCCTGTGTTCCGGCCCCCTCCTGTCCTTCCTTCTGTTCCTTGAGGCCGAAGTACAGCTTCCAGACTCCCCAGAAGATGAGGATCAGGGGCCAAAGCCGGGCCGCGAAATCAAAGACGTTGATGTTCAGGCTGTCAGTGATGAAGATCGATCCGATCAGGATCAGGATGATCCCCCACACCAGTGCGTTTCTGTTCCGTGCGGTAGCCATCATTCTTCTCCTTTCCGGTCCGGGCCGCCTCGGACGTAGTCGATGATCATCTTCACGCCGATGAGGACCACGGCCACGGGCAGCAGATCCCAGAGCGTGGCGTAGCGGATCAGCTCGAAGTTGGCCAGCAGCAGGACGATCCCGAGGGAGATGAGAACGATCCCCCAGAATACCGAGCCGGCCGTTACGGCGGCGGGGATCTGCTCCAGTTCGTCACCATATTCCTCGGGTTCCTGGTTCAGGGCCCGCATGTTGATGAGCCTTGCGCTGTGCACGGCGTCATAGATCTGGAAACAGTAGAATGCTGCGAGCATGAGGGCGATGAACACGTCCATGCCGATGTTGCGGGCCAGCATGGTGATCAGGCTGGCCAGGGTGAAGACGTATAGGAAAAACCGACCGACCTGGCCGTTATAGAGTGCTCCCGTACCCGGGAAAAAGAAAGCCAGCACTCCGGCTAACCCCGGTGACTTGGGGGGGCGTCTTACGATCACTTTTTCTTCCATTGTGTGTACCTCCATATCGATATATATGTTTATTCTTCCTCTCTTTGCAGAGGATTCTTGTTCTGTATGGTGACCACCAGATTGTCCTTGTATCCGGCCAGCGAGCTGGTTATGGATTCCGCCCGGGTGTAGAGCTGGCCGATCTTCTTGTAGCCCAGGTGGAACTGTCTCTCGACGGTCTTGTTGATGGTGGTGCGCTGAGGGCTGAAGGCATAGAATGAGAGCACCGTCAGCAGCACGGTGGCCGCGGCCAGTACGGGCTGCAGCGAGGGCCGGACCAGGAAATTGAGACTGTAGCGGAACCGGCTCTTCCTTTCGGGGATGGCCAGCAGGCGTTCCTGCAGGCTGGGGCTGACCTCCAGCTCGGGGAGCGCCTGGAGAGAGGCGTTGACCTCGCTGAGAAACCCCAGCAGTTCCCGGCATTCGGGGCATTCGCGCAGATGGGCTTCCACAACCTGCCCCTCCGCTGCGCTCAGTTCGCCGTCCAGGTAAGGAGATATCAGGTCTTCCATGCGGTTACATTCCATGGCTTCTCTCCTTGAATTCTTTCAGGACCCTGGCCAGCTGGAGCCTGCCGCGATTGACACGGGATTTGACCGTTCCCAGAGGCAGGGACATGATCTCAGCGATCTCGTCATAAGACTTGCCCTGGATGTCCCTCAAGATCACGGCCATCCGGATCTCCGGTGAGAGGTGCTCAAAACCCTCCCAGACCATCCGCCGGTTTTCGCTCTCCATAACCTCCGCTTCCGGGCTGAAACGCGAATCCGCTGAGAGTGCGTGTTCATCGAAATCGTCCCGCGAGGTCTTCTCGTACTTTGTCTTCCGGTACTGGTCGATCAGATAGTTCTTGGAGAGGGTGAGCAGCCATGCGGTGAAATTCCGGCTGAAGTCGAACTTGGTGAGCGATCCGTAGAGCTTGAGGAAGATCTCCTGGGTCAGGTCCTCGGCAGCTTCGTAGTTGCCGGAGAATTGGTATGCCAGGTTGAAGATCTTTTTCGAGTACGCATTAACCAGCATTTCCCAAGCTCCTGTTCGTCCGTCCAGGCAGGCACGGACGGTTTGTTCTATGTTCACGTTTCACACCTGAGTAGACGAAACGCACTCTGGAAAAGTTCCGCAGCAGAGCCGCATCTGTTTGTCTTGGAAAGAAATGCCATTGTCCTGGCCACATTCTAGTTTTCCAGCGGTCCCGCTGTCAACGCAGTATCGGATGGTTCCGGTGTCTCTTCTCAACTTATGTTTATTATCCTTTTCATCTGCCCGAATTTTCCGTACAATTGATTGTCATGCCTGTTTTTGTCCAAATTTCTAATACCTGAAGGGAGGTCGCCAATGGAAGGCATCATCGGTTATGGCGCTTACATTCCCCGCAACCGCATCAAAGTGGAAGAGATTGCCAAGGTGTGGGGAGCCGATGCGCCCAGCTACAAAAAGGGTCTGATGCTGGAGGAAAAATCCGTTCCTTCGCCCGATCAGGACACCATTACCATGTCCGTGGAAGCATCAAAAAACGCTCTGAAAAGGGCACAGATCAATCCCGCCCATATCGGAGCCGTTTACATCGGATCCGAGTCCCATCCCTATGCGGTCAAACCGAGCGGAACTGTCGTTGCTGAAGCTCTGGGAGCGACTCCGGAATGCCACACGGCCGACTTCGAGTTTGCCTGCAAGGCAGGCACAGAAGGCATGTTCGTGGCCTTGAACCTGGTCAAATCGGGTGCTGTGGAATTCGGGCTCGGCGTGGGCGCCGACACATCCCAAGGAGCGCCCGGAGACGCCCTGGAGTATTCGGCCGCTGCAGGGGCCGCAGCCTTTATCTTCGGTCGCGAAAACCTGGTGGCGCGGGCCCTCGATACCTATGCTTTTATGACGGATACGCCTGATTTCTGGCGCCGTGAGTACCAGTATTACCCCCAGCACGGCGGCAGGTTTACCGGCGATCCGGCCTATTTCAAGCATGTGACCGGAGCCACTCGGGGGATCCTGGAGAAGGCCGGTGCCGAGCCCCAGGATATGGACTATGTGATCTTCCATCAACCCAACGGCAAATTCCCTTTCCGGGCCGGCAAGCTCCTCGGTTTTACCAAGGAGCAGATCCTGCCCGGTTGGCTGGTCAATAAACTGGGCAACACCTATTCCGGCTCATCACCTCTGGGCCTCACCTCAACTCTGGATATCGCCAAGCCGGGCAACAAGATCCTGCTCGTTTCCTACGGCTCCGGGGCCGGCAGCGATGCCTTCATCTTTGAGGTCACCGACCGCATCGATGAGGTGCGCGACCTGGCGCCCCGTACGCGCGACCTCCTGGACAACAACAAGAATTACCTGGAGTATGGAGAGTATGCCAAGTTCCGGCACAAGATCAGGAAGGCGGACTAGGAGGGCGATATGAGAGAAGTTGCTGTTATCGGAGTAGGGATCACCAAATGGGGAGAGATCTGGAAGCAGTCTCTCCGGGATATTTATGTCGAGACCGCCCTCCTGGCGCTGGACGACGCCGGCTTGGATCGCGTGGATTCCATGTACGTGGGATCCATGTCGCCCGGCCTGTTTGTGGGCCAGGAGCACATCGCAGCTCTCCTGTCTGACTATCTGGGCCAGAAGCACATCCCGGCCGTACGCGTGGAATCCGCGTGCTCCTCTGGAGGCTTAGCGGTCCGGATGGGCTACATGGAAGTGGCATCCGGCATGAGCGATGCGGTCCTGGTAAGCGGGATCGAAAAGATGACGGATGTGGGCGGCGATGAGGCCACCTTCGCCCTGAGTACCGCCGCAGACCAGGAGTATGAGGGGTATCACGGCCTCACATTCCCCGGGCTTTATGCCCTGATCGCGCGGGCCCACATGGAAAAGTATGGGACCACGCGCGAACAGCTGGCCATGGTATCGGTCAAAAATCACAGGAACGGGGCTAAAAACTCCAAGGCTCAGTTTCCCTTCGAGGTCACAGTGGAGCAGGTCATCAACTCCGTGAAGGTGTCTGATCCGCTGAACATCCTGGACTGCTCTCCCATCACGGACGGGTCAGCCGCCGTGATCCTGGTCCCGGCGGACAAGGCCCGGGAAATGAAGAAGCCTGTCATCAAGATCATCGGCTCGGGACATGCCACCGACACCATCCAATTGGCTCAACGCAAGGACATCACCTGGCTCGAGTCGACATACTTGGCCGGCCAGCGCGCCTATGAGATGGCCGGCAAGAAACCCGTGGACCTCGATCTGCTCGAGGTCCATGACTGCTTCACCATCGCCGAGATCTGTGTGACCGAAGCGCTCGGTGTGGTGGAGAAGGGCAGGGGAGGCGCGGCCGTAGAGGCAGGTGAAACTGCGCTCGAGGGCCGGATCCCGGTCAACTCCAGCGGGGGCCTGAAATCCAAGGGACATCCCGTGGGAGCCACGGGAGTCGCCCAGGTCATCGAAGTGGTCGAGCAGCTCCGGGGTGAAGCCGGAGAACGGCAGATCGAAGATCCCCGGGTGGGGATGACGCAGAACATGGGCGGGAGCGGTGCCAGCACCGTGTGCCACATCTTCGAGCGGGAAGGATAGAGGAGGAGAACATGTCGACACCATCCAAATACTGGAGAGAGATCCCCCAGAGATACCGCAGGGAAGCCAACCGCTGCGCGCCCTGCAGCCTGATATTTTTTCCGCCCCGGCTCATCTGCCCGGAGTGCGGGAACCGCGAGCTGGAGCAGACCGTGATGGCGGAAAAAGGCGGCCTTATGACCTACACCATCGTGAGGGTTCCACCCAGCCAATTCAAGGACCAGGCACCCTATACTGTAGGGATCGTTGAGATGGATGACGGAGTAAGGTTGACGGGCCAGGTCGTCGATTGTGACTTTGACAAGCTCCAAACGGGGATGCGCCTGCGGCTGGAATTCCGCAAGATGTATGACGTAGGCCACTCCGGGATCATCTGCTACGGCTATAAATTTGTTCCCGAATATTGAGCATTCGGTCGTGATGGATCTATGGGGCCCGGAAATCCTGGGCCGGATATCTCCATGACTCAGGCGAAAAGAGCGAGAGGGCGGAAACATGTTTAGGATCGAAAGCAAGATCGATACTCAGAGCAGTGAGTATAAGGAAAACTATAAGCACATGGAGGCGGTGGTCGCGGAATACCGGGACCGGCTGTCAAAGGTCCAGGAAGGGGGGCCGCTCAAGTACCGCGAACTGCACAAATCCCGCAAGAAACTGCTGGTGAGGGAGCGGTTGGAGAAACTGTTCGACCGCAACACTCCCTTCCTCGAGCTGAATTCCCTGGCTTCCTATGACATGTACGACAACCAGGCCCCGGGTGCCAGCATGGTGACGGGTGTGGGAGTGGTCCACGGCCGGGAGGTCCTGGTCATTGCCAACGACGCCACGGTCAAGGGCGGCACCTATTTCCCTATGACCATCAAGAAGCACATCCGGGCCCAGGAAGTGGCCCTGGAAAATCGCCTGCCCTGTATTTACCTTGTAGATTCGGGGGGGATTTTTTTGCCCCACCAGGCGGGCACGTTCCCGGATAAGGAACATTTCGGCCGCATCTTCTACAACCAGGCCCGCCTGTCGGCCTTGGGCATCTCTCAGATCAGCATCGTGATGGGCTCCTGTACGGCGGGTGGTGCATACGTGCCCGCTATGAGCGATGAAACCGTCATCGTGCGGAAGCAGGGCACGATCTTCATCGGCGGCCCTCCCCTAGTAAAGGCTGCGACCGGGGAAGAAGTGAGTGACGAAGACCTGGGCGGCGCAGATGTACACTGCCGGATATCGGGTGTCTCGGACCACTATGCCATGAACGACGAACATGCCCTGCAGATCGCACGCAACATCGTCGAAACCCTGGACCCGGCACGAAAATTCGACCTGGGGATGTCCGCTCCGGAGGACCCCTACTATGATCCGCGCGAGCTGTACGGAATCGCTCCTCGCGACCTGCGCAAGCATCTCGATATCAAGGAGGTCATCGCCCGACTGGTGGACGGTAGCCGCTTTCAGGAATTCAAGGAGCTGTACGGCAATACCCTGGTCTGCGGCTTCGCGCGCATCATGGGATACCCCGTCGGGATCCTGGCCAACAACGGGGTCTTGTTCTCAGAGAGCTCGCTCAAAGGCGCACACTTCGTGACCCTCTGCTCCATGCGGAAGGTCCCTCTCCTTTTTCTCCAGAATATCACCGGATTTATCGTTGGCAAGCAGTACGAGCACAAAGGTATCGCCAAGGATGGTGCCAAACTGGTGCATGCGGTCGCCAACGCCGATGTGCCCAAGCTCACCCTGATCGTGGGAGGATCTTATGGAGCCGGAAACTACGCCATGTGCGGTCGCGCCTATGCGCCCCGTCTGCTGTGGATGTGGCCCAACTCCCGCATCAGTGTCATGGGAGGAGAGCAGGCCGCCAACGTCCTGGTCACCGTCAAGGAAAAGAGGCTGCAGGCACAGGGGAAGGAGCTGAGTGAGGCTGAAAGGCAGGAGATGATGAGGCCCATCATGGAAAAGTACGAGGTCGAGGGAAGTCCCTACTACAGCACGGCCCGGCTCTGGGATGACGGGATCCTCGATCCCCTGGAAACCCGTGAAGCCCTGGCCCTTGGTATCGGCATGAGCCTCAATGCACCCATTCCCGATTATAAGGTCGGAATTTTCAGGATGTGACATGAACGCAAACTCCTTCAACACGATCCGCTATGAAAAAAGAGGACAGGTGGCCCTGATCACCCTCGCCCGCCCAGAGGTCCACAATGCATTCAATTCCGTAATGATCGGAGAGCTGCTCACAGCATTCGCCCGGATCAAAAACGATCCCGAGGTGCGCGTGGGAGTGCTGACAGGTGAGGGGAGGTCGTTCTGCGCGGGAGCCGATCTCAATTGGATGAGGGAGATTGTCCGGTATTCCTATGAGCAGAATCTAGAGGAATCCCTGCAGATCGCAGAACTCCATCAAAATATCTACACGATGCCGAAACCCACGGTCGCCAAGGTCAACGGGACGGCCATCGGAGGCGGCACCGGCTTCCTGTCGGCCTGCGATATCGCCATCGCCTCCGAAGAGGCTCTCTTCGGCCTGAGCGAAGTCAAACTGGGCCTTGTCCCGGCCGCCATCTCGCCCTATGTGGTCCGCAAGATCGGGGAAAGCAAAGCGCGTGAGTATTTCCTGACAGGCGTACGCATATCCGCTCCCCGGGCCGTGGAGATCGGCCTCCTCAACGAATGCGTGCCTTCTGGGGAGCTGGATGACCGGGTTGCAGGATTGGTGGAAAACCTGCTCACTTCCGGCCCGGAAGCGCTGGCCCGTTGTAAGGAGTTGATCCTCAAAGTGGCCCGGATGGGGACGGAGGAGGCGGGCGAGTACACGGCCCGCATGATCGCGGACCTCCGCATCAGCGCCGAGGGACAGGAAGGGATGGCCGCCTTCCTGGAAAAGCGTCGGCCGGCCTGGGTCAAGGGCTCTAAGGATCGGGGAAAAGATGTTCGATAAGATATTGATCGCCAATCGGGGAGAGATCGCGGTCCGGATCATACGGGGATGCCGGGAGCTGGGGATCGCTACTGTGGCCGTCTATTCCGATGCCGACAAAAGGAGCCTGCACGTCCAGACTGCAGACGAGGCCGTTGCCATTGGGCCCGCTCCGGCCGCGGAGAGCTATCTCGACATAGCGCGCATCCTCCAGGCGGCCAAGGACAGGGGAGCGGGAGCCATCCATCCCGGCTACGGATTTCTGGCGGAAAATTCGCACTTTGCTCAGCGCTGCGAGGAGGATGGGATCGTTTTCATCGGACCCAGTTCTCGGGCAATGAGCCTGGTGGGGGACAAGGTGAGGTCCCGTCAGACCATGGAGAAGGCCGGTATCCCCATAATCCCGGGTATGCAGGGAACGATCTCAGCAGATACATCGATGGCGGAGGAGGAAGCGGACAGAATCGGTTACCCGGTTATGGTCAAGGCCTCTGCGGGAGGGGGAGGCAAGGGCATGCGCGTCGCCCGGGATCGGGAGGAGCTTGTCTCCGGCCTGGAAGCGGGCATGAGGGAAGCCAAGGCCGCCTTCGGAGATGAATCCGTATATCTCGAGAAGTTCATCGAGGATCCCCGGCATGTGGAGTTCCAGGTCCTGGCCGACAACCAGGGAAATATGGTCCACCTCTTCGAGAGGGAGTGTTCCATACAGCGCCGTCACCAGAAGATCGTGGAGGAGACGCCTTCCCCGGCCCTGGACCCGGAGTTGCGGGCGAGGATGGGGGAAACGGCCTGCAGGGTGATGCAGGCGGCCGGTTACAACAATGCCGGCACCGTCGAGTTTCTCCTGGATAAAAATGGGGATTTCTACTTTCTGGAGGTGAACGCCCGGCTCCAGGTCGAGCATCCGGTGACGGAACTGGTGACGGGAGTGGACCTCGTACATCAACAGATCCGGATCGCGGCCGGTGAAACCCTATCGTACAGCCAGGAGAGCCTCGAACAGAAGGGACATGCCATCGAATGCCGGATCTATGCCGAAGACCCCCTCAACAATTTTCTTCCCTCGCCGGGCACGGTCCACTTCCTCAAAGAACCCTCCGGGCCGGGTGTGAGGCACGACTGCGGCATTTTCAGCGGATGTGAGGTCCCGATCTACTACGATCCGATACTTGCCAAACTCATCGTCTGGGCCGAATCGCGTGACGCGGCTATCCGGCGGATGCTGAATGCCCTGGATGACTATGTCGTCCTGGGAGTCAAGACCTGTATCGGATTCCTCAAGGATCTGATCGACCATCCCCAGTTCCGCGCGGGACACACCACGACCGGATTTATTGCGGAGCATTTTTCAGAATGGCAGCCACCTGAAGGCAAGGGGGAGCTGCTCGGAGTTGCGCTCCTGGCTGCCTCCCTGCGTTCCCAGGGCGGAAAGGGCGCATTGACGGGCTTAGAAGACGGGATCAGGGCGGTTCCTACGCCCTGGACGAGCCTGGGCAAGTGGCGGATCGGAGGAAAGTGACGTGGAATATGAATTCCAGATAGCCGGGAAGTTGCACTCCATAACCTTGGAGGCAAAAGGAGAGGGATATCTCGCCAACACAGGGGATTCACCATTTAGGGCCGAGGTTCAGTTCCTCTCACCCAATGCCCTGTCTGTCCTCATCGACGGGAATTCCTATACCGTTTACACGGCCGCCGATGGGAACAGACATCTGGTGTCCTGCAGGGGGCAGCACTTCGAACTGTTCGAGCCCTGTACGGACAGCGACCGCTTCCTGGGGGGAGAGGGGAGTGGCGCCGGTGACGAACTCGTGATCAAGGCACCCATGCCCGGCAAGATCATCAAGATCAGCGTTTCAGAGGCCGAAGAGGTCCGCAAGAACCAGACTCTGGTCATTGTAGAGGCGATGAAGATGGAGAACGAGATCAAGTCCACCATCGAGGGTGTGGTCAAGCGTATCAGTGCTTCTCCGGGAGACCTGGTCGACACCGATACGCCCATAATCGAGCTGGCCAAGAAGGAATAAGCACCAGCCCCACGTTTCTCCTTCTTTTCCCTGGTCCTATATTATTGATGAAGGAATAATATTCTGAATGGACCGAGAGTGAGTTTGAATCCCACTTTTCTTGAGATGCAACACTTCCCGGTCCGTGTGAGTTAAACACAGTGAAGATGGATGAGCAAGAATTGATCCGTAGGGTCCAGTCTGGAGACGAAGGGGCCTTCGAGGAGATCGTGACCGTGTATAAGCACAAGATCGTGAATTTCCTGTTCCAGCTGACAGGCGATTATGAACGCGCCGTGGAGCTGGCCCAGGAGACCTTCATGCGGGTGTATTTCAAGGCCCACCGGTATAAACCGATCGCTCCGTTCTCGTCCTGGATATACGCCATCGCGTCCAACCTGGCAAAGACCGACCTGAAGAGATCCCGGCGCTATTACCATGTCCCGCTCGAAGACGTGCAGCACCGTGCGCACGAAGGGATGATCTCCACCGAGAATCCCGAGAGCAGCGGCATGGGGAAGAATGTTAAACAAGCCCTGGATGAGCTTCATCCCCGCTACCGGATCCCCGTCATCCTGAAGGACATCGAGGGATTCACTCAGGAGGAGATAGCAAACATCCTGAACATACCGGTCGGGACGATCAAGGCCAGGATCAGCCGCGGGCGCAGCCATCTCAGAAAAGAGTTGGAGAGGGCCCTGGCATGCTGAAGCGCGATGGACGAGGAGAATCGTTATGGAAGAGTTTGAACTCTTGACCCACATGGAACAAGTGGAAGCACCGGTCGGCTTCGAGGGGCGTGTCATGACGCATCTGGCAGAGCGCAAAAAACAGCGCCGCAGGACACGTCGTGTCGGCTTCTCATTGGTGACAGCCGCGGCCTCGCTGGCCGTGGTGATCGTTGCACTCAATTTCCTGGTGCTCCCTCATGGGGGACCGGGGGAGATGGCCTCGCTGGAAAAGGAGATCACGCCCGAATTCCAGCCCCAGGGCCTGAGCCCCACCATCCCCCTCACGGAGGTCCTGGATTATTCCGGGGAGGCCCGTCAAGTGACACGCCAGCCTCGGACCATATACATTCTCGAGCAAGTATCTGACCGCACCGATACCCGAACAATCTACTAGGAGGTCAGTACAACTATGAACAAAAATGCAAAAAGCCTTTGGTTAGTTTTCGTTTTTCTGGCGGTGATGGCCGCGTCCGCTCTTGCGGCGCCGGCATCCGGGGCAGCTCAGGACCTGGAGGGCCTGACCAAGAAAGTCTTTCCCTCAGTGGTTCGTGTCGAGGCACGAGATGGGTGGCGCAAGGTTGCCACCGGAGTGGTCATCGACAAGGAGGGGTATATCGTCACCACTGCACTGATATCCCCCCGGGACGCGAACCTGTTCGTGATCTCGTCGGAGGGCGAAGAGATCGAGGCCGAGTTCCTGGGCATGGACCCGGAAACCCATCTGGCCCTGATCAAGGCCAAGTCAAAAAAATGGAAGCCGATCACCATGGGCCGGATGGAGGACCTCTCCGCCGGCTCGGAGATCGCGGTCGTCTGTTTTTCCCCTGAGGAAAAGGCCGCCATCACCAAGGGGATCGTGAGTTCTGTGGGGAGAGACAGCCTGCGGCTGAACGTGGTCGTGATCCCGGGAGGCAGCGGCAGCCCGGTGATCGACATGCAGGGCCGCATGATCGGACTGGTGCGCGGCGCCTATGTGGGTGAGGCTATGATCTCAGTGGACGGGCGCGAAGTCACCGCCGGAAACTTCATGGTGAGCCGTGTGGAAGGCTCCTCTTCCGGCATGGCCTCTGCCATCCCGCTGGACATCGTGAAAAAGGTCTCGACGGAGATCCGGGAGACAGGCAAGGTCCGCCGCGGTTGGCTGGGTGTCGGCCTGCTCCTCAATGACGAAGGCAAGGTCATTGTCGATACTGTCGATGACGAATCTCCCGCAAACGACGCCGGTCTCCAACAAGGCGATATTCTCCTGGAGATCGACGGCCAGGAGATCTTCGACAGAGAGATGCTAGCGAGGGAGATCCGGATGCATACTCCGGGAGACGAGGTCGAGCTGCAGATCGAGAGGGAAGGTAAAGACCGGAAGATAGATGTCGAGCTGGGAGAGTATTCCCAACTGGCGATCGCCAGGGAATTCGAATTCGAATTCCCCGAGCTCTTCCAGATGAAACCCGGAGAAATGCCCGAGAACTTCTTCAGGGCGACACCCAGTCGGCTCCTGAGCTGGATCTCGGAAGAACGAAAGTTTATCGGCGTGCTCATCCAGGAATTGAATCCTGAGCTGGCAGAATTCTTCGGAGTGGATGACGGCATTGGCCTCCTCATCACCAAGGTCGACAAAGACACCCCGGCGGAGAAAGCCGGCCTCAAGGTCGGCGACGTGATCGTCCGGGCCGAGGGCAAAGCCACCAAGAGTGGAAACGACTTCACCAGGCTGATCCAGGGCCTGGAGGAGGGAGACAAGGTCAAGCTGGAGATCGTCCGCAGCAAAAAAGCCCGCACCATCGAGGTTGAAGTCGCCGTGGATGAGGGCCGCGGGCGGCGTTTCATGCCTGAGGCGTACTCGAATGCCACTGCTCGAAGGATGCAGGAACATAAAGAACAAGCCAACGTGCGGGAGAGATCCATGCAGGAAGCCCTGAAAACGCGGCAGGAAGCGTATCGGCTGCAGCAGGAAAGCCTGAACCGCGACCACGAAAAATGGCAGCAGGAACAGATGAAGAGATCCCTGCAGAGGGCGGCGGAATCCCGCAAATTCTATGAAGAGTTCCGGAAAAATCAGCTGGAAATGCAGAAGAAAGCAACGGAGAAGCTCAGGATCGCACTCAAGCGGTATCGGTGCATAAAAGTGTAAACTTGCTTTTGTGTCCCTTTTTACATCGGGAGGCAGGGTTCCAGCTCTGCCTCCCTTTTTTTATTCTTGATCGGGGTTGAGCCATTTCTTCTTGAAAGATTCAAACTCGGCAGGCGAGAGGCTCGAAGAATAGCCCGCCAGCGTACGCTGCCTGAGAGCCTCATATAAAATGATCCCCACGGATACGGACAGGTTGAGGCTTTGTGCCATGCCGGACATGGGGATACGGATGACATGGTCGGCCGCAGCGATCGCTTCTTGAGAGATACCATCGGATTCGTTGCCGAATACGACCGCCACGGGCCGGCTGTAGTCCACCTCGGTGTAGGGGACGGCATCATGTCCTAAGTGGGTGGCTGCGATCGTGAATCCATCCTCTTTCAACTGTAATAAACACTGTTCGGTCGAGTGGTAGTGTGTAAGGTTTAGCCATTTCTCAGCACGTGTGGAGATGGCCTCGTTTACCGGGAATTGGTCTTCTGCAGTATAAATGAGATCGACATGAAGCACGCCCGCAGCGTCGCATGTGCGGACGACTGCGCTGGCATTATGGGTGTTGGTCACCTCTTCCAGCACGATGTGAAGATCGGGCTGCCTGTGGGACAGGACATGTTCGACTTTGGCAATGCGCTGCTCGGTGGGCATGGGTAAGCCTATATGAAAAGCCTGAGCCCCATCAGCAGCAGGAAGATGAACGCTGCGATCAGGGCACGGTACTCCTTGTTGGAGCGATAACGGTCCCAGGAGAACGTCTTTGTCCTGGCATTAGGGTACGGCCGCCATCCTGGGAAAAACAGCGGGACATGCTGGCTGTAGTCTTCATACGCCTCCGGAAACAATTTCTGCATGACCCGCTTTTCTTTGGAGATGGTCACGGCGTAGAAGAAGAGAAAGTTCAGAACGAACAATCCTGCGACCCACCAGGATCGGGATGCAGCAGTGATTCCCACCGCGAGCCCTAGGCTGCCCAGATACAGGGGATTGCGTGTGTATCTGTAGGGCCCGGATGTGGTGAGCTCGCGGTCCTTTGTCAGGTGGCCGCAGGCCCAGCCCCGAAGGAGCAATCCCAGGATGATAAATCCCGCACCGGCCAGGAGCGACGGACGATTGGGCCGGGCCAGGACTAGGGCTGCAATGACACTGATCAGGCTGGCGCGCACCCTCCCGCGGTAGAGTATCTGTAAGATGTTAGCTTTAGTGGGCATTTTCTTCCAATCGCTCCCGGCAGAGGCGAACCACATCTGAGGGATTGAGGGCATCCATGCATTTGAGATCCGGGCAGGTCCTCCGATAGCAGTAGCTGCAGTCCAGAGGATGGAAGGCGGTCTTGTCTGTCTCCAAGAAAGGGCCGTTGCGCCTGGGATCGGTTGGGCCGAACAGCGCCACAACCGGCCTCGAGAGGGCGCAGGCAGCCTGCAGCGCAAATGTGTCGCCACTTACGAGCAGGTCCGCACTCTTCAGAAGGGCCAACACCTCCTTGATCGGCAGGAACGGCATCACGGGGACGCCGGTACCTGAGGAGATATCCTCCGCCAGCATTTTTTCGGTCTCGGTGCCCCAGAGAAGGACCGGAAACACGTCGGGGGATTTCAGTTCCTGGATCATGGCCGTCCATTTCTCACAGGTCCAGCGCTTCGTGTCCCATGCCGCTCCCACGTTCGCGACCACGAGCCGGGCTCGGCCGTTAAAACCCTGGGACTGCAGCTTCTCCTTAACATAGGCCTGGAGTGCTTCCGGTAGTTCCAGGGGGAAAACGAGCCTCTTGTCCTGAATCCCCAAGCTCTTGAGGAGATTGAGATTCTTGGAGATCACGTGAGCGTCCTCGGTGAAACGGCTCGCCCGCTGTGTGTAAAAGATCGAGGCCATGGGTTCCCTGAGATCGGCCCGATGGAATCCCACTCTCCTTCTGGCCCTGGAGAGCCAGGCGAGCAGGCCGGACTTGATCAGGCCTTGGAAATCCAGGGCCACCTGCTCTCTTTCCCTGATCTCTCCCACGATGCGTCCCGCTTCTCGACGAAAATCCTGAGTATGCCACTTCCACTGTTTTGCTTGCACGACTACGATGCGGTCCAATCCGGGAACCAGATCGAGGATCTCCCTGCCTTCCTCCTCAACCACCCATGTTATGTGGGAATCCAGGTAGGCGGACCGCAAGGCGGCAAATGCGGGCAGTGTGTGGATGATGTCTCCGAGCGAGCTGAGCCGGACAATGAGGAACCTATCCATGCTTGAGCCTGGCTCCGATCTCTCGGATGAGATCCGAAGTATTCTTGATCTTGGGGCCGCCGGTGATGGCGATCTTGCCGCCATATCCCCGAACGGTATCCCTTTCAGGCACAGTGTCTGTGGTGTAATCCGAGCCCTTGGCATGGACGTCAGGAGTCAGGGACAGGAGTACCTGCTCTACGGTGTCTTCAGGAAAAATAGTGACAAAATCCACGCAGGAAAATGCGGCCAGGATCTCGGCCCGCTCCTCTTCCAGCAGGATGGGGCGGCCTTCGCCTTTGAGGCGCCGGACGGAAGTGTCGCTGTTCAAGGCCACCACCAGGATGTCACCCTGAGATTTGGCTTCTTGGAGATAGCGGATGTGTCCCACATGGATCAGGTCGAAGCAGCCGTTGGCAAGGACAATGGACAGGCCGCGGGAACGCTCCCTGCGGACGATGTCCGCCAGCTGATCGAGGGGATAGTGTTTATCCAATTTTATTTTGCTGTAACGGCGTTTCGGAGTTCTTCGGAGGTCAGAGTAGCGGTGCCCTTCTTCATGACCACGATCCCTCCCGCGGCATTGGCGAGAACGGACGCTTCCTTGAATGTAGCTCCTGAGGCCAGGGCCAGGGTCAGGACGCTGATCACGGTATCTCCCGCACCGGTGACATCCACGATATCGGACGTTCCGTGAATGGGGATCGAGTGCAGGGGCCGCCCACGTTCGAAGAGGACCATACCTTTGGATCCTCGTGTCAGGACTACGGCCTGTGCCGCAGTCTTTTTGAGAAGCATACGTCCAGTATCCCTCAGCCAGTCCCTGTCGTCCCGAGATTCCCTCTGCAGGGCGTGTTCCATTTCAGGCTCGTTGGGAGTAGAAACAGAGGTGCCCGGAAAATCGAGCAAGCGGAAGCGCGAGTCCAAAGTGATGTGGGTTCTGGATTTGCTGAAGAGTGGCTGTATCTTCCGGTACAGCTCCTGCTTGACCGTGAAATAATGGTAATCCGAGATCAAGAGGGCGGCGACCTGTTTTCTAACGGCCCGGAGGGCCGAGAGCAAACCGCTCTTGACCTCAGGGGCGTCGGGGACGTGGCCTTCGCGGTCGATCCTCAGGATCTGCTGCTTTCGGGTATTCTCCTCGCCGGCGAGGACACGTGTCTTCATGGGCGTGGAATAGTCCGTGGCTGTGATGAGGTGATCAGCACAGATGCCCTGTTTTTTGATGATCGCCCGGATCCTGCGCCCCACCGCATCCGAGCCGACCACGCCAATGGGCAGGGGGGACGCGCCCAGGCTTCGCAGGTTGAGCAGGGAGTTGCCGGCTCCGCCCAAGGAATAGGAATTGGCCTGATGGGAAAGGATGAGGACCGGTGCTTCCCGCGATATCCGCCGCGTGTGCCCATAGAGATATTCGTCCAGGATGAAATCACCCCAGACTGCGATCTTCTGGCCGGTGAAGCGGTCGATCAACTCGAGATAACGTTCTTGTTTTTTATTTTTCACGGAACTCCAACCCCGTTTTTTTATCAGAAATCAGGGAAAAATGCAATCTTGGGCAGCCTGTTGTGTAGCCGGATTGATTTTCGGGTCATTATTGATTAGAGTGGATGACCAGGATAGGAGTGGGCATATGCGCGTGGACGAGATCCAGAAAAGGCTGGCGGCTCTGGGGGATGCTGAGGCCGTGGCAGGGATGGCCCGGTTCGGAATAACGGGCCAGACCGTCTATGGAGTGAGCATGCCGAAGCTCAGGGGGATGGCCAAGGAGATCAGGAGGGACCATGAGCGGGCCCTCGAGTTGTGGCGCATTCCCAACCGGGAAACGAGGATCCTCGCCGGACTGACCGCGGTACGTACGCGCGTGGACGAAGCCCTGATGGAGGACTGGGTCCAAGATTTTGATTCCTGGGAGATCTGTGATCAGACCCTGTTGAACCTGTTCGACCGGACTCCGCTGGCGGCGGAGAAAGCCGTGGAGTGGTCGCGGCGGGAAGAGGAATTCGTCAAGCGGGCGGGATACGTGCTCATGGCCCGCCTGGCTACGGTCGACAAGAAAGCCGGAGATGATCTCTTCCAGACTTTTTTTCAGCATATCCGACGGGGAGCAGCGGATGAGCGCAATTTCGTCAAGAAGGCCGTGAACTGGGCCTTGAGGCAGATCGGGAAGCGGAACCTGACTTTAAACCGGATGGCCATAGCACTGGCGGAGTCTATCAAGGCGCAGGGCTCACGCAGCGCGCGCTGGGTGGCCAACGATGCCCTCAGGGAACTTCGCGGCGATGCAGTCCAGGAAAGGCTGATTAGAAAACAAAGCAGGGGATGAAACATGAGTGAAAAAAACAGAATCCGGCACGTTGGGCTTGGCCTGACCCTCATGTTGGCATTTCTCGCGGGCACGACCTCGTCCTCCGGTCAGAACATAGACAAGGCCGGGCTGGTCCAGGAGATGGAGAGGGAGATCGCGAAGACCCTGAAGCGGGGCAAGATCCCCTCGGCCGCTGTGGCCTTGGTGGAGGGATCCGAAGTCGTCTGGACCGGAGCGGCCGGCTATTCCAACATCTGGGCCAGGACCGAGGCTTCTCCGGAGACTGTCTATCTGATCGGTTCGACTTTCAAGACCATGTCCATGTATGCCCTGATGGGGCTGATGGAACAGGGCCGGTTCGAGCTGGATGATCCGGTCAATGACTACCTGGATAACTTCAAGATCCAGGGAGATGATCCCCAGAATCCCGTCACCTTTCGCCACCTCCTCACCCACACATCCGGGCTGCCGGCCGATTTCGGCCCACACTCCGTCTGGGGGCTTACAGTACCGCCGCCTCTTGAAGAATATTTGAGAAAATCGCTGCGGTTGAAGCAGCCCCCCATGACCGCGGCCCTCTACTCCAACACGGCCTACACTCTCGTCGGCTATCTGGTGGGCAAACTTTCCGGTGTGCGCTTCAAGAGCTTCATGCAGAAGAGCATATTCGATCCGCTGGGCATGGCGGACACGGCCTTCGAACCCAAGCCGCACATGGAAGAGCGTCTGGCTATTCCCTATGTGTTCGACCCCAAGAGCGGGAAACATATTCCAGCGGTGCGTACCAAGGCTAACGTATGGCCAGCAGGGATCGTGTACGGCACGGTGCTTGATCAGGCCAAATGGTTGATCGCCAACCTCAACCACGGGGTGTATGAGGGACACCGGTTGATCAGCGAAGAGACCTTCCAAAATGTCATGAGACGCCAGTATGATCGATTCACAGGCCCCCTCAGCGCCGGCTGGTTGAACGAGACCACGGGTTTCGGTCTCACGTGGTGGATGTCCGAGCGGGAAGGCGATAGCCTGTTTGCCCACAGCGGGAGTGTCAGCGGATACACGGCCTTCATCGTGGGCAACCTGGACAAGAAGACGGGCTTCGCCATCCTGACCAACGGCAACCGTTCACACAAACATCTTTTTGAGCTGGCGACCAAGGCACTTGATCTCTTGGAGGCCCACCTGAATTAGCGGGGGATGAGTTCTACTACGGCCTCCATGTGAGGCGTTTGGGGGAACATGTCGAAAAGGGCCGCGCTCTTGATCTGGAATCGACCGAGCTCTGCAAGGTCGTTCGTCAGGTGTTTGGCATTGCAGGACACATAGAAGATGGCCTCGCAGTCCAGCGTACCGAGATGTTTGAGGGTCTTGGGATTGATACCCGAACGAGGGGGATCGAGCACGATGAAAAGGGGGCTGGGGAACTGCTCCTGGGCCAGGTGCCGTGCATCTCTTGACAGCGTGGTTATGTTGGTTGCACCGGAGTTAGAGATATTTTTTTCCGCGGCCCGGATCGCTGGCTCATAATTTTCCAGTATCGTCACTCCCTTGAACGAGGAAGCGTTAAGAACAGCGAAGGCGCCCACGCCTCCGTACAGATCGAGCAGGTGGGCCGGTTGGGTTGGATATCCTCGTAATTTTCCCGAGATGTGCTCGTGAACCTGGACTGCCATGTCCCTGTTCACCTGGAAAAATCCCTGCACGGGAAAGAGGAGGCTGCAGCCCAGATATTCTCCCTTCAGCAGGTCGCTTCCCTTGATCACCTCGTATTCGTCGGAGATGCTGATATTCCGGTTGTGTGGGACATAGGTTATGATCACGTTTCGGGCCGTCGTCACCTCTGCATACTCGCGGATACGGGCGACAGCCCGATCGAGCCGCTTGTCTTTCTTATTCAGTACGATCGATACGGATGAATCTCCGGCCGGGGTTCGGATGACCGCATAGCAGAACGCCCCGAAACGCCTCCGTACATCGAAGTAGAAAACTCCTTCAAAGAATCCCCTGACCTCAGTGAGCAGGGAGTTGAGCTCCGGGTTGGAGATGATGCAGTGTTCGATGTCTACGAACCTATCGTAGGCTCCTCTCTCGCGCAGCCCCAAACCCTGAGAATGGAAAGCGAAATCCATTCTGTTGCGATAGTGAAAAGGGGGGCTCGCAAAGACTTGGATGTCGTCGGTCCCGATCGCCTCACTAAGCACGGCTTTTTTGGCTTCCAGCTGGTCCTCATAGGCTTGGCCCTGGCTGGTGCAGCCGCCGCAGCGGCCGAAATAGGGGCAGAGGGGGGGATCTGTTCTGCTGTTCGTTTCCATTGGCCTTACAGGATGTATTTCATGTCGGTGAGCTTCTGGATGCGGAATCCGGCCCTAACCTGTTCTGCATGATTTTCTGAGATGTGGGCCGAATGGTAGTGGGTCATTTCTTTTCCGAAGACGCAGAAGATGGTCCGCATCCCAAGCCGTTGGGCTGGCTGGATGTCCTGAACGGGATTATCGCCCACAGAGAAGGATGCCGAGGCGATCCCCTCCATTTTCTTGAGTCCCCGCAGGAAATGCTTGCCTTCGCCCTTCAAGGCGCGTGCGTCGTCGCTGGCGATCACCATGTCGAGGAGGTGGCCGATACCGGTGTGCGCGATGCGCAGCTCGATCACCTTGCGGACGGCGTTCGTTGCCAGGATGTTTTTATATCCCCGATCTAATGCATAGGTGAGGATCTCCCCCGCACCCGGTACCAGGAACAGCTTGTCGAAGTTGGATTCCTGGCAGTACTTCCAGTCAATGCCGAAGTCCCGGCAGTGGGTGACGTAGTCGTGCCACTCCCAGGTGCCCTCCCTCTCTTTCAAATAGGCCTGGTAGCGCTCCGCGGCCTGCTCCGGCGTGATCTCCTCTTTTTTCGCCAACTCCTGTTCCATGGTGAGGCACACGGCCCTGTCCAGCGTGGCCTCATTGGCTAGCGTTCCGGTCCAGTCCCAGAAGATCAGCTTGGATGGCACTATTTTCTGCTCCATTGAAATAAATCGGGAGGTTCATTGTACTTAAATCGAGGGACCAGAGCAATCGGGGGACACATGATATTCTTTTGATATCTAAAATTTCAGCGATATTTCATAAACTCCTTTCTTTTCAACCGACTATATAATAAGATAGCGTGTTTATTTCCTTTTTGTCGCTGCGCTGTCTGAAAGAATGATATGAGAAAAGCTACAGCCCTACTCCTGTTCATTATCTGTGTTGCGCTCTGGCCCCTGCATGCCGAGGAAGAAAAAGCTGATAAGAAGAACACCAAGATCGATATCCAGGACCTGAAGAAGCATGCCCCCTTCGTATACCTGGACTGCTGGCGCTGCGACAAGGATTTCATCCGTACGGAGATCACGTTCGTGAACTATGTCCGTGTCCGGCAGGACTCAGACATCCACGTCCTGGTCACCGAGCAGAGAAACGGCTCCGGGGGGCGCGAGTACACCATGGAGTTCATCGGACGCCGCAAGTTCGAGGGCATGGATAACACCGTCACATACAACACCATGCCCACTGACACAAGCGACGAAGCCAGGCGGAAGATGGTCGACAACCTGAAGAAGGGTTTATTTCCTTTTCTGATGCAGACGCCTTTGGCCGAGTACCTTTCTGTGGGTTTCCGGCAGAGGCTAAAGCCCACTTCCGTGGATGATCCCTGGAACTTCTGGGTGTTTTATGTAAGCGCCAATGGGCGGCTCAACGGAGAAGAATCGCGCCAATACAACTCCATTCGGGGCAACTTTTCCGCAAACCGGATCACACCGGAATGGAAGATCCGGTTGGGGATCAACGGAAATTTCGACGAAAGCAATTTCGAATACGACGAAGAGACCATCGAGAGCAAATCCGATAGACAGAGCGTTTCGGGCACAGTGGTCAAGAGTCTGACCGGTCACTGGTCGATGGGGGGCTGGACCGGCTGGACACACAACACCTACAGCAACCAGGATTCTGTCTTCTACATCGCCCCGGCCGTCGAGTACAACATCTTTCCTTACGATGAATCCACGCGCCGGCAGCTGCGCATCATGTACCGCATCGGCCTGACCTACAACAATTACATCGAAGAGACCATCTATGATAAGACCAAGGAGACTCTGCTCAGCCAAACCCTGTCCGTTGTCTTCGAGGTCAAAGAGCCGTGGGGGAATGCCTCCGCTTCGCTGGAGGGATCGAACTATTTCCACGACTTCAGCAAGAACAAGGTGCGGCTGAACGGGAACGTCAACTTCCGGCTGGTGCGTGGGCTGTCGCTGACAGCGAGCGGAGGATACTCAAGGATCCACGACCAGCTCGGACTCCGTAAGGGAGATGCCAGCATCGACGAGGTCCTGCTGCGCCGGAAAGAGCTGGCCACAGATTACGATTACAGCCTGTCCCTGGGTGTGAGCTACACCTTCGGCTCGGTCTACAGCAACGTTGTCAATCCGCGCTTCGGCCGCTGATCTCTCCTCGCGACTGGCAATCCTGCCGTCACCCGAACGATACGTTTCCTGATATGGTGGGACTTTCCCTGGGAATCCAATCGCCGTACTAGGCGTTGTCAGCGGGTCTTTGTGTCCTGGAGGCATCTTTCCTGCGGCCGTAGCCGAGCGAGAGGGCCAGAAAGAGGATCAGCACGATCGCCCAGCTGAAGTAGTTGTGCAGACCAGCCTGGAGGGGGCTGAGGCGGGGCAGCCCATGAGGAGCACCCGAAGCGGTCGTGTTGGCCATCAGGATGACAGGGATGAAATAGGGGAGAAGGAAGGGATACGTCGAGACCGTGAGGCTCAGCAGGTTGGCCCTCCGGTAGCGGTGGATGCCCTTTTTTTCTCCGATCTGGCGGGCAAATTCACTGACAGTCAGAATGGCCACGATGCTGTGGCAAGTGAGGAGTACGGCCCCGCTGGCCGCACCGACGATCCAGGTCTCACCTGAGCGGGCACTCCGGCTTCGTTTATGGGCGAACTCCACCAGCTGCTGCAGCACGCCGGAGGCCTGGAGTGTCGCCACAAGGCCCATCAGCAGGATCGTGAAAAAGCTGATGCCTACGGCCCGGTCGATCCCGTCAATTATGAAACTCTGGGCGGAGAACGATGCGGGGTCCAGGGTGAGGATGCGTCCCGGATCCAGCCTACCAAGGGCCAGCCCCAGTACAATACCTCCGGCCAGCCCAACCAGGAGCCCCTCCAGGAGGTGTCGTCCCTTGAGGAGCAGGACGATGATCAGCAGGGGCACCAGGATCATGGGCAGGCTCTGGGCGCCTCCCTCAACCAGGGGCGCCTCCGGGCGTACCTTCCCCTGGATCACCAGTGAGGCCAATCCATAAGCGAAGAGGGCCAGGGCCGCAGCAGGCAGGACATATTTCAGGCGGCTGCGCACAGTCCCCCCGATGTCGGCATCCTGGCTCAGGGCGCTGGCGATGGTGGTATCGGAGATGGGGGCGATGCAGTCGCCGAAGGTCGCGCCGCCGAGGATGGCACCCGCCAGGATCGCGGGAGAGGCCCCCACCAGCCCTCCGGCCGGATAGAGGATGGGGCCGCAGATCAAGATGGTGCCGAAGCTTGTACCCGTCGACACCGAAACCAGGCAGCAGATCGCGAAGGCAGCCAGCACGAACGCGCCTCCTTCCATTTTAAGTGCTGAGGCTGCCCAGGTCAGGGACTCAACAAATCCAGTGTCGCTCAGGAGTACGCCGATGATGGAGGCCAGCATCCAGGCGGTGATCATGATCATCACGATGGGCTTGGCCATGCCCTCGATCACTGTCTCGCAGTATTCCCGGCGGTCGCGGGCCAGCACGAGTCCCAGGAACAGGGCCAGGAGCAGGATGGGCCAGAAACCCCGCTCATCCGGCGCCCCCGACAGTGCAATGGTCACGATCCCCAGGATGAAGATCGTGAAGGGCAGCATCGCCCCCAGGGAGCCGCCTATGTATCGGATCGTTCGTGTGGGTGTTGTGTCTTTCATCGGCGTCAGTCGAGTGAAACACGGTTCAGGTCATACCGCATGATGCTGCCGTGAGGTCCCGTCCGGTCGCGCTCCAAGCCGAAGACTGGGCCCGCCGGACCCTGTGCCACAGCTAGGACACTGTCGATCTGGTCCAGATCGTTTCCATCCAGCTCGAAACGGACGAGTTTCCTCAACCGTTCGAGATGGTCGTCTGACCGGGCCCCTACGATGACTCCTGCGACAGCCGGTTTCTGCAGGATGTACCGGATGGCGGCCTCGGCGATTCCAACGGAGTGTCTGTCGCCCACGGCTCTCAGGGCTCTGAGAAGCTCCTGGTATAGCTCCCATCCCCCGAAGTCTTCGATGATCAGGCTGTACTTGGTGAGGGAGCGATTTTCCAGCGGCTCCCGGGGAGGTCCCTGTCCCAGGTAGCGATCCGATATGAACCCCCCTGCTACGGTCCCGTAGCACAGCAGCTGAAAGCCCCATTCCTGAGCTAGCTCCTTCATTTCGACTTCCGGCCTGGAATCCAGTACAGAATACTGTACCTGATTGGATACGACAGGAATATCCGCCTCCAACAGTTCTCCGAGATGGACCGCATCGTAGTTCGTCACGCCGATGTGGTGGATCTTCCCAGCATTCCGGGCTTCGACCAAGTGCGTGGCTGCATCCACGTGCCCGGGGATGTCGAAATCCCACCAGTGAAACTGGACAAGATCCAGGCGGTCGACTCCCAACCGCCGTAAGGAACGGTCGATGACCGCCTGAGTGTATCTGCGATCGAGGTTGGACAGCACTTCCAGATCGGGGACGTATTTTGTATGGACCTGGATATCTGGCAGGTCCCCGCTCAGAAACTCCGACCTGTTGCGGGCGAGGAACCTCCCGAGGAGTTCCTCCACACCGGTGTAGATGTCGGCGCAGTCCACGGTGGTCATCCCGGCCGCCACCATCTTCCGCAGGGATTCGAACACCTTGTCCTCATCCACCGGCCCGTGGCCACCGGAAAGCTGCCACAATCCCAATATCACTCGAGAGATTGAATAATCGGGTGAGAGCTCACAATTCAAGGTGGCGTCGAGCATCTACTTCGATTCCTTGATGGATTCACCGGATGAGACCGGGGAGGCGCTCTATGGCAACGGCCCCGGTTTTCAATACGGCATCGCTGAAATCCATGAGCCTGAAATCCTCACCCAGACGCGACTTTTCTTCTTCAAGCAGTTCGATGAATTTGCGGAAACCGAGGAAATATGAGACCAGCTGCAGGGGAGATCCTACGACGCGGTCCCAGAGGTTGAGCGCGAACTGGGGGGCAAGGAGCCCCTCTTCCACGGCAAAACGGGCCACATCCTTCTGATCCCATCCGAAACAATGGACCTGCACGCTGGTGTAGGCCCTGGTGGCGTTTTCCAATCTCTTCCTGAGGTGGGCCAGGCGATCGAGAGTATCGTATCCGTTCCAGCCCGCATCCAGGGTTATCACCTCGCAGAGTGTAGCCCATCCCTCCACATACAGTCCGTCGCCAAAAAGATCGCGCACAAGGTGGGTGTTGGTGGCTGCGATCTTCGACTGCATGTAGTGCCCGGGGAATATTTCGTGGGGTATGATCATGGTGTTGAAGTGGTTGTTGAAGGAGCGGTAGAAGCCTTCCTTGGCTTCTTCCGGGGCATCGTCAGGGATCGTTGGCAGATAAAACAGAGTTGTGGCTCCCGGGTTGAAAGGCCCGGCCGCATATACGCCCCCTACTGCTGCGCCCGCAAAGTGGGAGGGGGAGAGCGCCGTGAACAGCGTCTTTTCGGCCGGCAGTGTGGCGATCTCCTTGTCCCGCACAAATTCCTCGGCCTGGCCGATCAGGTCTTCGAAGACCTTGAGAAAGCCCTGCTGTGAGTGCTCTCTATTTTCTTCCATGTCCTCGATGGCCGTTCCCACCAGGTCAGGAAAATTATCCGGCACAGCCTGCCCCGGATATCGCTCGCTCCAATGTGATGCAGAGAGTTCCTGCATCAAACCTCGGACTTCCTCTATTTCCTGCAGAGAAACCTGAGCGAGCTCCCCAGGAGTCATGTCTGTGCCTGTGAAGATCGCAAGCTTTGCTGTGTATTCTGTCGCTCCCAGGCTGTTCGGGAGCGAGACCGAGGGCAGTATGGCGTCTCTGATGTGAGCGGCAAGAGACCGGACGTCATCTGCCGTTTCATTGCATAGTGCGACAAATGCCTCGGGCAGAGGAGATTCAGCCCAATCCTCGGCGATCTGGATGAGGTTTGTTGCCAGAAACCGGCCCGAGGCCTCCAGAACTGGGATGCTCCTTTCCGTTGTGCGGGGGCGGCCGTTCTTCAAAAGCAGCGTTCCCTGTGCACATACCGTGCGGATCCCGGCCAGGCGGGCATTTACGGCCTTGAGCTTTTCGTTCGGCGCGAGATCATCCCGGGCCAGGATGTGAGTCAGCGCCTGAGAAACCAGCCCGGCATAGTACATCGGTGATGATTCGAGTGAGGATCCGTCGCCCCACCGGTCGATCTCACCGAGGATCTGACGCCGCAAAAGATCGAGATCCGCCATTTCATCCACACTCTCTGCAGCCGGAAGTTCATCCAGAATGCTCAGGGTCTCCTGATTGTATTCGGCCCAGTCCGCGATCCTCTCTCGAGAGATCGACTCGAACCTGAAGGCAGAATCCAGGTGCCCAGCGGAAAAGGCCCGCGTAGGGTAGAATTCTATCCATTCCTCGATGTACTCCTGTGCGATCCGGTCCACGCTCAACTCGGGGCCGCTGCATGCGGCAAGGAGTAAACACGCTCCCCATACCAAGGCCGTTCTGTACATGTCGATCCTTTCCTCCGGTATCGTGAAACTGAATCCGATTATAAGTAAAAAGCATACACTATGAAAGCTAAAGCTTCGCAAATGAATTGATTCGGAGCTGGAAATTTCATATGGTATCGGTGCTGTCCCGCTTCCTATTGATCTTGGACAAGGAGGGCTTCCTCATGCGGTTTTTGCTAAAAAATATAGTAGTGGTCCTGGTCGCAGGGCTCATATTGTTCTGGACGACGAGCCCCACGATCCTGGCCCAGGGTCATGACGTCCTGAAACAGAGGCGCACGAGGCTCGCTGCCCAGGTGCCCGAGGGCATCCTCATCATTCAAAGTTCTGAGCGCAACCAGAACAACCTGCTGGAATTTTTCATCCCCAACAGCGATAACCACGACTTTATCTATTTTACAGGACTGGAGACGCCCGGCGCCACACTCATCATCTGCCCCGGTTCGCCAACCTATCCCGAGATCCTCTACATCGATGGCGATCTCGAGCAGGTGAAGCAGTCCTCCGGCATCGAACACGTTTTCCCTACCGCTAATCTCCTGCCTGACTTGTCCAACGCCTACACGGACATCTCACAGATGCGCTATACCCAGCTCCGCTTCAAGCCCCTTCCCTCAGAGATCGCACGCATACTCTACCGCGATGGTGGGAAAAAGATCGTGTATTTCAACTACCCCCGCTTCGTGAACCTGGCAGAGCCCCCACCCGAGCGGATCGGATTCATCCGACGCTTCAGGGATCTCTCGCCCAAGTACGAGATCCGCGATGCCTGCGATCCCATCGACCGCATCCGCATGTATCATGATGCCTATGCCGTCGAGCAGCTGCGTGAGGCTGCCCGCATCAGCGGCGACGCCATGATGGAATGCATGCGATCCGTCCGTCCCGGCATGACCCAGGACCAGCTCCGTACCATCTTCGATTTCTCGTGTCAGTATCAGGGAGCCAAACGTTTCGGTTTCCCCACCTCCATCCGTTCCGGGCCTAACCGCTATGAGGAACACTTCCCCAGGAGAGACGACGTGCTTCAAAACGGCCACCTGGTCACCATCGATGCCGGGGCCGAGATCAATCATTACACAGCCGACATCCAGCGCACGTTCCCCGTCTCCGGCACCTTCACTTCCGAGCAGAAAAAGGCCTACAGCATCCTCAAGAAGGCCCAGGAGGCCTGCATCCAGCTCGTCCGTCCCGGCTGCACCATGCTTGCCCTCCAGGAAAAGGCCATAGAGATCCTCGATAGTGAAGGGGACTATGGCCAATACTTCTATTGGGGTACGAGCCACTTCCTCGGCATGGAGGTCCATGACCACGGCAACAACCTCATTCCCTTCAAGCCCGGGATCTGCATCACAGTAGAGCCGGGACTCGTGATGGACGAGTTTACTATCGTCCTCGAGGATGATGTGCTCTGCACAGCGGATGGTTTTGAGTGGCTCACCGAATTCATACCGCGAGAGATCGCAGACATCGAAAGGATCATGCAGGAGAAGGGGATCGGGATCAAATAGATTATTAAGTAAAAAAAAAGCGCACCCACTAGAGTGCGCTTTACTGAGCAATCCCTCCTAAATCACCTGTTTTCCCTACCCAAAGAGATCCCCATCATATTCTGCGCGAAAATCCCTGTCTATTGTACTTTGGTACTATACGGCGTTGACCAGGCGAAGATGGCGGCCAGCTTGTTGGCTTCCTGGGGCTATGCTATAATCGTCGCTGCCATAGACCTGCCGGAGTGGCGAAATTGGCAGACGCGCTGGACTCAAAATCCAGTTCTCCTTACGGAGAGTGTGGGTTCGACTCCCACCTCCGGCACATCAATGACTTACCCCTTCATATCGATCCAGTCTTTGGTTTCTAATCAGACATACTCCATTTACATGTAAGGTGTATCATGGTACTGATATCAGGATGCGAAATGCCATGGATCGATCAGTTCTATAAAGAGAAAGAGAGATGACGATATGAAAAAGAGTCTGTTATGGATTTTGCTGTTGTTGATCGCAGGTGCCGTTGCCATCGGGTATTTCAAAGGTTGGATCGTGTTCGGAACCCAAAGTGGGGACGAAGAGGAACTCCAATTTACCGCGGTCACTCGCAGAGACATCGGCTCCACGGTCATAGCCACGGGCATCATCAAACCCAGTGTTGGATCGGAAGTCCGTGTAGGATCGCGCGTTTCCGGCATTGTCAAAAAACTGCATGTCAATATCGGGGATCGTGTCACTGAAGGAAAATTGCTGGCCGAGCTGGACCAGACAGAGTTGACATCCAGGTTCAACCAGGCCACAGCCGCGTTAAAGAATGCCAGAACCCGACTGGACTATGCCAGGCTGGAAGTGAACCGCAAGCAGGAGTTGATAAAACAGAATTTTGTCTCGCAAAGCGAACTCGATGAAGCCGAGGCTGCTCGGGACATGGCCGAATCCGAGCTGGATCAGGCCGAGGCCAACCTGGACTATGCCCGTATCCAGCTGGGATACACCAAGATCCATGCTCCCATTTCCGGTGTGGTCGCCTCGGTCTCCACCCAGGAAGGAGAGACGGTGGCCGCCAGTTTCGCCGCTCCGACCTTTGTCACGATCATAAACCTGGAGCGGTTGGAAGTCTGGGCCTATGTAGACGAAACTGATATCGGCAGAGTTGAAGAAGGCCAGCAGGCCTTTTTTACCGTCGACACCTATACCGAGACGGATTTCGAAGGTATCGTAACAGCCATCTACCCTAAGGCAGAGATCCAGGACAATGTCGTGAATTATGTGACGATCCTCAAGATAGCTGACAGACAGGACAAGATCCTCAGACCTGAGATGACGACTACGGTTTCCATCTTTCTGGAAAGGAAAATCCAGGTCCTGTCCATTCCCAACAATGCCATCCAGAGAGAAGAGGGGCAGAAATTTGTTTATGTGACACAAGGTGGTCTTATAAAAAAACAACCGGTTAAAGTAGGCTGGAAAGATAAAAGGTTTACCGAGATTCTCGAGGGCCTGGTTGAAGGGGAGGAAGTCGTAATAGGCGATGTCGATCAAATCGAAGACAGGCTTGCCAGTCAACAGAAAAGGAGACAGGATGATTCAACTGCGCAACGTTAGCAAGAAATTCCAAAAAAACGAAAGCATTTCGGTCGTGGCATTGAGCGACGTCACTCTCGACATTAAACCGGGGGAATTCGTGGCAATTGTGGGGCCTTCTGGGTCGGGCAAGTCCACCCTGATGAACATCATGGGTTTGCTCGATGTCCCAACCGAAGGTTCCTATCTCCTGGAAAACAAGGAAGTGAGCGGACTCGACATCGATGCTTTGGCGAAACTCAGGAACCAGAAGGTCGGTTTCGTGTTTCAGTCGTTCCACCTGCTGGCACGTACCAGCGCCAAGGAAAACGTTGAGCTTCCCCTCATTTATTCGGACCGGAGCGACATCAAAAATCGTGCTGCGAATGCACTCAAGGCGGTGGGTCTGGAAGATCGGATGAACCACTTCCCCAGTGAGCTTTCCGGTGGTGAGCAGCAGCGGGTGGCGATCGCCCGATCGCTCGTCAACGAACCGGATATCCTCTTCGCCGATGAGCCTACGGGAAACCTTGATTCTCAGTCAGGCTTAGAAGTCATCTCCATTTTTCAGGATCTGAACGAACAAGGCAAAACCATCGTACTGGTGACCCATGATCAGCATATTGCAGAGCACAGCCGCCGGATCGTTCGCATCTCGGATGGAAAGATACAGGCAGATGGAGCTGTTGCCCAACCTAAGAGAGCTGCTGAAGAACTGTCCAAGCTTCAAGCGGACAAAACCAATGCCAACCAGAACGCCAGACTTCAGGCTGATGAAGGAGAGGCAACATGAAAAACGGAAGGATCATTAAAAGCGGTTTCCGGATCATGGGACGCAACAAGATGCGTACCTTCTTCATGATGTTGGGGATCATTATCGGGATAACGGCCCTGACGCTAATTCTGTCCGTGGGAAAAGGGACAGAACTAAAAGTCATGGATAGTCTCAAGTCCATGTTCTCTGTCAATAGCCTTATGATTAGTGCCAGTGCCCCTCAGATGAGAGGAGGCCCTCATGCAGGAGGACCGACCACGACTTTTACGATCGCTGACCTTGAAGTCTTGCAGGAGGAAATCTCCAATGTCGAAATGTGGGACACCATGCAAGTGCTCCCAGGCCGGGAGGTGAAATATCAGGAGAACAGCGACAATATCCGGGTTATTGGGCATTCGGAAAGGGCCGATCGGGTGTGGAACATCGGAGTCATACGGGGTGAGCTGTTTGACGGGGACGAGGTCCTCACATCGGCGCGTGTTGCCGTGATTGGCACTCATGCTGTCGATATTCTGTTTGGTGAAACAGATCCCATCGGCGAACAGATCCGGATCGGCAATGTTCCCTTCCGCATCATCGGCATTCTGAAAGAGAGGGGGATCGACATGCATGGCTGGGACAGGGACAACGAGATACTCGTTCCTTATACGACGGCCTTGAGACGCTTGATGAATGTCGACTATATTCAGACAGCCAAAATCCTTGTTAGAGATCTCAGGAAAATGGAACCGACGGTGGAGCGCATCACGGCTATCCTTCGCGAACGACATGCCCTGGCTGAGAACGTGCCCGACGATTTTTCTATTTTTACACCGACATTGGTTCAGGAGATGGTCTCCAGTTCCAACCGGATCTTTAATCTCTTCCTTCCTTTGATCGCAGGCATTTCTCTCCTTGTGGGCGGTGTGATCGTTGCCAACCTGATGCTGATCTCCGTCTCTGAGCGAAGCAGCGAGATCGGGCTTCGCAAAGCCGTGGGTGCCCGGTCAAGAGACATCCAGTTGCAGTTTCTGACAGAAACGACCTTCATTACTCTTATCGGTGGGCTTGTAGGTATCGCCCTGGGATTGGCCGGTACTTATCTTGTATCCGCTCTCATGGAATTACCGACAACCCTTTCCTGGCAGGCGCTGGCGTTGGGTGCCATATTTTCAATCCTGGTAGGGTTTATCGCCGGGATCTTCCCTGCGAGACGCGCTGCCGCTCTGCAGCCTGTCGAAACTCTGCGATGAAGCTATACCGGAACATCCGCATTTCGCGAAAAACCCTATTCGCACATAAACTCCGGACTTCACTTGCCCTGATCGGCATTACGATCGGCGTGGCAGCGGTCATCCTTATGGTTGCGATCGGAGAAGGAGCACAGAAGGCTGTGCTTAAACAGATCGATGCCATGGGTACAAATCTTCTGGTCGTGAATGCCGGCCGGGTCAAGACCTTTACTGGAAGGCAGAGATTGACCGGGCTCGTCAACAGCCTCAAGATCAGGGATAGCGATGCCATTGCTGAAGAGTGCTCCGCCGTATCCCTGGTCGCTCCGGCTCAAGACCGGTCCCGGCAGGTCAAGTACGGTGAATTCGCTACTTCGACCAAGATCCTGGGAAGTACTCCGGATTTTCAAAAGATACGAAATTTCCCCACTACCAAAGGCCGTTTTTTCACTGAAGAAGAGAACAAGGCATCTCTGCGGGTCGCCGTCATCGGCAGCCAGATCCAGGATAATCTTTTCGAGGGAAAGGACCCTATCGGTGAGACGGTCCGGATCGGGAAGATCCCTTTCGAGATCATCGGGGTATTGAGATCCAAGGGAGTTACGGCAGAGGGGGCCAACGAGGACAATCAGATATTGATTCCTATCAACACAGCCCTGCGCCGGGTCTTCAATTTGACCTACCTCAACAGCGTCTATGTCAGCGTAAAAAACCAGCGATCCATGTCATTGGCTGAAAGACAGATCAGCGAACTTCTCAGAGAACGACACAGGCTGCTAATACGGAACAAGCCGGATGACTTCACGATCATGAATCAGTTGAACCTCCTGGCGGCTGAGAAAAAAACGAGCCAGACTTTCTCGACTATGATCGTCGGAGTCGCCGCAATTTCCCTTTTGGTGGGAGGGATCGGGATCCTGGCCGTTATGCTGTTGGCGATCAAGGAACGAACCAACGAGATCGGATTGCGCATGGCGGTAGGATCGAGACGAAAGGATATCTTGGTCCAGTTTCTTTCCGAGGCCATGATCCTTGGTTTTTCAGGGGGATCTCTAGGAGTACTCATTGGAGTCGGCGCAGCTTGGGCATTGGGTTCAGCTACACAATTGCCAACGGAAGTCTCTGCGGCTCCCATCGCTATATCCCTTGTGTTCTCTTTGTCAGTAGGCCTTTTCTTCGGAGTTGTCCCTGCCAGAAGAGCTTCGATGCTCAATCCCATCGATGCGTTGAGGGCGGAATGAGAAGGAAGGACACACCACGGTTTGCTCATCTCGTGTTGAAGCCGACTTTGGCCTGTACTTCCAGCTGTGACACGTGTTCCACACGAAAGCGTCTGCATCGCATCAAGAAGAAAGAACCACAGCTAGGAATTGCCGATTGGAAACGCCTGTTTGCCGAAGCCAATTCCCTAGGGCTGAGCAAACTGACGATCAGCGGCGGTGAACCAACCCTATATGGGGATTTAATGGAATTGATCGCTGATGGCAAGGCCTATGGTTGGGAAGTCGGCTTGAATACCAATGGCAGCCTTGTTGATAGGAATTTGGTGACGCAACTAAAAGAGGCAGGGCTAGATGTCGTCACCCTTTCGCTCTATAGTTCGGTTCCGGAATTTCACGATCGTCTTCGCAGACATCCCGGGTTATGGCACAAGGCGGTCGAGGCGACAAAACTCTTTGTCGAAATCCGTGAACAACACGATCCACGATTTAGGGTGAATATGCAAACCCTTTTGTGCCGGGAAAACTTCAGGGATTTTCCCGAGCGAATACAACTGGCTTATCAATTGGGTGTGTGTGGGATCACCTTTTCATATTTAGAAGCAGATTTCGAAGAGCGCAACCATCTGCTTGACGAAAAACAAATTGACGAATTTAAAAAACAATCGGTCCCTGAAGCGGTGGAGATCATACGGAATTCTCCCGCCGATAGGTGGGCAAAGCACATGGCTGAAGCCGCTGTGAGATCAATTTTTCCACTGAAAACGATTCCATCGCATGACTATGCTCGGGGAATTTATCGCGCTCCGTCTCCCTGCGCGATCCCATCGTTCTTTTCGATTGTCTTGGGAAACGGTGACGTTCATCCCTGCAATATGGTGGAATATTCCCATTATCCTGTTGTTGGTAATCTACGCCAGAATGCCTTTAAGGAGATCTGGGAGGGAGAAAAATGGGCCGAATTTCGCAGAGAAGGATTTAACCTATGCCAGTATTGTCCGGTACCGCACCAGGTTTATATTCCAATAATGAGAAAACCGGAACTGGCTTGGGCTCAATACCTGATAAAATATACGAGACTACACTCTTTTTTTCTTCCGTTAAAGCGCCAACTTTTTTCACGGCGCTGGTTGTTGAAGCTCATTCGCAACCCGTGGAACAGATGAGGTGAACTGTGGCCTATTCAATGACCAGCAAACCGGCAGTGTTTGTGAAAGGCTGGGTTGATGATATATACTGGCTTAATGATCGCTAAAGTCCCGATCAGAGTCTTCAATGGATTTCCGAAATTCATGTTAGAGTTTGCGTTTTTCCAGGAGTGAACATGGGCGAAAAAAACCTGATCCGCTGTCCGTTTTGCCGTCACGATTCTGTCAGAGACATCACAACAGATATTCACATCCGGATGGCCAAGGAGAATCCGCACGATCAAACCCAGGATTTTGATGTGAGGTTTTATCACTGTAACAAATGCAGCCGGGAGTTTGAGAGCACGGAAGTTCAGGTGGGCAAGGCCCTGCCCATAAAAGATTAGCAGCCACGTCGAGCTTATGTCCTTGGCTTCTGCTGTCAAAAACAAGGCCGTGTGGTTGGATTACATAATCAGAGCATTGCCTCGACTAAATGGGTATAAATAGGCGTTTTTAGGGACAGCGAAACATGAGCATCAGAAAAACAGCCATCCTGTTGATGATGCCGCTCGTCTGCGCGGCGTTTTTATCTGCCCAGGATTTAGTGGAGCTGGCCAAAAAGGAAAAGGCCAGGCGCGCCCAACACCAGGAGAAGAAGACCACTGTCGTGACCAATCAGGATCTTAAAAAGGTCCAGGTCAAATCGGGCGTCAGCTTACGTTCCGCCAATGCATCCGAGGCCGAGCTCCCGGTTACCACAGTACGATCGAGCCGGGAACTACCGGCAGACGAGGCCGAGCCTGAGGAGCGGGGAGTCCGGGTTACACTGGCCCCGGGTGTGGATCAAGCAGAGGGAATACCCGAGATCAGCCTGGAGGAGAAACTGCGGCGCGCTGACAACCAGGTAGGGCACTTGAACCTCAAACTCACGCAGCTCGGGCAGCTTTTCTACAATGCCGAGACCACGGAGCGCAGCGCTCAGATCCAGAAGCAGATAGACAGCGCAACGCGCGAACTGGAAAAGGCGGCAACTGAAGCGGAAAGGCTCAGAGCCGAATTTGAGATACAACAGAAAAAGTGATCCTCAATCCAGGTTCTGATGGGCATAGAGGATGCGGCCGCATTCTTCGCAGTTGTAGTTATACACCAGACTCAATCCCATCTGACCCCTGGTAATGCCCTGCTGGAGCTCTGCATTGCCGCACGAGGGGCATTCCTTAGCCTCGATCATGAGGGGGAACTTGCATGAACAGCAGATCTTGTTGAGCTGCTGGATCTCTGGTGGACAGGGTCCCCGGGAATTTTGTCTCTCGTCTTCCTTACGATGCAGTTCCATCAATTCCAATTGATTGCAGATCTCTTTGTCCCAGAGCATGCAGATCTTGTAGATAGCCTTCATGTTTTCCTTAAAACGAAAAATCCAGCTGCATCATCGTAAGACTCGTAAAGTGGGTACTTATAATAATAAAACTTTCAGGAATGTCAAGCCTTTCTCTTTAACTATGTTATAATCGGGCCACCACCGAAAGGAGGAGATAGAATGGGTAAAAAGTTCCAGGTCGTGCTCCCAGTCTGGATGGAGGATTACCTCCAAAATATCTGTGATGAATATGATCTCACCATTTCGGAGCTGCTCAGGCTGGAAATCTCTCTCGCCTTTATTTGCTTTGTCAGTCATTCTTATCCAGAGTACGAGGGGCCTACCATGCAGGACCTGGGCATACCACTGGCCAAGGACGCGCCCCACAAGGACAAGGTCGACCGGGAGGTCATGCACCGAGTGCTCTCCAAGATCTATTTCGAGGCCAGGAAGGCCGCCGATTTCCATATGAAGACCAAGATCGATAAGAGTTAGGCCCAAGCCCTTGTCAGTCCGCCTGTCCCGATTCATCCGCTGTGACGCGATCCTTAAGCTCTCTGAGGATCGATGATTTCCATGGAAAAGATCCAAGATCGAGTGGAGGCCTGGATCCGGGATTTCGTCGCTGAATATCCTGCCCACAATGATGTGGAAACCCGTTGGCAGGCTCCACGAGTGGGAGTGGCCTCAGCCCGGGATCCCTTGTTCCGCCAATTCATACACGTGAACCATGGAGGGCATCTCCTCCCACAGGAGCTCCTGCCGGAAGCGTACTCGGTGATCGTTTTATATGTTCCCTTCACAGAGGAACTGCATCGTGAGAATTACCAGGCGGAGCACTATTGTTCCCGGAGTTGGGCCATGGCCTACCTCGAGACAAATCGGCTGATTTCCGATACCACCGAACACTTGAGAGAGAAGCTGCAAGAGCGAGGGAACACGGCCGCCCTCATCCCGCCCACGCACAATTTCGATCGAAAAACACTCGTGAGCGACTGGTCTCACAGGCACGCCGCTTATGCCGCAGGCCTGGGCCGATTCGGTCTGCACAACCTCCTCATCACTCCGCAAGGCTGTACAGGGAGGCTGGGCAGTCTGATCACCGATCTGGAGATCGAGCCGTCCCCAGTCCCGGATCATGAGTACTGCCTGCACAAGGCCGGAAAAGTCTGCCAAAAATGTGTGGAACGATGTGAATTCGGAGCCCTACGATCGGACGGATTCGACCGGTTCGCCTGTCACCGTCAGTGCCGGGTCAATGACAGACATCACCTCGACCTCGCCCTGACCGAGATCTGCGGCAAGTGCAGTGCGATGGTCCCCTGCAGTGTCGTCAATCCCAATCCATGAGCGGAGCCTCAGAATCCCTGATCCCTGGCTTGGGATCGTATGGAAAAAAATACTGGACAAATATGAACAGGCTTCTTTAAGATAGAGTTCGCCTTTCAGGAAGAATGAAAGGCGGGGCTGCCTAAAACACACGTCTATGGGAATCTGAGTAACAGGGCAGTATGTTTGCAACTCGGAGGTGAACTATGTGGGGGAACTGGCGCTTCGATAAAGAAGCCAATGTCTTGGTCATCAACAAGTCCCTCTGTCCGGGAGAAGAGGACAAAGATCTCTACAAGTTCGACCTTGAGCGCTGTAACACCTCCGCTGCCATCCTCGATATCATCGTCCAGATGAGCCAGAAGATGTGGATCACGCGTGAAGACATCGGTTATCTGGTCGAGGCCTTTGATGACCTGTTCACACTGCAGGTCAATTTTTGCGGATCGGAATACGAGCACTCCGACGGCAACACCGATTACGCCAGGCGGATCCTGGGAAACCGCCTCTAATCTCACCCTGAGAATCGTCCTTAGGGGGCATTGTCTCACCCCGGGACATCTCATACCCTGTAACAGACCATGTCCACTAATCGCTATGCCGGAATTCCATGATGACTAACGAAAGTAAGTCTAAGGCCCAACTTCTAGAGGAACTGTCTCGCCTGCGCAGCAAGCTTGGGGAACAGGAAGCACTGAAAACCGAGCGCGACCAGCTTGTCCTCGAGCTGGAACGGCGTGAGAGACGCTTCCAGAGTGTGATAGAGAACATCAATGTCGGGCTCTATCGAAACACGATCGGACCCAAGGGTAAATTCATCGATGTCAATTCGGCTTTAACCAACATGTTCGGATATTCCTCTAAAGATGAGATCCTCAACATGAATGTTTCGGACTTCTACTTGAAACCCGAGGACAGGATGAGGAACCGAAAAATTGGAAGACAGGGGCTTTGTCAGGAATGAAGAGGTCCACCTTAAGAAAGAGGACGGAACCAGGATCTTCTGCTCTGTATCCGCAGTAGCCGTCAAGGGCGAAGACGGGAGCATCGAATCATTTCATGACGTCTATTATCGCACGGATCGGGATGGGCTGATAACGATCATCAGCCCGTCCGTGAAGACACAGGCTGGATATGATCCCTCAGATGTGATCGGGCTCCCGGTGACTGATTTTTATCCTGATCCGGATGAACGCGAGACCTTCAATCAGAACCTCAAGCAGTACGGCTATGTGAACGACTACGAGCTCCAGCTGCTGGCCAAGGACGGCAGGGTGATCGATGTCTCTGCCAGCTCCAAGATCGTCCTCGGAAAAAACGGAAAACCGATGGGCGTGGAGGGGCTGCTGCGGGATATCACAGACCGAAAACGGGCCGAAGCAGAGATCAAGGCCTCCCTCAAGGAAAAAGAAGTGCTCCTGCAGGAGATCCATCACCGCGTGAAGAACAACATGCAGATCATCTCCTCCCTCCTGAATCTACAGTCAAGCAAGGTCAAAGACAGTGATGTGGTGGGGATGTTTCAGGAAAGCCGCGACAGGATTCGGGCCATGGCCCTGATCCATGAGAAGCTCTATCAATCGAAAGACCTGGCTCAGGTGAACCTGGCTCAGTACATCGAAAGCCTGTACCTGCACCTCTATCATATGTATCGTGTCGACACAAAAAAGGTCCAACTCGATCGGCACATCGATGAGATCTTTCTGGACATCAACACCGCCCTCCCTATCGGCCTCGTGATCAATGAGCTCGTCTCCAATGCGCTCAAGCATGCCTTTCCCAACGGATCACAGGGAGTGATCTGCCTGGAACTCTCCTCCCTCGATACCGAAAAATATTGTCTGATCGTCAGAGACAACGGCGTCGGGCTGCCCCAAGGAGTGGATATCAACAATCCCGACACGCTGGGAATGCAGCTGGTGTATGACCTGGTGGCTCAGATCGGGGGCATCATCACGATCGAGACCGGCGATGGAACAACCTTCCAGGTCGATTTTTAACTGAATTATTTTCTTGCATCCCAGCCCGAGAAAAATATAATGAAGTTAGCGCTATATCCCCCTGGATTGACCGTCCGCCTTTTTTGACTCAAGTGCGGTCGAGCAAACACCATCCAGGAAGGGGAGGGGAGAGACAGTGGCAAAAACGATTGGTATCCTGGGCGGCATCAGCCACGCATCCACTATCCGGTACTATGAATTCATCCTGAAGAAGTATTACGCTCGCAGGAGGGATTATCACTATCCCGAGGTCGTGATATTCAGCCTGGACCTGGCAAAACTCATCGGCTTCGAGGAAAGGGAGGATCTAGATAACTATGTTCGTTACCTAAAATCCGGACTCAAGGCCCTGGAAAAAGCCGGCGCCGACTTCATCGTCATCGCCGCCAACTCTCCTCACGCAGTGTTCGATATTGTTTCCAAAAGCGTGTCGATCCCGATGTTGAGTATAGTGGATACCACGGCCCTCCGTGCCAAGGCCCTGGGGCTTCAGAAGCTGCTCCTGACGGGGATCAAACCCACCATGCAGTCCACATTCTATCCGGATGTCTTCCGAAAATACGGGCTCACCGTCCTGACGCCTGCAGAGGCTGAACAGGACGAGCTCAATGATTTCGTTTTTAAGGAACTCGTTCTCGGGATCTACAAGGATTCGACCCGGAAGCGCATCTTGGAGATCATCGGCGGATACGAAGTCGATGGGATCATTCTGGGCTGCACTGAGCTTTCCATGGCGCTCAGTCAAGAGGATACGCCTCTCCGTCTCCTGAACACGCTGACACTCCATGCCCAGGCTGCCCTGGACTTTGCCCTGTCTGACTGATCCCGGGCCTGCTGGACTTGATTTATTTTGATTTGGGCTTATGTTTATATCGCGAAGAGAAAATACTTGAGGGAGGGCGGATCATGAAGAGATTCTGTCTGGTTATGGTCATCACGGTCGTGATAGCCGGAATGAATGGCCTCTCGGCATTCCAGCTGGAATCCGAGGTCGTGAAACAGAGGTCGAAGTGGGAAGCCATCCTCAAGAGGGGCGAGATCATCAAACACGAGGACATCGGGGAGGGCATCACCAAGCCCAAGAGGATGTATCTCAAGCTGGGGGAGGTCGAGGCCAGCGGCTGCTGGAAGAATCCTGAGGGGATCCAGAAAGGTTACAAGGAAGACTGGGAGTATGAGATCGCCGCCTACAAGCTGGACCAGTATTTTGGGATGGGCATGGTGCCGCCGACCGTGGAGCGCCGCTTCCGCGGCCGCAGGGGATCCCTCCAGCTCTGGATCGATCTCGAACACAGTGAACTGGAACGGATCCAGGAGGACATCGCCATCCCAGAGGAAAGACAGAATCACTGTGATAAGATGCTGTATCTGGCGCGCGCCTTTGACAGCCTCATCGGGAATATCGACCGGACCCAACAGAACATCCGCTGGACCAAGGACTGGTGCCTGATCCTGATCGATCATTCCCGTGCCTTCCGTACCAAGCGGCTCTATACAGACCAGCTCATCTACGGCCAGAATGGCCTTCGGAAATCCATGGGATTCGACAAAATTCCCCATGAGTTCTTCGAAAAAGTCAAAGCCCTCAATGTCGATAAGGTCCGCGGTATCGTGGGCGAGTACCTGTCTTACAACGAGATCGAGGCCATGATGATGCGCAAGAAGCTCCTCGTCAAGGACATCAAACAGATGATCGAAGAAAGAGGCGAAGAGGAGGTCCTGTACTAGTTCTTCGGCGGAGATTCAAGCCTGTCCCTCGTCATTGCAGTAACCACCCTGTCGGGCCCTCAGAAAAGTTTACCCTGGAGATGTTTGACATTGCCTGAAATATTTAGGTAACATGGCCTTGATTTACCGTTTGGGAAGTATGGGTTTTTTTCGAGAATAATATCAGGAACGTCGTTATTTTTCTGTCCTTTCGTCCAAGGGCGGTAGCCTGCCTGTGAGGCAGCCCCAATTCGTGCTGAAAAACGAGGGAAAGGAGTCAATGGAACATGCCATTTAAATTGACCATCACCAAAGAAGACGAACCCGAATGGCACCAGGAGTACACCTACGATAAAGACACGATCACGATTGGCCGGGATATCAACAGCGACCTCCAACTTGAGGGCACCAAGAGTGTCGTGAGCCGGCACCATGCCCAGATCAAGCTGCAGGGAGATGTTTATCAAGTCCAGGACTTGAACAGCCGCAATTTTACTTTCCTCAACGATGAAAAAGTCAAGGCGGGAGCCGATTACACTCTGAGCGATGGCGATGTCATACGCGTCTGCGATTTCCACATGCAGTTTTCGACCATCGAGCAGGAAAAGGCCAGATATGCGGACCAGACCATCCTGGATTATCCCAATCCTTTCCTTCAGGATGTTGTTCAACTCAGCACAGTGCTCAAACAGATCAGCACCAAGTATGACCAGGAAGACACGGATAGGAAGGAGGAGGCCCTGCAGGAAGCGTTCCAGGAACTGGTCGCCAATCTCCAGGCACACAAGGTCCTGGAGTCCCTGGGCCAGGCCTTGCAGCCGGGGCGTCCGATCGCCCCGCCCCCCACGGAAGACCTGGGCGAGCGATTTGAGCTTTCAGTATCAGAAGAGCAGGGGCTGATGGATATGCTGCTGGACTTTTTCGTTAAAATGATACAGGCCCGCCGGCAGTTCCGGATGGAATTCATCGGCGAGACCATGATCAAATCCGCCAAAACGTTCTCGATATATAGCTGCACACCGGAGGAACTTAAGGCCTTCATTTTTGATCCGAGCATTTCACTGGAGGAATCCGGGAGAAGGAAGGCTCTGCTCAAGGGCCTGGTAGACGAACTGAAGCTGCACCAGATATCACTCCTCGACGGATACAAGTCGAGCGTGAGTTCCGGGAGCAGACAGCTCATCGAGAGGTTCGATCCGGAGGCGATCAAGAAACTGATGTCCGGAAAAAAGAGTCCATTGGCTGGACTGAAGTTCCTCCTGCCCCTGTTCAGTGCCATGAAAGTCGTAGATCAGTATGCCGGGGTTCACCGGGAGCTGGCTCAAGAGGACCAGAGCATCATCGAGAAGAAGTATTACCGGCCCAGCTATGTTAAACGATACAACCACTGTATGGAGATGACGCTGCAGGATGATACCCCAAACCCGGAATCCGCGGGAGAAGGATCGGATGATTGAATCCGAGCGAGTGAGGCAAAAACCATGAAAAAAATACGATTTCTGGAAACCATGATGGGGAAACGTATTAGTCTTTTTTACTATTGTGGATTGGCTGGACTTGTGATCCTCCTGGCAGCCTGCGGAGGGGCCAAGCAGATCAGCCTCAACCTGCAGGGGACACAGGAAATGAACAAGCAGCAGTCCTGTGTGGTCTACGTGTATCAGCTTCGCACAGACACCAACTTCCTCAACGCCTCGCTCGAGTCCTTCTGGGATCTGGGGCGCGAGAGTTTTGCGGACGACATCGTGGAGGAACGTAAATATCAACTGGTACCCGGAGAAGCCCGGACCGATCTCCTGACGCTCAAGGAGGACACCGTGTATCTCGGCGCAGTGGGCGACTTCAACGAGCCGGACAAGGAAGGCTGGCGACAGGTCTACTCCCTGGAGAAGAAGCCACCCAAGCAGCTCTATATCGTCATCGGATATAACAGACTCGATATCCAATAAACAAGCAAACAGACAAATATATAAATAGACAAAAAACCAGGGGCATCGCCCCTCGGCGTAAAGCCGAAAGGAAATCACATGTCACAGAATCAGAAAGTGGTATGGTTTGAAGGGATGAATCTCGATCCGCATCATTTTCAACAGTGGGACCGGTTCCACAGCTCGGCCCTTGCCGCTCGGGTCCGGTCGATCGCTCACTACGACTGGGGCTTACTTGATATCGATGTGGATAAGGATGCCCTCGTCAACGGCCAGTTCCATCTCCTGCGCTGCAGGGGAGTCACCCCGGATGGTTTGGCCTTCAATATCCCGGTTGATGATCCGGCTCCCAATTCACGCGCCATCCAGGACTATTTTGCTGCGACAGAGAAGGATCTGGGTGTGTTCCTGGCCATCCCCATGGAACGGGAACGGGGCAGCAACTGCCAGCTGGAGGGAGACTCGAGTGGAAGAGAGACCCGATTCCTCTTCCAGAAGTCTGCTGTAACGGACGATAACAGCGGTGCGGACGAGCGTGAGATCGGCGTGGGGCGCACGAACTTTCAGATCCGCTTCACTGGCGAAACCCATGAAGACTTCAGCACGCTCAAGATCGCGGAGATCGTTCGCACACAGGATGGAAGTTTCGCCATGAGTACGAGCTTCATTCCCACCTGCCTGACCATCGATGCTTCCGAGAATCTCATGGCCATAACACGCCGACTGTTGGAGCTCCTGATCACGAAAAGCGGATCGTTGGGAGCCGGGACACATTTCAAGGGACAGACGACTTATACGTCTCGCGATGTCACGCTGTTCTGGGCGCTCCAGACGCTCAACATGAATATTCCTCAGCTCAACCATTTTTTCACGATTTCCAAGGGGCATCCAGAGGATCTGTACTTCTCGCTGCTGGCCCTCGCCGGGCAATTGACCACGTTTTCTCCCGAACTCAACATACATCCGCGTGAACTTCCCACTTATGATCACAACGATCTCGGCAAATGCTTCAACCTGCTTGACGGCAAGATCCGCACGCTGCTCGACAGCCTCGCTCCCTCTGCCAACTACATCAATATCCCCCTGGAACAAAAAAGCGAGTCCCTCTACCATGCCCAGGTCGGCGATCCCAAAGTCTTTCAGGAGATGAAGATCTTCCTTCGGGCCAGCGGCAATCTGCCCGAGAAGAAAATGATCGATGAGATCCCGACCAATCTGAGGATCGCATCCCCCGATCAGATCAATGCCGTACTGAGCAGCTTTCAGACGGCGCTGGCGCTCAAGTATACCTCGGCCCCTCCCACGGTCCTGCCCATGGCGGAGGGGAGTTACTACTTCCAGCTGCAGGCGACCGGACCCTTCTGGGACGCCATCAGTGCCAGCCAGGCATTCTCCGTGTTCATCCCGAATGAGCTGAAGGGAATCGTAATCGAGGCCGTGGCGGTATAGAGGAAGAATAGAAGAAGGAAAGTAAGAAAGAATGAAAGGAAGGACGCTCAGATGAATACCACGGATACTGTCATTCAGAAGGTTCGGAAAACGGAAAAAAAGAGCCTCATGGAGGTCTGTTCCGACGGTTTTGCCCTGGTCCTCAAGCTACGTGACACGAGCGAGTACGGCGATCCCGAGCTGCTGCGGCAGCGCATACTGGACCTTCTGGGCAGGATCGAGCACGATGCCAAAGAGGGAGGCATCGAATCCGAAGATATGCGTGAGTCTATTTTCGCGCTGATCGCTTTTTTGGATGAGACCATCATTGTTTCCGGATGGATACACAAAGACGCCTGGCTGACCAAGCCTCTCCAGTTGGAATTCTTTAACCGGTTCGATGCCGGCGAAGAGTTCTTCAACCGGCTGGAAAAGCTCAGACAGAGGGCCCATTCCCATGGCGACCTCCTGGAGATCTATTACTTCTGCATGGCTCTGGGATTCAAGGGGAAATATCAGATTGTCGAAAAAGAAAGACTGCGGGCGATCATTGAAGGCACCTATTCTGATCTCCGTCAGCTCAAGAAGAGGCCCTCGGAGATCCTCTCGCCGCATGGAGACAGAAAGGAGGAATTCATCGAGGTTGTGACCCGAGAGGTTCCCATCTGGGTTGTGCTGGTCACCGCTTTTGCCTTGGGCTTTTTCTTTTATCTTGCCATGACCTTTCTTATCGGCGGGGCAGCCAGCCGAACCCTTGATCTCATCAGCAGGATCGTATGATGACGGCCAACCCATTCGGATCGATGGTGTTCAACCGAGATTACAGGCGTACTGAGACAGAAGGTGACGCATGAAAATACTTATGCTGTTATTAAAAAATAAGAAAATGCTGGGTGGATTGGGTTTCATCCTCCTTATCCTCCTCATCCTGCGGGGTGGTGCGATCTTGAGGATGAGCATGAACACTCGGCTCCTGATCATCATCATTCTCCTTTTTGTGGGAGTACTTTACTTGCAGATCAGGTCGATCCAGGCGCGGCGCGGGGCAGCTATGCTTGAGCAGTCCATCCAGGCGCAGGCCGACCAGCAGAAGATGGGCATGCGTCCGGAGAAGAGGGAGGAGATCGAAAGCCTTAAGACGGAATTGTCTTCTGCCATCGAGTCTCTCAAGAAATCCAAGCTGGGGGGTGGCCGCTCTGGCACCTCGGCGCTGTATGCGCTCCCCTGGTATATGTTCATCGGGCCCCCCGCTGCCGGGAAGACCACGGCTATCATCAACTCCGGTCTGGAGTTTCCCTATGGATCGGACATCCAGGGCGTGGGAGGCACGCGCAACTGTGATTGGTTCTTCTCGAATTCCGCCATCCTGCTCGATACCGCAGGCCGCTACACCACCGAAGAGGAAGACAGGGAGGAGTGGCAGGCGTTTCTCGATATCCTCAAGAAATACCGCAAGCGGCGTCCCATCAATGGCGTTCTGATCGGGGTGGCCCTCACCGATCTGGTAGGCGCAAGCCCGGAAGACATCGAATTCCATGCCAAGACCATCCGGCGCCGGATCGAGGAACTGGTCCAGAAGCTCGGGGTTCGCTTTCCTGTCTACCTGGTATTCACGAAATGCGATCTGCTCCAGGGATTTGTCGAGCTCTACGAGAACATGAGCCGAAGGGAGCGCGAACAGATCTGGGGCAGCACATTTTCCCGGGAACAGAGGACCCAGGATCCCAGGGATCTTTTCAATCAGGAGTTCGAGGTCCTTCTGCGCTCTTTATATGACTATCGCTTGAAGCGGCTGAGCGGGCCCACCAAGTCGGAGCTTCGAAACAAGCTCTACATCTTCCCCATGGAGTTCGCATCCATCAAGGACAGCCTGGGCTATTTCATAAGTCTGCTGTTTCAGCCGAATCCTTACCAGGAGAATCCTTTTTTCCGCGGCTTCTACTTCACCAGCGGGACACAGGAAGGCGTGCCCATCGACCTGGTGATCCAGTCGATTGCTCGACAGTTCGATCTGCCGGCAGAAATGCTCAGCGAGCCCGAGGTAGAGAAGAAGAGCTACTTCATCAAGAAGCTCTTCACGGATGTGATCATCCCCGATCAGAATATGAGCATGCAGACCTCGGGAGCTGCCGTGCGGAGCAATCTGTTTCGCCTCGTGGCGGTCACGATCTCGGCTCTGGCCCTGGGATTGTTCATCATCGGTGTAATCCAGGGATTCATTCGCAGTCGAGTGGAACTGAGCGGAGTCAAGAGCTCATCCGTTCTGATGGAGAATGTGCGGTGGGATACCAGCGCCAGCCTGGTCTCGAATTTCACCTACCTGGACCGATTGCGGGAACAGCTCGTCCGGCTGATGGAACATGAAGATGGTCCTCCTATCGCACGCCTGGGGATGTACCGCGGCAACGCGGTCCTGCCTCCGGCGCGCGAGCTCTATTATGACCGGTTCAAATTCTTCGCCGAGAGGATCCTTTACCGCGGCCTGCTCCAGAAACTCGTGGATTACGGCACCGGATCATCCTATCCGCCGGGAAAGGTCAAAGATTACCTGCGGGCCTATCTCCTCATCAGTTCCGAGATCGCCCGCCTGGAGGAAGATCCTTCCTACCGTGAGTTTCTCAAGCAGCATTTCCTGGCTATCCTGGATGAGACCTATGCCCCTCCCGCGGTGCCGGAGAGCAAATATGTGGAGCTGAGGCCTTTGATGGAGCGCCAGGTGGAATTCTATGTGGCAAACCTCGGAAAAGAAGGGGTTCCTGGTTATGAGAGCGATTCGCGATTGATCAACCAGGTCCGGAATGCCATCCTGATGAACGAACGAGACAGCATCGAGAGCGTATATGCGGAATTGAAATTCGATCCCCGCGCAGCACGGTACTCGTTCATAACCCTGACCAATGCGATAGGGGACCAGCATAGTGAACTTGTCACAAGCTCTGCCAGAGTTCCCGGCATCTTCACCAAAGAAGGTTACGAAGATTTCTTCGAGGAGGCGGTGTACGAGCGCCTCAATCGTCTGGGCAGGGAGGACTGGGTCATGGGCGGGATCGGGCCCCAATCCGGCGCAGAACAGCAAAACATCGAAGAGCTCGCACGGGACATCAAGCGCCTGTATTTCCAGGAATACGCCGAGCAGTGGTGGGAATTCCTCCGCGCCGTGGAATTCGAGCCGTTCGGCAACCTCTTGAAGGCCACCCGTGCATTAAAAACCTTCGGAGACGCGGATGAGTCTCCCATGGTCAAGCTGATCGAGACGGTATCTACACAGACCCAATTTGTCGCCATGGCCGGAGAGGGAGGCGGGATCCTGGGCAAGAGCAAGGAAACGATCGGTGACCTCTTGAAAGAGGAGGATGAGACTTCTCAGATGGATCAGCAGCTTATGACCGAGCTGACTCTGGCTTTCCAAGACATCCATGCGCTGAGCCCGGCTGTAGGGGAGGGAGAGTCGGAAGCGCTGTCCGGGATCCTCGGCCAGTACATCGCAGTGAGCAGCCTGCTGGAATCCATGCTGGACGACCCTGAGACCAAGGCCATGGAGTATGCGTCCAGCGTCCTGACGGACGGTTCGGGCGAACTCCCGCTGGCCGTGACAACGATCCGCCTCAACCTGAGCAAGCTCGATTCCGTTGCCCGCCGGGCCCTGTTCGAACAGCCTCTCATCCAGGTCTGGCAGGCCGTGCTGGAGGATGCCCAGAAGGAGTTGAACTCTCTCTGGATAGCCAAGGTCTACGAAGAATACCAGAACAAGTTGGAGAACTATTATCCCTTCAACCGGGAAGGCCGGGATGCCACCATTGCCGATGTCGAGGCCTTTTTTAAGCCTGAAGGCGGTATCCTATGGGGCTTTATAGATGGAGACCTGGCTCCCTATATCAACCGGGATGATTGGACCACCAAGACCTGGGAGGATAAGGGAATAAGATTGTCTGCTGCGGCCCTCGATGCTCTGGCCAGGGCCGAGAACATTCGCAAGGACCTGTTCGATCAGGGTGGATTCCCCATCAACTTCCGGATGCAGGCCGAGGGTTACACGACTGAGTCGGGATCTGTGCCGTTTGTCATAAAGATCGAATTGAATGTCGATGGGGCGCAGCAGTCCTATGAGATGGGTCACAAGAGCTTCCAGGAGTTATTCTGGCCTCGACAGGAAGGATCTCCTGGGGCCAGACTGCAGGTCCTCATGCGGGAGAAGCGTGTGGAACCGCCGGCCAAGGAATATCTGGGAGCCTGGGGCTTTTACCGCCTACTGGAAGAGGCGGAGATAACCCCGGAGGCGGCTTCATCGACAGTATACAGGGTCTCCTGGCCATTCTCTCACAGCCAGTACAAGCTCAATGTTGTCTACCGCCTCCAAGCCCGGAGCGTGGCCAATCCCTTCAAAGATCTTAAGGAATTTTTCAGATTTATCTGTCCTGCTCAACTGGACTGAAAGGACGCAGAATAAGAACATGAACACGTTCACCTACCAGGTCTCCTGTTTTGGAAAGCTGCCCCGGTTCGGAGACTTTGTTCGCTTCAATTCGGGAGGGGCGGAGGTACGGGCTTTCGAGCTCTGGATGCAGGAAGGCCTGTACTATGCGCAGAAGCATTTTGACCGGGAATGGAATGACATATACGTGCATTCTCCATCCTATCAATTTCTCTTCAATCCCGATGGTTCCGACAGGTTCCTATTGGGGGCGTTCCGACCCAGCCGTGATAAAAGCGATCGAAAATTCCCTTTTATGATCACCTTGAGGATCGGAAAGGACACCACAGAGGAAGGGGATGATGTGTTTGCGTATTTCCCGGTCATGCTCAGCCGCTTCCTGCAGCAGACATCGCCCGCTCTGGAACAGGCGGAACAGGCGATCACTCGCCAGGACCTTGCATCGGAGACGGAGAGGCTGAATGAAGCCGTGGATGTCGACATGGAGGAGGTCCTGGCGGAGTTCAGGGATTTCCTGCAGAGCACGAGCCTGGCGGACTTCTGGGAAGAAGTGTTCGGGGACGCCGCCGATCCCCGGCGTTTCCGGTTGATCAAGAATCTGACAGAGATACTGCTCCCCATGCGGGGGCTGCCCACACAGTCGCTTACCCTGGGACTGCGGTTTCCGCTGGGACCGAACGAGGCATCTCTCCATAAAATGGTCTGCTTCTGGATCCTGGCGGCCTCCCGGATGTTGGGGGATCCCCCCCTCTCTCCCAGCGCGTTCTGGGGAAGCCAGGCTCAGGGGAATGGTCGGTATCTGTTCCTATATCTGAGGCCGCCGGTCTCGAAAAATATGATCCAGTTGGTAAAACCCGGAGAAGAACACGATACGGTTTGTCACCTCGAGGAGGAAGGCAAAGACCTATCGCCGGAGGCAGCCCTGTCTGGAGTGTCGCAGGAGCTGAGATCTGCGTTTATAGAGGGACAGGCTTCCCTGAGCGATTTTTTAAGGCTCCTGTGAGGATCTTTCGGACAAAAAGATCAAAAAATTTGCATTGAATTTTAAAAATGTTTCAGATATAACTAATTCAGCAAGTCGACGTTTCTCCAGATATACGGATCGTCACAAGCAGTACTGAAGCGGGCTTTTGTATGGCCCTCGATCGGAAGGGCCGGCCCGAAGACTCTCGACGCAAAAAGGGGAGCGAAAGATATTGGCAGAAGAAGAACCGACCCAGGAAGTCACCGAAGAAGCCCTGCCTGAGGGTATTGAGGAACTCCTGAGTCCCATTTCCGCCGAATCTCCCACCGGGGAGAATGCCAACGTTTCGGAAGAATATTTTAAACTGGACATGGAGGTCGGCAAGGTTACGCCTGACTATCTAGTCTGCCTCGAGTTTGCGAAGACCATTCTCATGGAGCAGAGCAAAGACCTCCGAGTGGCATCCTGGCTGACATTTTCCTGGTATCGTACGGAAAAGATCCCCGGCCTTGTCAAGGGAATGACCTTGATGCTCGAACTGATGAAGCAGTTCGGCGACAAGCTTTTTCCTGAGAAACCGGCCCATCGCAGCAAAGCCCTCCTGTATCTGAACACAGGGCGCTTCGTCAAGCTGCTGGAGCAGGAACCCATCAACCAGCAGACGGCTCCCCAGATCATCGAACTGAAGAAGATCCTGGAACAGCTCGGTGACGAAGCAAAGAAGCAGTTTCCCGAGAGTACTCCTGAGCTGAAGGACCTGCAGAAGGTTGTCGAGACGCACATCGAAACAGCCAGTGAAGTCTCACCACCCACCAAGGCTGCATCAGATGATGCCCCGGCGGAACCACCGGGAAGAGGCCAAGGAGAGCCCTCAACTCCGGAAGAAACCAAGGTCACAGCAGAGAAAAAACCGGCTGCACCTACACCAGCAGCCCCCGCTTCTCCAGCCAAGGAGACGGCGGTGGGCTCGGAGAAGGATGCGCTGCTGGCCTTCAAGAACGCGCTGCGGTTCATCTATCAGCAGGATAATACGAAGGCAAAGCACCAGGCCTACCTCTATGGAATAGCCCGTTCTCTGGTCTGGGACCGGATGAGTGTCCCCCCCCATGAAGATCATGTCGCGCAGATCGCCCCTCCCGAATCCGTGGTCCTCAACATGTTTCAGCAGTGGCATTCAGATAAAAATGGCGACAAGCTCGTCTCCAACCTGGAAATAAGCCTGCTCGACCAGGACAGCACTCTGAAGTATTGGCTCACCGGCCAGAGGATGGAGGTGCTGGCCCTGGAGAATGCGGGCGGCGCTGGGCTCAAGGCTGCAGACGAGGTCAAGTTCCAGCTTGCCAAGCTCCTCACCAGATATCCACACTTTTCCAAGCTGAAGTTCCGTGACAAGTCCCCCTTTGCTGATGCCGATACGCTGGAGTGGATCGAAGGCGAGGTGAAACCGATCATGGGCGGCGGCGTAGGCGGAGAGACGATCCTCCCCCCCATCATGGGGGAGGAATACGAATCCCTCACAAAGGAATATGAAGCGGCCTGTGAGGCTCTGCCCGATGGATTTGAAGAGAACCTGAGCAAGATGCAGCAGGGAATCTCCGCTGAACATCGGCGCAAGGGGCATTTTCTCCGCGTCCTCAACCTGGCTAACTTCTGTGTCAAAGCCAGGGAACATGAACTTGCCCGTGTGCATCTCATGGATCTGATGGGCAGGATCGAGGCCTATCAGCTGGCCTATTGGGAACCCGCCTTGAGCGCCTCGGCCTGGCAGTCCATGTACATTGTCAATCAGAAACTCCTGGAAGCGGAGATGGATGAGGACGACAAGGAACGTTTGGAGAAGAAACAGAAAGAGTTGTTTTCCAAGATCGGAAATTTTGACGGGCTGCTGGCCTTGAAGCTTGCGGACCGGAATCAAAATAAAGGAGACTAAACTATGGCAAAACCGACAACGCCGAAAATCGGTACTCGAGTCAAGGTGTCTATCCTTCCCAGCTCCGATGCCAAAGAAGAGGTGGAACTGGACTATAGGGTCCTCATGCCTGGCAATTTTAGCAAGAGCGAACCGGGCTCCCTGGGAGCGGTGAAGGACCGCAGACTGCGGACCATCGGGCGGAAGGGGGATTTCAAGAAGGCCCTGCGGGACATAAACCCCAAGCTGAACCTGATTGTACCCAACAAGCTCTCTGAAGATTCGGAAGCTGAGATGGAGGTCAGCCTGGACTTCAAGGATATCAAGGACTTCCACCCCGACCAGATCGTCAACAAGGTCGAACCCCTCAAGGAGCTTCTGGATGCCCGGGAAAAGCTGAAGCAGCTCAAGCTCCAGGTCCTGAAAGACGTCAAGCTGCGCAAGGCCCTCGAAGCCGTGCTCAAGGAGGGCGGGGGCAGTGTCGACGACCTGATGAAGAAGATCGAAGTGGCCGAAGAAGAGAAGAAAGAATAGGGCCGACAGGACAAATAAGGAGGAATAATCATGGCAGAAGAAAAAAAGACGGAAACAGAAGTCGAAGTCAGTGCCGTCGACAGCCT
>CBESWG010000010.1:0-96410 GCA_965533275.1 uncultured bacterium
AATTGACAGGAGAGGACACATGAGGAAAACACTCACACTGCTGATCGTACTGGTCTTTGCTCTCTCGAGTTCAGGCCTGCTGTTCTCACAGCAGAACGCGGAAGATAAAAAGTTCCAGAAAACGCTGGAAAAATATCTCGATGCCCTGTGGAAATTCTATCCCACGGCCGGCACCACGGCGGGTTTTCACAAATATGACAATAAGCTGGAAGACCTCAGCAAGCGCAGCCTGGAAAGGCGTCACGACGAGCTCGACGAGCTCAACCAGGAGTTCGTCGCGAAAGTGGATATGGTCAAGCTAAGCTCCGAGTTCCATATCGACCACGAGATCATCGTCGAGGCGCTGGACATGGAGCTCATCCGTCATGAGGCGGTGGTTCCCTGGGCCTACAACCCCCTGTTTTACAACGACATCATCGAAAACTGCATCAGCAGTATCTTGACCAGCACCACGGGCAGTCCAGAGGACCGGGCCAAGAACGCGGCCGAGCGGCTCAAAGAACTGCCCAAGCTCCTGAAGCAGGCGCAGGAAAACCTCCAGGAGCCTCCCCAGATCTACACCGAGACCGCCATCCGCCAGTTCGCGGTCATCCTGGACTTCTACCAGAACGTGCTTCCTCAGCTCGTGGCCCAGGCACCGGATTCGGAGCGGGGCAAGCTCCAGGAGAACCTGACTAAGGCCCTGCCAGAGCTCCAGAACTACCAGAGCTACCTCCAGAACGAACTCCTGGCCAAGTCAACGGGAAATTTCCGGCTGGGAGCTGCCCACAACCGGATGCTCCGCCTCCTGCTGCAGAACGACATCCCCATCCAGGAATTGATCTCCCGAGCCAATGCCGACATCGAGAACATCCGACGGGAGATGACCCTGATTTGCACGCCCCATTACATGATCATGGGCCCCCGCATCGACATCAACAATCCCCCCGGCAACCTATCGCCCGATCAGCTCATGAACGAGATCGTATTCCACGTGATGGCCCGGTTCAAAGAAGACCATCTGACCAGAGATGGATTTTTCCAGGGCATGCAGGACCTGACGGCCGGCATCCGGACCTACATAGAAGAGAACCAGTTGATCGATATCCCGGACAAGCCGATCACCATTGTCATGGCTCCGCACCGGGGCTACACCTGGTCCCGTTTCATCCGTCCCAACGTGTACGAGCCCTCGGACGAGTACACCGTTGAGGTCGGTCTTATGGTGCCGGACATCGACGACGCGACCGCCCTGGCCATCCTGGAGGAATACAACAACCACCTCCTCCCCTTCTTCATCATGCGCCAGGTCTTCCCCGGCCAGTTCGTTCCATTCTACTTCGCCGACCAGAACACACCAACCATGGTGCGCAAGCTCTATCCCAACAAGCCGCTGATCAAAGGCTGGCCGATCCTGGTGGAGGAGATGATGGTCCTCAGCGGTTACGGCAATTTCGACCTCCGCTTTCGGTTCGCCCAGCTCAAGCTGCGCATGAAGGCCGCCATCGATTTCATCCTGGAGCTGAACATCCATCAAGCCAGCATGACAGAAGAGCAGGCCATGGGATACATGCAGCGCAAGGGCTTCCTGAGCGAAACAGAAGCCAGGTACAATTGGGACCGCATCCGCCTCCTGCCCGGCGATGCCACCTATGCCTATGTCGGCCTCCAGGAACTCCTTGACATGCAGGAGGCATACAAAACTAAGGTAGGGGATTCCTTCTCGCAGAAAGAATTCCTAAGAAAAGTCTTAAGCTACGGGAATTTACCCTTACGCCGCATAAAGAGACTGATTACGGAATAAATATTATCCAAATCGCCTTTGTACGCGGTCATTGATGTAGATATATAGTATCGAAAATAAAAGGCCCGTTCCCTGGAGCGGGCCTTTTGCTTTTTGATCTCGGGAAGCGAGATCCATGGAATTCGACGACACGGAAAAAAAAGAACAGTTCCCCCTGGTGGACTCCCATGCCCACCTCGACATGCCGGAATTCGATCTCGACCGCGATCACGTGATCGAACGAGCATTTGCTGCCGGGATCTCTGCCCTGCTCTGCCCCATGGAGGTCACCGATCCGGAGAGCATTCGAAAAACCGGAGAGATAACGGAACACTATCCCAATATCATCGCGGCCGCAGGCGTTCACCCCCACTCCGCCAAGGAGTATGCCGCCGAGTCCGGACGTATGATCCGGGAACTGGCCGGCCGGGGCGGCATCCATGCCCTGGGTGAGATCGGGCTGGATTTTCACTACGATTTTTCTCCCCGTGAGGCGCAGATCCGGGCCTTCCGGGCCCAGCTGAGCTTAGCACAGGAGATGGACCTGCCGGTCATCATCCACAGCCGGCTGGCGTCCGCTGAGGTGCTGGATGCGATCCAAGGCACAGGCTATACCCGAGGTGGTGTTCTACACTGTTTCACCGAGAACCTGGCATTCGCCGAGAAAATGCTGGAGCAGGGCTTCTTTATATCATTTTCCGGGATCCTCACCTTCCCGAAAGCACGGGAAATCCAGGAAACAGCACGGAGCCTCCCGATCGACCGCATCATGGTCGAAACCGACTCACCTTTCCTCGCCCCGGTCCCCTATCGAGGCAGGATCAAGCGCAATGAGCCGGCACACGTCAGAGAGACGGCCCGGTTCCTGGCAGAACTGAGGCAAGCCCCCCTGGATGAATTGTGTATGCAGACCACTCGGAATTTCATGGCCTGTTTTGGGTTTGAAATTCCGGGGCATTGATGCTAATATACACGCCGTGGTCGCGGCCGTGGAGCTCGTGATCGAACGGAAGAATATGGACGCAGTCGAAGCGAAAGCCATCAAACGGACGCTCAAAAAACATCCTGAGCTGATGGAGCTCTATGGCGATATCAAGAGCGATCTGAGCGAGGTGGAGAAAACCCTGCAGCAGTTCGCAGACTCTCCCAACCAGATCATCTCGGAGATCAGCGAATACCTGTTCCAGCGGTCCGGCAAGCGGATGCGCCCGGCCCTGCTCATGATCTGTTCACGAATATTCGATTACAGGGGAAGTGAACACATCCTCCTATCGGCCCTGGTCGAAACCATCCACACGGCCAGCCTCATCCATGACGACATCATTGACAATTCAGAGATACGGCGAGGACAGGACAGCGTTCACAAGCGCTGGGGCCCGAACATCACCGTCCTGCTGGGAGATTATCTCTACATTAAGACTATCGCCCTGTCCCTGGATACCAGCTCGCCGGAATTCACCCGTATCCTGACCGACGTCTCCACTCAGATGATCGAGGGAGAGCTTCACGAATACCACAGGAGTGGAAACCTGGACCTGGAGGAACCTGAGTATCTGGAGATCATCCGGAAGAAGACTGCCGCACTGTTCTCCGCATCCTGCCATTTAGGGGCACTCCTCGGAGGATCCGATGCGGAACAGGCACGCATATTCTCGGATTACGGTATGGCCATCGGCATGTCCTTCCAGATCATCGACGATCTGCTGGACTACTCCGGTGATCACAAGATCCTGGGCAAACCGGTCCTCTCGGACCTGACCGAGGGCCGGATCACACTTCCCATGATCTATGCCCTGAACCAGGACGGCGGCATGTTCCGGGATCGGCTGATCGACCTTTTCGGCGAGAGGGACAAAAATCCCGATGCCAAAAACATGATCCTTGACATCGTCAAGTCCAACGGGGCCCTGGACTATTCCTTTCAGCAGGCCGAGGCCTACGCCCGAAAAGCCCAGTCCCTTCTCTCAGGCCTGCCTGAGTCTATGTACCGGGAGTCTCTGCTCAACATCCCGGACTATGTCCTCTTGCGAAACAAATAGGCTGAAGTCTCCGGTGCTTGAAATCGAAGTCAAGATCAGGATCGAAGATCCCGACATCATCCGTGTAAAACTCAAAAAAGTCGGTGCCGCCCTCCACAGAGACCGGCATCTCGAAGAAAATGTGCTCTACGATCTGCCGGATAAGTCACTCCTTCGCAGGCAGAGCGCACTCCGGCTCAGGACCAGCGGCAAGAGGTCCTACCTGACCTTCAAGGGCCCGACACAGAAATCCCGCAAGTTCAAAGTCCGGGAAGAGTTCGAGACCGAATTGAAGGATCCCAAGCAGCTGTCAAAGATCCTGCGATCCCTGGGATATCGCGAGGTCTTCCGCTACAGGAAGCACCGCGCAGTCTTCCGCACAAAAAAACTTTCGATCTGTCTGGATGAGACCGAAGCCGGCAATTTCATGGAACTTGAAGGTGACCGCAGCGACATTGTAAAGTTTGCCCGCGCTCTGGGATTCTCCAAAGAGGATTTCATCAAGACAGACTACATCAGCATGCTGAATGGGCTGGAGCAGGCAGAGCCGGATACTGAAGGCTAGGCCAGACTATTTCTTCTTCTTGGCTTTCTTGGCGGGAGCCGGTTCAGGTTCCGCTTTCTCTTCTTTGGCGGAATCCTCCTCGACTTTCTTCGTGGCTTTCTTGGGTGCCTTCGCTTTTTTCGGTATTTTTAGTTCTAGGAGCGGTTCTTTGGCCACCTCGGCCACGGCCTCCGGAACTTCTTCGATGACCGGAACCACGGCCGGGATTTCCTCTCCAATGAACATATCATCCCCGGTGTCAACGAATTCCTCCACAGGATTCTCGATGATCTCGAATTCTATGAGTCCCTGCTGGACCTCCTGCTGAGCCACCCGGATCAGATTCCTGGATTTGGACTTGATCTTGGGTTTGGCCCCCTTCAAGAGCTGTTTCGCCCGCTTGGAAGCCACGATGATATACCGGAACTTGCTGTCTATGTCGCTGAACTCTTTCAACTCAACACCACTCCTCGTGCGTAAACACATGCAATTTAAACAAATAAGATACCAAAAAACGGCAATAATTACAATAGCGGATTATTTCTTTCACATCCCCGGGGACCTGTGCTACAATGTGGCGTTTTATACACCGGGATAATGCGAATCTAACGTGAATCCAGAAGAAACCATCCCGATCCTGGCCGCACATCCCCAAAGCGACCGCACCATCTGGGCCATCGGCGGAGGCAAAGGTGGGACCGGGAAAAGCTTTTTCTCCGCCAACCTGGCGATCCATCTGTCTCGCAGAGGCGAAGAGGTTTTGCTGATCGATGCAGACCTGGGCGGACCGAACCTGCACACATTTCTGGGGATGCAGGAGTCGGATATCGACCTGGGACACTTTTTCACCAACCAGGTGACAAACCTGCGGGACGTCGCCGTTCCCACACCCTTCCCGGGTCTGACTCTGATCCGTGGGACAGAAAACGTCCTGTTCACAGCCAACCTCAACTACTACAAGAAACTCAAGCTGATCAGGCATATCAAGGCATTCGAATCCAAGCGTGTTATCATCGATATCGGCACGGGTGCGTCCTACAATTGCATCGACTTTTTCCTCCTGTCCAATCCCGGAGTTCTTGTCATCAATCCGGAACCCACGTCCATCGAGAACGCCTATTACTTCCTCAAGTCATGTATCGTCCGGCTCCTCAAGATGTACATCAACCACTTCCAGCTGCAGGACCTGGTCAAGGTTGTATCGGAACAGATCCAGGACACATCGCGCTCCATATACAGCTTCCTGAGCGAGGTCATTTCCAGGGACAGGCATCATGCGGATCTCCTCTTCAGGGGACTCAGGCGGTTCCGACCCTGCCTGATCGTCAACAAGGCCAAGACGTCCAAAGACATGCTCCTCGGCCCCTCAATGGTGAACGTGGTCCAGAAATACCTCGTGATCGATCTCGATTTCCTGGGGGCCATCCCCATGGACGAGAACGTCCCTCTCAGCCTCCAGAACCTGACCCCCTATGTCCAGCAACATCCGGATTCCGATGTCCTACACGCCATCGCGTCCATTGCCGGAAAGCTCGAGAACCGCGGAACCACAGAAGTGAGGACATGATGGCCGAACGGCTGAAGACGACCGAGGACATGAATTATTACGAGATCCTCAATGTCCCGTCCAGCGCTTCGCAGCAGGACATCGAGCTGGCCTACCGGGTGGGAAAGAATGCCTTCGAAGAAGACTCCCTCGCGCACTACGGTCTGGTGGACCCGTCGGAAAGGGAGCGCACGCTGAAGAGGATCGAGGACGCGTTCAAGACCCTGGGCTATCCCAGCAAACGGCAGCGATACGACGTAAAGATCCTCAAGATCAAATCCGAGGCCGACGAGAATGCCTACTTCCGCTCCACGACCGAAAAACTTATGATCGAAGAGGCGGGAACCGGCTCACGAATGGGATTCTGGACCAGGCTGAAACGCTGTTTCAGGTCCTAACCTGCTCTTCCATCAGCGGATCAGCTCGTAGTGGAATCCTCCCCTCTGCAGGTGGAGCTGACTGGTGGCCGACACGAAGCCGGGAGGGATCAGCTCCGGTCCTGTCACTTCGCAGAAGGTGTAGCGCAATCCATTGATCGTGAACTGCTGGCCCCTGAAGGAGGGGATCGCGATACCCACGAAAAGGTGATGAGGGATCCTTACCAACAGCAGAGGGTAGCGCCGAAAATGCCTCCAGATGGATGCAAAGAGGACTCCCTTCGAATCGCAGTCGCCGTAATTATTGACCAGCACTTTGGGCGGAGGCCAGAATCCCAGGATGACCTTATCAGCTTCGTCCAGGGGCGGGGTACCGTAGTTCATGCTCTGCACGAAAGCCAGCAGCAGAGACAGGAATTCCTGCACAGACTTTCCCTCCGCTGTCCGGCTCAGGCCCTCGACAGCGGGCCGTATCCTCTCGCGGTTCTTCTGGATCACCCAGGAATAGTCCACATAGAGCCGGTTGCCTTCCAGCCGGAATCCCCGGGCCCGGAGGAAGCGGTCTTTGACCTTCAATTCTTCGGACTGGAGCCTTTTAATATGCGGCTCCTGCTTCTTCGCTAGGGCATTCACGATCCTGCGGAACTCAAGTCTGACCTTATCCTTCTCTGCCGGAGGCAGGGTATCGGGAGTCATGATCTTCAGGTTGAAGCTGAGCAGGTCCTTATCCTCGATGTAATAGTAGTGCCCATATTCGCTCTTGGCGAGAAGCCGCAGCACATGCTCCCTAAGATCGTCGAGCATCTTGGCTCGCGGGGCTTCGAGCCGGGCCTCGACATACCGGTCGAGCTCGGAGGGGGAATACCCGAACTCCTCGTCAGCGTCCTGTACCGCCTGCTGCGTCAGAGTAAAGACCACGGTATGGGGATCGTCCTGGTGATCCCACCAGAAAAAACTCAGGTGGTTCAAACCGTCGTCCACATCCAGGCTGAACTGGTTGGAGCGTATCCTGTAGCCGGAGGACTGTTCCAAGGGACACATATCCAGCGCGGGATCGGAGGGTGTCCGGCCCAACTGCCCGGCCAGGAAGATCAAGGCCGGGAAGAGAACGCAGACACCTAAAAAAACAGCGAGAAGGCTTTTCATATTATTGGATGAGCGGGATCGTCCCCACGTCCGGAAACGGGATCAGAGCCCGTGTCAGGCCGGCCACTCCGGAGCTCATCAAGAGGCAGACGCTGAGGACGAATGCGGCCAGCAGCAGGGCAACGGCCACGTTGTTGTTCTTGATGGCCTCGTATTTTTTCAGCCGGGGTGTCATGCGGGCGAAAAGCCAGAGGCTGAAGAGGATGCTGGCGAGGGCGAGGATTCCCGAAAGCAGCACATAGCCCACGCTCAGGCCCAACATCTTGAAGAAGCTCCCGGCGGTGTGAGCTCCCTCCAGGACATAGAGCTGCACCACGGCCATAGCCGGATAGATGGCCTGCTTGACCACGATGGCCTCACCCAGGATGATGCCGCCCAGCACGATCCCCACGGCGGTGTTGCTGTCCTGCAGCTGACGCTCCTCGTCAAAATGAGGAGTCAGCAATAAGAACAGGCGGTAGGAACCGAAGATCAGGATGAAGCTGGTGAAGATGGAGAGGAGGAATTCCAGCAGCCCGAAGAGTACCTGCTGCATCCCCATGTCAGTACTCCTTCACGATGTCGTCCTCGGTGCCGAAGGTGAAGTCGGCTCCGGAAGAGGTCAGGCGAAAATTCATGTCCGAGATGCGCTCGTACTTGATCTCCTTGCTCCAGGCGTCCTTCTTTCCCGTCGTCATGGGCCCCAGGACAGAAAGGTCGTCCAGGCTTCGGGGCAGCGCGCCTATCTGGGCCGTGTACATGGTGATCAGCCTCTCCAGGGACTGCATGTTGGTCTCGGTCAGCTGATGTTTGGCGCGGTCGAAGGCGCTCACATTTTCTTCCAGCATCCCCTTCTCACCGGTCTTCACGATGTAGAGGGTAAACACGATCACGGTAACCAGGAGGAGAATGGCCATTAAACCTCTGAACTTCATCACAACCTCACGGGATTCATATTAGCACGACTCACCGGATTTGGGAACTTGACCGTCTCTTCACTTGGCTTTCCACCGAGCCCATACCGGCGCATCCGCCTGGATATCTTTCCAGATGACATCCATCCGGGCAGCCAGTTCCAGCACCCTGTCCGGCATCCGGGAACTCAGGTCCCGGGTTTGTCCCAAGTCATCTGCCAGGTCGTAGAGCTCATAGCGCACCGGCCCGGCGGTTTTGATCCAGTCCATCCACAGCTGGCCGGGCGGCTTTTCGTTGAACCAGGCGATCAGGACATGGCTGCCCTCCCTCAGCGCCATGGGCGGAACGAATCCATACTCATGGACCGGGAAATTCCAGCAGACCGCACCCTTCCGCTGGAAAGGCTCCCCGAGGAATGCGGCGAGGGCATCCTCCCCGTCGATCTTCCGATCCAAAGGCGGGGCGATCCCGGCCAGCGCACAGAACGTGGGCAGGAAATCGGTCCCGTTGATGAGAGTGTCGCTCACCGATCCCGCGGGGACACGCCCGGGCCAGCGGACGATCCCGGGCACGCGGTGCCCTCCCTCAGTTGTGAAGCGCTTCATGCCTTGCAGGGATCCGGGAGTGCCGAAGCAGCGATCCCGGATGGGATCGTCCCATTCACCCTGAGACTCCTGGAAGTTCACCGGATATTCGGGCCCGTTGTCGCTGGTGAAAACGACCAGCGTGTCGTCCCGAAGGCCCAATTCCTCCACAGTCTGCATCAGGGAACCGAAGGCAGAATCGAGCTGGGACACGGTCCCGTAGTAGTGTTTCAGATTGAAAGAGATGTCTCTGTCGTCAGGGCGAGGGACCCGGCCGTATCCGATCAGGGATTCGAGCCGGGCCGCTTCTGCGCCCTCGTACATGGACGCATACCCGTCGGGAGGATCGATGGGAGTGTGCGGTTCATGACTGCAGACCAGGAGGAAAAAGGGCTTTTCCGGATCCTGCCGGCCGCTGAGCCAGCTTGAGGCCTCCTCCACGATCACGTCGCAGTACCAACCCGAGACAGGCCCCACCCGCTTTCCGTTGCGCACAAATTTTTCCGCGTTCTCAGGACCCTCGAAGGCATTAAGGACAGTGGCAAACCAGTGATCGAAACCATGATCCGAGGGAGTGGGCTGGCCTAGCTGTGGTTGCTCGAAATTGGTGAGATGCCACTTCCCGACAAAACAGGTGTCATACCCGGCCTCCCGCAAAAGGGAAGCGACGGTGATCTCTTCCCGGCGCAGGTGGGCCCCTCCTCCCAGGATGTAGTAGAATCCCAGGCGGTAGGGATGCCGGCCCGTGAGAAGGGAGGCCCGCGAGGGCGAGCACACCGTGCCCGCGGCATGAAAATCGGTGAAACGAATGCCCTCGGCAGCGAAACGGTCCAGGTGAGGCGTCTGGACTATAGGATGGCCGTAGCATCCCAGATCGCCGTACCCAAGGTCGTCGGCCAGGAATACGATGATGTTGGGTGCCCTCTCGGAAGGCCTGCAGCCCGGGAGCAGGCTGAGGAGAAAAAGAAATGCGGCGGCCCCTCCCGCCAGCAGCAGCATGAAGACATCTCTCCTCTTCCGGGATCGCGCCATTTTTCCTGACCTCGGCATCATACTACCCGATGTGATGGGCCCGAAGCAATCGCAAGAGGTTCCTATTTTTCTGATTTATCGACTACGTGTAGACAAAAAGGAGCAGCTCCCGGGTCTTGTATAGGTGGAGAAGATGAAAGGACGACGGGGGCCGGGAAACATTCCAGATTACCTCCCTGGTCATGGAAAAGGACGACGACTGGGCCTGGGAAGAGCGGACATCCAAATAAAGGCACAAAAACATCCAAAATATCGACATAAATCCAATTATATGAATCTTTTTCCTTGAATCCCGGGGGCGATCCCCCTCAGTTCCTCTGGGAGCGGGCTTTCCCGCATCCTGGTATAAATATTGCATTTGAAAAATCGGGAATATAAGTCTATGGAATCCGTCTAAACACTTGAGGGGAGACATCCAATGCAGAGAAAGGCCATCCTGAGCAAGGTCATGATGACAGGAATTTTCCTGGCTGCGGGGCTGGGGCTGCTGGCGCAGCAGCAGTCGTTCGTGGAACAATCCCTGGTCCTCAATGTCGAAGTGCCTGTGCGCGTGTTCATGGACGACACGTTCCTGACCGACCTGACCGTCAAAGACTTTGAGCTCTTCGAAGACGGCGTGCAGCAGAAGATCGAAGCTGTCTATCTGGTACAGGACGGCCAGATCAAGAGGAGCGACGAGAATAAGAGGTTTTTGCCGGAGATCGAGCGCACACTGTTCCTCTTCCTGCAGGTGCACGAATATTCGGTGCGCTACAAGGACGCCCTGGAACATTTCATCCAGAACAACCTGCTTCCCAGCGACAACCTCTTCATCGTAACTCCCCTCAAGACCTACAGGCTTCGGGACAATGCCTTGGGTATGGTGAGCAAGGAGGATATCCAGACGCAGCTCATAAAGATCCTGAGAGCTGATACCCTGATGGCGACCTCGGAATACAGGCAGGCGATCAACAGCCTCTCCAAGCTCGCTGCTCAGCTGACCGCTGTTTTGAGCGGGGGTGAAGAAAGGGTGCCGAATGACAGCTTCGAAGCCGGAGATGGACAGGACGATGCCCGTCCCATGCAGGAACTGCTCCTTCAGTACTCCAGCGAGCTGATCCGGCTTGAGACCATTCGAGAGATCCACCAGTTAAAACTCCTGGACTTCGCCCGATTCCTGAAGAATCGGCCCGGGCAGAAACACGTGTTTTTCATCTATCAGAAGGAGTTCATCCCCACCATCGAGCCCAGGATCATGACCCAGTACCTGGATTTGAACCAGGAGCACCACGATGTGCTGACGAATTTTTCAGACCTCTTCAACTTCTATTACAGGGACACGAATTTCAACGTCGAGGGGGTCCAGAAGGCCTACTCCGATTCCTCCATATCCATCCAGTTCCTGTTCGTCACCACGCCCGCCCAGCAGGAGTTCGGGATCCGGATGGAGGAACATTCCGAAGATGTCTACAATGCCTGGAAAGGGATCTGCACGGCCACGGGCGGCTATTTCGGTGCCTCGGCGAGGCCGGAGATCCTGCTGCAGAACGCGGTGAAGGCGACAGAGAATTACTACCTGATCTACTACACTCCCAAGAATACAGATTACTCGGAAGAGCGGAAATTCCGGAGGATCTCGGTGCAGCTCAAAGACCGGAGCGATTGTCGGGTGCTTCACCGGATCGGATATTACGAAGACTAGGCTCCCTCTAAAAAGTGACGGGGCTCCCTACGCCGGATTCTGGGACCTACTCGTATTTAAGACTCTGCACAGGACTGGCCTGTGCAGCTTTCAAGGTCTGTGATGTGACCGTGATAAACGCCACGATCAGGGTAGCAAAAAACGTGACCAAAAAGATATCAGCGCCGATCTTAACAGGATAGCTGAACATGAACTTGATCATCATGTTCATGAGGTAATAGGAGATCGGGAGGGCGATGATGTTTGCGATCACCACCAGTTTCAGGAAGTCCTTGACCAGCATCCTGATGATCCCGGGTACCGAGGCACCCAGCACTTTACGGATCCCGATCTCCTTGATCTTCCTCTCGACCGCAAAGGATGACAGCCCCAGCAGTCCCAGGCAGGACAGAAATACGGCCATGATACCGAGCGCTCCCATCATCTCCGCCGTCTTGTCGCCATCGAACGAGTCCTCGAAGGCTTGGCTGAGACTCACGTGTTCGAAAGGCAGATCCGGATTCAGGGCATTCCAGCTTTCTTTGATCTGGCCCACGACTTGGGTCTCATCCGCCGTCCCAGAGTATTCGACCAGCATGTAGTTTAGGCCCTCGGGTTTCAAGCGGAGAACACCGGGGGAAAGCGTCTCAAAATAGAGGTCCTGGAAGTGAAAATCGCCAACCACTCCCACGACCGTGCCCTTCTGATCGCCGATGGTCAGCTGCCTGCCCAGTGGAGCCTCCCACTGGAGCTGCCGGACCGCCGTCTCGTTCAGGATGAGGCTGTCGGCATCTGCGAAATCCCTGGAGAAACTCCTCCCCTGCTTGAGCTTGATGCCCAGCATCTCAATAAAATCATAGTCGACTGCAAAAACATTCATGTTCATCTTCTCATTTTCGGAAACGCCCTCGGGCCAGACCTGCTGCTGGGGATTCCATCCCACCGGTAGGGAGGCAGAGGCAGAGACTGCGGTGATGTCTCTGTACTGCATGAGGTCCTGCCTGAAGTTCTTGAGATTGTCACGGGCTTCGCCAGCGACATCCACGGCAACGATGTGTTTGCGGTCGAATCCCAGGTCCACCCTCAGGTTGTGACGCGTCTGTTTGATGCTGATGAGCGTGAGGACGATCAGGACTATGGAGAACACGAACTGGACCACGACCAGCGTCTTGCGCAGCCGGCCGCCCTTCCGGCCGAACTGGAGGTTTCCCTTCAGGATCCGGATGGGCTTGAAAGCCGACAGGAAAAACGCGGGATAGCTGCCGGCAAACAATCCGGTCAGGATGGTTGTGCCGATGAGGAGGCTCAGGATGCGCGGGTTGTCCCAGAGAGAGACATCGAGCATAAAGTCGAAGTAATCGTAGAGAACCGGGCGGAACAGCTCGTAAAGCACGATCACGGCGGGCAGCGCCAGCAGAGACATGAGCAGAGACTCTCCCAGGAACTGCCGGATCAGCTGGGAACGGTTTGCCCCCACGACCTTCCGCATCCCCACCTCTCGTGCTCTGGTCATGTGGCGTGCGGTCGAGAGATTCATGTAGTTGATGCAGGCGATGACGAGGAGCAGGACCGCCACGATCCAAATCACAACAAAATTGGCGCCTCCAGAGCTCCACAACGTATCGATATTCTGTGAGTTTAGGAAGAAGTCCCGCAGAGGATGGAGATAGAGCTGTTTGGGGGAATCAGGGGAAGAGGGAAAATATTTATTGAGGAAGCCGGACAGCTTTCCATCAAGCTGTGCGGCCTCGTATCCTTCAGTCAGGAGGAGGAACGCTGCCTGATTGTTTATGCCCCAATCCCCTTTCCAGGGATACAAAGCGTCGGTCGTATCCCAGGAGACAAGGAACTCATATGTGAGGGAGGAATTCCTCGGCACATCTTCGGTCACACCGGTGATGCGGACATCCACCGCATTGTCGAGGGTCAGGACCTGCCCGATCGGATCTGAATCTCCGAAATATTTCAGGGCTGAGGCCTCCGTGAGGACCATGGAATAGGGCTTGGACAATGCAGAATCCGCGTTTCCTTGGATCATCTCGAAAGAGAAGATGGAAAGGAAATCCGGGTCGACGAATCGGATCCGGTTCTCGTAGAACAGCTTGTCCTCATGCTTGACAATCATCCTGCCGGACGGAAAAAATCTCGATCCTGCCTCTATCTCTGGAAATTCACTGCGGAGAGCCGGCAATAAGGGAGGCGGGGTGATGGCCGCATGCCGGTCGTCTTCGATGCCCCCAGGAAGCACTTCCACGACAGCATAGATCCTGTCCCCCTTCGCATGGAAGGTGTCGGTGTCCAAAACGAACTCCACCAGGAGGGCAAAAAGCACGAACACACCCAGCCCCAGGATGAGGCCGGAAAGCGTGATGAAGGAATAAGCCTTCTGTTTCCTCAGGTTTCTAAATGCGATGCTCAGATAGTTTTTTAGCATGACGGTCCTCTTTAGATTGTCGCTCTGTCATTAGATACGGATATCGCAGGTCAAGAGTTCCGGTAAGGGGCTTGATTTGATGCACAAATCCGGTTTAATTGGGCAGGGAGAGAACAAATGCTGACACAAGAGGAACTCGATCCGATCTTTGAGACGCTGAAACGGATCATGGAGAAGTATTCGCCCCCCTTTTCCCTGAAGAAGCCGTCAGAGGCTCTGAAGAAGAAAATGAGCTTCGAGCTGACGTCCTACGAGAGAGTCGTGATCGCCGGCCGCCCCAGGGATGAGGTCTATTTCGCGGGCCTCATCAAGCAGAAGGGCTATGTGGGATTCTACTACATGCTGGCCTACGCGAATCCGGAAATATCCTCTCAGCTCAGCCCGGAGTTCATGTCCCTGCTCAAGGGAAAATCCTGTTTCTACATCAAATCCACAGAAAAACCCATCCTGGAACAGGTAAAAAAAGCCCTGGACCTCGCCTTGAGAGCGTACCAGAAGAACGGCTGGGGCTGAAGAGGGATGATATGACCCGTGTAGGAATCGAACCTACAACCTGCTGATTAAGAGTCAGCTGCTCTGCCAGTTGAGCTAACGGGCCACAAAGTCTGCTTATTTTAGGAAAATCGCCCATAGATGTCAATGATGCGAGAGAGATTGCTTCGTCGCATAACTCCTCGCAATGACAAGAATGCTCGCCATGACAGGATGAGACGGTGTATAATGGCGAAAAATGGAAGGCGGCATGAACCTGAACCTTTTTCTATTCATCCTGGCGGGACTGCTGGTTGCACTCTTTGCCGTCCTGATCTGGACCATCCGGAACACCGCACGCAGGATCGAAGACCTCAAGCGGGGACAGGCTGAGGAGCAGGCGGCCGATGACAGGGCCCTGAACCTTATGCAGAACCAGATCGGGCAGCTCACCACTCAGATCAACCAGCAGCTGCAGAACATGAGCGGCCAGTTCCAGAAGACCACAGGCAGCATCGGGAGCACTCTAGGTGATGTCAAACAGGACCTGGGCAGGATGGAGGCCGCGACCAAACAGGTGCTGGACAAGGCCCGGGATATCGCCAGCCTTCAGGACCTGCTCAGGGCACCCAAATTCCGGGGAGGGATGGGGGAGCTCTTCCTGGGCGACCTGCTGGCCCAGATCCTGCCGCCCGCCCACTACAGCCTGCAGTACCGATTCAAGAGCGGAGAGGCGGTGGATGCCGTGGCCCGGATCGGCCAGAACATGGTCCCCATCGACGCCAAGTTTCCTCTGGAAAACTTCAAGCGGCACCTGGCGGAAGAGGAGTCCAAGGAAAAAGAAGACCTGCGGAAAAAATTCGTGGCCGACGTCAAGAAGCACATCGACGCCATCGCCAAGAAATACATCCTGCCGGATGAGGGCACCTATGATTTCGCGCTGATGTACATCCCGGCCGAGAACATCTACTACGAAACCATCCTCAAGGAAGAGGCCCTGGCTCAGGAACGTAACATCCTGTCCTATGCCCTCCAGAAGCGGGTCATCCCGGTGTCGCCCAACTCCTTCTTCGCCTATCTTCAGGTGATCGTGCTCGGGCTCAAGGGCATGCAGATCGAGAAATCGGCCCTCTCCATCTTCCAGTCCCTCTCCCGTCTGCAGGGAGACCTGGGGCGCTTCAGTGACAGTTTCCAGAAGCTAGGCACGCACCTGGGGAATGCCAACACCAAGTTCGATGAGGCGGAAAAACGATTAAGTAAATTCACGGACAAGTTGGACCAGCTCAGCTCCCACGAACCCGAACAGCTCCCGGAAAAAACCGTGGAATCCAGCGAACCGGAGTGATCCTCGCCGGGTTCAACCTCAACCCGGATTTTCGAGCAGGGACACCGTCTCCAGGAATCTCGTGAAGGGAAACATGTCCAGGGCGGATATACGGCGCAACACATATCCCCATTCCTTCCATACCGAAAGGTCCAGGAAATGCGTCTGTGGATTGCAGGAGATCAGGCAGACCTCCCGGGGAGCCTTGCCAGCCACCGCTTCGACTACTTCGGAGGGGCATCCGGAGCGGGGAGGATCCATGAGGACAAGGTCGTCGGGCTGGATATCCAGGGAGTCGATCTTGGATTCCACTTGGGAACAGAGGAATCTGGCCTGTTCAAATCCCAGGAGGACGGCATTGCGCTCCGCGGAATCTATGGCTCCAGAGTGGCTGTCCACGCCGAGGACAGGAGTACGCGGCGATGCGAGTGACAGAGAAAGCAGGCCCACGCCGCAGTAGAGGTCGACGATCCGGCGGGCCCGATGGCCTCCCGAGATCTCACGGACCTCCCTCAGGAGCCTGGGAGTTAATCCCGGATGCGGCTGGAAAAAGGCGCTGTAGTGTGCGGCCCACTCCCAGCCATCGATCCGGTGCCGGATCCACTCGTCTCCAAAGGATTCGCGCCGCGAAGGAACGACTACCCCTCGAATCTCGTGGAAGCGAGACAGGAGTTCTGCTGCCATGGGCTCGTAGCTTCGCTCCTCCCCCCTCCGGACTGATAGGATGAGGTGAGCTTCCCGGCGCCCATGGGCCAGCTTCATTTCGAATCCATCCACCGGAAACTCCCCCTGTATCAAAAGCAGGGCCTCCTGGAGTTTCTCTGCCAGGCCGCGGGCCCAAGTCGGCAGGATCCAGAGCATTTGCTCCGCTGGGACTTCACCCAGGATCGGGTCTGTCCCACACACGCGAGGGCTCCCGTCTCGTGTGAAGATCTTGAACTTGGCGCGGCAGCGGAAACCTCCTTCCAGGGGAGCGGAAAGAACCCGGGGGCGCAGGGAACCGTATCCGAGGGAATCCAGTCCGGAATGCAGGGAGCGGGTTTTCTCCGCCAGATGACTAAGATAGGCTTTTTCTCTGTCCACGGCTTCGATCAGACGGCCTCGTTCTTTTCGAAAAAGTAGGCCCCCAGCACGATCATCAGCAGGGAGAAGAGGAGCATCATGCCCAGGTCCATCAGGATGGGGAAGGCGGAAACACCGATCAGTACGCCCCTCAGTCCGTCCACACCATAGGTCAGGGGGTCGGCATACCCGAGAATCCTCAGCCAGGGCGGGAGGTTCTCCAGCGGATACAGGGCCCCGGAGAGGAAAAACAGGGGGAAGATGACGAAGTTCATGACGATGCTGAAACCCTGCATGTCCCGCATCTTGGAGGCGAAGACCAAACCCAATCCCAGGAAGGTCACGGAGATGAGGATCATGAAGACCAGCGCCAACAGGAGGGACAGCACCGAATCGATCCGGAAGCCCATGAACAGGGATATGATCAGGAGGAGCATGCTCTGGATCAGGGCGGTCGTGATCCCGCCGGCGATCCGGCCCAGGACGATGGAGATCCGGCTGACCGGCGCGACCATGATCTCCTTCAAAAATCCAAACTCCCGGTCCCAGAGAACAGACAGACCTCCAAAGGTCGACGAAAACAGAAGGCTCATCCCCAGGATGCCTGGGACCAGGAAGCGGATGTATTCCACCCCGCCCTCCAAGCCGGGGACGGCCATCCGGTTGAATCCCATCCCCAGGAAAGCCAGGAAGAACACAGGCATGGCTAGGGCCCCGATGATGCGGGACTTGGCGCGCAGGAAGCGCTTCATCTCACGCAGCCAGAGGACCTGGATGGCCGTAGGATCTATCATCGTTTCCGCCTGAAATGGCCGCGCATCATGGAGCGGTTGCGTTCACCCTGGCTGGCCTCGCTGTCCCGCATGGTCTTTCCCGTGAAATGCAGGAACACATTTTCCAGACTGGGCTTGCGCAGGTTCACACACGTAACTTCGATGGACTGTTCCTGTGCGATCCGGATCAACTCAGGGATGCGCCGCTCCCCCTTTTCCATGGTGAGCGTGAGGGCCGAGTCGTGCTGCCTGCAGGACTTGATCCACTCGATCTCTTCCAGCCGCGAAGCGAAAGCGGCGCCATCTTCCTTCACCTCGATGGAGACCACATCCCCCCCCAGGATGTCCTTGAGCCGAGCGGGAGCGTCCATGGCCACGAACCGGCCCTTGTCCATGATGGCCACCTTCTGGCAGAGGAAATCCGCCTCCTCCATGTAGTGTGTGGTCAGGATGATCGTCACAGAGTGTTCTTCGTTCAGTTTCTTTATGTAGTCCCAGATATGCCTCCGGGTCTGTGCATCCAAACCGAGGGTGGGTTCGTCTAGGAACAGGACCTGCGGCCTGTGGATCAGGCCCCGGGCGATCTCCAGGCGCCGCTTCATGCCCCCCGAGTAGTTTTCGACCAGCACTCCGGCCTTTTCCCCCAGTTCCACCAGATTCAGCACCTCGGCGATCCGCTGCTCGCGGTCCTCCCGGTTCATGCCGTACATCATGGCGTGGAACGTGAGGTTTTCCTTGCCCGTCAGTTTTGTGTCCAGGGCCGGTTCCTGGAAAACCACCCCGATGCTGCGGCGCACATCATCCTTGCTGTGGATCACATCGTGGCCCGCCACCCGGGCGCTGCCAGAGGTCGGTTTCAGAAGGGTGGAGAGCATGTTGATGGTCGTGGTCTTGCCTGCCCCGTTGGGCCCCAGCAGGCCGAAGAGTTCTCCGGTATGGACTACAAAAGTCAGATCGTCCACGGCCGTAAAATCGTCGAATCGTTTGGTGAGGTTTTCAACGCGGATGGCTTCCATGAGATACCTGGGCGGATCAGCCGAAGCTCATTTCTTTGAAACAGACGGCAAAGGTGGTTCCCCCATTTCTGTCGATGGAGAGGGTTCCCTGCAGCTGCTCCGTCAGCATGTCGACCAGCTGGAGGCCAAAGGACTCCGAATTCTTCAGATCCAGATCACTTTCCAGGCCGACGCCGTCGTCACTGATCCTGAGCTCGATACCGCCGTCCGCTACCGGTTTCATGCTGACCGAGACCGTGCCCGAATGGCCCTCGGGGAACGCATGTTTCAGGGCGTTAGAAATGAGCTCGCTCACGAGCAGGCCGCAGGGGATAGCGGTGTTTATGTCGAGCAGGACATCCTCGATATCCATCTCCAGGGCGACCTTGTCGGGCGTGACACCATACATCTGAAACAGGTGATAGCTGAGGCTCCGGACATACTCCCTGAAATCCACACGGGAAAGATCCTCAGAGCGGTAGAGCTTCTCGTGGACCATGGCCATGGAGCGGACCCGCAGCCTGCTCTCGGCAAACATCTCCAGGGCCTTGCTGTCCTCGATGTGCTGGGATTGGAGGTTCAGGAGGCTGGAGATGATCTGCAGGTTGTTCTTCACGCGGTGATGGATCTCCCTGAGCAGCACCTCTTTCTCATGGAGCGAGGACTTTATCTGCTCCTCCGCCTGTCTCTGTTCGGTAATATCCTGGACCTGAGTCAGGGTTGTAATGTTCTGGCTGGAGTCCTTCATAAGCGTGGAACTGATCTCCACGCGGCGCTTTTCGCCGTCCTTCCGTATGATGGTGAACTCATATCGCGACGGGACCTCCCCCCCTTTCTGGCGGCGCTGGTAGCGGTCGGCAACCAGCTCGAGGCTCTCCTCATCCAGATATTTCCGGAAATCTGCACCGACGAATTCCTCTCTCGAGTATCCCATGATTCGGAGCATCTCATCGTTGGCGTACAGGGGCCGGAACTCTTGGTCGATGATCACGATCCCGCTCTGTGCATTTTCCACCACGGAACGGAACATCTCTTCGCTCTGCTGAAGGGCATCCTCAGCCTGACGGCGAGTGATGGCCATGGCCACCTGTTCCGAGATGAATGTCAGGATGTCCTTCTCATCTTCGGTGTAGCGGAAACCCTCGGTGTAGATCTGCACGACCAGGGCCCCGATGGCTTTGTCCTTGACTTTGAGGGGGACTCCCAGCCAGTCGATGGAGGCTGCCCCTATGGATTCCACCTCGCCCTGTTTCTCCAGCTCGGCAAAAACTTCCGGAGATGCGAGCAGCGGCTTACCCGTCCGAAGCACATATTCAGTCAGCCCCTTGCCCAGCTTTTTTGGTTCAGGAGCCTCATCGAACTCGTCCACGAAATAAGGGAAGCTCAGCATATCACTCTCCTCGTCGAAGAGAGCGATGTAAAAATTGTTCTTGGCAGGCATCAGCTCCGTGATGGTCTCGTGGATGGCCCGAAACAGATCATCCAGGCTTTCGGCCGCATGGGCCGCCTCCGATATCTTGTACACGGACGTCTGGATCTGCTCGGAACGCTTGCGGGCGGAGAGATCGTGAGCAAAAGCGCAGTTGAACTCTTTCCCCGCATACTCGACATAATTTCCCGTGATCTCGACCGGCAGTACACTGCCGTCCTTGCGGAGATAAAGGGATTCGAGTTTTCCCGATCCTTTCTGTTTCAGATCTGCCCACAGCCCGGGCCAGATCTCTGGAGTAGCATTCACATCGATGTCGAAGACCGTGAGGGCGAGCAGTTCTTCCCGCGTATATTTCAGAGCGCAGCAGGCCGCCTCATTCACGTAGATGAGGGCTCCGTGTTCATCCATCCACATGATGGCATCGCCGGAGCGGTCCATGGAGAGTTGAAAGAGATAATGTTCCTGCACGCGGTCTTTTCCGTCCACTCGGGGAACCTCCTCAGTTCATCTCTTCCGGCTCCCCAATCAACCCTTCGGTCCCGAAACAGTGACCGGTCCTGAACCCAATAGCTATATCACAGGCACTGGGGCCAGTCAATCCGGGACCTGCTCCTCTTGGATCGTGTAAAAATAGGCGTCGCCATCGTCCGGCTCCTGGGGATCGGAGATCGGCTTCCAGGCCAAAAAGACGGGCCTTTGATTGCGCAGGAGGTCGAGTACATCCGCGTATTGAGATCCCGGAGCGAAGTAGAAGATCTTCCCTCCGGAAAGGTAGGGCTCCGGCAGCTCAGCGCCCTCGCGAGCGAATACAGCCTGTCCGACCTCCCGGCCCTCGGAGTAAAGACGGATGATCTTTTCTCCCCATCGGGTTCTGGCTCCCTTGAGGTCGCTGGAATATATCTCCACTGTGTAGCTGTCGATCTTGTATTCAGTGATCTTCAAGTTTTCCTCCCTTGTCGAGCTTGAGCAGCGCCCGCAGCAGCACGTTGGCGCCGTTGGCCAGATCCTGGGCCCGGGTGTTTTCCCTGGGGGAATGGCTGATCCCTCCCACGCTGGGCACGAAGATCATGCCGATCGGTGTCAGCCTGGCCATCTCCTGGGCATCATGCCCGGCCCCGCTCGGCATGCGCAGACTGGAGAGCCCCAGTTCCCTAGCTGAGGCCTCCAGGAGGTCTCGGATCCGGGGATGGGTGGGCGCGGGAACGGCCGTGGCATCGATAGGAGAGAACTTTAGCTCCGTTCCTGTCCGCTCCGCGATCCGACGGGACTCGGCCTGGATGCGCTCGAACATCAGGTCGATCTTGGCGGAGGAGAGGTCACGCAGCTCCAGGCTCAGGATCACCTTCCCGGGAATGACATTGGGCGCGCCGGGTTCTGCCCGGATCCGGCCCACGGTCCCCACCTGGCGCCCCGGCTCCGAGCGGACGATGGTGTTGACGGCGATAACGAAATAAGCCGCCGCCAGCATCGCATCCTTCCTCATGTCCATGGGTGTCGTACCGGCGTGGTTGGCAGCACCCACGATGGTGACGTCCCACCAGTTGATGCCCACGATCCCCTCCACGATGCCTATGTCGATCCCCTGGCCTTCGAGCACTCCCCCCTGCTCCACGTGGATCTCGATGAAGGCCTTGATGGTTCCCCGACTGAGCCTGGCACTATCCAGCCGGCCCGGAGCGCCGCCTAGATCCAGGATCCCCTGCCGTATGGTCTTTCCGCTGTGACTCACGATCTCCAACGCTTCGCTGGATATCTCCCCCGCCAGCGCACGGCTGCCGATGAGGCCCCCCTCTTCGTCTGTGAAGATGATGACCTCAAGGGGATGCCGGGTTTGGATGCCGTTTTCGTTCAGGACTTGAGCGGCTTCGATGGCCGCTATCACACCCAGCGCGCCGTCATACTTTCCCCCGTGGGGTACGGTGTCGCTGTGAGATCCGAACACGAGCGAAGGTAGAGCTGGATCCAGGCCCTCCCGCCTGCCGATCATGTTCCCGGCGGTATCGACACGGACCTCGAGCCCCGCTTCCTCCATGAGCAGCTTCAGGTATACCCGTGAACGGATATCTTCTTCACTGAAGGCCACGCGGTTCACTCCACCTTCAGGCGTCGCCCCGAACTCGGCCAACCTTTCCAGCCTGTGGAGAAGCCGGTTCTTATCAATGCGCACGTTCGAATCCTGCATAGCCGCGATCAACCCGGGAGCAGACAGGCCTATGCAGAGTCCTACAGCTGCCCCTATCACAAAACGAATGGATATATTTTTAGACATGAGGATTCCTCTCCCCTGATCTTTACGAAGCCTGGGAAGGGAAAAGGGCGGTTTCGGGTCGCCTGGACCCTGATTCATCGGTGGTTAGCCTGGGTCAATCTTGTTCGTCTAATTCTTTTCCAGAAATCTTCAGGTTCAGCTTAGCGGCCATGGTGTGGAGCTGCTCGACGATCTCATCCAGATCCTCCGGAGCGAACAGATCCCAGTCATTCATCTCGCATTCATCTTTGCCACGTTCCAGGCTGGCGATGGCATCTTCGAGGTTGTCGAGAAGGCGTTCGCAGGCTTTTTCTCTTTCGCCCATTTTTGAATCCTCCCAAAGTACTTCTGTATGGGTTCAGATTCTATATAACACTTTAAAAAAAAATAAGTCAACGCGAAATAATGATGCATCCTGATGGGACCCATCTACAGCAATGCGGATTTCTTGCAACAGGGGAAAAATGGCCATATAAATCCAGAAGGTTTCCAAATCAAGCCTTGCGAAAAAGCAGAGTTCACGCTATAGTGAACGGGCCATGATAGGCCACATCATATCAACATCTCGTTCAAGGAAAGGATGAGCGTGCCATGAAAGAATACTTCTATATCGAAGGACACAAAAGCAAGACCGACTACGGTGTCGAGGAAACCATGATCCTGGAAGATTCCCGCGCCTATGCGTCTGAAGAGACAGCCCTCGCTAAAGCCAAGGAGCATTTCGATGAGAGAGACGACCTCACACTGGTCGTGATCTATAAGGGCGTGAAGCTAGGCGATAAGCACGGCCACAAATACCTCTTCCGCAACCAGGACGGCATGCTGGAAGAGGTCGACAACTGGTGGAGCGACCACTCCTGCTGCTAGAATCCCCTGGCAAACATCGTCCAGAATTTGTCTCCCAGCTCCCAGTATTTGTTCATCGCCGCTCGGGCGAAATCATTCGTGTACTTTGTCAAGTATTTCTTAGCCTGAGCCGCATCGGCGGGATCTCCGCTTCCCATCAGGGCCACGACCTCTTTCTCGACTTGGGGCAGCTCTGAGAAAGCCTTATCTTCGAACTCTTTGACGGCGTCCTCGATAAACTTCCGCGTCGCCCCCCAGCGGACTGTGGCCAGCTTGTTCGCACGCCGGAACCACCAGCATGCCGAGTCGGTCCGGAAGCGATGTTGCCCGCAGATCTCGAAACTGGGGGGGAGCTCCGTGGTCCCGGAGAAGATCGGGAGGCGCGGGCTCTGGCCCGGGTTGTCGAAAGAGAACCAGGCGATTCCCCCGACCTCATCCGGCAGCCAGTCACGGCACTGCAGGACCTCTGAATAGGAGCAGGCCGCAATTGCGATGGTGCGCTGCCGGACAACCGTGTCCGGCTTTATGGTATTCAGGAGCGACATCATGTCATAGGACATCCAGGGATTCGCCACGGCACTTTTGGAAACATTTTCGGAACGGCGCTGCTTGGCGACCAGGTTCTTGGTCATGTCGATATCCGTCCCTTCATATGTCTGCCGGAAGAATCCGATCACATCCTGAACAGAGACCTTTTTATCAGGCTTGACCGAAAAGGGCAGTTCCTCCGCCTCCCTGCTCAGGTTGAGCGAGGGCGCCAGCTGGCTGAGGACAAAATACTCTCGGGTGGAAAAGGGTGTGCGGCCGCTGTAGGCTTTCCAGTACACAAACTCCTCACCGCTCTCCGGATCCCACCAGCCCATTTCCTGGGCCACCTGGAAGACATTGTCCGAGGCCATGTAATAGTCCGGATTGTCCAGGTCAAGCTTCCCGATGCGCGGGATGTTGGCGGAGACGCCGCAGTGATCGTCCGGGACGCGCTGGGCGGCCCACACGCCTCCGATCTCCAGCGGGCCCTGTCCGAAGACCTCGAACTGCCAGACCTCTTTTGGATCGGCGATGGTGAGGCATTCCCCGAAGTCACAGTAGCCGTATTCCTTGATCAGCTCTCCGGCCATCTGGATGGCCTCTCGGGCCGTCGAGCAGCGCTGCAGCATCATCCGCTGGATCTCTTCGATGCGGAACATGCCCTCATTGTTGCGCAGCTCCCTGCGGCCTCCGATGGTGGTCTCGCCGATGGCCAGCTGTTTCTCGTTCAGGCAGGGGTAGGCGGTGTTCAGGAACGTGAAAGTCTCCGTGACCTGGGGGATCTCCCCCTTGACCTCGATACGCCTCAAGTCTCCGGCAAACTCGTTATGCAGCAGGCCGCCGTAGATCTGGGTCTTGGCGCCTTCGGGAAACTTTTGGCCCGGTTCGATGCGCACCCAAGTCCTGTAATTGCCGTCACAGGTCTGCGATGTGATGACCGATCCGTCCGCAGAGGCAAGCCGTCCCACCATGATGCTGGTGCACGAGCCCCATTCTGCGAGGTCGCCGAAGGGGAACCACGCCTCTGCCTTCCCTGTCTGAGTCGACACACTCACAGAGACAGAGACCAGGAATATCAAGAGAAACAGCGAGTATTTTTTCAGGAATTCACGCCCAGAGCCGATCTGCATTTTCGTCCTCCTATCAAGGAAAAGTGTTCCCATTATGGCCCAACTCCGCCCGAGCTGTCAATGAAGACGCTCCATATCTATCTTCGCCAAAGACCCGCCCAACCACCCCATGGGCTCAGATAGATATAGAGGCCGTCCCGGTAGCATTGTTCAAGGCTGGCCAAACCGTCCCATGGGCTCACCAAGAGATGGGGCCTCAGATCGAGGACAGGAACCTTCCTTTTCAATCTGAGGTAGGGGTGGGTGAGGACCTGTTGAGGAGCGGGGTATTGGAAAGGGAATAGATGATCAGAGCGATCCAGATCAAACCGAAGCTGATCAGATGGGTTCGCGTAAAATGTTCACCATACACCACGACCCCCAGCCACAGCTGCATGGAGGGGGCCAGATACTGGAGAAACCCGGCGGTAGAAAGCTTGATCCTGCGCACACCGATGGTAAACCAGAGCAGAGGCCCCGCCGTGACCACTCCTGCCCCGAGGAGCAGGAGGTGGATCGCTACCGGTGCGGAGCCGGCAGAGCCTTCCCCCTTTAGGGCCAGCAGCAGCAGGTATCCCAGGACCAGGGGGGACAGCAGCGCTGTCTCGGCAGTCAGGCCGCTGAGCGCATCGATCCGGGCAGTCTTGCGAAGAAGGCCGTAGAAGCCGAACGTCAGCGCCAAGGAGAGTGCGATCCAGGGTACCCTGCCGTACTCCAGCGTCAGATACCCTACACCCAGGGAGGCGAGCGCAGCGGCGATGATCTGCCAACGGTTCAGCTTCTCGTGCAGGAAGATCACGCCGAGGAGGACGGTGATCAGGGGATTGATGAAATAACCCAGGCTGGTGTCCACAATATGGTCGTGGTTGACCGCCCAGATGTAGATGAACCAATTCGAGCCGATAATGGCGGCGGTCAGGATGCAAATCCAGCGGTTGCGGCGGCTGCGAAATGTCCTCTTGAATTCAGCCCAACGCCGCTGCCTCCAGAGCAAAAGGGATACGAACACAAAGGACCAGAAGATCCGATGGGCCAGGATTTCGGGGGGAGGGACTGACTGCAGGGCCTTCCAGTAGATGGGGAGCAAGCCCCACACGACGTATGCGGTCAGCACATAGAGAGTCCCAGATCTTCGTGTGTCTCGGGTCATTCAGCCTGTCCTCGTTCTTTTTCGAGGTCTCAGTATATACAGAAAGGAGGGGGAGATAAAGCGGGCGCGTCTTCGAGCCCTAAAAGTAATAGCGGATCCCGATCCCGCCGTTGAAATAGAGGTCGGTCTTGGGAGTCAGATCGAAGATGGGGGCGAACTCCACGAATATATCCAAGGGAGCCTTCTCGAACATGTAGTTGATCCCCAGGGGGATCCGGATACCAAACCGGACATCGTTTCCTGTCTTCAGGCGCACTCCGATCCCGTAGTACACAGGAAGCTCGACGTCGTCCAGATCCAACAACCTGAAGTTGTGCACCAGGTAGTCCAGGTGTACATGCAGGGAGTCCTGATGCCCGAAGGACCAGGCGGCAGCCCCCACAAAGGCCGTCTTATAGCCGGTCCAGGCCTTAAAATTGATCCCCGTAGGCTCCCCCAGGATCACACCCAGTCCAAATCCCCGGTCCTGTGCGAATCCTGAACCACACAGGAAGAAGACGAATATCAGAGTCGTCAGAGCAGTTTTTTTCATTTCATCCCTTTCTTTTCTTATCTATACGGGTAGAGGGAATAAAAAGTTGCCGTTCGAACAGGGCTAGGACGGGAGCTTCTGGAGGATGCCGTTCAGTGAATCAGCCAGCTTGGCTATCGCACAGCCTTCCACGTTCGGGACGGTGAACATCACATACCAGGCACAGGCTTCCTTCAGACACTCTACCGAGTCCTTATCCGTCATGGTGACCAACTCACCGTGCTGTTTGGATGCGGCCAATAATATCGGACAGATTCCTGACATGGGGCCCCCTATTCAGGTTATATTTTTTATCATATCAACTATGAATCAGAATCCAGCAGATTGTCAAGCCACAAAGGCCAAGCTTCGCTATCCTTCGCTCCCCGCTCACTGCCTCGCCGCCATGCGCTGGAACAGGACCTTGATGTCCTCTTCGAGCTCAGGGTCCTCGGCGACCAAGAGGGCGATGTACCGTGCCCCCCCCTCATAGAACGTGACCCGGTCGAAAGGAGGAACCGCCGGGCTAACTCTCAGATCAAGCTCCAGCTTGGCCCGCACTCTGTTCTCGATGTAACGCGCAAAGCCTTCCTTCCATTCCTGCCAGACCATGTACTCGAAGTCCTGCGCATTTAGCACCTCACGCAAAAATGCCCGGCACCGAGTAACCGCGGCCTCGTCTCCAGCTGCGGCCCGCTCCAGGAAAAGGGCATAGACCTCCTCGAAAGTCTCGTCCTCGTAGGGGAACGGGTGGGCAAGTTCCCACATATAGTCTTCGGCAGCCTCGGCATCCTGCGCAATGGTGAGCTTGGCCTTCAGCTCGAGCTCGCAGTCCGCCATCTGTGCGCAGTGGATGAACTCATGGAAGATGGTCGCATACCCGGAAAGATCGTCGAACACCTCTCCAGTCACGACACAAGCCATCGTGTTGTCATAGAAATCCAAAGGAAAGGCCGCGCGAATGCCCACGGGAACGATCATGGGAGGCCTGGCGGTCCTCACCAACTGATAGGGCTTTTTCTTTTCCAGGACATCGAACACATAGAACACCTCGCCCTCTACCACAGCCACGGGATACAGTTCACCAAGGAGAGGATGAAGATCTTTGATGTCGGTGTGGAGCTGCTGCAGACGCGTGAAGGCCTCCGCATATTTTTCAGAGACATCTTGGTCTTCCCCAGACTGGGCTGTAGCCCCGGCGCATACCAGGGCGAGTATAAAAAGTGTTATCCGTATTTTTTTCATATGAAAATCCAGAGCACTCTTATACCTCAAAACCCAGTAAATTTCCAGCCCGGGAAGCCCATCGGGGGCATTCAAAAGCGAGAAAAACGCGTGACCGGTTTCGTTTTAGAGGGATCCATTGTACAATCATTTCCACAAAATCAGAGGTCATAGGAGGACACATGATATCATTCTCCCCAATGAAGAAAGCGCACCGTCGAAATTCAGCGATCATCGCAAGTCTTTTCCTGATTGTTTTCCTGCTTTTACCTCTCCCCAACCATGGAAGTGATTCCGCCCAGAAGCGGGCCTATTATCCCGGCAAAGCCGATGATTGGGAAAAACGCGGGGCCCAGGACCTGGGCATGGATCCCGAAAAACTGGCCGAGGCCGTGGAATTCGCCCGGACACATGGTTGGGAGGCCCCCAAGGATCTCACAATATCCATCCAGAGCTCGTTCGCCCGCGAGCCGCATGGCACCATCATCGGTCCGGTCAAGGAACGAGGCGACACCAACGGGATCGTCCTCAAGGGCGGGTACATTATAGCAGAGTGGGGAGACACTCGCAGGGTCGATATGACCTTCAGCGTGACCAAGAGTTATCTGTCGACGACCACAGGGCTGGCCCTGGACGCGGGCCTCATCCGTGGTGTGCAGGACCCCGTGCAGCCCTATGTGCCCGACGGAACCTTCGAATCCGAACATAACGCAAAGATCACCTGGCACCATCTCCTGAACCAGACTTCGGACTGGTCGGGGACACTCTGGGAGAAACCGGACTGGGCCGACCGGCCCCCTCGCGACGTGAAGTGGGACGAACTCAGGAACCGGCCGCTCAAGGAGCCGGGCACGAGCTACAAATACAACGATGTCCGGGTTAACCTCCTGGCCTACAGCCTGCTCCAGATCTGGCGGACTCCCCTCCCCATCGTGCTCAAGAACAGGATCATGGATCCCATCGATGCCTCCCCCACCTGGCGCTGGCACGGGTACAGCAATTCCTGGGTCCTCCTCGACGGGCTCCACATGCAGTCCGTAAGCGGGGGCGGACACTGGGGAGGTGGCATGTTCATCTGCACGCGTGATCAAGCCCGTCTCGGGCTTCTCTTCCTCAGGCGCGGAAGCTGGAAAGGACAGCAACTAATCTCCGAGGAGTGGATCGATGCGCTCAAGGTCCCCTCTGCCGCCAATCCTATCTACGGCTACATGTGGTGGCTCAACACTGGAAGGAAATCAATTCCCAGCGCGCCGGAGAGCGTCTTCTATGCGGCAGGTTTCGGTGGGAATTATATCTATGTCGACAATGAAAACGACCTGGTCATCGCGGTCCGCTGGGTGGGAAACACACGCAACCTGGACGGGATCGTGCAGAGAGTGTTGGCCTCCATGGAAAAGGCCGGACAGGCGGAGGCTCTCCGATAGTACAGAAAGCGTCCCTTAGTATTTCACCGAGTTGAGCTGTTCCAGCTGGGCCTTGAATTTATCGGCGGCCTCTTTGCCGTTGATGGCGGCCTGCAGATAGGGATTAAACGCCAGGGCGTTGTTGAAGTTGGCCACCGCCCGACGGTACTCGTTCAGATCCCGGGAGCGAAGGAAATACATCAAATGGACCGAGCCGATGTTGTTGTATACATTGGCGTTGCTCTTGTCGAGATCCAGGGCTTTCTGATAATTGGAAAGCGCCAGCTCGAAGTGCCCGCTCTTCTGCTGGGCGACTCCCAGATACAGAAAATAGTCTGGATTGGTGTCTTCCTTGGATATGCACTTCTTCAGAAGGCTGATGGCCTCCTCATACTCCCGGACTTCCACCAGCATCAAACCCAACCTGGATTGCAGATACAGGCTGTCCTTGTTGGCCTTGAGGCCGTCCCTGAGGCTCTTCACCGCCTGTTCCTTGATCCCTATCGAGTAGAACAGGTTGGACATGTGGCTGTAGGCCGGGAGATAATCCGGGCGATCTGAGATGATCTCCCGCAGGTTTTTCAGGGCCTGGTCATGACGGCCTCCCCGAAAATCGGTGATCGCATGCAGCATTTTTATCTGGATCGGCAGCATGTTCTTGAGGTCATCCTTGGGGCCGTATTTCTTTTGCGCAGTGGGCTTGCCCGCAGAGATGTAGCCGAGGGTCCGCATCTTCTTGATCATGTCCTCTTCTACTTCATCCAGGTTCTGGGACACGCCTTTGCCCTCGAATTCCTTCCTCAGCTTTTTCAGGTCCTTCTCGAGCCGAGGGACATCCGACTTCGCGGCCAGGTTGAACTCCTCGGCCAGGTCGCGCTTCAGGTCATAGACTTCCTTGATGGGCTGGTCGATGAACTTCATATCTCCCCGGATGAAGCCGCGCAAAGGCACCCAGCCGGCTGTGAGGTGAGGCGTCATGGATTCGAAATAGATCGGAGCCCGTGAGCGGCTCTTTCCCCGGGCAAGTGGGAGGAGTGACTCTCCCTGGACGTGCTTGGGTATCTTCATATCCAGTGCATCACACAGTGTGGGGAAAATATCCACATGGGAAGCGTTCTCATACACAGAGGCCGGCTTCTGCCCGGGGATGTAGATGATCAAGGGAATGTGGATCACGCTGTTGTAGGCAAAGAAACTGTGTGAGATCTCTCCCTTATCCCCGAGGGCCTCTCCATGGTCTGCGGTCAGGATGATGATGGTGTCAGAAAGACGTCCAGTTTCTTCCAGATAATCGAACAACATGCCTAGCTGCGAATCCGTGTAGGCTGCTTCCCCCGAATAGGGATCGTCCGGGTACTGCTGGTCATAGGGAGCCGGCGGATCATAGGGCTCATGCGGGTCGAACAGATGCACCCAGCCGAACCACTTGCCGCTCTGTTTCGAGATCCAGCCCATAGCCGGATCGAGCACCTCGTCGGCACGCCTTTGAGCGAAGTAGAGGGAATACGGCGTCTGCACGCCGTAATTGTCATCGTACAGGTCGAATCCCTGGTCCAGGCCGAAGCGGGAATCCAGGGGGTAGGCGGCGATGAAGGCACCGGTCGCATACCCGGCCCCCTTAAGGAGTTCGGCCAGGGTGACGAACCTATCTTCGAGCTTGAATCCCTGGTTGCCGGAGATCCCATGAAAGAGCGGCGTGGTACCGGTTAAAATGTTGGTGTGTGAGGGGAGCGTCACAGGATTGTGGGCAAACGCTCGGTGATATACCACCGACTTCGCGGCCAGCTTGTCCATATGAGGAGTCTGGACATGGGCATCCGTGTGATGGCTGATCCTGTCGTAGCGGAGCGTGTCCACCGTGATAAGCAGGACATTGTAGTCCTTTTGCTGCTTGGCCGCGGCGGTCAGGCTGAGGGAAAGACCCAGCAGCACTATTGATGAAAGCTTTAAAATTCTCATAGCTAGACCTCTTGAATGTCAATTTCAGGGAGGGATCTTTCTTTATGATACTAATTTATAAGTTCTTACTTCCCTACCCTATATATATTAGACTATATTTAGACGTACTATCTTCCCATATTATGGAATTTTTTTCAAGTTTCCCTGGGGGGGAGGACCCCCTTGATCAGTCCTGACGCAGAGCCTTGGTGCGGCCCGCCCCGGAGGCGAAAATCATGGCAGAGACGCGGCCCTCTTCATCCAACTCGAAGGCGATCTCGAAAGCCTTGGCGAGATCGAGGTGGTATCCCGCAAACGACATTTCCGAACGGGGCAGGAACGGGATGTCGAGCTGGGGGGGGCCCATGACAGGCTCGATCCCGATGTTGGATCCGTCCTGCCAGTAGAGGCCGAAGTGGATGCTCCCCTTCTCCCCCTTGAGCTCTATGAATGTCTTCGCGGCTTCGATCCCGTTCAGCGATGCCGGCATCGTCAGGAGGGCACTGGCCAGCGTGACCTTCCCCGTGCGGGGCGCATAGAGCTTCAAGCGCCTATCAATGAGGTCCTTCACCGGCTGCTGTCGCCTTTCTCGATGGCTGAGTGTGGCACTGAGAGGCTCATAGTCCCCTGCCAGGACCGCAGAAAAAACGGTCACGGAAAGCTTATTGAGGTCATCGTATGCCTTCCCGGCCTTGACATCCAGTCCGAACAGCGCGTTTATCGCAGCCTGTCCCTGGGGCCGGACCTGGAGCCTCCCCTGGCTGTCGCTGACCTTCAGGGTGTTGCCACTGGATAGCTCATAGGTGCCTGTGAACCGGCCCGCCTCTTGGATCGCAGCGCCTTTAACAGACCGCGGCAGTTCCACGTCCCCTCCGAACACCAGGGCCTCGGTCTTCTCCCGCACGGCCTCCATCAGGGTCATCCTTCCGTATCCCTGGTTGCAGAACTGCATGGTGACGATATCCGCGTCGAGGTAACGCCTGAGCTCCGAGCTACTGCCCAGCGAGCTCCCTCCGTCGTGCTTGATCAACAGGCCGTGGTCACTCTCCATAATGTCCCAGCCATACCCATAGTCGTTGTCGACCGGCGTGAACATCTTGTCCTTGGCGGCCCGGGACAACACCTTCTCGCCCAGCAGGGCCAGGTGCCAGCGGTACATGTCGTCTGTGGTGGACAGGATTCCGCCGTTTCCCAGGAGGTTCCAGTAGGGATAGGGCTTCTCCAGGGGGGTCCCGTTGTCGCGTTCCCCCACATACCAATGTGCAACCACCCGCTTTTCCCATCCCGGGTGCCGGTAACCGGTGAACTCCATCCCAGCGGGCACAAACAAATGCTTGCGCAGGAACGTCTCATAGTCCTGCCCCGAAACCTTCTCGATCACCGCAGCCAGGAGGCTGTAGCCGGCGTTGGAATAGGAAAATTCCTGGCCGGGAGGAAAATCGAGCGGCTGTTTCAGGACCTTCTCCACCGTGGGATCCCTCATGGCTTCCACAAAGTCGCGCCCCACAACATCGACCACGCCGGCGGTGTGCGTGAGGAGGTGGTGCAGTGTGATCGTCCTCTTGTCCTCGGGGACATCCTTAAAAAACTTGGTGAGGGGCTCGTGAGTGTCGAGCTTTCCCATCATCTCCAGCTTCATGATCCCCGCAGCCGTGAACTGCTTGGTGAGTGATCCGGTGCTGAACACCGTCTCCGAGGTGTTGGGGATGCCCTGGCTGCGCACAGCCAGGCCGTATCCCTTGTTGAGAACGATCTCTCCCCTCTCTGCGATCAGGAAGGCTCCGGAAAAACCGTAGGGGACTAGCCGCGATAGAAATGTGTCAACCCTCTCGGCCCTTTGCCCCTTGAGTACGTCTTCCGCCGACAGGATGACGCCCAGGAACACGATCATGACCAGGCTCACACTTGATAACGCGACAGTTCTCCGGAAGCGAAATTTTCTCATTTCAGTCCACTCCGCAAAAATATTGTGTCGTTACTCTATTAACCCGGTAGCTGCTAAAATCGATTCATATCCGGTCCCGAATGACGCTTCGGATCCCGTGCTATTTCCCCATCTTGAAGAGGGAGTCTTCCAGGCCGGAATTGAATTTGACATCCGTGATGGTGATGATGGCAAAGACATCACCGCCCTGGTGAATCGTCATGGTATGGGCAAACGTGATCCCGTCCACTTCTTTGTAATCAGAGAAGAAGATATCCTGCTCCACTTCGCTCCCCATCATGTTCAGGCTTTTCTGCACCTGTTTATACACAAGATAGGTCTGTGGATCGATGAAGAGGACCGTCGTGGTCCCGCCCGGGAACACTCTTTCCAGCCTATAGTAGTCGCTGCCTTCAAGGCTCTCCTTGCCCATGAGTGTGTGCGTGACGCCAAATTTTTCCGGATCAAGAAGGAGCGAATTGCCCATCTCGAGTGCCCCTCTCTTCGAGTACTCCTGCATCTCGGACGGCGCCTCCTGTGAGGTTTGGGTCTGGGGATTCGTGATCCAGGCCACTTCCCCATCGAAAGCCTGGGTCATCGTCATTCCCATCATTTCCATGTCCTGCCGGGTCATCCCCGGCTCCTTGTGATACATGGTCATGGTGCCGTTCATGGCCATGGCGATCATCTCCATCTCTCCGGAGCTCGTCGTGTCGGTGATGGCCTCCAGGGCCTTGCGTCCCCCGCCCGCTTCGATCATCTTCTCAAGGATGGCAGCAGCAGACGAGGACTGGGCCGCAGCGGGAATCAGGCTGAAAGCCAGCAGAAGTAGGGAACCGAGAGCCAGTGACTTTTTCATGGGATTACACCCTCCTCTTCGTAGAATACGCAGGGATATTGTACCGGCTGCACGGGGATTCGGCAAGGAGCAGGCACCCGAAAAAGAGAGGAGCCGGCAGTGGCCGGCTCTTCCGTTCTGGGGGAAAGGCTGCGGCTATAAAACGGGCCGGTTATTCGTTCGTATATTTCAGAGGATCATGAGACTAGAAATAGAAGACCAGGCCGATCCCGGAATTGGTGAGGCCCCAGCGGCTGGTCTTGCGGGTCGCCTCGAAACGGTCTTCATGTTCATAGTTTCCGCCGCTGTACCCGATCCCGACCTCACCGAATATCCCCAGGTTGTCCAGCAACCGTCCCTGAAGACCCAGGATGGCATTCAAGCCGAGGATCTCTCCCCGGTCCTTCCATCCCTGATCGCGCCAAGATACATCGACTTCGACAGTGTCCCGTGTGTAGCTGAAATTGGCTCCAGTGTAGACGGACATGCTGCGGCCGGAATAAAAAGTATAAAGAAGCCCCAGGCCTGCGGTGATCCGCGTCGAGTCTTCCTGCCTTTCACCACTGATGACCCGGGGGTCGGGAAGTCCTTCCTGGTTCCGGGGGACGAACTCGTTCTCCGTCTCGGTGCTCGAGATCGAGAATCCGACGTAGGGCCGCAGGGCAAAGCGGTTCGAGATATGAAAGGTCAGGCCGATGCGGGGAGCGGGGTCAACGCGCATGTTGAGCCCGACCTTCCCCTTCATGTCCTGTGCAAAGGAGTGAGAACCCCAGATCAGGACGAGGGCAATTGCTGTAAGGAATATCTTTTTCATGGCTGCCTCCTATAGACTTGGATGTTATTAACAGAAATTCCTTTGAAGGGATTTTGAGATTACTCGTGGTGGGTGAAGAGGAAGAGCACCTCACCGCGGGCCATTCCCAGCGCCAGGGGAGGAATTTCTACGTGACACTTGACAGGGCGGGAATACTCGTTATAAACCAGGGCTAGGGGAATCATGAGTGAGTACCGCACCACACGAAACAAAGATTCATACCCCTAAATTTATAAGGAGGGACCCATGAAACGCAAAATCCTGCCGGCGGCACTGATCTTGATCCTGGCCGCGCTGGTCATCTACGCAGAGGAGGAAAAAGTGTTCGACGGACTCTATCTCAATCTTGGGAACCTGTGCAGGCTCTCCCATGCCCAGAGCCGATCCATCAGCCCGGAAAACTTCACGGGCGAAAAGGGAAAAGGAGGGATGTCCACGGACGGCGCGGCGCTCAACGCGGCGCGGGAGCTGGGCCAGGGTTGGAAGGTCTCTCCCTATGTCAAGATCCAGCCAGGAGAGACGTTTACGATGGCCGAGATCGACGGTTCCGGAGCCATCCAGCAGATCTGGATGACACCGGCCGGGACATTCCGGTACTCCATCCTCAGGTTCTACTGGGATGGCGAGACCGAGCCGTCCGTGGAGGTGCCGGTGGGCGACTTCTTCGCCAGCGGGTGGGGCAAGTTCGCCCAGGTCTCCTCCCTTCCCGTGTGCGTGAATCCCGGAAGCGGTTTCAACTGCTACTGGGTGATGCCTTTCCGGAAATCCTGCAGGATCACGATGGAGAACCTGGACGAGAAGGAGATGACCCTCTACTTCCAGGTCAACTACACCCTGACCGAGGTTCCTGAGGATGCCGCATATTTCCACGCCCAGTTCCGGCGGACCAATCCCGTGCCCTACAAGGATGTCTACACCATCGTGGACGGTATCAAGGGATGGGGACACTTCGTGGGCACATACATGTGCTGGGGCTCCAACAACAAAGGCTGGTGGGGCGAGGGCGAGATCAAGTTCTATATGGACGGCGACAAGGAATTCCCCACCATCTGCGGCACCGGGACGGAGGACTATTTCTGCGGCTCCTACGGTTTCACGGTGGAGGGCAAGTATCGGGAGTTCACAACGCCGCATGCGGGCATGCCTCAGGTCATCTCCCCAGACGGACAGTGGCAGTCCCAGCAGAGGTTCGGCCTCTACCGGTGGCATATCATGGACCCGGTGCGTTTCGAAAAGGACCTCAAAATCACGATGCAGGCCCTCAGCTGGCGCTCGGGTGGGCGCTACCTGCCGCTGCAGGACGACATCTCATCTGTGGCCTTCTGGTACCAGCAGGAGCCTCACGCCAAGTTCCCCAAGCTACCCAGCAAGGACAAACTGGAGATCATCTGAGATCCAGGCTCAATAGACCGCCGGATTTAAATCCCGGATAGAGGCCGGGAGCGGGCAGCTGATCCCTGCTATTTTTTAGATTTCTTGATCTTCTTGACTGTCTTTTTTGAACGGTCTTTCTCTTCTTCGTCCCGGTCGTATTCGTATTCCCAGTCCAAGTCGAGATCCTTCAGCCAGTCGAAATCGAAATTGAAGTCGAAGTCAAAATCGCCCCAGTCAAAATTAAGATCATCAAAATCAAAATGCAGGTCCATGTGCTCGAGCACATTGAGGCTCTCCAGGGCGAGCTCCAGGCCCTCCATGTTGATGTCCATGTCGAAATCCTGGAGCGCCTCGAGGGCAGCCAGGCCTTCGAGATTCATATTCATCTCTATGTGTTCCAGGGCTTCCAGCGCCTTGAGCACCTCCAGTCCAACGAGGGCCTCGTCACTGGAACGCTCTATCTTTTTGCTCTCTTTCTTATCGGTTTTTTCCTGGACCTGGGGCCCAGCAAAAACAAAGGCGGCGCTGACGGTCAGCACCAGCACGATCGTCATCCATTTGAATTTTTTCATCACGTCCTCCTCACAGAGATCATCCATATCATCTGTGTAGACGAGAGAATCCTAGGAAAGGTTGAGGGCGGGCTATAATTATTGGGAAAAATGGGAGGCGGCTTCCGGTGTTGGGAACACACGGAAACCGCCCCCATGGGGCTGCTATCTAACGGAAGCGGAAGGTGGCCTGGGGAATAGCATCTTTGATCTGAGGTACGATCACGCCCCCGAGGTCCTGCCTCTCGAGCATTGTATTGAATGTTGGCAGGTCGGTCTTGAGCAGCGCCTCGAAATGGGCCTTCTGCTCTGCCAGCCTTTCATGGAGCACGGCATGCACCTCCAGCTGCTGGGCCGTGGGAGCAAAGTCGATGTTCTCACCAATGTTGCCGGCCAGGACTGAGAGTTTGCTGTACAGCTTATGTGGATATCGGAAGGACTTGGTGTCTCCCTCGGCAATGGTGTGCTGGAAGAGCTCGTCCTCGATAGAGCGGAGCTTCTTGTCGAAGACCTCGATGGCGCTGATGGTGTCGCGCGTGCCCCCTCCCTCTCCGAGGACATCCTTCAAGTCGTAGCACTGCTTGCGCATCCACTCGATCTGGCTGATCATGTCAGATACGGTGTTCAGGTCCTTGCGTAATGCAACCTGCAGATCCACCGTTGCCTTGATGTCGGCCAGTGTTCCCTTCGAACGCGGGTCCTTGAGGACCTCAAGGGTTTGCGTGTACTCCTGATCACCGACTTTGAGGGTCACAGTATAGTCACCAGGGGAAGCCGTGAATCCCGAAAATCCCCCGAAGGTCCCCCAGCTTATGATGGGATACCAGCCCTGGCGCTCCCACTGGAAGTGGAAGCGTTTTTCCTCCACGACCGAGGGATTGCCCGGAGGCTTGGTACGCAGCTTGGCCTGGCGGGCGGGATAGTGCCGGAGGCTCCAGGTAGCGCGGTTGATGCCCTTGTTCCGGGTTCCGCGCACGATGTTGACCACCTCACCCTGAGCATCGCGGATCGTGATGCTCACCGCGCCCTTGGGGACCTCCTTTAGAAAGTAGTTGATGTTGGCTCGAGCCGAGGCCCGGGGCCCGCCTGCGATGCTGTGCATGCGGTAGGTCGGGCGCGGCATGAAGAGGTGGACATTGGAGGCCAGCACTTCGTTCGTCAGCTGCTGGAGAGGTGTGATGTCGTCCATGATCCAGAATCCGCGTCCATACGTGCCCAGCACAAGGTCGTTGAAGTGTTCCTGCACCACCATGTGATGCACGGGCGCGTGAGGCAGGTTGTTCTGGAGCGGCAGCCATTTCCTCCCGTCATTGAACGAGACATAGATGGCGTTCTCGGTGCCGAGATAGAGCAGCCCTTTGCGGACGGGGTCCTCGTGGACCCAGTGGCAGTAGCTAAAAACGCTCTTGGGGATGGTCGCGCTCAGAGAGGTCCAGGTTTTTCCGTAGTCTGCGGTCTTGTAGACATAGGGATCGCGGCCGTTCATCTGGTGGAAGTCGACCGTCATGTAGGCCGTTCCGGCATCGTAACGGGACGGCTCGATGTTGCTGACTGTCCCCCACTCCGGCAGGTTGGGGACATTGCCTGTGACATTGGACCAGTTTTCTCCACCGTCGCGCGTAAAATGGACGAGTCCGTCGTTGCTTCCAGCCCAGATCAAGCCATCCTCCAGGGGAGACTCGGCCAGCGCAAAGACGACACACCCCATCTCCACGGCCAGATTATCCCGCGTGAGCCCTCCGGAAGGGCCAAGCTTGGACGCATCATTTGTGGTGAGGTCGGGGCTTATGACCTTCCAGCTGCGTCCGGCATCCGTGGTCATGTGCACGAACTGGCTGCCCACATAGACCTTGTTGTGGTCGTGGGGCGAGATAAGGATGGGGAAGGTCCAATTGAAGCGGTACTTGAGTTCTGTTCCATGAGAGCCGTAGAGGGATTCGGGCCAGACCTGCACGGTGTTGATGTGGCCGGTCGAGTAATCCGCCCTCTGCAGCATTGCGTTGTAGTTCCCGCCCCATACGATGCTGGGATTCACGGGATCGGGCACGATGAATCCGCACTCGCCGCCGGCCGTGGCTTCCCAGAGGGAGCGGGACGGGGAGAAGCCGCCTCGGCCGCCGCCGCCTGTCATGGGGCCCTTGTAGGCGCTCCCGTCCTGGCGGCCGCCGTAGACATAGTAGGGGACCTGCGTGTCCACGGCCACGTGATACATCTGGGCGATGGGCAGGTTGACGCGCTGCCAGGTCTGGCCGCGGTTGCGCGTGAAGATGATCCCGCCGTCATCGGAGATCATCATGCGGTCGGGATCCTTGGGGTCGGCCCACATGTCGTGGCAGTCCCCGCTCCAGGGCACGGTCTCGCTGGTGTAGCCGCCGTCCTTGGTGCGGCTCTGGCTGTTGGCCGCGAAATAGACCTCGTCCTCGTCGGCCGGATTGACCATGACGCGCGAGGCATAGTGCGGCCTCTCGTTGAGCAGGCGGTTCTTGCTGGCCAGGCGCCAGGAATCGCCTCCGTTGTCAGACCGCCACAGGACGCCGCGGTTGGGAGAACCGGTCTCCATCAATGCATAGACGACCTGGGGATTGCTCTGTGCGATGGCGAGGCCCACCTTTCCGATGGGCGGCTTGGGCAGGCCGTTTGTCAGCCGCTCCCATGTGTCGCCGCCGTCCTTGGACCTCCAGACACCGCCCATGGGCCCGCCGCTCTCCCTGCCGTAGGTGTAGATGATGAGCGGCCAGGAGCCCGCGAACAGGATACGCGGATTGCTGGGATCCATGGCGATCTCGAATACGCCCGTGTTCTCATCCAGGAAAAGGACATGCTCCCAGGTCTTGCCTCCGTCCGTGGTGCGGAAGACTCCCCGCTCCTTCTGGGGGCCGTAGCAGTGACCCAGGGAGGCCACGAATACGGTGTCGGGATCGCGGGGATCGATGACCACGCGGCCGATGCGGCCAGTCTTGTCCAGGCCCATGTGCTGCCAGGACTTACCGGCATCCGTGGACTTGTAGACACCGTTTCCGATCGAGACGTTGCTGCGGATGAAGGCCTCGCCGGTCCCGGCCCACACCACATTGTAGTCCGAGGGTGCGATGGCCATGGCGCCGATGGACTGTGCCTCCTGGCCATCGAAGATCGGATTCCAGCGCCCGCCTCCGTCCGTGGTCTTGAATATGCCGCCGGACGAAGCTCCGATGTAGTAGACCAGGGGATTGCCCGGCTCGCCCATAACGGCCGAGGTCCGGTTGCCCGGGGGCCCGATGTGGCGGTAGCGGAGTGAGCTGTAGATCTCGGGATCGATCTGCTGAGCTGCCAGGTCGAGACCTCCCGTGATGAATAGGATGAGCGCCAGGACCATAGCAAAAGAACCGATCCCGTGACTCGATTTGATGAGATACTGATGCACGATGCCCTCCTCAGGCCCTCAACGGGCCGGCAAAATAATATTATATTAAAGGTTACCCTTTAACGGCAGTGGGAAGAGGCAGAGACAGCATAGGCTATATATTCCGGATAACGACATTTTATCTCTGTTGCTCACTTTTGCAAGGATTTTTTACAAAGGATGGGAGGAGGGCCAGGGTGATGCAGAGGAGTCGCATACTAGAATTTCACAGAATTGACCCCCGCAGTTTTCGTGTGATAGTGTCTTGAGGACAGGAGGGTCCCATGGATATTGAGACACGCATCGACTGGTGTCTGTCCACCAGAGGTGGACACCTCTACATCGAAGACTTTGACACCAACCAACTGATCAGGAAGTTTGGGTCTCCCCTGTTTGTCTTCTCCGAGAACCAGCTCCGCAGAAACATCCGCCGGTTCCAGCAGGCCTTCCAGAAGGGCTGGCCAGACGGCCCGGTCAAGGTGCTGCCGGCAGCCAAAGCGAACTGGATCCCGGCGATCCAGAGGATTATCGCCCAGGAAGGCTGCGGCTGCGACATCTATTCGCCCGGGGAGCTGACGATCGCATTGGGGGCGGGCTTCGAACCTCAGTTTATCTCGGTCAACGGAGTCCCGAAGGATGCTGACCACATCCGCAGGTGCATCCAGACCGGAGTGCGCATCACCATCGACAGTGTGGAGGAAGTTGACTTGATCGAAAGTGCGGCGGCCGAGCTGGACATGACAGCCTATGTCCGGTTGAGGCTCAAACCAGCCATCTCAGGCTTCGTCAAACACAGCGATTTTGTGGCCGAGGGCCTGGTGCCCACGGACATCGCGGCCCTGGTCTACAAGGGTGGGCTGACCATCGATCAAATCTCTCCCATTGCTCCCCGGATCCTGGAAATGAAAAACGTGGAGCTCACAGGTTTCCACGAACACCACGGCCGACACCACCGGTCAACCGCGTATTGGAAGGCCCAGATGCAGGCCTATGCACGAGAAATGGGCCGTGTATGTCGCAGACTGGGAGGATACCAGCCGAAGGAGATCGACATCGGGGGAGGATTCGCCACCCCTCGAGATCCCTTCAATGCCGCCACAAACTACAGTGAGCCGCTGCAGCTGGGGGCGCTGCACTCGATCTCCCATGGCCTCAAGCTGCTGGGAGACAGCACACGCTACAAGGCGCTGGCGCGCCTGGTGGACACCATCGTGACGAAGCCCAACCAGACGCCGGCCCCTTCCATCGAGGAGTACGCTGATGTCTGCACGCAAACCTTGAGGGAAGAGCTGCCAAGAAACGGCATCGACACCAAGGGCCTGATGCTGCAGCTGGAGCCAGGGCGCGCGCTGCATGGTGACACAGGCATCCACCTCACCACGGTGAAGAACATCAAGCGGATCACGAAGCCCATCCGCTGGAACATGCTCATCGTGGACACCACCGAGTTCTGGTTCACGGGGGGACGGTATGAGCACCACCTCCACGACTATGTGTTCGCCAACAAGACAAATGCCGAGTATATCGGCAAGGCGGACGTGAACGGCCGCAGCTGCTACGGCGACCGCCTGATGCCGAGCATTCGGGTTCCGGATGTCGAGGTGGGAGACATCCTGGCGCTGCTGGATACAGGCGCCTATCAGGAGGTCTCGATGAGCAACTTCAATGCCATGCCCCGGCCGGCCACGGTGCTGGTGACTGAGGATCAGGCAGCGGTCATACGGAAGGCCGAATCAGAGGAAGATGTGTTTCGGCGGGATGTCATCCCTGATCATTTAATTTCGGGGACCAATTTCGGGGACGGACCCGAAAAGAGGAAAAGATGAAAAACAAGAGATTCATTATCACCAGCATTGTACTAAACGTCCTAGCATTTCTTCCTCTCGCCGCCTTCAGCCAGGGGCGGCCCAATGTCATCCTGTGCATGACGGACGATCAGGGCTTCGGAGATCTCGGGTTCCACGGCAATCCCATGATCCGCACTCCGGTACTGGACCAGCTGGCCACCAAGAGTGTGCGCTTCAACAACTTCTACGTCTCCCCCGTCTGTGCGCCCACCCGGTCCAGCCTCATGACCGGGCGCTACTCACTGCGCACTGGAGTGTACGACACCTACAACGGCGGGGCGATCATGGCATCCGAAGAGACAACGATCGCAGAAGCCCTCAAGAATGCTGGCTACAAGACGGCCATCTTCGGCAAGTGGCACCTGGGCGACAACTTCCCCTTCCGCCCCCAGGACCAGGGCTTTGAGCAGTCGCTGGTCCACGGAGCCGGCGGCATCGGCCAGGTCGGTGACGTCAAGAACTATTTCGAATTCGACCGCTCCTATTTCGATCCCGTGCTCTGGGATAACGGCGTTCCGGTCCAGACACGAGGCTACTGCTCAGATGTCTATACCGACGCCGCCATGGAGTTTGTCGAGAGCCATCAGGAACAGCCGTTCTTCGTCTACCTCTCCTTCAATGCCCCGCACACACCTCTCCAGGTCCCGGAGGAGTTCCTCCAGGCCTATAAAGACAAGGATCCTGCGGCGGCTTCCTATTCCCGGCAGGGACGCCCTCTCCCAGAGATGTCCGATCAGGACAAAGACGCGGCCCGCCGCGTGTATGCCATGGTCAGCAACATCGACCAGAACCTGGGCCGCCTGTTCGAACGCCTGCATTCCCTCAAGCTCGATTCCAAGACCGTCGTCATCTTCCTGACCGACAACGGCCCCCAGCAGCGCCGCTACACGGCCGGCCTGCGCGGTCGGAAGGGCAGCGTCTACGAAGGCGGCATCCGTGTCCCCTGTTTCATGCACATCCCCTGGCTCACGCCCGGCACGGCAGGTATCGAAGTACCGGCGGCCCACATCGACCTGTTCCCCACGATCCTCGGGCTCTGTGGAGTTCCCTATTCCCCAAACCTGGCGATCGACGGACACAGCCTGATTCCCCTCATACAGGGCCGCAGCGTCCCCTGGGCGGAACGTCCCCTCTTTTTCCACTGGCAGCGGGGTTTCCCCGAACTCTACCGCAACATCGCGGTCCGCAAGGGCCGCTTCAAACTCGTGGGCCATGCCCCCCATGAAGCCGGGGCCGCGGACCTCGAACTCTTCGACCTGTGGGAAGATCCCTACGAGATGACAGACCAGAGCAGGAGCCAACCGGAAGAGGCCCTCGAACTCAAGCAGGAATTTGACCTCTGGTATTCCGACATCATGGACAGCCCCCATCTAAAGGAGCCCCGGCGGATACGCCTGGGCAATCCTGCCGAGGATCCGGTCATCCTCAACCGGAACGATGCCAAGGGCGACGAGGGGATCTGGGCCCAGGACCAAATCTATGGTTACTGGGATGTCCAGATCGAAGACGACAATTTCTTCGACTTTGTTTTCTATTTCCGGGAGAGCGTGAACCAGGAGGGGACCATGAAGCTGCGTCTCGGGACAACCCAGCGCAGTCTCCGCAACACCGATCCGACGGCTCAGAAGCTCGAGATGCAGAAGATCTTCATCAAGAAAGGAAACTACAGGCTGGAACCCTGGTACAGGGCGGGAGGCGGCAATCACCTCCCCTTCTACGTGGAGGTGCGGCGCAGCGGGTTCTGAACCGTTTCCGGTCCGAGCCTGCGGCCTTATTCGGATTCCAGCCCCACAGCAGTGCTGATCTCGAACGCAGAGCTACTTATATGTCCACTTCCCCTCTTTGAGCATGCGGAGCACCTCATCCACGGCGGCCTTGAGCTCGCGGTCAAAGCCAGTGATCTCGTCCTCAGGAGTGTTCTCCACCCAGACATCGGGCGCCACGCCGTAGTTCTCAAGATTCACGCCATAGTTGTTGGGTTTGCTGGGATCATAGGTCACGACCAGCGATCCCGGCGTGCGAATCCGGCCGCCGTTTATCAGCCTATAGCTCCCCGTGGCGATCACGGCCCCGTAGGTAGGCGTGCCCACGATCCGACCCAGACCCAGGTCGCGGAAGCCCATGGGAGTGACCTCGCTGTCCGAGGCTGACCGCCAGTTGATCAGCATCACCTTGGGGCCCACGATGGCCTGACGCGGCCGCCTTCCTTGGGCGCGCGAAGACCAGCGGTTGTTCCAGTATTCAAAGGCCCTGCGCTCCAGGATGTCGAGCAGCTGCTGGTCGATGTTCCCGCCTCCGTTGTATCGGATGTCCACGACGATGCCCTTGCGGTTCGTGAACTGGTTGATCTCGTTTTCGAACTTCTGCAGCGATGGGCGATTCATGGACCGGATGTGGACGTAGGCGATCTCACCATCCGTGAGTTTTTCCACATAGTCCCTGTTCTGCTTGACCCATTCCTCATACTTGATGTTCCGGAGCGATGCGACCGTCTTGATCCTGACCTCTCGTGCGCCCGCCAGGCCGGGCTTCGAATTGACCTGCAGTGCAGCATATTCGTTCAGGGTGTGGTTGAACAGCTTCCAGTAGTTATCCCCTGCCTGCAGCTCCTGCCCATCCACGGCCAGCACATAGTCCCCGACCTTGAGGTCGATCCATTCCCGGTCGGCCGGGCCGTTCCAGTAGACGTGGCTCACACGGTAATAATCATCAGCCGGCTCCAGCTCGAATCCCGGGAACTGGGTCTGGTAGGTCTCCGGCCTCTCCTGAGTGGGGCCGCTCACACCGGTGTGCGAAGCATTCAGCTCCCCGATCATCTCGTTGGTCAGGTCATAGAGGTCCTGGTTCTCCCCCACGTACTTCAGGAACGGCTTGTACACGGCCTTGATGGCACCCCAGTCGTAGCCGTGCATGTTCTCGTCATAGAAGATGTATTTCATCACCCTCCAGGATTCCTCGAAGATCTGCTCCCACTCTTTGCGCACGTCGACGGTGACTACCAGATCGAAGCCGACCTTCTTGGGCTTCTTGGATGCCAGCGGCATCATCTGCACGACGTTCTGTTTGAGGAAGAAGACGGTCTTCCCGTCGGCGCTCACCTGGAGCCCGCGGAAATCGCCGTCTGTAACCTTCTTTTGATCCTTGCCATCGATGCCAATGCTGAAGAGCCCCGGTCCTTTGTCATCTCGGCTGGTGTAGAAGACCGTCTTCCCATCCTTGGAAAGGAAGAAGCTTCCGACCGGATGTTCTCCTTGGGTCAGCTGCACGGCACGGCGGTCGATCCTGTCCATGTCGAGCTTCAGGGCTGCTGCTTCTGCCTTTTCCTTGTCTCCTTTCTTGGCAGCCTTTTCCTTCTTGGTCCGGGCCATGACCAGAGGATCATCCGGATCTTCCGTTTGTTTTTCCAGAGGCAGCACGAACAAGTGTCCCACCCCATTGTCCCGCGTAGAGACAAATACCAGCTTCCCGTCGTCGGGCGTGAATTCCGCAATATTATCCCGGAAGGGATTTTGAGAGACGTTGTATTCTTTCTTAGCCGCAATATCAAAAAGATAGACATCCGTGTTACTGGCGTCGTCCTGGCGGGTGTAGCTGATCCATTTGCCATCATTAGAAAAATCCCACAGGAGGAATCCCCGCGCCTGGTTGTAGGCCAGCTCCGTCACTTCCCCGTTCGGCAATGCGATCATAAACAGCCGGTTGGCCGCCACAAAAACGATCCGCTTCGAATCCGGCGCCCAAAGATAGGCCCGCTTCTGCGATTCGTGGCTCGTGAGCTTCCGCCTCTCTCCAGAGGCCACGGTGTAGAGCCAGAGCTCGTCATCGCCGGATTCATCGGAGATGAAGCACACATACTTGCCGTCCGGAGAGTACTCGGCGCTGCGGTCCCTCCAGGGCGAGGTCGTTATCTGCGTCTTCTCCCCGATCTCTGGATCCGTGGGGACCACGAAGATCTCGCCGTGATTGTCTATCACCAGGTTCGATCCGTCAGACGATGGTGAGAAATCATCGACCTCCGAGTCGACATGCAGGTACTGCACCAGGTTCTCCTTGAGGTCGAAGTCCATGGATACCGAGATCCTCTGGGGCTTCCCATTCGGGACATCCAGCCGCCACAACTCGAACTCATTCTCGTACACGATGGTCTTTCCATCCGGGCTGATAGAGGGATACTGGATGCCGTCCTTCTCATGAAACGTGACCTGGGTGGGCTCCCCTCCTCCGGGGGCGATCTTCCAGATGTTGAAGATATCGTCGCGCTCGGACATGAAGTAGATCATTCCGTCCTGGCCCCACATAGGGAAGGCATCCTGAGTGTGTGTCCGGAACTGCTTGGTGTCCCGATCCGTGAGCTGTATGAAGGTTCCCGCTTCAGAATCGCGTACCCAGATGTCGGTGTTGTAGTTCCCGCGGTAGTGCTTGCGCCAGTAACGGAATCCCATGCGGTTGTAGGCCAGGAGTTTGCCGTCCTGAGACATCATTCCCGCGGCTCCGAAATCGACATCCAGCGGAGTCGGCAGCCCCCCATCTACGCTCACTTGATAGAGTGGGCTGTAGAACGTGCCCTTGCGTGAGGTAGCAAAGATCACGTTTTGGCCATCCGGTGTCCAGTAGAGCATGGTGTCGTTGGTGGTATGAAATGTGAGCTGGCGCGGCTCACCACCCGCGACAGGAATGACCCATACGTCGTTGTTTCCCATGCGGTTGCTGGAAAAGGCGATCCACTGCCCGTCCGGGGAAAAGCGCGGGAACACATCCCGGGCCACGTGTACGGTCAGTCTGTGGGGTTGCGAGCCGTCCGCGTTCGCTACCCAGATATCCCCATGGTATGTAAAAGCGATCTTGTCCTTGCAGAAGTGCGGGTAGCGCACGAATTTGATGGGCTCCGCATACAGCCCCACACACATCGCTAAAACCAAGATCAACAAACAAAATTTCGCCATGGATTTCATCGGACCTCCTGGATTACTGGGATTCGTGCCTACACACTATCACCCGAAAAAAGGAAAGTCCAGATGAGGAGCGGCACGTGATTCGGGCCTCCTCTAAACAAATGCCGCAGCAACGTCGCGGTTGCCGAGCTAGTCAGTCAAACCCTCAACAGTCCGCTTATCCAGGTCACAGGTCACGGGGAATCCTTTCCCGAGCTGAAACCTGCCCAACGCGAAACGAGTCTGGCGGCCGAGGATGCCGTCCACCTGCCCTGAGTAATGGCCCAGCTCCTGCAGGCGGGTCTGAATTTCTCTAGCTTCGTCTGCTGTCCAGCTCCTTTTAAGGAATTCGATGTCTTCCCTGCTGATCTCCTCCCCCACGATAAAGACGGGAGTCCCAGCCCGGATGGCGGGATGATCAAAAAGCTCCACGATATCCGCGTTTCGCAGGGCGACACAGCCCCAGGTCCAGTTGCGCTCCAGGGCCCAGTTCCGGAGCTGGCCGTGCACCTGGATCTCTCCGCCGATACCTTTGTCCTGGGGAACCCGCCCCAGAGAACGAAGGAACTCATAGCGGATTCGGTCGAAACGGTTGGGATAGTCGATATCAAGTGCCCTGTGGAACATGGAGTTCCCCTTGAGGTTGGTGATTTGGTAGATCCCCTCGGGAGTGGTTTGGAAATCCTGATGGAGCTTCCTCAGGACAGGATCCCGGCCCAGGATGACTGGATAGGTTTTTACTGCCTCCCCCCCGTCCCGGACCTCCAGCACGTAGTGATCTTTGTCTATCAGGATCTCCGGTTCTTGCAGGGAACTGGGCAATGGGACATCTTCGCGTGTAACAGAGATCACATTGCTGAACTCTGCTGTGTCGTCTCTTCGATCTATGGCAGCAACATAATGGTAAACAACATCATCAGCGGCAAAAACATCGGTGAAGCCAGAACCAAGCTCCCCCTCTGTTATCACGAATCGGGTGATGGGATACCGGACCGGATTCAGGTCATTCGGGGAGATGGGTCGTGTGCTGCGCAGCAGTGTCAGCTCGCCTTCCAGAAGCTCGCTCGATAGGCGAAACAAGATCAGAGTTTGCCCCTCTTCCCCCACTTCATTTGAGATCTGGACTTCCTGCGCAAGCAAAGAAGGAAAGGATAAGGTGAGCGAGAGAGCAAGTATTGCGAACGCCTTGAGGCTTCTCATTCATGCATCCTGTATTTCGGACAACCCAATATTCTAGCACAAAAGAGAGAAACGTCCAGATGATGGCTATGGGGAGAGGAGATCTATTTGAAGCAGGAAAAGAAGAACGAGAAAGAAGGAATAACCTAGTTTTTCTGATCCTGCTGCTCTTCGGCGCTGTCGAAGATGAGGCTCTCGCGGTGGACCCGGACCTTGAAGCCCACGATCGTCTGACAGGCCTCTTCGAGTCCCTCCAGCACGTCCGCGGCATAGAACGTCTTCTTCCGGCTGCCGTTCTTTCTGACTGTAAAAAGAAAACCGTTGTCGATGGTGTTGACCTGAATGCTGAAAGGATCCATTTGTGCCTCCAGATTCCACATATTAGTTCTCGAGATCACAAAAAACATCACCCCTAGGGGTGAAATTTGCGCAAATTTCGCTGAATTTTGTGTAAAATGAAGGGAAAACCATGACACGTCAGGACGAACTGGAGAGGATCTACAAAAACAGGGATCCACAAGACATCCCCTGGATCCGGGAGGATCCGCCTCCCGCTCTCATCGAAACGATCGAACGGCACAGTATCGGCCCCTGCCAGGCCATCGATCTGGGATGCGGGACAGGGTCCTATGCTTTGTATCTCGCTTCTCTGGGCTTCGATGTCACGGGCGTCGACTTCGCCCCCTCAGCCATCGAGGCGGCAAAAGCGAAAGCAGAGGCAGCCGGGCTGATCTGCAGATTCATGGTCGGGGATGTGCTGGGCGACCTGAGCGAGATCGCAGACTCCTTCGATCTTGCCTATGACTGGCACCTGCTCCATCACGTGTATCCTGAACAAAGAGACAGGTATGTCAGCAACGTACACCGGATCCTCAATCCCGGAGCACACTACCTGTCCGTCTGTTTCAGTGAAGAGAACCCGAATTTCGAGGGGACAGGCAAGTACCGGACCTCCCCGCTGGGTACACGCCTCTATTTTTCCTCAGAAGGCGAGATGCGGGAGTTGTTCGAGCCGAGATTTCAGGTGATGGAATTGAGGACGATCGAAACTGCAGGTAGACACACCCCCCACAGATCGGTCTATGTATTGCTGCGAAGACGCTGATCGTTCCAGATCCCCTCATCCTGCAGTCTTTATTTTTCAGCCAGATCAGAGAGGAAAGCGTCGATCTCCTTGGTGAGCCAGGCTCCTTCATCGGCGATGCCCTTTTGGACCCGCACAACATCGGCCATGACATCGGTCTCCGAAGCGCCGGCAAGATCCTGATCCGTCTCGCACTGGGCGTCAGCAGCGTCCTTCCAGTTTTGATTGATACTTTCTGCGGTCTCATCCGGCACAAAATCGGCTAGAGTAATGTATCCCCTCTTCAGCTTCCCCAATCCCTCATTATCCTTCGTCTCCAGCATGACCGCCTTGAGGGCGGATTTGATCTCGGCTTTGGGAAAGGGAAGCATGGACTGCGGTGCCGCGATCCCGAACCGTTCCCTGTCCTTCAAGATGTCGTGGTAAGCGTTAACGATATCGAGCGCATCGGCCGGCACACCGGGCTCGCCTGGTTTTATGTTTAGTTTGACCATGTTGCCTCCTAGCACTATGTTCTTAGAATCAAAGGCCCATGTCTATTGGACTTTGGTTCAATACTGAGCAGTGGGGGCTCTGCACGAAAAAACATAGACCTTCTCGATTTCGGTGTGATAGGCTCATAAAAAAGATTTGTGCAGAAAGAGGTACGTACCTAGAGAAGGAGGAATTTAATGCCAAGAACCGCTGTATTCTGCTTATGCGTTTTCCTTATGGCCATGTCGAGTCAGGGCACACAAGCGCCACAGATCGACCAGGGCCGAATCGAAACCCCGGCGCTGGATGTAGACATCAACTATGGAAAGCTGCCCCTCTATTTCATCCCCAATGCAGGGCAGGTCGATGAAAAGGCCCTCTTTTACGCCGACACATCGAGATACACACTCTGGCTCACACGGAATGGATTGGTCTTCGACAGCACCCGGTCCACTGATCAGCCACATGTTTTCGAACGGGACGTTTCACGCCTCGAATTCATAGATCCGAATCCTTACACAGCGATAATCCCAGAGGACCGCGCAGCATACAGGGTCAGTTACTTCAATCAAAAGGATAAGGCAGACTGGCGGGCCGGCATAGAAACTTCCAGGGCTGTCCTCTATGCGGATCTGTATCCCGATATAGACCTCAGGATCTATGGCGTGGAGAAGGAGATCGAGTATGATTTCATCGTCAGGCCAGGGGGAGACACGCGAGACATCGGTTTCGAATACCGCGATGTCCAAGGTACACGGCTAGACACGAGTGGAAACCTGATCATCGAGACAGAATTCGGTGAGATGAGACACACACGCCCTGTGGCCTTCCAGGAAATCGACGGCAGGCGCGTCGCGGTAGAGGCCCGGTTCGCAAACATCGGTGAGAACGCCTACGGCTTCCGGGTCGGCGAATACGATCGGAGCAGGGACCTGATCATCGATCCCCTGGTCATCGTGTATGCCACCTATATCGGCGGCTCCAACGGGGAAGGATCGACCTATGTTGCCGTGGACAGCACAGGAGCGGCCTATCTGACAAGCTGGATCAATTCCAAGACCTTTCCGACCAAGAATCCCCTCTTCCCCAAATTCAGCGGAGTAACCGATTCATGTGTTACCAAGGTCAGCCCGGAAGGGAACGCCCTCGTCTACTCGACGTATTTGGGAGGCATCGAACGGGACGGGGGCCTGGATATCGCCGTGGATGACGCCGGGGCGGCCTATGTGACCGGGGTCGCCAGGGAAGGATTCCCTACCCAGAACGCCTTGTATGAGTATCAAGGCATGGCAGATGCCTTCATCACCAAGGTCGATCCCACCGGAACTGCACTTGTTTACTCCACCTGCTTCGGTGGCTCGGACTGGGACCGCTCCCATGGGATCGCCGTCGATGCCAAGGGAAACGCATACATCTGCGGGATCACCTGGTCCACCGACATGCCGACACGACGCGCCTTCCAGAAAAAAAACAGTGGCAACGGCGAAGCCTTCGTGGCCAAGATCGATCCCACAGGGAGCAAGCTGATCTTCGCCACTTACCTGGGCGGCTCAGGTCAAGAAACCGCCATCGATCTGACCATAGATGACCAAGGCCATGTCTATATCGTAGGCGACACGACATCACCGGACTTCCCCAGGCTCAAGGCCTTTCAAAAGAAATTCGCCGGAGAGACCGATACCTTTGTCATGAAACTGGACAAAAAGGGAAAGAAGCTGCTGTATTCCACCTATCTCGGTGGTTCCAGCACAGACAACCTCCGCGCGGTCGATATAGACGTGTGGGGCAATGCCTATGTGATCGGGCAAACGGCTTCCCCCGATTTTCCTTTAAGGAACGCGCTTTACGACACACTGGCCGGAGACATCGATGTCTTCATCACAAAGCTCAATCCCAAGGGAAAGAAACTGCTATTTTCCACGTTCCTGGGCGGAAAAAAGGTGGATTATGGCCAAAACCTGATCGTCGACCTCGATCAAACGATCTACATCGGGGCCTATACAGAATCGAAAAATTTTCCCACCAAAGACGCCCTCTTCAAGAAATATTCCGGTGAAGGCGACCGGATCCTGGCCCAGCTCTCCCAGGACGGGCAGAGCTTGCTATTTTCCACCTATTTCGGCGGTGCCAAATGGGAACGCGGATATGGACTGGCGCTCGACTACATGGGAGGGATCTACATCGGCACAGCTACGGAGTCGAAGGACATGCCGGTCAAGAACGCCTTCCAGAAGAAGCTGCGGGGAAGCAGCGACATGTACCTCGTCAAGTTGATCAAGGAATAGCATCTCGGCCCCCCTGCACACGGGTTTCGGTTTTTTGAAATAATATCCCAGGAGTGATAACCTCATTTCGGGCTCGGATATAATCACTACCGATCTATGTTATATGCCCTAGGATCACGGAGAACAGGAGAATGAGCCAAACTCGATCAGGAAAGCTGATCAGCCCCGCAGTTGTGAGCCTCTGTCTGGCTGCAGCGCTGATGCTGGCCATGGGTGACTGCAAGGCAAACAGACCAGCACTGGATTGTACCACCTACGCTGAGGCGGATGATCCCGCGCCGGATACGACAGCGGACTGGGACGCTGTGGCTCCCGGGCTTCTGGCCTCGTTCGGCTCGGTAGACCAGCATTACTTCCGGAGTTCCATCCCGAAACTCGCCCAGCAGGATGAATGGAGCGGCACTGCCTGGCGCGGAGAGAAAGTGTCGGCTCAACTGGCCCTGTGGTCGAAGGATCCCATCTCTCAGGTGGGGTGTGAATTCTCGGAGTTCAGGGGCAGCAATGGGGAGAGCCTGCCTGCCGGGATCGCACAGGCGAGATTCGTGCGATATGTCCTGACCGATGAATTCGCGGACGGCTGCGGCTTTCGCAAACCCGAAGATTATGCCGCGTATCTGTATCCCGACGCGCTGGACAATGTCACCTGCTGGGACATGGAAGGCAGGACCTCACGCCCGGTCTGGATCACATTTCAGATCCCGGCGGCTGCAGAGCCCGGGATCTACACATCCACCCTGAGTCTTATCGCCCGTGGTCAGAAGACTCGTCCTTTCGAGCTGACATTGGAGGTGCTGCCCCGGCTTCTTCCTCCGGCAACCGAATGGCGGTTCCATCTCGACCTGTGGCAGAATCCCTATGCCGTGGCAAGATTCCATGAGGTGGAGCCCTGGTCAGAGGCCCACTGGGATCTGTTGAGGCCCATCATGCAGATGCTGGCCGATGCCGGGCAAAAGGTCATAACCGCCTCCATCATCCAAAAACCCTGGGCCGGCCAGACCTATGATCCTTTCGAATCCATGATCGTCTGGACAAAGAAAGCGGAAGGCGGCTGGGCCTACGACTACACGGTCTTCGACAACTGGGTGGAATTCATGATGGGCCTGGGTATCAGGAAGCAGATCAACTGCTATTCAATGATCCCCTGGACCTCCAAGTTCAGCTACTTCGATGAAGCCACCGGAGAAGAGGTCGTTGTCGAAACCCAGCCCGGATCCGCAGAATATATGAAACTCTGGACTCCGTTTCTCCAAGATTTCCGCTCCCACTTGGAAAAGAAGGGTTGGAACACCATCACCAACATCGCGATCGACGAGCGCGGGGGCAGGGAGATGGAGCTGATGCTGCAGCTTCTCGCAGATCAGGCACCAGAATTCGGAGTAGCTCTCGCCGACAACGCAAAGACCTACAAGATCTACCCCGACCGCATCCAGGATCTCTGTGTCGCATTCCATGCGATCATCAGCGCTGAAGACCTGGAGTTCAGAAAATCCAGAGGATTCCCCAGCACGTACTACGTTTGCTGCTCAGATGCGTTCCCCAACACCTTCACGTTCTCCCCCCCGGCCGAGGCCCCGTTCATCAGCTGGTATGCCGCGGCAGCGGGATTCGATGGCTTCCTTCGCTGGTCCTACTGCAGCTGGGTCGAGGATCCCCTGAGAGACTCTCGCTTCCGGACCTGGCCGGCCGGCGACACCTATATCGTGTACCCCGAGGCCAGGAGCTCGATCCGCTTCGAACGCCTGGTGGAAGGGATCCAGGACGCCGAAAAGATCCGGATCCTGCGGGAGGAACTCGGGAGAGATAGTTCAGTGGAAGCGCAGCAGAAGCTCGCACTCCTGAATGAGACGGTGGCCCGGTTCAACATTTTGAGCGAACCGGAGAACACCGAGGCCCTTCTGAATCACGGGAAAAAGATCCTGGAAGAGATCTCCCGCTAATTTTTTACTATTCGATTCCCAATTTCTTCTGCATATCTTCCAATGATATCCCTTTTGTCTCGGGCATGAAGAAGATGACCCAGAGCAGTTGAAGGACCATCATGAACGTGTAGAAGGCGAAGATTCCCCCTCCACCAAATCTCCCTGTGATCATGGGAAATGTCTGGGAGATGAGCGCGGCGAGAATCCAATGCGTAAACGAACCCAAGGCCTGCCCTCGAGCCCGCACTCGATTGGGAAAGACCTCGCTGATAAATACCCAAATGACCGCACCCTGACCAAAGGCATGGGACGCTATAAAAAGGACCAATGCGCTCAGCACGATGGTACCGCCCGCAGCAGTGAAATCCGTGCCGAAGGTAAAAAACGCCCAGGAGGCCGTTCCCAAACTCACGATGTAGCCGATCGATCCCACGAGCATGAGTCTCTTCCTACCAAAATGATCAATAACAGCCAGGGCTAGTAGCGTAAAAAACAGGTTTGTCAGACCAATGATCACGGCCTGAAGCATGGCACTTTCTGTAGCTGCCCCAGCCATTTTAAAGATCCTGGGGGCATAGTACATGACCACATTGATACCAGAGGTCTGATTAAAAAAGGCGATCATAAAAGCCAGCATGATCGGCTTCAAATACTTCCGGGTGTAGAAGGGTTCGTTTGCCTTGTGATGTTCGAGATCCAATGAGGCTTTGATGGCGGCATATTCCGCATCCGCTTGAGCCCGGTCTAACTCGAGTTTGTAGAGAATCTCCCTCGCTTCCTGGTTACGCCCCCTGGCCATCAGCCAACGCGGGCTATAGGGATTGGAGAATAACAATATCAGGAAGGCTGCGGCGGGAAGCGCCTCGATACCGAACATCCAGCGCCATTCCCGAGCGCCTAGCTTCAGAATGGAGATGAGATAGTTGGAAAGAAAAGCAGACAAAATACCCACGACAATGTTGAGTTGGGCCAGGGCAACCAGACGTCCGCGGGATTTAGCGGGTGATATCTCGGCAATATACATGGGAGAAACAACGGATGCCCCGCCCACACCCAAGCCCCCGATAAAACGAAATATCAATAGGCTGTACCAGTTCCAGGCCATTGCACTGCCCACAGCTGAGATGAAATAAAGAACGGCCAGCACCATCAGCATATTCCGCCGCCCGATCCTGTCTGTGGGCCAGCCAACTGAAATCGAGCCGATGACAGTACCTATGAGAGCACTCGCAACCGTGAATCCCAAGGCAGCATTGTTTAGATTAAACAGCCCCTGCAGGGTATCAGTTGTGCCGGAAATGACAGCTGTATCAAAACCGAAGAGAAAACCACCCAGGGCAGCAACCAGTGCGCTTCTAAGGACAAAAATGTTGTTTTTCATGCTGAGCTATGACTGGATAAGATGACTTCTTATACATTTTCGCATCTGTTAAGACAACCACACAAGTTTTGTATATTAGGCCAAGGTTCATTATAATTCAGTTTTACGCACAACATGTCCAATAAATTAAAAGGCTGGCGAGAAATGAAACATATCCTTTTCAACAATCGATCAAGCCTATACAGACCAAAAGAAAGGAAGGGACAGGTACAACAATCATGAATAAAACTCGTAGGGGCATGATACTTCTGCTTTTATTGGCATTCATCTCAGCATACTGCGGAGGCAAACCTGAGGCCGACCTGGTCCTCTTCAACGGCAAGATCGTGACCGTCGACAAAGAGTTCTCGATCCATGAAGCCGTGGCGGTCAGCGGAGACCGGATCGTCTTTGTGGGAGACAAGGACGGTGTGGCCCCATATATCGGCCACAGGACGGAAGTGATCGAGCTCGGCGGGAAACTCGTGCTGCCGGGGCTGATCGACGCACATGCGCATATGCACAACCTCGGCGAAGAACTGTCAAACCTCGATATCTCGGGAACACCAAGTTTCCAACAGATCGTTGAGAGGGTGGCAGAGAGAGCAAAAGAGCTAGAGCCCGGAGAGTGGATCTTCGGAGGCCGCTGGGATCAGAACGATTGGGAGGAGAAGGTTTTCCCCGAACACGAAGCCCTCAGCGCGGTCAGCCCGGACAATCCGGTCTTCCTCCGCCGTGTGGACGGCAATTCCGCCTTCGTGAACCAGAAGGCGCTCGACATCGCCGGCATCACAAATGACACACCCGATCCCTTCGGCGGCGTGATCCACCGCAAGCTCGGCGGCGAGCCCTCGGGTGTCTTGATCAACAAGGCCATGAACCTGGTCAAGGACAAATTCCCTACGGAAACCGAGGCCGCATACAGTACAAAGCTGCTCAAGGCAGTCGAGAGCAGTTTGGAGAAGGGGCTCACCGGCTGGCACGAAGCCGGGGTGAGCCCCCAGGAAATCGTACTCTATAAAAGCCTGATCGACGAGGGCCGGCTGCACATGCGGGCGTATGCCATGCTGGGAGCGCAGGAGGCTGCTCTCCTCGAGGGCAGCGCCGAGGAGATCGCCGAATACTTCAAGGAGCAGCGGATCGAGGACTACAGCGGCACCATGCTCTCTGTCCGGAGCATCAAGCTCTTCTTTGACGGAGCGCTGGGTTCGCGGGGGGCTGCATTTTTCGAACCCTATACGGACGATCCAGAGAACCGAGGCCTGCTGAGAGTGACTCCCGAATACATCACGAAGATCTCACAGGCGGCTCTGATGGCCGACATGGGCGTCAACACCCACTGCATCGGGATCCGCGGAAACCGGCTGTGCCTCGATTCCTACGAGAAGGCCTTTTTGGCTCTTCCCAAAACAGATCACCGATTCCGGATCGAACACTCCCAGTTCGTCAGGGACGAGGACATCGCCAAGTTTGCAGAGCTGGGTGTGGTCCCGGCCATGCAGCCTACTCACTGCACATCCGACATGCGCATGGTCCCCGCTCGTGTGGGCATGGAGCGGGCCCGCGGCGGATACGCCTGGCGATCCTTCCTGGATGCGGGGCTGGTCATTCCCTGCGGCTCGGACTTCCCGGTCGAGTCGAACGATCCGATGCTCGGAATTTATGCCGCGGTCACTCGCCAGGACGCCTCAGGGAATCCGGAGGCCGGCTGGTTTCCGGAACAGCGGATGACCATCGAGGAAGCCATCAAGGGTTTCACGATCTGGGCGGCCTACGGCGCCTTTCAGGAAGACATCCTCGGCTCCATCGAAGTCGGAAAGCTGGCGGACTTTACAGTGCTCGACAAAGACATCCTGACTGTGGATCCTCGCGAGATCTTGACCACCAAAGCCGTGTACACGATCGTGGGCGGGAAGCTGCGCTACTCGAAGGACTAGCCAAACTACACATCTGGTTCCAATGGAAGTCGGCAAAACCCTCTATGTGACCAACAGAAAAGATTGGAGGGATTGGCTTTCCCAAAACCATACAAAAGAAAACGAGATCTGGCTGATCTACTATAGAAAATCGACCGGCAAACCTAGGATCCCCTACAACGACGCCGTGGAGGAGGCACTCTGCTTTGGCTGGATCGACAGCCAGCAAAAGGGCATCGACGAGGAACGGTTTGCCCAGCGGTTTTCTCCCAGGCGTCCCAAGAGTGCCCTCTCGGAGATGAACAGGGAACGCATCCGCAGGCTGATCAAAGATAAGAAGATGACCTCAGCGGGATTAGAGGCAGTAGCTCACGCATTCGATCCTGTAAAAGACGAGGCAGCACCGCTCACCATAGCGGCAGATATCCTCCAAGAACTAAAGAAAGACGAACAAGCCTGGGCAAACTTCCAGCATCTGCCCGAGGGATACAAGAGAGTCCGGATCGGTTTCATCGAGAGCCGAAGGCGGCATGGAGAGGAGATGTTTCGGAGGAGCCTCCGGCATTTCATCAAGATGACGGCACAAAACAAGAAGTTCGGAATGGTAAAATAGGCCCAATCCGGAAGGGCAGGATCAGTTCTCGAAAAAGACCGGCTGAGTGAGGGCCAGTTTTCCTTTCGAGTCCTCGATCCGGGCCCTCACATACAGTGTGTCCGAACGCTTCTTGAAGACGGGTTTCAGTGAGTCACTTTCAGATAGGATCTCACCTCCCTCTCCGATGAACGAGGTCGAATAAGACGCCCCACTTTCCGCGCGGATGCGAATTTTCACTGCGGATCGGGTGGACTTGTACGAATCCAATACCACACCTGTGCTCACGTAAAAATCCCCATTCTCCAGGGCCTTCAGGAGTGAGGGCTCAGACAGCTCGGGAGCCCGGACCATGACCCATGATTTTCCGGGATAGGTGGCGATTTTGTGCGTATCGTCTGTCCCGATCCCATAGATCAGCTTCCCGGCCGAGAGGGCGAGATCCCACATCTCCTCGGTGCCGGGATGTGTATCATCTCCCTGGTTGTTGACGGAGGGGTGGGCATTGAGGACCTCGAAAAGAACACAGTCTTTGATCCCGATCATTTCCTCCGCGCCAAAGGCCCAGGTGAAATTGGGGTGGGCCAGGACAGGCACAGCGCCTGCACTCCGGATGGCGGAGACATTGTCCTGGAGTGTGGTCTGGATGCTGTCGCCTCCCGCGGGCCCGAGCGATTCATCGTGAATACCCAAGGCCAGCAGGTGCAGAGATTTGCCCTCATAGACATCTGAGATCTCGTTCCCAGATATCAGGATGAATTCCTCATCCTGAAGATGGGCATAATCTTCGGTCTTCAGCAGAAAATTGTGATCGGTGATGGATAAAAAATCATAGCCCTGGTCCCTGTACCACCGGATGACTCCCTCAGGCTGAGTGTCTCCGTCGGAATGGGTTGTATGTGTGTGGAGATTGCCCTTGAACCACTGGAGCGGTTCCCGGGGAGCACATCCTGATATAAAAAAGAGGGGACCAAACACAAGCATGCCCCAAACAAGGCAGCGCACAGCTGATCTAGAGAATGACTTCGACATCGTCCACCTGTTCGTATTTCAATGAGAGATGAGCCTATTATAAACAAAACTCAAAAGAATCCAACAGAGCTGTTCTCACCTCTATACAGCCCTCCCCAAGAAATATATCATGGAAATAGAGAAACAAGGCCGTTCAGGCTGTGTACCTTGTTGATAGAGGATTGTGGCATAGGTCATGGCTCAAAAACTCAGAACCATCAGTGGTTCAGGTCAGCGTGAAGATTGGCGGAGTCAAATGCAGCCACAAGCTAGAAACGATCCGTTCTCGGGCATTCCTGTCTCTGTCCAGTGTCATAGAGCAGAACCATCGTGGTTACACGACCAGAGGCGTCCCTGAGGAATTTCAGTCTCACATAAAACATAGCCGGATCCTGGAAACGGAAAAGGTCCCTGGACATCGGCTGCAGCACAAAAGCCCCCGCTCCTTCGCGTTGATAGGTCAGGCTCTCCTCCTCGACTGAGATGCGTCTTTCACCAAAAAGGCCAGTGTAATGAACCGTATCCTCGGGCTTGAGGACAAAAGGATTCAAGCGTGCTTCAGCATCCAGTACCGCCCATTCGATCTCCACCTTCTGCCATCTCTCAGGATCTGCCCGGAGAGCTTTTCCTAGGGCATCGAGGTAGGCGGAATCCAAGGCTCTTCCTGCAGGAACGGAGATATCCGGCTCCACTCCCCCACCTTCCCAATCGGTCCCGGTGACAGGATCGATGACTGTGCCGACCGGGATAGCTACACTGAGTTTGTGATCTTTGAGAGGAAAAAGGTGAGTTTTATGGGCAGCTCCCCGGGTTTTTTCTCCCACCAAAATAGCTCGACCCCGGTTTTTCAATACAAATGCAAACATTTCCCCGCCGGAAACCGTATGCTGGCTGATAAGAATATACAAGGGGATTTTAGCCAATTTCCCGGAAAAGGCAGCCGTCTGAGTCCAGAGTTCACGATCTGGACGGCCTCGATATTTTTCTGTCAGGATATGCTGAGGCGGATCAAAAAATGGGCTGAGGAGTAACGTCACCATCTCGTCCCTTCCCCCGAAATTATCTCTGAGATCGAAAATGACCGCAGAGCAGTTCGAAATCAACTGCAGCGCTGCCCGGGCAGACTCCCCGCCAAAGTTCTCACCCTCCATCTCTACGTGAGCCAGTTCATCCAGCTCGATGCAGCCTATATTTCCAGGGAGACGGTCAACCCTTTGAAATCCGTAATTCCGGTAGGGTAATCGTTTGAGACCGAATTCTTTCTGCAATTCCTCGGCTCGAGCTCCCCCACCTCCAAAACGGCTCGTGTTAACGACTCCCAGATGAGCATCATCCTCGACGGAACGAAGATCATCGGTCAGCATCTTCGTGAATTCGTCGAGTGTCTTGGCATGATCGTAGGCATTTTCCTCAAGCCTGCGGCGGATAAGCTCTGCCATTTTTTGACCGCTGTCTGCAAACACATAATTGTTGGAGACCAGTTGAGCCACATCATCAACGATTCCTGTGATGGCACGGCTATCCAATTCTATACTTCGACCTTTGGCTTGCTGCTGTTCTGATCCAGCAGTGTGTCCTGAGACAACTATCATCCCCAGTAGACACAGTGCTGTGCCACTCAATCCCCGCCTCTTTGGTTTTTTCATTTTTTCCCCTTCAGACTTCATTCACAGGATAAAACGTTTGAGCATGCAAAGAGGTTCTACTCCCCATTCTTTCCGTCCCGGCTATTGACCTGCCTGGCGGCACTTCAGGTGTCTCCTGCTTCAAGTGCCATGGAAAAAAGTGGTAAGCGGTTCATTACACCACACTATTTGTTTTACTTTTTCTAACAGATAGAGAAAAAGGAGCAGATATGGACACTTTGTCACGACGGGAAGAACAGGTCCTGTTGGCCGTTTGGGAACTCCAGGACAATGCATATCTGTTAGCCATAAAAGTACATCTCTCGGAGATCTCATCCAAGGAATGGTCGGTGGGGATCATCCACAAGCCACTGCTTCAGCTGGAAAAAAAGGGCTTCATTGCCTCTTCCATAACGGAAGCCACCGCAAAAAGGGGGGGGCGCAGAAAGAAACTCTACAGGGTCACCTCCCTGGGAATCGATGAACTCAAAAACCTCAAGAGCGAACAGGATGTCATGTGGAAGAATTTTCTGAGCCGCGAGATCCTCGAGGAAGTCGAATGAATAAAAAATCACGAATATCTTCCAGGTTGGGGGAAAAACTGCTGCGTCTCTTTATGTCTTCTGATGATGCAGAATCCATTGCAGGAGACCTCGAGGAAAATTACAGCGATTTTTTTCTATCCAGACGCCGCTTTCTGGCCTCCGGATGGTATTGGGCACAGATCCTTAAGTCAGTCCTGGGTGCAGTATCGTTTTGGTTCACCTGGAATCTCTCTCTCCTGAAGACCTACACGAAGTTCACGTGGAGAAATATCCGGAGACAGAAGATCTACTCCTTCGTCAGTATCACCGGCCTGGGTGTGGGGATGGCGGCCTGCATCCTGATCCTGCTCTGGGTACACCATGAAAGGAGTTATGACCGGTTCCACGAGAACTATGCCCGGCTCCACCGGGTCATCTTGAACAGCGGAGACGGGAAATACCACAGCCCCGCCACAGTGGGCCTCATCGCCGATTATTTGGAGAAGGAATACCCGGATATCGTCCTGGCATCAAATCTGGGCAGGACTGAGTACAAGCTGACCCACAGGACCCACACATTCATCAGTATTGGCTTGCTCGTGAACCCCGGCTTCCTCGAGATGTTCACCTTTCCGCTCAAGGAGGGGGATCCTCACACAGCCTTTGAAGAACCCAACAGCATGGTCATCACCGAAAAACTCGCTCACATGTTTTTTGGCGAAGGCCCTTTTCTGGGCAAAACAATTTGGGTAGAAGACCGGAATCCCTTCAAGGTCACCGGAGTTGTCGTGGATGTTCCCGCAAACTCATCCATCCAATTCGACTATCTCCTGCCTTATTTAACCCTCAGGTCGAACCGGGATCAGTGGAATTGGCGGGACACGCACGAATCCTATGTGCTGCTCCAAAAAACCAGCTCACACGAAGACGTGAGCCAAAAGATCGTGAATGTTTTCAACGATCAAAATCAGCGAACAGAGATACAGGATCTGTCCCTCCAACCTCTGGCACGGGTCCCCTATTCGATCCGGCGGGCGGGGGGCTCATCACCTATGTCTACCTCTTCTCCGTCATGGCGGTGATCATCCTTCTGATCGCCTGCATCAACTTTATAAGCCTTCCAACGGCGTGTTCCGAGAAGCGGTTCAAGGAGATCGGCATCAAGAAAGTCGTGGGCTCAAGCCGGGCCCAGCTGATCCAGCAGTTCCTCAGTGAATACGTACTGATGTCATTCATCGCGCTCCTGCTGGCCCTGCTCCTGGTCCAGCTTATTCTGCCCTCTGTAAGCAATTTGATCGGGCAGCATATTGCACTTCGACTGTCAGCGGGTATGATCCTGACCTTTTTTGGCATCGCCCTGCTCACCGGGATATTCTCCGGCTTGTTTCCCGCGCTGTTCTTTTCCTCCTTCGATGCGGTGTCCGTGATCAAGGGACAGTTTCCTTTGTTCGGAAAAGCGGCGATGAGGAAGGTCCTGGTGGTCACGCAGTTCGCACTGTCCATCGTCTTCATCATCGCCGCCCTGGGGATCTCCAAGCAGATCGAATATGTACGCAGCAAAGACCTGGGCTATGACCAGGAACAGGTCGTGGTGGTCCCTGTCAGGGGGCACATCAAAAGACGACTCCCTGCGGTCAAAGAACAGCTATTGAAGCTCTCGGAGATAGAAAATGTCGCAGGCTCCTCTTTTGATATGGTCCTCTGGAACAGCTCAATGCGCACGGGTTGGTATGATGGGGATGTCAAGAGAACCTGCAACACGGGCTGTGCCTGGGTGGATCACGACTACATCGACACGATGAAGATCGAGCTGGCACAGGGCCGCTTCTTTTCCAGGGAATTCTCGTCCGACTACAGGGATGCCTATGTGATCAATGAGGCGGCGGTCCGGGCCCTGGGATTGGAAGAGCCCATAGGAACTGAGATCGTCCGCAGCATGGGAACCAAATACGCCGATCCAGGCGTGGTTGTCGGCGTGGTGAAGGACTTTCATAACCAGTCGTTACACTGGGACGTGCATCCGTATATCCTGGTCCTGAATGACTCGACAGGTATCTCCCATTTGATGATCCGGATCCACACGGATAATATTTCTCACACTCTGGCAGCCATCGATGCGGCAGTCCAAAAGGTCGTCCCCAATTATCCCGTGTCTATCCGGTTCCTGGACGAGATGCTCGACTCCATGTACCGCTATGAGCATAGCACAGGGAACATCATCCGCTACGTCACGGCATTGGCGATCTTCATCTCCTGTCTGGGGCTGCTAGGTCTGGCTTCCTTCTCCGTGGAACGGCGGACGAAAGAGATCGGGATCCGCAAAGTACTGGGGTCCTCGGCTTCGGAGATCACCCTGCTGTTTATCAAAGGATTCACGAAGTGGGTGATCCTGGCCAATGTCTTCGCCTGGCCGCTCGCCTGGTACGCGCTGAACCGATGGATGCAGAGGTTTGCCTACAGGGCCGATCTGAGCTTGGATCTCTTCCTCGTTTCGGGACTATTCACCATATTCATCGCTCTGATCACGGTCTATTTTCACTCGGCCAGAGCTGCCCATGCCAATCCTATCGACTCCCTCAAATACGAGTGAGCTATTCGGGTCACTCCTGTCGCAGCCGTTTAGGACTCGTGAGGAGCCGCCCTCCGGTCACAGCCGGATCTTTCGTGTAACCGAGTTTTTCAAAATCCATCCGTTTCTGGATGTCAGGGTAAATCCGGAAGGCATGGTCCGGGAATTTTGAGCCCATCTCCTGGCCGTGACAGCGACGGCAAGAGACGGCCTCCTGGCCGTGGCAGTCGCCGCAGCCCAACGATTCCCGTGTGGGGGCCACCTCATGATGGATCGAGGTATACATCCGTGTTTCGACAAAATCAAAGGAGCCTGAATATTCGAGGCCCAGGCTAGACATCCCCTCGGAGATCGCCTTGTCCCAATCATAGTGCTCCCAGAAGCTGCCCTCATATTTCAGAACGACCAGTGTGGACAGATCCGTATCATAAGCCTGGACTGCGGTGTGGGCCTTGAAGGGATAGATCCGGGCCGATGGATCGATCCTCTCTCCGAGCGGCCGGTTCAGATCGACAACGCCCGATGGATCGATCTTGTCACCGATCATATGCGCCTCGTGGCTTCCGTCATACCAGATGTAATCAGGGACCATGTTTTTGGCCCATTTCTGAGCTCCGATTTTCTTTTCGTACGTGAGTTTCCCGAGCTCATCGTATTCGGGAGCCTGGTCCCGGCCCGCCTGAGAGAAATCCACGGAGATGCGTGTGGGCGTATCTTTGGCAATGAAGGGGATGTGGCAGGTCTCGCAGGCCACCGACCGCGTGTGGTCATCCAGGTGCCTGCCGAGCACTCCCGAGATCCCATGGGGTGTATTTCCATGACACTGGAAACACTGCACCCGGCCCTCAACTGCTGGCGAAGACAGGGACTCGCCCGCAATGTGGTGCTGGAACGTCGTGTGACAGTCCTGGCAGCGCAGATTGTATCTCCCCATGTGGACATCAAAATCATCGGGAGCATCGCTCAATATCGGCTCCAGGTCCCCATGTTTGAAATTGGCGCCGCCGCCGCTGTTAAAATGACACAGTCCGCAGTTGGAACGCGCCGGCCGCCCAACGTTGGCGGCTACTTGAATCAGATCGATCGATTCCAGGGGGTGGCCTCCCCGGCCCTTTCGATATGTCTGCGTCGTGTCATGACACACCAGGCAGTCGATCTTTGCCGGATCACTGAAATCGAATCCCTCACCATCCCAGCCATATCCGATATGACACTGGGCGCAGACTGTTTCATCAGAGCCCATCGCCAGGGAACAATTGTTTACGACAGTCTTGCGGCCGAGGTTGACATCATGCTCATGTCCCTGGATCCGCGGCGAGTGACCCTGCCAGGTCCAGTGAGCGGAGTGCAGGATGTCCTGTCCGACGCCTTCGTGGCAGGAAAGACAGCTCTCGGTCACTTCCTGGATATCCGGATTCGCGGAGAGCTGGATCAGTTCGTCATGATCGGGAGTGTATGGATGGTGACAGGAAAGGCAGTCGACCGGGGCCCTTTGCAGATCGGGCTGGCCCTCATGGCAGCCGATGCACTGCTGATGATAGGCACCCTTGAGGCCCAACCGGTTCAGGTCGTCGGCCTCACCGGGGAGCCAGTGACAGGTCGAACATTTCTGAACATAGACGTCCTCCATGTCGTGACAGGCAGCACAGGGAGCATTTGCTATCCTCACTTCGAACTCCGTGTGGAATTCCTTGTAGTCCATACCGATCCGGTCCTCATCGTCCATGCTGAAGCGGTGATGGCAGACTCCACAGTTCCCATCGGTGACCACATCATGCGTGCGATGGGTAAAACGGACCGGCTCATAAAAATCCGTGGCCGTGTTCAAGATCTCATTGTCCAGCATGTAGAGATTGGCGTATCCCTCGGGCCGGAAAAGGTGAGGCGAAGGAGACAGCTCGACAGGTGCCCTCTTCACCGGAGTGACCGTGTTCGCCCAGTTGAATGCCGAGATCGTGCCGGCCAGGGCCTGCTTGTGAACTACCGTGTAGAACAGCACAAAGACCAGCAGCATCGCCACCGCGATGCCTTGTATCACGCGAACCCAGGCTGTGGACAGAGAACTCTTGATCTGCTTTTCTTCCTGTTGGTAGCGGGCGGCACACTCCCCGCAGGTACACCGGTGCACGACCGGAAAAAAGGTCACGACGATCCGGTAGAGGAACATCAGTGTGGCCACCATCCCAACCGTGAAAAAGATCTCCCCGATGGAGGGGAAGTACTTGTAGGGGGCAAAGGGTGGATCATACGCGACCAGATACACATTGATGCGGTTGAGCACCAGACCGAATATGACCAGCAGCGAGGAAAAGAAGAGCAGGCCGCGCGACCTCCTCACCCAGCTTTGGGTAAACAGGAAAAAAGGCAGGATGATACCGGCTAGGATCTCGATCGTGAAAGTCGAGGTGTAAACCGGATTGCCGAAAAAATCTATGCTGCCTGACCGGATCAAGAGATCTCCGAACTTGAAGATCCCATACGCTCCGATAAGCCAGGGCACCAGCTTGGCCAACTTTTCCAGGAGATGCATCTCAGAAACCCTGCCAAAGACCTTGCTGGAGATCAGGGATTCTAGGATGACCATGGGGAATCCCACCATGACGGCCGACATCAGGAAGAGCAGGGGCAGGATCGGGGTGTACCACAGGGAGTGGATCTTCGTCGGGGCGATCAGGATGATGGTGCCCAGGGAAGACTGGTGCATGAAGGAGAGGACCACGCCGGCGATGATGAAGATCGGCAGCACGATCTTAACCAGCCGGTGGATGAGAATGAGAGGCTTTTCCACGTGCCGCAGGAGCTTGGCCCCCACGTCGTTCGAATCGATACGCTCCTTCATTCCCTCCAAAAAGGAAGGCGAAATCTCGATGGTGAGTACGGCCAGGTAGGCCATCACGCACATCGCAACCTCGAACAGCCCCGAATTACCCTGCCAGTTGAAAAGGGGGCGCCATATGTTCCAGTAGCGGCCGAGGTCGAACATGAGCCCCAACGCTACCATGGCATAGCCCAGCCAGGCGGTGAGGATGGCCGGCCGCAGCAGAGGCTTGAATTTGTGCCGACCGAAGATCTCGACAAAGGCCGCCGTGGTGAAACCTCCTGCAGCCAGGGCCACACCACAGGCGACATCTACGGCGATCCATATCCCCCAAGGGAAAAAATTATCCAAATTGGTTACGGCGCCAAGGCCGGCAAACATGCGTGTCAGGCCGAAGGAGAATCCGATGCCCATCAAGGCGAGTAGAATGTAAGTGCCGGGCGTAAAGAGCGGTTTCCGAATGCATTCCGTGTCGTGGCTAGTCATTTTGGACCTCTTCGGCTTCGGATCCGGCCGCCTGTTTGCGGTTGCTGTGCCACATGATCGCGCCCAGGGCTCCATAGATGGCCAAGGGTATCGCGCCGTATCTAAATATGGTGTGCTGGATATTCTCGGTCAGCCGGGGAGGGGCATCTCCCGGCAGCTTGATCAGGTCGATCTCCTCCGGAGTTCTTCCTGCAAGATAGAGCCATGAGGTCCCCCCTACTTCATGTTCCCCATAGATATGATCGATGTACCGATCCGGTCTCTTGCCGATGCGGTCTCTGGCCAGTGCCAGCAGATCACTCCTCTTTCCGAACAGGATGGCTTCCGTGGGGCACGCCTTGGCACAGGCGGGATCGGCGCCGGTTCCCGTCGAAAAATCCGCACAGAATTCACATTTCTTTACCAGGGGCGTGAGTGCTTTCTCATATTCGTAGGCTGGAATCTGGAAGGGGCAGGCCACCATGCAGTAGCGGCATCCCAGGCAGATCTCCGGATTGTAGACGACAGCCCCGTCCTTGGCCCGTGTCAGTGCGCCGACGATGCAGGCGGAAACACAGGAGGGATCCAGGCAGTGCATGCATTGAACCTTGGTGTAGGTGTTGCTCCGCTGAGGCTGGTCCGGGGAGGGATTGCCGCCGTATTCATTGACGACCGTGAGTGCGGCTTCTGTGGGACGCCGCATGTCACGAAATACACTCTTGTCCGTGAAGGGGACCTCCGGCTTGGGGAGCTTATTGTTCAGGTTGCAGGCCTTCTCACACTGCCGGCAGCCGATGCAGAGAGTGGTGTCCACCAGGCATCCCACCTGGGACTCGTCCAAGAGGGGGAGATGGTCCTCGGCACGGGCTTTTTTCTTAAAGAGGGCGAAAAAGCCGGCGCCTGCGGCTACCGTGTGTTTCAGGAAAAGTCTTCGATTAAATTGCATTATTAGGGCCTTTTAGCCGGTAATGGCATCACCGGCTTGCTTGAGGATTGGGATGTATTCAAAACAATGGAGTGGTCCAATGGACCCGCTGATTACTCATAAGTGCCGTTTCCTGTTCTACAGAGTTATGATATTTTGTCTTTCCTTATTAATTCATCCAACCTTAATTACTGCTATGATATGGCGTTTTTATAAACATTTTATTATGATATTCAAGCTCTCCTTGACATCTTTTGGAGCTCTGCTATTATATTAGTTGATAATGAGAATCAATGTCAATAAGTAAATGTAAAAACATGGACCAGTGAAATGAAAGATGAATTCAAGGGCTATGCCGCTCGGATGACGGCCCCCCGAGAGACGATCCTGGAGTTCATGCGCAGGTCCTCTAAACACATGAGCGCCAAGGAGGTCTATGCCTCCATCCATAAAAAATACCCCGGAATCGGACTGAGTACGGTCTACCGCACGCTGGATCTTCTGGCCAAGATGGGAGTCGTCACCAAGCTGTGCCTCAAAGATGGACAGATCCGATACGAGTACAGATCAAATGAAAAAGACGACCATCACCACCACCTGATCTGCACACAATGCGGTAGGATCATCAACTACCGCGAATTCGAGGAGGAGGAATTAACCCTCATCAGAAAAACAGAAAAGAAACTGTCAAAGAAATTCAATTTTGAGATCCAGGATCACAACATCGAATACCTGGGCCTTTGCGACAAATGCAAATGAGGCCCTGATCCCGGATCCTATTTTTTCTCCTTTATCCGCTTCAACTCATCCTCGCGCGCGAGAAAACTCTTCCCTTCCGTGATCCAGTCCTCTGCGGGCTCTCCCTTCAGATAGTGTCCGAACCAGGCGAGGATACGGCGCTGGTAGTCCTTCTGATTGCTCTTCTTGCGCAGGCCGTGATCCGCCCCGATGTAGCCCAGCATCACCACATTCTTTTTCGCCCGCCGTGCGATGTTGTAGAGCATAATGCTTTGGTACCAGGCAATGATCCCATCGGATTCTCCATGTTCGAGCAGGAGGGGTGTCGTCATGTTGTGCACGTTGTAGACCGCGGAATTGTCGATGTAGGCCTGCAGGTCTTCATAGAGCGCCACCTCCATTCGCTCCTGGCCCGTTTCAATGTGGTCAGTCTCGGCAACGCCGGAGCCCCAGTGATGGTCGCCGTAGTAGCTCACAAGGTCTGCTATGGGGGCGCCCGCCACCGCAGCCGCGAAGACGCCGTTCGTGTGCGTCGCGATAAAAGAGGTATTGAAGCCGCCCATGGAGTGCCCGACGACGCCGACTCGCTCTGGATCGACCACGCCCATCTCGATCACCTTGTCTACGCCGGCGGTTATACACTCGACCACGGACCAACCCGGCTGCCGCTTCCTGAAGACGATGTCCGGCATCAGCACCAGGTAACCAAGGTGCGTGAAGACACTGACATTGTAATAGCTGCGGTCGGACGGCACGATATAGCGGTGTACGGTCTGGGAAAGCAGCTCGTAGTTGTAGACGATCATGGGATGCTTCCTGCCCGGCTCATACCCGGCCGGGTAGAGTAGAGCGCCCTGCAGCCTCCGTCCCTTATCTGTCACATATTCGATCAGCTCGCTGCGGCCCCAGGCATATTCGGCCTGGAACGCATTGGTTTCTGTGACCTGCTCTGCATCCTTCAGGCTTGAGCCGCCGACGAAGATGTCGGGTGAATCATCGAATCCCTGCACCATGTATCGATAGGCGTCGGATTCCTTGGCTTTCGCAAGCGAAGACACATACTTATCGATCCAAACGAGCCGTGAAACAGCGCCGGTGGGATCGAGCCGCGCATAGCCCGATTTCTTGGTCCATTCGCCGAAAATACTCAGATACACGGGTTTGTCAAGGTCGATCCAGGGCTCTTTCACCAAAGATGAGGGAGCGAACCTCCCCCAGCGCGAACCACCGGACCGTTCATCCAGCCAGACGAGGCGATGACGGACCTGCTCTGATGCACCGTCCGTGAGCCTCTCCACTCCCGAGCCATCAGGGTCCACTTTCCAGAGGTCGTACTTGTCATAGAGGAAGACAGACTCATCCCCTTTTGACCAACCAGCCACACCGAAGGGCGGCTTCTGCAGGCGGTCCGGATAGACCTTCGAGGTAGTGTCCGACTCCACGTCGATGAACGAGACCGGAGCATTTTCCGTGATATTCGTGATCTTGAGTGTGGCGAGATCGACGGTCCAGTAATGTTTGTCCTGGAGGAAGAGCAGGTACTTTCCGCTGGGCCCCGCCTCCACGTACCAGTCGTTGATATTTTCCAGGAGTTTTGTGCGCTCGCCGGACGTGATGTCCACGAGATACAGGTCGGCACCCATACGCCCGATCGATCTCTCCATGGCATATTTCGACCATTCCTCGACGTAGGCAAGCTTGGAGTGGCGGATAGGCGTGACGTTTTCATGGATCGGATCCATGCCTAGCTGCACGAACCTGCCGCTCTTGAGGTGCCACGCAGACAGCATGTTCCGCTGCCGGTCCTGCCTCGCGTGGGTCTTCTGCCAGGGCATCACGTAGACATCCTTCCAGTGCCAGATCTCGACGGTCGCCGGCTCTTCGGCCGGAGGCTTCGGCTCAGCCTTCCCGGCTGTCTTTGCTGCGGGATTCTTTCCCGGTATTTCGGTAGATCTCGCCTCAGGCTCATCCGAAGGTTTCCCTTCTCCCTTTTCGGGCTTTTTATCCGGGACCATCTTGTCTTCCCACTCCGCAACTCCGAAGAAAAGTACGCTGCCATCGTCAGACCAACGCAGGGAACGAAACGTGACCGTCCGCATCCCTTCCGGGAATTCCGGATCCTCAGTGGGACCATAGACGAGCTGTTTCTCATCCTTGCCGAGGCCGGTCCAGGCCAGCAGGACCTGTGTGGGGCCCTCCTTCTTTTCGTCTTCCATCGCTCTGTACACTGCTAGATCACCCGCATCCCTGCGCCACGTTAGCCCCGAATAGACAGAGGAAGACGAGTCCAGCACACGCAGGACTCCCGTTCCGGCATCATACAGATGCACCGCGTTGCCCGTCTTGCCCTCGGCGCTGATCGTCATCGCTAGCAGGCGGCTCTGCTCCGAGTCCTGCCAGACGAACTGAGACACGTTACCAAAGGTCATGTCACTTCCACTCGCCAGATTTCTGACGATCAGGGTCGCCCCCAACCTTTCTCCGGGCCCACTCACAGCGCCCGGGCGTCCGGGTCCTGGAGGGCCGGCCGGAGCTGTGGGGCGATACCTCTGCATCGCGAGGTAGGCACCGTCGGAGCTCAGGGAAAAAGACTCCACTCCCTCAAATGTAGAGATCTCGCCCACGGCAAGATCCAGGATGCCTAGCCCATTCTGTACGGGCTTTTTCTCTTTTCTCAGCTTTTCCCGCTCCTCCTCGGATTGACCGATCAGATAAACGATCCACTTGGAGTCGGAGGAAAATACGGGACGCACTCCAAACGCAGCCGTTTTAACAGTGCCGTCGGCCAGTTTGATGACCCGCAACTCGTTGTCCCCGTTCGTGCGGTTGATGCCATGCGCCAGCCATTCGCCATCCGGTGAGAATCCTCCGTAGCTGCCTGCCGAGACCAGGCTCTCCCACTTGGCGTAATCGTTGAGGGTTGGCGCCGGCTTGGTCTGTGCACTGAGCGTCACGGCGAATGCCATGAAGGCCAACAGAACGGCAAAAAGGACGGGCCGAAACATATGCCTTTCCCCTAATAAACATGATTTCATTGTTGCTGCCATGATCGTTCCCTCCAGATCTATCCGGTCGATGATTTGACTACCACACCATTGATATCACCTGGCCCTTCTTTGAGTCAATATCAGAGAAAAAATAGCCGCCGACGATCCATCTTTAGCAAGATAGATTGCGGAACCGGAATTCGTGGGAAACCCTTCTGTTCCGCAGTCGTATAGGATAGTAGAAACTGATTTACCATACACCTATCTGACTCCAGGGAGGGGAAGAATGAGTAAAAATACCACAACCAAGGGACGCAGGGATTTCATCAAACACAGCGTCGCAGGATTGACAGGTGCAGTTCTAGCGCCCGCCGCGCTGAAATTGGAGGGCAAGTCCTCAAGCCCGCAAAAGGAAAAAAAGGACCTCGTCTACCGGACGCTCGGCAAGACCGGAATCAAGGTCCCCGTGGTCAGCATGGGAACTTACGATGCCACTACCGTGATAAACGCGGCCCTGGATTCAGGGATTTCCCACATCGACACCTCGGCCGACTACAACGAGGGCAACGACGAACGCATGTTCGGCAAGGTCTTCAAGAGCAGGCCCCGCGATTCCATCGTCATCGGAACCAGCGTCGGGATGTGGCAGTACAGGACGGTCGATCAGGTCAAGACCGCTATCTCGGAAGAGAAGCTCCGGGAATACATCGAAGGCAGCCTGGAGAGGCTGGACGTGGATTCCATCGATATCTACTACCTGGGCGGCATCCAGCACAAAGAGATCGCACTGCACAAGCCCTACCTCGATATTCTCCAAGAGTACAAAAAATCAGGAAAGTTGAAATATCTCGGGGTGACCACGCATTCCAATGAGCCGGAGATCATTCGAGCAGCCACCGACAGCGGTGTCTACGATGTCATTTTGACGGCCTACAATTTCAGGAAAAACAACCGGAAAGAAATCAAGGAGGCCGTGGCCTATGCCGCCGGCAAAGGTATGGGCATCGTCGCAATGAAGACCCAGGCCGGTGTTTATTGGGATCGAAAAGACAAGTCCACCATGATCAACATGAAGGCCGCCCTGAAATGGGCCCTGCAGGACGAAAACATCCACACGGCCATTCCGAGCTTCAAGAATGTCGACCAGCTGAACGAGGCGGTCTCGGTCATGGAGAACCTCTCGCTGACCGCTCAAGAGAAGACCGACCTCAAGCTGGACCAGGGGGAGTCCGCTATGGGCCTGTTCTGCTCGCAGTGCAATGAATGTGTGCCGCAGTGCCCGGCCAACCTGGACATCCCCACCCTGATGCGGAGCTACATGTACGCCTACGGCTACGGCAGCCCCGCCAAGGCTCGGGAAACCCTGGAGTACACAGGCCTCAAGGCAGTCCCCTGCTCCAAGTGCGAATCCTGCAGCGTGACCTGCGCGTCGGGATTTGATGTGAAGCAGAAGATCGCAGACATCGTGCGGCTTAAGGATGTCCCCCTCGAATTTCTGGTGTGATCGCCTAGCTCAAAGTTTTTGCCAACCTTTTAGTTTCAGCTGCGTACATAGGTATATATATCTGTTTATGATATTAATCGAGGTGAGACGACATGAAGCTGCTATCACGATCCGAGGAAGTGATCCTGCTCACGATCCTCAAACTTGAAGACGAGGCTTATGGAGTGAATATCCGGGAGCAGATCCAGAAGGATTCCGGGGACCTCTGGTCCTTCGCCTCGATCTACTCCCCGCTGGACAAACTGTACCGGAAAGGCTTCGTCCAAAAGGATAAAGGGACTCCCATGCCAGAGCGAGGCGGCAAGAGCAAATACTACTACCGCCTGACCCGGGATGGAATGCAGGCGCTGCTGAAGATCCGTGAGGCTCAGGAAAAATTCTGGTCGGGCCTCCCGGAAATGACCCTCAAGAAAGAATCGAAAAACTGAAATGAGCAAGCGAAGACCTCCTGTGCCGGCCGATCTTCTGCTGAGGATACTGCTCGTCGACGAGGAATATGACGAGAGATCCGGCGACCTGGAGGAAGTATTTCGCTCGATCACAGAAGAAAAGGGAGTGCTGAGGGGCCACATCTGGTACTGGTTCCAGGTGCTGAAGGGCCTACTCCCCTTTGCCAAGAATACGCTCTATTGGAGGACGATCATGCTGCGGAACTACATCAAGATCACGCTCAGGAATATTCGGAGACACAAAGCCTTCTCGTTCATCAACATAGCTGGGCTGGCCATCGGCATCGCCTGCTGCCTGCTCCTGCTCCTGTGGGTGCAGGATGAGCTCAGCTACGACCGCTTTCATTCTAACGCCGATTCGATCTATAGGCTTATCGAAAAGGTTCAGAGTAACGAGGGAGAAAGCCACACCTTTACTCACCCTGCGCCACACGGCCCCACAGCCCAATCCAAGGCTCCCGAGATCGTCGACTATGTCCGGATCTATTCCTCGAATACTCTCATACAATTCGAAGAAAATGGCTTCACCCTGCGTGGAGCTGTAACCGATCCCACCTTTTACGAGGTTTTCACTTTCCCTCTAATATCCAGCACATCCCGATCTGTGCTCTCTTCTCCCAAGTCCGTGGTGCTGTCCGAAAAAACAGCAGGGCTGCTGTTTGGCAACCAGGATCCCCTCGGAAAGACCGTCTCGATCGCGGGATTAGGGGAAGTCCTGGTCACTGGAGTGATGCAGGATATCCCGGCCAATTCACATTTCACATTCGACTATGCCGTACCCATGAGTCTTTACGAGCAGGCGGGGTACCAGATGGACAACTGGGGCGATTCCCGCTTTTTTACCTATGTCCAGCTGAGTGCCGGTGCCTCGGCTTCTGGAGTCGCAGACAAGATCAAGCACCTCGACAGGGAAAGATGGCCGGATTCCAACAGCGAATTTTCCCTGCAGCCCTTAGGGAGGATCCGCCTCTTCCAACCAGACGGGAGTGCCGGGGCCATCGCCTACGTCTATATCTTCTCAGCCGTCGCGGCCCTGATCCTGCTCATCGCCTGCATCAACTTCATGAACCTGGCCACAGCGCGGTCCGTGAAGAGATCCCGCGAGATCGGGCTGAGAAAGGTCGTGGGCGCCCAGCGCCTCCAGATCATCAGCCAGCTGTTGGGGGAATCCCTCCTGTTTACACTCATATCCCTCACCTTGGCACTAGCGATCGTCTGGACCATGCTGCCGGCATTCAATACGCTGGCGGCAAAAACCCTGAGCTTCAATCCCCTGACCAACCTCAACATCTTCCTGGGGCTGCTGGGGATCACGCTGCTTACCGGGCTGCTGGCCGGCAGCTATCCGGCATTCTTCCTGTCCTCATTCAGGCCGGCGAGAGTCTTGAAATCCTTGCATACGCCCGGAGCCAAGTCCGGTGCTCCCCTCCTCCGCAAGGCGATGGTGACCCTGCAGTTCACCCTCTCCATAGGCCTGATCATCGGGACCACGATCATCTACAAACAGATCCGCTACATGAAATACAAGGATCTGGGCATCACCAAAGACAACATCCTCTGCGCCAAGGTCAATGACCTGGCGGAGGACTTCGAATCGATCAAGAGTGAATTGGCGAGCAATCCCAATATCCTCAAGGTGACTGCGACATTTGCGCCTCCGGCCTACGCCTCCCTCGGAACCAGGCAGCTGGATGCATGGGAGGGCAAAAAGCCGGGCGAACGATTCGATATGGATCTGCTGTTTGGAGACTTCGACTACCTGGATACCTTCGACATGGAGATCGTGGCTGGACGCGCTTTCTCCCGCGAGTTTTCCACAGACGCCGGCCAGGCATTTATTGTGAACGAGGCGGCCGTCAAGGCAATGGGCTTTCAGGATCCCATTGGGAAAACCATGGCCTGGAACAATAAAAGCGGCCCCATCATCGGAGTAGTCAAGAACTTTCACCTGTCCTCGCTGCACCAGGAAATAAAACCCTTGGGCATCATGGTCCTTCCCTGGTACAACTATCTGTGCTTCCGCCTCCACCCTCAAAATATCGCCGGGACCATGGACTTCATCAAGTCGACGGTCCAGAAATTCCGGCCCAACCAGGAGATCACCTACACATTCATGGACGAGTGGATCGATGCCCGCTATCGGGCGGAAGAGAGGATGGGAAAGATCATCCAATACTTCACGGTCCTGGCGATCGCCATCTCCTGCCTGGGACTGTTGGGCCTGACTTCCTTCACCGCCGAACAGAGGACCAAAGAGATCGGGATACGCAAAGTCCTGGGATCGACGGTCTCGCGGATCGTGCTGCTCCTGTCGGCGGACTTCCTCAAGTGGGTGATCGCCGGCAACCTCATTGCCTGGCCGCTCGCCTACCTGCTCATGAAGAACTGGCTGCAGAATTTCGCCTACCGAGCCAGCATCGATGCCTGGATCTTCGTACTGGCGGGAGCCGGGGCGCTGACGATCGCGATGCTCGCCGTGAGCTATCAGTCCGTGCGCGCCGCCCTGGCCAATCCCATCGATTCACTGAAGTACGAATAGAGAAAACTTATAGAAAGCCCCTGAATCGATACCGATCGAATCGGCTGCAGCCGCACATGTCAATCGAGGTCATGAGGGCCGTACTGTAAAACAGCAAACTGTCAGGGTCATTTACTCCCCGGTGATATAATACATGAGGGTAAAAAGAAGCCGGAGTATATTCATGAGAAAATATCTTGTTCTGACACAGGCGGTCTTTGTCGTGGGCCTCATATTCCTTGTGCCACAGTTGCCTCTCTCAGCTCAGACAAACCCCGAAACCCAGCGGCTCTATACTTTTATCGATCAGGTCATCTACAACTCATGGGGCATCTACTACAATATCGGCCCGGAAGAAACTACCAAGGACAAATGGCCCGATTATTCCGATGAGACATTGTCAGAATTGAACGATCTTTTCGGATATGCCCTCGCTACTCTGCAGAGCGATTTCAACTACAACGCGCTGGACTATCAAGGCAAGCTCACCTATCGGATTTTCGACCGCTACGCGAAACAGGAGATGCTGTTCTACGAATACCGGCTCAATGCCTACGCGATCGACCAGTGGAACGGGAGGCACACATACCTCCCGTCGTATCTCATCAACTTTCACAGGATCGAATCATATTTCGATGCCGCCGCCTACATCACAAGGCTCGAGAAATTCGGCGATGTTTTCGATCAGGTGATCGAAAGCTGCGAGAGCAGGAGGCTCTTCGGGTGCATCCCGCCGAAGAGCATCTTCCCTGCCATACTCGAGACGGCCCGGAATGTGATCAAGGGCTATCCCATCGATCCCGATTCCTCGGAGTTCAACGCGCTCTATGCGGATTTCAAGCGAAAGGTCGATGCTGCTCCCATCACGGCCGCCCAGAAGGACGGCCTCATGGTTCAGGTCGAAGGCGTCCTGATGGAGGACGTGAAACCTGCTTATGACAGGCTGATCTCATATATCGAGGGGCTGGAGAAACTGGCGCCAACAACCCATGGTGTCGGGGCCATGCCCAACGGCAAAGCCTACTACCGTATGATGCTGGAGCACAGGACCTCCACCGATCTCACCCCGAATCAGGTCCACAAGCTGGGCAGGCAGAACGTACGCCGCATCCGTGGGGAGATGAAGCAGATCATGAAGCAGGTTGGATTCCCCAGCAACAACCTGCGCGATTTCTTCACCTTCTTCAGGACCGACAAGCGTTTTTATCTCAAGACCAACAATCACGGCAGGAAAAAATACCTCAAACTGGCCAACCGATATCTCGACGGGATGTGGGCAAAGACGGACGAGATGTTCACCATTTTCCCCCTCTCGGAATTGATCGTCAAGCGCGTGGAGGCCTACAAGGAAAAGACCACCCTCAGGGCCTGGTATTCTCCGGGCTCGGCCGATGGCGTGCGCCCCGGTGCCTACTACCTGAACCTGTACGACATGAACGACCAACCGCTCTACGAACTCGAGGCCCTGTCCTATCACGAGGGCGTGCCCGGGCACCACTTCCAGGTCAGCCTCGCCAACGAGAAGGACTACGGCACGTACCTGAGGCCTGAGGGAAGCGGCACCACCGCATATGTTGAGGGTTGGGCGCTCTACACGGAAAAGATGACCAAGGAGTTTGGCTTCTATCAGGACCCCTACTCCGATTTCGGCAGGCTCTCGATGGAAATGCTGCGGGCGTGCAGACTGGTTGTCGACACCGGGATCCACACCAAGGGCTGGTCGCGCCAGCGGGCCATCGATTACATCATGAAGCACACGCCCGAGACCCTGGACAATGTCACGGCAGAGGTCGACCGCTACGCCATCTTGACGGCACAGGCGACGGCCTACATGGTTGGAAAGCTGAAGATCGAGGAGATCCGTTCCAAGGTTGAGGCCAAACTCGGGGAGAGATTCGACATCCGGGCTTTCCATGATGAGCTTCTGACACACGGGCCCCTGCCCCTATACTTTCTGGAAGACGTCATGGAAGACTGGAGCGATTCCATCCTGTCAGGCATGACACTCCATGCCCGTCCGCCCCTTATGATCCCACTAAGGGAAGTGCCGCAGTGGGTGATCGAGCTGCGCAGGATAAAAAAGGACGATTTGAATGAATTGTATTAAGTAGGAGTAGTTATGTATGATTGAGTCAAGGACAATTCGATATGTTCAGCGAATTCAAGAAAGACAAGGAAAGAACTAGCTCCGAGAGTATCGCCATCAAAGTCATCCCCCTGATCTTTCTGATTCCCATACTCTACCTGTTCCTGTTCGTGGGCAGGATAGAGGCGCTCACCGCCGTAGGCGCCTCTCTCTTTCTCCTCTACATGGTTCATTTGGGCACACAGATTTTTCTTAAGGCCAGAAGGAAATCCAAAGAAGCGCAGGAAGGCGAATACCCCTACAAATCTTTCTAAGCCCGCTTCTTTTTCATTTCCCCACAGAGACCTCAAGCACAAGGCTATTCGTATTTCAGACTTGCGGCGGGGCTAGCCATGGCCGCTTTTATCACCTGGAAACTAACGGACATGGCGGCGATGGTCAGGGCGGCCAGGTCAAGCCTTTCCTGTCCATGGAAGTCCTTTCAACAAGACATGCTCTTTCACCTCTTGCGAAACTCTCATGCCGATTGCTCGCGTTCCATCGCTTCTCACAACATTGGTTGATACCCTCAAGTCACCCATGAAAATTGTTGCCGTTCCAATTGGTTTTCCTTTGTACTGTTCGTCCTCGAAAACACCATCACGTATCTTGTCCACCGTATAAGTGGCACCGTTAAGAAGAGTCCCCATCTGGATAATCCCAATTAGATATCCATTCTCGATCACTGGAACAGCAGAACCGGTAAGCATCCCCTGCTCCTCCCCTCTGTACTCGAGGCACCTTTCTCTCAAGCCCGCCCCTTCCGTCTGAAGTCGTTCTGAGGCAAGAATGATATCCCTATCACAGGGCATCTTGTACTTTATGACATGGGCAATTTGAGGATCATGTGAAAGATCGTCTCCTGAGTTGTAAGGCGGCCGGGACCTGAATAAAACGATTCCATCGGAATCTAACAAATTGAGCATATCCATACCACTCTTCTCCCGGATGTTTTGCCATTCATTTTTTAAGGAGTGGATATCGACGAAACCTGGCCGATCTTTCAGGTAATCCCTGATTTGGGAGGATTGGGCCAGTATATCCAGGCTTGAGCGGATCTGGATCCTGCTTTCTTCATATATGTCCCGGGCCGCCTTTATATGTAAATTGACACGATCCTGCGCTACCTTAATAGTATTTGTATTTATCCAATTTATGCTGGCGACAACCACCACAACTCCCAGCAATAGAAATACAATTACAATCGCCAGGAAAAATTTTGTGTGCAGCTTCATGGCGGGCGCCAAACTACTATTTCTTCCTCAATGCCCCGTCTATAAGACAGAAAAAAAGGAAAAGGAGGAAAAATAGGACTCCAGCTATTTCAAACTGTTTCACAAAAAGCACTAAGTCATTCATCGCACCTTTCTCCCCTTGTTTTTCTCCTATTCACAGTATCGCTTTCAACCTCTATGCACTAAACTGTCTTTCAATACTCTCGAGTAGCTCTTGAGGTCTCACCGGCTTATCCAGGTAATCATCTGGGCCCACTAATCCCTGTGATTCTGCTTCAAATTGGAATCGAGATCCGGCCTTTTCCTTTACAGCAGAAACAAAAATGATCGGTGTGGTTTTGTATGCCTGGTACTTTTTGTCTGTTCTAATAACATGACAAAGAGAAAAGCCATCAAAGAGACTGTCCATCATGATATCAAGCAGAATCAGGTCCGGTTTCTCTTTAACAAGCTTATCAAGGCCCTCCTTGGGATTTTCGGCTGTAACTACTTGGAACTTCATGGATTCCAATAGAGCAGTGATGGAAACCAAGAAATTTCGGTCATCATCAATAGCCAGGATTTTTTTTGAGTTTTTCATTCTCCATTCTCCTATTTTTCCGTATTCAAACTTCATAGAAGCAAGAAGTACGCCATTCGTAACAAGTAGGATTATGGATGCCCAGAAATCTGATACACACTATGACCAGAAAAGATTTAAGCAAGGTATGTGACATGTTGCGCTTTTCATAATTTTTCGCAAATTTTCGAATATTTTCTTACTTATCCCAAATCTAACGCCCCTCTTTTGGTCATGACTCTATTCCATCGGTAGTATTGAAAATTTATCAGCATGATCCATGTTGACGCATAGCCTGAATTTAAGATGAGGTGTATTGTGAGTAAGTCTTGACATTCTTTGGGCAGATATACATGGTTATGTTAAATGGTAAGAATGAAATCAGAACAGAACAATTTTGGGATCCGCAAACAAAACGAGTTTAGGGATTACCGTGATTTAGCTCATCACATAATGCAGTTGGCAATGCGAGGTCTCTTGCGGCCGGATTTCTTAAATGAAGTTTCCAAGCTCCTTCTTGCATTTGCTAAATGCGACTCAGTTGAACTTTGGTTAGAGGAGCGCGGTCGATATTATGCGTGCGAAGTCAAACTGCCGAATACACATGAATATGTCTTTAGAATACTGTCTGAAATTTGTGACAAAAATGGAAAAATCGTTCCAAAGGTCAGAGACAAACACCTGCCAGAATCTATGCTGCAAGATGTTATTTTGGGACATATGGATCCCTATATAGGGAACAGTACAAAAAAAGGAAGCTTTTACACAGGTGGGGCCAGATCCGTGTTTTCACAAATATTAAAGAACACAGGAATAAAACAGAAAAGTCGGTATATTCACTCTATGGATTTTGAATCTCTAGCTATTTTTCCAATCCGTCTAGAGAATGAAAACATCGGGCTTCTACAGCTAAAAAGCAAAGCTCTGGACTATTTTTCGCAACAGGATGTCGAATTTTATGAGGACATTGTCCATACCCTCGGAATAGCGCTCATTCACCGCAGAACTCAAGTTGAGTTGAGAGAACGGATAAAAGAGCTCACATGTTTGTATGGAATCGCCAAATTGGTTGAGAATTCCGCCCTTTCCTTGAGCCAGATCCTCCAGGGCATAGTAGAACTCCTCCCCCCTGCCTGGTTATATCCTGGGATAGCCTCAGCTCAAATTGTACTGGATGGAAAATCCTACGCGACAACAAATTATCAAAAGGGGGAAACAAAACAGACAGCAAATATTGTTGTAGATGGAGAATCCCGCGGAATTGTGGAAATATCCTATTCAGAAGTGAAGCCCGAGCTTGATGAAGGCCCTTTCCTTTGGGAAGAACGCAGCCTGATCGATACGATAGCACGTGAGACTGCTCTCATTATTGAGCGCAAGCAGACCGAGGAGGATAAACAAAGGCTGCAAGAACAGCTAAGGCATGCCGACCGGCTGGCCACAATCGGCCAATTATCGGCTGGAGTGGCGCATGAGTTGAATGAACCGATCGGGAGCATTCTAGGATTTGCACAGCTAATCCAGAAATATCCCAGCCTACCAGAACAGGTTGGACATGACACTGAAAAAATAATGAAGGCTTCCCTTCATGCCCGGGAGGTCATAAAAAAATTGATGCTATTCGCTCGGCAGATGCCCCCTCAGAAGACAAGAGTGAACCTGAACCGAATAATCGACGAAGGACTTTATTTTCTTGAGTCCAGATGCGCAAAAGAAGGGATAAATGTGAAACGGACTCTGCTCGACCATTTGCCGGAAATCTATGCTGATTCAGCCCAGATGACCCAAATCCTTGTAAATGTGGTCGTCAATGCCATTCAGGCCATGCCGGAAGGAGGAGAGTTGACGATACAAACGACGGCTTCGAAAAAATCCGTTTCCTTGATTGTCAGTGATTCAGGCATCGGGATGGATGACAAGATCAAACGACAGGTCTTCCTCCCCTTCTTCACGACCAAGGATGTGGGCAAAGGCACCGGATTGGGTCTTGCTGTTGTACATGGGATTGTATCGTCTCATGGCGGTACCATAAAACTCGAAAGTGAACTCGGCCAGGGGACAACCTGTGAGATTAAGCTTCCGGTGGCCAACAGTGAACGATAAGGAAGGCAGAGATGACACAAACCAAAAAAACACATCATATATTGGCAGTGGACGATTCTCCCGATACTCTAGAAGTATTAAAAAGGAATCTGGAATCAAAAGGCTACCGGGTAACGACAACAAATGGTGCTGTGAAGGGAATCAGGATTCTCGAATCTACCCCAATTGATCTAGTGATAACCGATCTTAAAATGCCTGAGGTTGACGGCCTGAGTTTGATCAGGCACATTCAGGAGAATTTTAAAAATACTGAAGTAATGATGATCACCGGGTACCCCTCGGTCGAAGGAGCTGTGGAAGCCGTAAAATTAGGAGCCGATGAGTACCTATCCAAACCTTTTACAGATGAAGAACTATTTTCTGCCGTTGAGCGCTCCCTGGATAAACTCCATACACGAAAGGCGTTACAAAATCAGCCCGCACAGACGCGTGCTCCCCATCATGGCTTTATCGGCGAATCCAACGCGATGGAAAAAGTATACTCGGCAATTGCTAAAGCGGCTTCCAGCAAGGCGACAGTCTTGATAAGTGGAGAAAGCGGCACAGGGAAGGAACTTGTTGCCCGCGCGATTCACTATAGCAGTCGACACGGTTCAACTCCCTTCGTACCGATCAACTGCGGCGGCATTCCAGAGACACTGCTGGAAAGTGAACTTTTTGGTTACGTAAAGGGTTCGTTTACCGGAGCGACAGAAAGCCGGGCCGGTTTTTTTCAGACTGCCGAAGGCGGGACGATATTTCTAGATGAGATCAGCGAGACAAGCCAGTCCATGCAGGTCAAATTACTCCGTGTCCTTCAAGACAAAGAAGTTTTCATGGTGGGAGCCAGAGAGTCTCTGAAGGTGGACATGAGAATTATAGCAGCCACAAACAAAGATCTGCAGGAGCTGATAAAAAAAGGGCAGTTTCGGGAAGATCTATATTATCGTCTAAACATAATCAACATTGAAATGCCTCCTCTGAGGGAGAGAGAGCAGGATATCTGCCTATTGATTCAGCACTTCAGCTCCAAATTCGCCAAAGAATTCGGGAAGCCTGTGCCTCAGCTGACAGAAGCGGCATTGAAGGACATAAAGAGTTATTATTGGCCCGGGAATGTGAGAGAGATAGAGAATTTCATCCAGAGGTTGGTCATCATGTCTGAAGGAGATTGCATCGATGCTCCAGATCTTCCCTCATTCATGCGTTTTTCGGCCCTCCGCGGCGTGGGGCCACACCGGACTCTTGCTGAAGTGGAAGCGAATCATATCCTGAGCGTTTTGGCCAGCGTGGATAACAACAAAACCAAAGCAGCTGAAATCTTGGGCATAGACCGTAAAACGCTGCGCGAGAAGTTGAAGAGAATAACAGAACCCACATTATCCTGATTTTTCTTCCGGGGAAGATCTCCCCGCAGGAACAAAACACCCCGCTCATTTTAGTGGCACCGGCTCCTTAAAAACAGCGGGGACTTTTTTATCTCAGATTTTTTATTGCCCATAACTTTTTTTAAATCTTTGAGTTGCATGGATTTTTTTCATTCTGTTTCGTCGGATACGCTTTAATCCCAGCAGTAAATCCCATAGTTGGCCCCAAAGATGCAATTCACATTTGCGTAAATCTCAGAAAGGAGGCAAAAATGAAAAACTCAGATCAGAAAGCAAGGAATTTGGATGACATCAAACCCGTGGATCAACGCAAAGAATGGAAGCTTCTCTATCATCAGTCCGGAAGGCCCGGATTAGAAGAGGGCATCAAATTCAAAGGATTGTGCCCGTATTGTGAGCTGCGTGATATGTGCTCGCTTCCCAAGCCCGAAGGAGGAGTTTGGCGCTGCAATCACTATCAGGCACACAGCAAGAAGTCCAATCTGTACGAAAATGTTCTAAAGCAGATGGAAAAAGCCGAGGAAGTCGTCCATTTCGACAACGACATCTGCAAGATCCTGACAGAGACAATGAATGAGATTGTCGTTCATTTTCCGGTCAAGATGAAGGATGGGCGAGTAAAAGTATTGAAGGGCTATCGCGTTCAGCATAACAATGCTCTCGGACCTTTTAAAGGTGGGATGCGTTTTCATCCTGCCGTCGATATCGACGAAATAAAGGCCCTCGCAACCATGATGACCTGGAAAACCGCGCTCACGAACATCCCTTTTGGTGGCGCCAAAGGAGGGATCCAGTTGGATCCGGCTGATTTCAGCCCAGAGGAAATGGAAAGGATCGCCCGGAGATTCACTTACGCTCTGGGGAACAATATCGGTCCCGAATACGATATCCCTGCTCCGGATGTGAACACAAACGCTCAGATTATGGCATGGATGCAGGATACCTATATGTCCACCGTAACTCCCACTGAGAGAAATCGATGTGCCCATGTGGTCACAGGAAAGCCGCTCGAATCCGGAGGAAGTCAAGGAAGAGAAAAAGCCACAGGACAAGGGGTTGTGTTCCTGATAGAGAAATGGGCCAGCGATCATGATATGGATCTGAAGGGAGCACCCTACATCGTGCAAGGATTCGGAAATGTTGGATCCTGGGCAGCTCGCTTGATGAAAAAGAATGGGTCCAAGCTCATAGCTGTCGAAGATGTAACAGGGGCCATTGCCGACAAAAACGGCATCGATCCAGACGATCTGGCAAGCTATGTCAAAGAATTCGGAGGTGTGCGGGGGTATCAAAAAGCTGAGCCCATCGATCATGTCACCTTTTTAGGCACCTCAGCGGACATATTTATTCCCTGCGCTCTGGAGAACCAAATAACAGATGCGACGGCTGAATTGTTGAATGTGAAACTTGTTGCTGAGGGGGCTAACGGTCCTACCGATTCTGAGGGAGATCAAGTCCTGCAGCGCCGGAAGATCGCTGTGATTCCGGATATCCTCTGCAATTCAGGCGGAGTAATCGTCAGCTACTTCGAATGGCTGCAGAACAAGAGGAGTGAGTTCTGGGATATTGATGAGGTTGATACTAAACTGAAGAAAACGATTATAGCAGCTTATGACAGGGTTCGGGAAGCAGCCGAAAAATATAAAGTGGATTGGCGCACTGCAGCTCAGATTGTCGCTCTTGCAAGACTGGAGATGGTCTATAAAGAACGAGGAATTTATCCGTGACTATGAGCGTGATTTAAAAGAAATGTACTGACCTGTCCCCATAATAAATTGGATAGAACAACCTGTGTCTAGCCAATAGGTGGGGACAGGTCATTTTTTTTGCTTATCCTGAATTAACACAAATGGCACGGTTCTTGCTTATATATACGATAGAGGAGAAGAGAAATGAACACACATTGTTCCTCCAAATCTAGAACGCCACAAAACAATCCTTGGGCGCTTACTGAGATACGGAAGATACTACTCATTGCTAATGATAAGTGGATAAGACTATTCCTTGAATCTTTTACCAAACAGAAGGGTATCAGTCATGTAATTTTGGAATTCCCTTTTAACCTGTTCAATTAATGCACAAGCAGATTTCCGGGCTAGATGGAAGCCCGTTTTAAATAAACAATTAGATTAATCCACGAAAAGCATTGAGGCCAATTTTTACCGGAAACAATCCAGAACATCCTCCAGGTTTTGAGAAAGACTATTGATGGCTTCTTTTGTCATCCCGGCATAGCCGAATCGAAGACATTGGGGGGCCCCAAATACCGAAGCAGGAATGGCGCTGAATTTTTTGAGTTCAAGGGCCTTGTCGACAAAAACCTTATCATCACATTCAACATCTTTGGGAAGCCTTGCCAGCACACTGATGGCACCTGAGGGAAAATCCTTATCCCTCCCAGCGAGAGTAAATCCTTTTTCTTTAAGGATCGAAATCAGAAGATCACAGCGGGTCCTAAGCTCAGCTTTAAGCTGGGTGATAATCTGCGGTGCCTTGCCGTTTTCAAAGTCATTTATCTCTTCTCTCAGGAAATCAAGGAGGATGTTCTGGCCCAGGGTATTGGGTGAGGAAGAAAAGGACCGGATCATATTGGGCATCCAGGAATTTGTAAACCTTTCATCAGCGGAAATGATGTAACCGGTCCGGGCTCCCGGAATAAGGTATTCTTTTGAGGCGGAACTGACCACCACTGTTCTTTCTGGAGCAAAAGCCAGCATAGATTGGGGTTCTCCTTTATAACGGATGAAATTGTAAACTTCATCAGCGATGATAATAAGATTTTTCCTTCTGGCAAGTTCGGTAAGGCTTACTAGTTCTCCTTCTGACAATACGTCACCTGAAGGATTGTTGGGAAAATTCAAAAGGAGTGAGGTAATTTTATTTTCATCTATGAATTTTTCAGCCTTCTCAAAATCTGTGTTGTAGTCTTTGTCAAAGAGGTCCACTACGACCGGATTCCCACCGGCATTCTGTATGATTCCTCTGTAATTGCCCCAATGAAGAGACATAAGACCGACATTTTGCTTATAGGCAAAAAGATGCATGAGGATTGCCAAGCCCTCAGTTGCTCCCGATACAATGGCCACATTTTTTTTAGTCAGCCCCTCGGGAGGAATCCCTGGACGATTGTTAAGTTTATAGGCAAAAGTCCAGAACTTTGCGACAAGATCGCGCAGTTCTTCCAGGCCGGCAGTGGGTCCATAATATATCTCTTTCTCAGGGAAAACTCCCACAATCTGCCCCTGGTCACTTCGGATAAAATCAGGATTTTGCAGGGCAATCTCCTTGGCTTTGGCTGCAATGGCAGGAATAACCGGTTTTGAGGATAACGTTGTACGGATTCCTTCGGGCATGTATGCCCAGGCCCGCTCCATAAGGGGGGTTCTAAACAAGGATTCGCTCTGCATATCTTATACTCCTTTGCCTTCCCTTTTCGAGGATGGCTAAAATCACGAGATGATGATCTCCGTCCCTACTCCGATTCTTAGATAGTCATTGCCGTAGGAGTTTTCAAATAGTGTATGTGAGAGATCGCCGGAACAGTGAGCAGGCCCCACCTTTTTTACACCGGCTTGCCTAAAGGCTCTAAGGATGGCTTGGATCTCCGCTTTTTCGAATCCTGCCAGATGAAATCCACCCATTACCAGATAGATTGAGCTATCAAACCTGGAAAAGACCTGCTCAATGATCTCCACAATCCTGGGATGGGCGCATCCTGTAATGAGTATGACTCCCTTGTGAGTAACCAGAATCAAGGATTGTTCTTTGATCCATCCTGAGATAATGCCCGTCGTATAGGCGCCAGCACAGATCTCTCTGAATTCACTTACTTCGACCAGGTCGGCACCTCTGGATCCGATGAAATCCTTGAAGGCTTGAGGAAAGAAATCCGGCAGCCAGACTTCAATCTCATGATTTTCAGTGAGCAGTCCAGCCAATCCACCTGAATGATCCTTGTGCGCATGGGAAATGACCACCGCGTCTATCTGCGAGGGAGCGATACCAAGTTTTTCCATGTTTCCCAGCAGTGTCTTTCCAGAAGCTCCGGTGTCGAATAGAATTGTCTTGGACATGCCTTGGATCAAGCAAGAGAATCCCCAGTCTGCCGTCAAGCCATCACGAAAGTCGCGATTGTCACAGAGCACGGTTAGCTTTACGGACTTCGGAGCACTTTTCTCAACCGACATCACTCACCTGATTTATATAATCGTCATAGACGTCTTTAGCTGTCCCGGAGATTCCTGTTATGATCTGAATCTTGGCGGCTTGTAGAACCTGGTCAGCCTTCGGCCCGACATGTCCTGTCAAGACGATCCCCACGCCTTTAAGAGAGAGCAAGTGGGCTGATTTAATTCCCACACCATGGGGTGCATCCGTGTTGGGATTTTTTACGGCTTCAATTTTCACATCCTTAGGATCAATAATTAAAAAGAATTGGGCCCGCCCGAAGCGGGGATCAATAGGGGAATTCAATTCTGGACCCTGTGCCGTGATGCATATCTTCTCACCACGTGACTTCAAATCCTGCTCTTCTGGCTGTCCATGTTCGGGCACTTCGACTTGGTTCTGTTGATGGTCATTGAGATCATTAGCATTTATTTTCATTTTCACTCCTTTTCGGCATCTTTCTTTGCAATAAATGTGCCATTGCATATTTATTTATTCTATGAGGAAATCACATAATTGACGCTGAAATTGCCGGTCTCTGCGTTTTTTACAGTTAAGAATTTGAAATATTTCGAAATTTTGCTAGAGGTATTTCGAAATTTTGCGAGACACGATGCAAAAGTACTTATAATTGTTCATTTTGCATCCGATCCTTATATGAAGATGAAAATTCATATGTTGTGTTTTTATCGTTTATACATCCAATAGCTCCAGTAATTGGCTGAGATCTCAAAAAAGCAAGATATGTGCCATCGTAAGGAAAGAGGCTTTATCTCATCGGCTCGTCTACCCTTTTGCTATTATTAGGCCTACGGGCTTAACCTATTGAAATCAAAACAGTTTATGCAACAACAAAGATGGCATGTTTCTTGCAAATATTATTTCTGCAATTCACAAACAATAGGAACAGTAGAAAAAAGAAAGGTAAAAAATTTGGAGGGGCAAAACAAGAATAATTTTTTAGTCCCTGCCTAATGGAGGTGAACATGGGAAAAATAAAAGTTAGGATTCAGGGAAACGGCATTGTTACGTGCTTCACTCGATGGGAGGTTCTTAAGAGAATGAAGAGCTTGAATGAATCTACTTGGGTTCAAGAAGCTTACCAGGGAGATGGTTTTGTAGGTTTCAATGCAGCTACAGGGAATATTGATTTGTGCCCAGGCCCGACTACCATCAAATTGTATGAGATGCCCAAGAACAAAGACTTGTCTCTATATGAGCTACATAGTTTTTTCAGGCGAAAAGGCAGCGATTCCAGCATGAACTTGAAGGACGGGTGAAATCTATTTTTATTCAAAATTGGCCACTCACCTAACGAGCATGCTAGGAATTGATATTAATGTGAATTTTGGAGGAAAAATAAATGAAAAATAATGAGAAAAAAATACCCTGTCAGGTATGCAAAAAATTGATTCCCAAATCTGCTGCGCTTCATCCAGAAGGACAACATTACGTCCTCTATTTTTGCAGCACGGATTGTATGGACTATTGGCAAGAAAAGAATAAGGAGAAAAGGAATCGGAAATAAAAAATCCAAAAAAATTTATACTAAATCTGGATAGTGTTTTCGAATATTTTTGAAAAGAAACCTTGGGACGCAAAAGGCTTGGCGGATTGAGAGGAGAAATGAAGGTAAAAACTGGTCAGTTGCCCTCAGGATTTTTTAGAGTATCCATAGGCACTCGCGAAGAAATTGATGCTTTTATCGACGGATACAGAAGGATTCTAGCGGCCCGCGAATAGCGGTGTGAGTATCAGGAGGTCACTATGTCGAAGTTTTCACTTGATGTCCTGCAAAAGTATGTTTTCCCCTACACCAAGACTGAAGATCCAGACGTGATACTAGGTGCGGTCTTTGGAGAGGACGTGGCCCTGACTAGGGTTGGAGGGGATATCCTGGTTTCTCACCTGGATCCTATCGTCGGCGCCATTGGAAATATTGGCTGGCTAGCCGTACATGTGGCGTGTAACGACATAGCCACTGCCGGAGTTCCCCCCCGCTGGATACTGCCACTCATCCTGGTCCCTCGAATGGAAGATGAGGTTCTCCTGGGGACTGTCATGCGCGATGCCGACAGGGCTGCAAAAGAAATCGGAGTTTCTATCATTGGGGGGCACACCGGCTATTCCATGAACCTTTCTCGTCCTCTGGTTGCTGTAACAGCATTGGGGACGGCATCAGGCCGGAACATCGTAAAGACAAGCGGGGCCAATGTCGGCGATCATGTGTTAGTTACCAAGGGCATTGGCCTGGAAGGGACGGGCATCCTTGCACAAGACTTCGCTGATGTAGCCTCAAAGCTGGGATTGAGCGAGCGGGACCTGATGGATGCGAAGAGTTTGATGGATGGGGTGAGTGTTGTACCAGAAGCTCTGGAGCTTGCGGCTCTGGGAGCTACAGCCATGCATGATGTGACTCGTGGGGGACTCTTGGAGACGCTGCAGGAGATTGCCTGCCTTTCGGGAGTCTGCATAGAACTGGACGGCTCCCGGGTACCGATGCCGCCTGTCGTTTCTCGTTTTGCCACGGCATTCAAATTCGATCCAATGAAGATGATTTCCTCAGGAACACTGGCAGCCACCGTTCCATCCGAACGAGTGAAAGATGTGAGTCGGGCTTTGACTGAACTCCGGACAGCATTCGCATTTGTAGGACTCGTCACCGAGGGAGTGGGAGTATGTATCCGCCGAAATGGGGACTCTGTCCACCACAAAGAGATCCATTGCGAAGAGGATGAGCTGGCCCGAATGTGGGCACTATACCCCCGGGATGGAGAATCCTGATGGATTCAAACTTTTTCGGCTGGTTCTGGCCGGCTCTCACTTTTCTGTTGGCCTTTCTCTGGCTCGGGACCACGTTACGGCTTCGCCGAAAGGCTTCTGCGGCCCTCACATCTGTTCACGGCATGACCTACCGCCCGGTGGAGGCGGAAGATGTGTTAAAAATAGCCTATGCGCTACAGGGGATAGGACATATCGTGAATGAGAAAGATCTGGCCCATTCTGCAGGACTTCCTGGAGGACTTTCCAGAGAAGTGGCAGGAGCCCTCATCACATCAAGATGGGCCGAAGTGAATGATCAAGGAGTTATGCGTCTAACGAAAACTGGCGAGGACCGTGCCCGTGAACTGATTCGGGCACATCGTCTTTGGGAACGCTATTTGGTGGATCGGAAGGGGATTCCCTTGGAAGCGATCCACGCCGAGGCCGACCGCCGTGAGCATGAAATCACTCCGCAGGAAATGAAGAGCCTGGACATCGAACTTGGATACCCCGCCTGGGATCCTCATGGGCACGCTATTCCTGCCCATGGGAGCAAGATTCCCTCCCCACAGGGACACCCTCTTTCGGAAGTTTCAATACCAGGAAGACGGATGCGTATCCTGAGCCTGGACGACGAGCCGGCACCTCTGCTGGCCCAATTGATTACATTGGGACTGAAACCGGGTGTAGTTGTAGAGGTGAGAGAGCAACAATCCGACCTCTTGCAGCTGCGGCTGGATAGCAATATTATTCCTCTTGCTATGGCGGCAGCCAGACATGTTTTTGTTATACCAGAGCCAGCTCTTGTTGTTCCGATGGGAGAACTGCCTGTGGGTAGTCGAGTACGAGTCGTGGAGATTGAGGGGAGCGGGAAGCATCAGCGTCGTATGTTGGATATGGGCTTTGTACCCGGTGCTGAGGTGACAGTCATCCGAAAAGCTCCTTTGAACGATCCGACCGAGTATGGCGTCAAGGATACTGCTGTAGCTTTACGCCAGAAGGACGCTAACAGTCTTTTGGTTGAGGAATTGGGAAATGGGTAGGAAGCGCCTGACTGTCGGGTTGGCCGGCAACCCCAACTCTGGGAAGAGCTCTATTTTCAATGCTCTCACAGGCAGCAGGCAACACGTCGGAAACTGGCCTGGAAAAACTATTGAACGAGCCGAGGGTGTTTTCTTCACAGACAATTGGGAGATTCACCTTGTGGATCTGCCCGGAACCTATAGCCTGGCCGCTCAATCGCCGGAGGAGATCATTGCTCGAGACTATATCATTTCTGAAGAGCCGGATGTGGTGGTTAATGTCGTGGACGCCACCTGCCTGGAACGCAATTTGAACTTGACATTACAGCTTCTGGAACTGACCGATAGAGTAGTTGTGGCACTTAACCTCATGGACGAAGTCAGGCGACAAGGCTGTGAGATAAACGTGAAGGTTCTGGAGGCGACGCTGGGAGTGCCTGTGATGTCAACTGTGGCCACGGAAGGGGAAGGCCTTCCCCGATTAAAGGCGGCGTTGATAGAAGTAGCTGAGGGACACAGGCTGACCCATCCCGCGACGGTGGACTATGGGCTGACTGTCGAGGGATATGTCAAGAGCCTGGAAACAGATCTAGTGAATGTGGGGATTACGGGACGAAGCCGCTGGATGGCTCTCAGGCTTCTGGAGGACGATCCGGAGATCATTAAAAGCTTCAAAAGCGGCAAACCGTCAGCATGTGCTTTGAGCGAAGACGTTCCATTGACCTATCCTGAGTCTCTAAAGGCTATGGTGAGAAGGGCAGACCGATTACGGGAAGCGACTCATCCTGACGCCCGTGTTGAGATCGTCCGCCGGCGCTTCGAGTTCGCCCACATCGTCGTACAACGGACATTCAGCCGGAAACAACCTGTGGAACAGAGCCAGACTGAGCGGGCAGACCGCATCATCACCCACCGGGTATGGTCCTGGCCTATCATGCTGGCAATTCTAGTAATCGTACTGTGGATCACTATAACGGGAGCAAATGTACCCTCAAAAATGTTGGCTATTGCCTTTGCCTGGCTGGCGGAGGGAGTGCGAGACTTCTTGGGAAACCTGAATGCTCCCTGGTGGGTGATCGGCTCCCTGGTAGATGGTCTCATCGTTGGGACAGGAACCGTAGTGGCCGTGATGCTCCCTCCGATGGTCATCTTTTTTACAGCATTCAGCCTGTTGGAGGACATCGGCTTTATCCCCCGCGTGGCATTTAACATGGATCGGCTGATGAGGGCGGTGGGTTCCCAAGGAAAGCATACGATGGTGGCCATGATGAGCTTCGGCTGCAATGTCACCGGTGTCTTTAGCTGCCGTATCATTGAGAATGCCAAAGACCGCATCGTTGCTATCATCACCAGCCCGTTGATTCTCTGTAACGGTAGATTCGGGGCAGGGCTGGCGCTCGTCATCCTGTTCTTCGGTGATCGCGCACTTCCGGTTATGCTGGCCTACTTGGCTATCAGCGTAGGAGCGATGCTTTTTGCTACCTGGATTTTGAACCGCCTGTTCTTCCGCAGAGAGCCAGGCGGTTTCGTCATGGAGCTTCCTCCTTACCGGAAGCCCAAATGGGGGCAGGTGATTCGCCGGTCGCTGGTTCATCAAGTTGGTCACACCATGGGCCGTGCGGTGATGATCGCTGCCCCAGCCATGCTTATAATCTGGTTGCTGGGTAACCTTCCTCCCAATGCTCCCTTTGAGCAGACGGCCGTCGGTCATTTGGTGAGCTTGCTGGATCCACTTGGCCGCCCTTTCGGACTGACCGGGGAGATGCTTACTTCCCTGGTTTTTACGCTGCCGGCCAAGGAGATCGTTGTTTCATCGCTCGCAATGACGTATGGTCTGCAGACGACGCTGGCGGATTCGCAGACCATCTTGAACCATCTGGCGGGAACTTGGACGCCACTTGTCGCTTTCTCATTTATCACTTTCTACATGCTCTATCTGCCCTGTCTGGTCACTGTCTGGGCCACATGGAAGGAAACCCGCAGCTTTAAATGGGTACTGATAGGCTCCCTTGTGTCCCTGACCATGGCCAGCATTATTACATTCATTGTGTACCAGGGAGGAAGATTTTTGGGGATTTCATGAGATTTTAGCTTCCCGTGACCTAGTTTTAGCGAGGTACGCTGGAAATAACAATGTCAAGAATTGAGCCATTTGAGGAACATGCAGCAGAATATGAGGCCTGGTTTGAAAACAACAGGTTTGTTTATGAGTCCGAGTTGATGGCCATAAAAAAGCAATTAACCAAGAAGGGTGAGGGTGTAGAAGTTGGAGTAGGCAGCGGCCGGTTTGCAGCTCCCTCAGGCATCCGATTTGGTGTAGATCCTTCCAGTAAGATGAGGACACTTGCCCGGAACAGAGGGGTTGAAGCGATTGATGGAGTAGCAGAGAATCTCCCTTTTAAGAATTGCAGATTTAGCTTTGTTCTGATGGTCACAACGATTTGTTTTCTAGACAATATTGAAGCTGCTTTTAAAGAAGCATCCAGGATACTCAAACCGGGTGGTCACATTATCATTGGGTTTATCGATAAAGACAGTCCTGTTGGAGTACTATATCAACAACACAAGAAAGAGAGTGAATTCTATGAAGCAGCAACGTTCTATTCCGTCTATGAAGTCACTTCATATTTGAAGAAAGCGGGTTTCAAAAACCTGAGCTTTACACAAACGATTTTCCATCGTCTTTCAGCGATTAAAAAACTCGAGCCAATCAGAGAGGGTTATGGCAATGGATCATTTGTTGTGGTCAAGGCATTTAAACCAAAAACAGTTGGAGGGTAATAGAAATTCAGAGCCAACATAAAAAAATCGAGATTAAATGGATATAATAGCATTGTTAATATACTTGCTCATTGGTCTTTTTGCTGGATTTATGAGCGGGATGTTTGGAATAGGTGGTGGTTCAGTAAGAACGCCTTTACTTTATGTTGCTGGATTGCCTCTGTTAAGTGCTTTTGGAATAAATATATTTGTCATACCCTTCTCTTCTCTTGTAGGGGCCATAAGTCATAAAAAAAATATAGATTGGAAATTTGCTCCATATGTAGTGATTGGCGGCACTGTTGGCTCGGTAATGGGTGCATTTTTAGCGGGTCTCATACCAACCTTAGCCCTGGCGATTATCTTTGTTATTGCATCCATTGTGACGATAATAGGAATCTATTCGGAAAGAGTCAGCCCAAAGATCGCCCATAAAATTAACCCAAACGCCACTACTATCATCAGTGGAACATTTTTTCTTAATTTGCTTACTGGTATGCGCGGAGGCAGTGGAGGGTCTTTATTTCCTCCCTTTTTAAGGACGATGAAAATTGATGTACATAGAGCAATTGCGACATCCTTATTTGCAACCATTTTTACAGCGATTGCTGCGGCGATTATCTATTGGTATCGGGGTGATATAATACTGTTGCCAGCATTAGTGGTGATTATAGGCTCCATGAGTGGAGCAAGGATAGGGAGTTTAGTTTCTCTAAAAACTAAACCTGTTTGGTTAGAAATAGGGCTTTCAATATTTGTTATAATTCTTACACTGGTAATAGTGTGCAAGATACTTTCACAAGAATTATAAAGTTCACATAATTATGGAGCTCTATATTATTAATGCCAGATCACGAGTATTTCAGCGCCGGTCTCAGACGTGTAAGGACCATGAGTCGTTTTAGAATGAATAAGCTGATACGTTCCCTGAGTGTAAGCCTTCCCTCCTATTTCATATTGACCCTTTAAAATATAATGCTGTTCAGTTTTGATATGTGAATGGTCTTCCATTTTAAACCCCTTTGGAAGTTGCAGGATGATCGTTCTTCCTCCTTCGTCATCACGTAACACTTTAATTTTAGTGCCTTGCTGATGGGTATCTCCGGCGTCCTGCCATTCCATTGAATTACAGTTCACGATCATATCTAACATATTGCCCTCCTAATTTTATGATACATATAATCACTCCAGTTTAATAGAGCTAATTTCTTTTGCGAAATTCATTTTTTTCTATCCTGCCTCAGTTTGATTCATAATTCTGTATCTATTAGAATTCAGAATATCGCGCATGAAAATTAAAATCTTGGGAACGGAATCACTGGGAGTTCGCGGATTATCTTGTGCTGTGGAAATTCATGACCGCAATATCATCATCGATCCCGGAGTAGCCTTGGGTTATCAACGACATAACCTGCTCCCTCACCCTTTTCAAATCGCTGTGGGGAAGTATGTCTGTCAGATATCCAGCTCTTGAACAATGCCTCCATAGAACAAATATTAGCCTGGAAGCCCAATATTGTTCTTGCTTCAGGGCCACCCTTATATCTTCGACATCTTTCATCGCAGAAACGGAAGCGAGCTCGCGAAAATGCTTTGCTTATAGCCCGAGAAATTTCCACTTTGATTCTAGATCACCATATGCTACGGAGCGAAGAGGGCTATCGTTTTTTAGATGACCTATCAGCCTCAGCTGGACACAGAATCTTCTGTGCTGCCGATTATATGGGATGCAGACGCCTTCCACTTGAGGCCTGGAGGCAGCGCCTTTACAGCGAGATGCCAGTGCCTGAAGGCTGGCATAAAGCCTACTCCCAAGGAAAGGTAGATACGGATCAGTATAAAAAATGGATGGGCATAGATATTCAGGATATGATTTGTGGTGATTCTTTCTGAAAAAGTGATTATGTTTCGTTTCAACCGAATTCTGTACAGTTTGTTTTTAACTCAGATGTTGGAGCGAAGCCGGGGATTTTTATCCAGGAACTTTTTGAGGATTCTTTTGATGAGGGAACCCTGGTCGTGCTTTACATAAAAATATCCAATTAGAGAGGCAACAAAGGCGCCTCCCGCATCCACAACCAGGTCCCACATGGTGTCGACCAGGCCGGATTTCTGCATATTCAACCCAAAAATGGAGTCCATAGCGAACTCATAGATTTCCCAGAGCGCGCCGATGGCCATGGCAAAGCAGAAGGAAAACAAGACGATCAGGAAAGGGCTGGCGGTGATGTGCTTGGACCGATATATGACATAAAGAATGATAAAAGCAACAAAACCCAGATTAACACTTGATAAAGAATGCAGGAAGATGTCCCACCACCAGATCTGGGTATAATATCCATGAACTGACCCCAGAAAAATTGCTGCATAAATAAAGATCACAAAGATAAACTCGAATTCCATAGGGAGGGAAATGCGCAGACTTCTCCCTACCACGGCAGGAAGAAAAGTAAGGGATAGAGTTAAGAGGATCATGAAGAGATCCGACCACCTGCCGGTGATGACGGCGTACACCGCTGCGAAAAGGAGGGTCAGCCGCAGAATACTTGATATAAAAAGTTCAAGGCGGTCAACCCGATCGAATTTCTGTCCTGTAGAAAACATCATGATCTTGCTCAATTTGCCCCCGATTGGGCTAGTTTGTCAACTGAATCTGAGATTGAGGGGCAAACGAGCCCCTGCTTTTCATAACCGA
>CBESWG010000011.1:0-95044 GCA_965533275.1 uncultured bacterium
TTCTGGGAGGCCAACGTGGATGCCATGTCCATGTGGCTGGTCAAGAATCCGCAGGACTATGCGGTGCTGGTGGCGGAAAATCTCTTCGGCGACATCATCTCCGACCTGGCGGCCCAGCTGGTCGGCGGCCTGGGCTTTGCCTGCAGCGGCAACATCGGGGATGAGTACGCGGTGTTCGAGCCCACGCACGGCTCCGCACCCAAGTACACCGGAATGTACAAGGTCAATCCCATAGCCATGCTCCTGGCTGTCAAGATGATGTTCGACTGGCTGGGGGAGGATGCGGATGCCCTCAGGTTGGAAGCAGCCATCGCAGCTGTGATCGCCGAGGGGAAGGTCCGGACCTACGATTTGGGCGGGACGGCGACCACGCTGGACGTGGCTCAGGCCGTGGCCGCTCACCTGGATTGAGCTCGCATGGGCCTAACCATTATCGAAAAGATCATACAGGCGCACACCGGGGATGTGGTGGCGCCGGGGAAGATCGTGTGGATGGATCTCGATGTCCGTTCAGCGCGTGACTTCGGCGGGCCCAACGTGGTCAAGAATTTCGAATCCGAATACGGGCAGGGCCCGGTCGACGATCCTGCCAGGACCTTCTTCACCTTTGATCTGTGCGTGCCCGCCTGTTCCTTGAAATACGCCGACAACCAGCAGATCTGCCGGGAGTTTGCCCGCAGGCAGGGAATACGCGTGTTCGACGTGGACGAAGGGATCGGCTCCCACGTCCTGATCGAGGCCGGCCTTGCCCACTCAGGCGGCACGGTCGTGGGCACGGACAGCCACCTCAATATCCTGGGTGCTGTCGGGTGCTTCGGGCAGGGCATGGGCGATGTGGATATCACATTCGGCTTCAAGACCGGCCGCAGCTGGTTCCAGGTGCCCGAGACACTCAAGGTCGTGCTCAAGGGGAAGGCGGGGGCCGCTTCCGCCAAGGACCTGACACTTTTCCTGCTCGGGGAGCTGGGAACCAAGTCTGCGGCGCTCCGGGCTGTGGAGTTCTACGGCGAGCCGGTTCGTGAGCTTTCCCTCGCGGGACGCATCACCCTGTGCAGCATGGTTACGGAGATGGCGGGGATCATTGGTTTTATCCCCGAATGGAATGAGCGGGCAGCACTCGAGATGGAGACCTTGACCAGCGATCCCTTCAGTCATCCCCAGTCAGATCCCGACGCGGGGTATGCCCAAGTACTGGAAATCGAGATCCGAGACATCCCTTCCCTGGTTGCAGCCCCCCACCTGCCCACCAATGTGGAAGCGGTCCGGAGCCTCCGGGATGTTTCGATAGATACGGGCTTCATCGGCTCCTGCACCAACGGTCGGTTCGAGGACCTGCAGGCAGCAGGCCGCATCCTCAAGGGCCGGAAAATCAAGGATGGCGTCACTCTCAAGGTGGTCCCGGCCACCAGGCGGGTATACAGCGAAATGCTGGAGTCGGGGCTGCTGCAGGATCTGTTCGCCGCAGGCGCCGTGATCAGCAATCCCGGCTGCGGTGGATGCGCCGAAGGCCACGTCGGCCTCACCGGACGAAACGAGGTGCAGATCAGCACGGGCAACCGGAATTTCGAGGGGAAGCAGGGCAAGGGCCGCACCTATCTGACCGGCCCCGAGGTCGTGGCAGCATCCTGCCTCACGGGACGTATCACATCACCGGAGGAATTCTCATGAACCTGAGCGCTGAGCTGGAGGGCAGGATCTGGGTCCTGACCGGCGGCAGCGGGGGGCTCATAGAAGACATCGATACGGATCAGATCTTCCACAATGCTCACCTCCACATCACCGAACTGAGCGAAATGGGCCCTTTTGCTCTGGGAAATCTGGAAGGCTGGAAGCACTTCCCGGGCGAAGCGCGAGAGGGTGACATCCTCTTTGCCGGCAGGAATTTCGGGGCGGGCTCGTCCCGTCAGCAGGCCGTGGACTGTTTCATCGCACTGGGGGTGAGCCTCATCGCGGCCCCTTCTTTTGGGGCCATATATTTCCGCAATGCCGTCAACTCCGGGCTGCCTGTCCTCGACGGCACAGATCTGACGGCCCAGGTCGCACAGGGCCTGCTGCAGACCGGTGATTCGGTCAGAGTCGACTTGATCTCTGGAGAGGGCCGAAACCTGACTCGGGATTCGCGTTTTTCGCTCAGCCCCATGAGCGGTGTTCAGCACGACATCTGGCTTGCCGGTGGGCTATTCGCCTACGCCCACGATGGGAGCGGGGGATAGATAATGCTCATACTGGCCGTCGACACCAACACTCCAGCCGGATCGGTCGCGATCCTGCGGGACCGGCGCCTTCTGGCTGAGATCAACCTGGATTCTCCCCAAACTCATTCGGAGCGGCTGCTCCCGGCCGTCGATCTGCTGTTGAAGTCCCTGGGCATAGGCCTGCCCCAACTGGATGGGTTTGCCCTGGCCGTGGGACCCGGTTCGTTCACGGGGATCCGCATCGGCATGAGTACGGTCAAAGCCCTGGCATTCTCAGCCAACAGGCCCATCGCCGCGGTCTCCAACCTTGAAGCCCTGGCGTATAAGATCAAGCAGTCGCAGGCGCGGCTGCTCTGCCCTCTCATCGATGCGAAGAAGAGCGAAGTGTATTCCGCCCTGTTCGAAGCCCGAGCCGGTGACCTGCAGGAGATCATCCCCCAGGGATTATATACGCCCGACTCGTTGTTTTTCCGTGTTCCTGCACACCGGATCGTCACCTTTATCGGGAGCGGAGTTCCCGTTTACCGGGACAGGATCTCGGACTATTTCAAGGACAAGGCCCGCCTCTCACGCCGCTCGCGGTATGTCGGCTACGAAGTCGGCCTCCTCGGGTATGAACGGCTGAAGGCCGGTCATGGCCTGGACAGTTTTCAGCTCGAACCGCTGTACTTCAGGAAATCGCAGGCGGAGGAAGGCCATCGGTAAGGCTGTGCTGCCCCCCTCCTCCTTCTATCTGCGCCGCATGCAGGAGCGTGACCTCCCCTTCATCCTGGAGATAGAAAGGCTCTCTTTTCCGAATCCCTGGAAGGAGTCATCCTTTCGGGGGGAGATCGAGAACCTGCACATCTCCTTTCCCAATGTCATCGTGCAGAGACCCCATGAGCGGATTGTCGGCTACATCATCTTCTGGTATATGGCTGATGCGGCCCAGATCAGCAACTTCGCTCTCCATCCGGATTTCCGCGGTCTCCGCGTTGGGGAGTCGATGCTGAAGGAGACCCTCGGCATCATCCGGACCATGGGAGCCCGCCACGTAGTGCTCGAGGTCCGCCCGTCCAACACTCCCGCTGTGATCCTGTATCAAAAATTCGGATTCACTCTGTTGGGGATGCGGCAGGGGTATTATCAGGATCCGCCGGAAGATGCGATGGTCATGATCCGGCACTTCAGCCCCACCCAGGAGGGATGACAACCGGATCCGCCTCCAGTTTCGGTATCAGTAATCGACCTTCAGGAGACAGAGCCCCTTGGCCGGGGCGGTGGGAGTTTCTCGGGAGCGTTTTTTCTGCTCGAAAAGCTCTTCTAGACCTGCCGGTTCCACCTTTCCCTTGCCCACCTCGAGCAGGGTTCCCACCATGGTCCGGACCATGTACTGGAGGAAGCCGCTGGCCTCGACCGTGTATGTGATCTCGCCTTGGGACATCCGGACCTGCGAGCGGGTGACTTTGCGAACCGGATGCCGCAGCCGGTTGGAGGAGAAGGTGGAGAAGTCTGCCTCCCGGATGAAAAGACGAGCGGCGGCACGCATTTGATGCAAATCCAGAGCTCCAGGCCAGTGCAGAGCGAAGCGCATGTCAAAGGGACTGATCTGCCGCGCATTCACGATCCGGTAGCGGTAGACCTTAGAGCGTGCCGACTTCCGGGCATGGAAGATGTCCGCTGCACGCTCGAGCGACAGGACGCGGATGTCGTCGGGGAGTTGGCCGTTCAGAGCCTGGAGCAGCTCGGCGTCACCCAGGTCGAGCTCAGCCTGGAAGTTTGCTACTTGACCCAAAGCGTGCACTCCCGAGTCGGTCCGCCCGGCCCCCATGACCGGGATGCGGCACGTGCGGAACCGGAAGAGCGCGTCCTCCAGTGTTCCCTGGATGGTTTTTTTCCGGGGCTGTATCTGCCACCCACAATAGTCTGTCCCATCATAGCTCAGGACGATCTTGTAGTTCTGCTTCATTGCCGTGCGTTCCCGACAGGAGCAATCCCCTCTGCGTTTCAGCGGAGCAGGGGGAAAAACTCCTTGAAGGCCTGATCCACTGCCTGCTGCGGAGACTCGACCTGGACGACGCCTTCGATCTCCCAGGTCCCCAGGCCCACCACTTTCTTCTCGTGAACCCTGGCATAGGCGATCTCAGAGAGTGTGCCGAAGGAGCCGTTTACGGCGATGAGGACGTCCGAGTTCATGACCACCAGGTTGTTTCGGGAGTAGCCCATTCCCGTGGCCACGGCGATGTCGATGTGGGGGTTGGCATCTTTGGGTGATCCGCCGGGCAGGATCCCGACCGTCATCCCCCCGGCCTGCTTGGCACCGCGGGCTGCAGAATCCATGACTCCACCCAGCCCTCCGCAGACCAGGATGGCTTCCTTCTCAGCGATGAGGCGGCCGACCTCGAACGCCATCTCACGGAACCGCGCTTCCGGGGCCGCTCCGCCGATGACGCCGACCCGGATTCTTTTCCTTAAGTCCATGGTGTCTCCTCACCATCATGATTTGTCGATGATGCTATGGGGATATTATACAAGACGCCTGCAAAGTGCAATCCGTGTCACAGGATTGAACCGCTACACCAAATAGACTACAATGCCCAATTGAGGTAGAGAGGATGACAGGCAAGCGAGTAATGACTGGATTCCTGGTCTGCATTCTGTTCCTGGCCGGCTGCCGGGGGAGGACACCGGAACCGCTGGATCCTGTCAGTTTTATCGACATCCTGACGGATGACCACATCGTGCGGTCCCCCCTGCGGGGCGCGGCCGAACCAGTCGAGGGGAGTGATCCCCCCCCGTATCCCCAGCAGTCCAATATCCTGGAGGAGGCCGGCGTCTCGCACAATCCCCTGGGCCTGAAGCGGAGGCTCCGCCTGGGGGGCACGGACCGCAGGATCCTCTTCGCCCCTGCAGGATCCGAATACACATTCACGGTGGATCTCACGGCGGCCTCCGAGCTTGAATTCGCTGTGGGGATCGCTGAAGATTCCTTACGGGAAAGCCCGGCCGGGGCCGATGAGGAATCCGAGTCCGGTGTAGACTTTCGCGTTGAGTTGGAGTCCCAGGGCCGGAAGAGGACGCTTTTTCAGAAGTTTCTGGCCGCACCCGGGGCATCCGAAGGCTCGGGAGGGTCCTTTTCCAGGCACCGGATAGAGCTCCCTTATGAACTCCGCGAGGCCCGCCTGTCCTTTGTCACCATGGGAGAGGGGACCGCACCAGCCTTCTGGGCCAACCCGGTTCTTTTCAAGAGGGATCCATCCGGCGTCAACGTGATTTTGATCTCCGTCGACACGCTCAGGGCCGACCATCTGGGGTGCTACGGTTATGAGCGGGACACCAGCCCCAACCTGGATGCCCTGGCTGAAGACGGGATCCGCTTTGCCAATGCCTATGCTTCGTCCTCCTGGACGCTTCCTTCTCACGTGTCGCTCATGACTTCCCTGCATGGAGTCCATCATCAGGTCTACCATGACGACGAGCGGATGGATCCGGAGCTGGTCACCCTGGCCGAGATGTTCCACAGCGAGGGATACTCCTGTGCTGCCTTCACCGGGGGCGGCTTCGTGAGTCCCGCCTATGGATTTTCCAAGGGCTTCGATACCTATGATGTGAGTGCGGGCGGCGTGTTTCATCAGGATTCTGCAGACCGCGTGTTCCGGTCTGTATCCAAGTGGATCGACCGCCATGTGGAGCGCCGTTTTTTCCTGTTCCTGCACACATATCAGCCCCACAGCCCGTATGCCTGCCCGCCCCCCTACAAGGTCATGTATCTCGATGATGATTCCCTCTTCGGCCATGCCGACCTCTTCAACCACCTGGGGGGCAAGGAAAACCTGTACCGTCCCCTGCCCGAGGCGGAGCGCCGCAACCTCATCGACCTGTATGACGGGGAGATCAGGTATGTGGACGACCGGCTCATCGCACCCCTGCTCGCCCAGCTGAAGACCCAGGGACTGTATGACAGGACCCTGATCGTGTTCCTCAGCGATCATGGGGAGGAATTTTTTGATCATGGGGCGTGGGGACACGGTCAGAGCCTGTATGATGAGCTGCTGAGGGTACCCCTGGTCGTGAAACTTCCGGGGTCCGAACACAGGGGGACGGCTCCGGAGACGATCGTGTCGCTGGTGGACGTCATGCCGACACTGATGGACGTGTTGGGCTGGGATTCTTCCGGCCGCGCATGGGACGGGAGGAGCCTGGTCCCGGTCATCGAGGGGAAAGAGACGGCGGACCGGATGTTCCTGGCTGATATCGGCAGCAATGTGCTGGGTTCCCATGTCCCACAGAAGATCGCCACTAACCGGGGCCGGATCAAGATGATCCTCAACGAGGCCTATTCGGTTGAGGACCTGGAGTTTTTCCGCTTCGATCCGCCCCAACATGGGCCGGCAGAGCTTTTCGATCTGACAGACGATCCTCTTGAGCGCGGCAGCATCGCCAGCAGGCAGCCGAGCCTGGCCAACGACATATTGCGCTGGATCAATGACTTCTATGCAGGGGCCCAGAAGGCACAGACCCGAAAGGCCCGGATCGACCAGAGCGTGCGCGATCAGCTCAAGGCCCTGGGGTATATTCGGTGACGGAGGCAGAGATGAAAAAATTTCTGGAGATCAAGGGCTTGAATCCAGAGGAGCAGGAGCGGATCGAGAAGGAGATCGACGAGGCCGTCGCCCGCCGCATCGAAGACGGGCTGCTCACCCAACGTGAGATCCGGGAGATCGTCGAGATGAAGCTGCGCCCTCAGCTCGACATCCAGGATGTGCAGAGTGTTTATGATAACCACCTGTTCAGAGAGAAAAAGTGACGGGTGAGGGGAGAAAGCCATGGCCGATGACGAAAAAATGAAAGAAGCGAAGGGGGGGCGGCCCGCTCTCAACATCGATTATGACGATCCCGACGTAGAGGACATCATGCGCCAGATCCAGGAGGGGATCCACATGCCCTCTCCTGAGGCGGTGGCCCAGGAGCCTGCTGAGGACGGGCCCGAGCTTTCATTGCCGAACCTTTCCGCTCCTAATTATGAACCGCTCGCCCTGTCTGGATCTAAAAAGCTGTTGCTGAAGCTCATGCGTCCCCTGGCTCCTCTCATCAAGCTCCTGATCCTTCCTGTCCATCATGAGCTCCGGGAATCCGTTCACCGCCTCGACTTCACCAACCAGAGACTGGATTTTCTCAACCAGAAATTCGAGCAAACCCTGGATGCCGTGACCCAGGAACTCTATAGCTCCTCCGACAAGCTGGACCAGAAAATCGATGGATTCAACGATGCCGCTAACCAGCGCATGGACAAGGCGTTCGATGAGATGGGCCGTACCTTGGCAAATGCCAAAGAATACATCAAGCTCCTCCACAGCCTCTCGCACAACATGGTTGTGGAGCTGAGCAAGCTGAAGATAGAAGAGGAGGACATCAAGGTCAAGGCCAGGATTTTGGAGAAGGATTTCGAATTCCTGCGGAACAGGGAAAAGGCCCTCGAGCAGCAGATCGTGAAATGAAGGTTGCGTTTGTCGTCCAGCGCTACGGCCTGGACATCAACGGCGGTGCGGAGCTGCACTGCCGCTGGGTGGCCGAGCACATGCGGAAGCATTGGGAGGTCCATGTGCTGACCACCAAGGCGCGGGACTACATCACCTGGAAGGATCACTATCCCTCAAACCTGGAGGAAATCAACGGCGTCCAGGTGCGGCGCTTCCCAGTGGCCCGGACCCGCGATCCGGAGCGATTTGGAAAGCTCCAGAGACACATCTTCGAGAGCGAACATACCCATCGGGATGAATTGGAGTGGTTGAAGGAGGAGGGGCCGTATTCGCCAGAGCTCATCGATCACATCCACCAGCACTCGGGAGATTACGACTTATTCGTGTTCTTCAGCTACCGGTACTATCATTCCTACTGGGGTATACAGGCCGTCCCCAGAAAGAGCATCCTGGTCCCCACGGCCGAACGCGATGCCGTCATCCAGTTCCATCTGTTCAAGGAGTTGTTCAGAACACCGCGCGCTTTTGTCTATAATTCGGTGGAGGAACGCGACATGATCCAGACGCTGTCCGGGAATGATCATATTCCCGGCGAGGTCGTCGGCGTGGGCACGGAGCTCCCGGAGACCTATTCCGAGTTAGACTTCCGCCGTTCCTATGGACTGGAGGGCGATTACCTCATATACATCGGCCGCATCGATGAAAACAAGGGGTGCCCGGAGCTCTTCGAATTCTTCCTGCGCTTCAAGCAGGAGACCGGTTCCGGTATCCGCCTGGTGCTGGTGGGAAGCAGCGTCATCAAGGTCCCGCTACATCCGGATATCGTCTATCTGGGGTTCCTTCCCGAGGATGACAAGTTCGCCGCCCTGCAGGGGGCTCAGGTGCTGTGCATGCCGTCATTCTATGAGAGCCTCTCCATGGTGACCCTGGAAGCCTGGGCTCTGGGGAAACCCGTTCTGGCAAATGCCCGCTGTGAGGTTCTGCGCGGCCAGGTCCGCCGCAGCAGCGCGGGGCTGTACTATGGTAACTATGAAGAGTATCGGGATGCCCTGCAGCTGCTTCTGGACGACGGGAGGCTCAGACAGTCCATGGGAACACATGGGCGCCGCTACTTCAATGAGAATTACACTTGGGAAGCCATAGAGGGCAAATACCTTGATCTGGTGCAGAGGGTGTCGGAGAACTAGAGATGGAAGTACACCAGTTCGCGACTTCGCTCACCTACGGAGATGCCATCTCCAATGAGATGATGGAAATCCGCTCCGCCCTGCAGGAACAGGGGATCCACTCCGAGATCTTTGTCCGTTTCCATGATCCGCGTATGGCGAGGCATATCCACGACTACCGAGAATACCGGCGCTTCAGCCGGCCGGACAATGTCGTGATATTCCATTTCTCTATCGGCTCTCCCGTGTCCAAGCTCTTCTTCCGTATTGAAGACCGGAAGATCATGATCTATCACAACATCACACCGCACGCCTTTTTCCTGGATCACCACAGGATCCTGGCCCGGGAGTGCTACAAGGGGCGGCTGGAGCTGAAACTGTTTAAGGAAAAAACCCACCTGGCCCTGGGCGATTCTGAATTCAACCGGCAGGAACTCGAGAGAGAGGGATACCCTCGGACCGGGGTCCTGCCGCTCATGCTGGACCTGGCCAAATTCGATCAACCGGGCGATACGGTCGTCAGAGAGATGTTCAGCGAGCCCAAGCGGACCATACTGTTCGTGGGCAGGGTCATCCCCAACAAGAGGTTTGAGGACATCATCAAGTGCTTTCATTTCTACAAGAAATACTTCGATCCCGATTCCCGTCTCATCCTTGCTGGCGACCACCGGGGCATGGAGCGCTATCTCGCGGGTCTGCAGCAGCTCGTTGTAGATCTCGAGCTGCGGGATGTCCATTTTACCGGGCACATCCGCTTTCCCGAGCTGGTAGCGTATTATGATCTCGCCGACGTCTATCTGAGCATGAGCGAACACGAGGGATTCGGCGTCCCGCTCCTGGAGGCGTTCCACAAGGGCCTCCCCGTGGTCGCCTATGCAGCAGGAGCCGTGGAGGAGACCTTGAACGGAGGAGGGATCCTCCTCAGGGAGAAGGACCTCTTCAAGACAGCGTCCCTCATGGACAGGCTGCGGAAAGACACCGGACTCCGCCAGCGCGTCCTTTCCTCACAGGAGACCGCCCTGAAGAGGTATGACCGAGACAACATCGTACGAATCCTGATGGAACACATCGAGCAGGTGGGGCAGACATGAGGATCGACCAGCTGGTCCCGGCCTTTCACCGCGGCGATGCCATCGGCGACACCGCATTCCACATGAAGGGATTCTTGCGGAAGCAGGGATTCAGCTCCGAGATCTACTGTCTGGATCGGGATCCGGGCCTGGAGGAGGACAGCCGGCCCTTCGAGGCGTTCCCAAACCCCGGGCCCGAAGATGTGACTCTCATGCACTTCGCGCTGCCATCGCCGCTGACCCCGGCCTTTGCCCGCCTCGCCAGCCGCAAGATTCTCCTGTACCACAACATCACTCCCGAGCACTTTTTCGCGCCCTACTCCAAGGAAATGGCGCGTATTTCCCGCCTGGGGAGGGACGAACTCCGTTCCCTGTCCGCAGCCACGGACATGGGTCTGGCAGATTCCGAGTACAACCGCAGGGAGCTGGAAGCGGCCGGTTATTCGCGCAGCGAGGTCCTCCCCCTGTTCGTGGATTTCTCAAAATACCGGAAGCCGGCAAACCGGTTCGTATCCGAGCTGTTTCGGGACGACTGGGTCAACATCCTGTTTGTAGGCCGGATCGTTCCCAACAAGCGGATCGATGAGCTTATCAAGGTGGTCTTCTACTTCAAAAAGTACATCTCTCCCTTGGTGCGCCTGATCATCGTCGGCAAGACATCGTCTCTACCTCCCTACTACGACTCCCTGATCAGTCTGGCGGACGAGTTCTATCTCAAGCCCGAGGAGATCTGTTTCACCGGCCATATTCCCGACGAGGAGATGTACGCCCTCTATCAGTCCTCCGATGTCTTCCTGAGCCTGAGCGAACACGAGGGATTCGGCTTGCCCTTTATCGAGAGCATGGTGTTCGATCTCCCCATCCTCGCCTATGACTGCACTGCTGTTCCGTTCACCCTGGGAGGCTCTGGGGTTCTGTTGAAGACCAAGCCTGTGGAACGGGTGGCGGAGCTGATCCAGGTCGTGGCACGGGATGAAAATTTGAAAAAAAAGATCATCGCGGGACAGAGAGCACGGCTCCGGGAATACCAGGAGCAGGATCTGGAGCAGATCCTGCTAAAAAACCTCTCATTTTTCACCGGAGGGAACGACTAAATCTATGCCTGATAGATTTGTGAGATCACTAAAGGGCACAAACCACCATAGGCACCAATGAAGATCGCATTCGTCGTGCAACGATACGGCAAGGAAGTCATGGGCGGCTCGGAGCTGCACTGCCGCCAGGTGGCGGAGCGGCTGGCGGCGGCGGGCTACGACTGCACCGTATATACCACTACCGCCAAGGATTATGTCAGCTGGCGGAACGAATTCCCCCCCGGAGAGACCCTGCTGAACGGCGTGGTAGTCAAGCGCTATCCCGTTGATAAAGAAAGGGATATCGAAGATTTCAACCGGTATTCCGACTGGATCTTCACCAATCCCCACTCACCTGAGGATGAAAAAGACTGGATGGACCGACAGGGCCCCTGCTGCCTGGCTCTTCTGGAAGCTCTGGAACAGGAGCGTTCCGCCCATGACGTATTCGTTTTTTTCACCTATCTCTATTACAACACCTACTGGGGGCTCAAGCGTATTCCCGGGCGCAAGGCACTGGTGCCCACAGCCCATGACGAGCCCGCTTTGTACCTGGACATGATGCGGGATGTGTTTGCCTCTCCGAACGCCTTTGTGTTCAACACGGTCGCGGAGAGGGACATGCTTGCCCGGAGTTTTGATTTTTCAGGGAAATACCAGGATATCGTGGGTGTGGGAGTCGAGATTCCCGAGGCGATCGACGAGCGGTCCTTCCGGGACACACACGGGATCTCCGGGCCGTTCCTCCTGTATGCGGGACGCATCGAACCCGGAAAGGGCTGCGCCGAGCTGATTGATTACTTCATGCCGCTGGCCCACACTCAGCCGGATTTGGACCTGGTTCTGATCGGCAAGCAGTTGATGGACATTCCGGCCCACTCCCGGATCCGATACCTCGGATTTGTTTCCCCCGAGGAGAAAAACGCGGCCATGGCCGCTGCCTCCGCGACCGTCCATCCGTCTCATCTGGAAAGCCTTTGCATGGCGGCCCTGGAGTCACTTGCGGTGCAGACCCCGATCCTGGTCCAGGGACAGACAGAACCGCTCAGGCAGCACTGCGTCCAGGGAAGCTGCGGGCTCTGGTATAGCGACGCATCCGAATTCGGTTCCGCCGCAGCTGTCCTGCTGGCTGACGGCCGCCTGTGTGATGCCCTGGGAAAGAACGGATTACAGTATGTCAGGGATAATTATTCCTGGCCTCGGATCATAGACAAATATGAACGGATCTTTGTACACCTTATGTCTGAAGAGGGTGCGGCGTGAGCAGAGGCGCATGTGTTCTGCATGAGCCTCGGGACTGCTGTCTTGTTGACTCTGGAACATGGATTGTGTTAATTAAGAAAGTAAGGGAATCATGGCGTTCGTAAATTACACCACCAAAACCATTGCGATCAAGGTCGTATACTACGGCCCCGGATTGAGCGGGAAGACCACGAATCTTCGTTATATCTACAGCAAACTGGACGATGGATCCCGAGGGGATCTGCTGTGCCTGGAAACCCCCATCGAAAGAACCCTGTTCTTCGATCTCCTGCCCATCAAGGCCGGAATGATCCGAGACTTCCAGATCCATTTCCAGCTGATGACGGTCCCGGGCCAGGTTTTCTACGGAGCCTCACGCAAGAGCGTGCTCAAGGGAGCGGACGGGATTGTCTTTGTGGCGGATTCTCAAATTCCGCTGTTGGATGCCAACCTCGAGAACTTCGACGGTCTCCGCAAAAACCTGTTGGAGTTCAATGTCGATCTGAACTTCATCCCCCTCATCTTCCAGTTCAACAAACGTGATCTGGACAACCTCATCCCTGTAGAGACCTTCAACAGCCTGCTCAATCCCCTGAAACTTCCCTATGTGGAAGCCTCGGCGATAAACGGCATCGGGGTTTTCGAAACGCTCAAAGAGATCGCCAAGCTCACTATCCCTCATGTCAAGGAAAAGGTTTTCGGGGAAAAGGCGGAGCCGGATGCTGAGAAGGCAGAAACCCCGGAAGAGCCCAAGAAAGCGGATCCAATGGCGTTGGAAAACCTCGAGCTTGCTGAAATAAACGTGCCCGAGCCGATCGAAGCCGAGGCCGGAGAGGAACCGGTACCGGTGCAGCAGGATCCTCCCACGGAAGAACTGCCCGCCGCTCAGGCCGCTGCCGAACCGCAGGTGCCCGCCTCTGAGAGCGCGGCTCCGAAGGAACCCCCGCCACCCGCCGAGGAGGCGAAGGATTCAAAAGCCAAGGATGACCTCGAGTTTGTTACCGAGGAGAAGGGAACTCCGGTCCGCATGACAAAGATCAAATTCAGCAATCAGACCGACATCGAGAAAGAAGTCGAGAAGCTGGCCCGGGAATTCGGCGGCAAGTCTTAAAAACAACTCTGACCCAAATCCAGTTCGTGAAAAAAAGACGGGCATTCGTTCGTCCCTTTGAACAGGAACATTATGCTGTTCAAGATCGGAAGTGCCTCGCTCGCCGGGATCGATGCCTACCTGGTCGAGGTGGAGGTGGATATCAACTGCGGGATCCCGCAGTTCGTCATCGTGGGGCTGCCGGATACAGCCGTGCGTGAGAGCAAGGAGCGTGTCAGGGCTGCTCTCAAGAACTGCGGCTACAGTCCGGCGCGCTTACGGATCGTTGTGAACCTGGCACCTGCTGACCGGCGCAAGGAAGGTTCGTCCTATGACCTCCCCATCGCTCTGGGGATCCTGGCTCACCTGGAGGCCTTCCCGGCTGAACGCCTTCAAAGCTACCTGTTCACCGGAGAGCTGGCCCTGGACGGGCGGCTGAAGCCGGGAAAGGGGCTTCTGGCCTCAACGGTACTGGCCAGGGATAAGGGCTTTGAGGGGATCGTGCTGCCCCGGGAGAACGCACGGGAGGCGGCATTGGTCCGGGAGTTGGAGATATTTGCCCTGCACGACCTGGGGGAAGTGATACAGCTCCTGAATGCACCTCACTCGCTGCCTGCCGTCGGATTCCGCGAAGAAGATATTTTGCCCCCGGAAGAGTGGGATGTGGATTTTTCCGAGATCCAGGGCCAACAGCATGCCAAGCGAGCAATTGAGGTCGCGGCAGCAGGAGGACACAATCTCCTGATGATCGGCCCCCCGGGCGCCGGCAAGACCATGCTGGCTCGGCGGCTGCCCTCCATACTTCCACCCATGATCTTTGAGGAGATCCTGGAGGTTACACGCATCTACAGCGCATCCGGCCTGCTCAAAGGGAGGGGGGGTGCTGTGGCGCGGAGGCCTTTCCGCAGCCCCCACCACACGATCTCTCCGGCCGGGATGGTGGGCGGCGGGCTGGTTCCCCGGCCAGGTGAGGTGAGCCTCGCTCACAGAGGCGTGCTGTTCCTGGATGAGCTTCCGGAATTCCGCAAGGAGGCCCTGGAGGGGCTGCGTCAACCCCTGGAGGATGGTTCCGTCAGCATCACGCGGACATCCATGTCCGTGACGTATCCCTGCCGATTCATGCTGGTGGCAGCCATGAATCCCTGCGAGGATGCCTATGCCGGGCTGTCTTCCTCGCCAGTGGAGTGTACTGATCATCAGAGATTCCAGTACTATGCCAAACTCTCCCGGCCGTTGATGGACCGTATCGACATTCAGATCGAGGTGCCTCGAGTGGAGTTCCGTGAGATTCTCGGCAGCAAGAGATCTGAGACCTCACAGGATATCAGGAGGCGGGTCATGAAAGCCCGCCTGAGGCAACTGGAGAGGCTGCGGGAGGCAGGCCTCCTGTGTAATGCCCAGATGCGGAACCGGGAGGTAAAGAGGTTCTGTTCCGTGTCGGGGACCACCCGAAAGCTGCTGCAGGCTGCAGTGGATAAGCTGGGATTCAGCGCGCGGGCGTTTCACCGCGTCCTCAAGGTCGCCCGGACCATCGCCGACCTGGAGGGGACTGAAGAGCTCGGTGACATGCATGTGGGGGAGGCTGTACAGTACCGCATCCTCGACAAACACTACTAGCTGAGATCCTGTGGGGGGCAATCTCACCACATCGACTTCGTCGTGGTCCAATCGCTGTAGTGTACTACAGCTCATAAACCACTTCCTTGTCGCTGCGGCAATCTTGCCCCCCACAGGATCTCAGCTGTTGTCATAGCAGGATCATTTGCTGGTCCCGCTATACGAGTGCACAAATCTCACCACATCGACTTCGTCGTGGTCACTTTTATTCCAGGTCGGAAAAATATGATGATTTTTCCTTGACATATAATGATAAGCTTATATAATAAAAAGGCAATATTAAACAAAAGGAGTGTATCGATGAGCAGTATTCAAGAAGTCACAGATAATGATTTTCAAACAGAAGTCCTGGAAGCAGAAGTCCCGGTCGTTGTCGATTTTTGGGCGCCTTGGTGCGGTCCCTGCCTCATGGTCACCCCTGTATTGGAAGAGATCGCGGAACAGATGAACGGAAAGATCAAGATCGTTAAACTGAACACGGATGACAACCAGCAGACCGCTGCCAAGTATGGGATCATGGCGATCCCCTCCATGCTGATCTTCCAGAGCGGTGAGGAAAAAGACCGCGTGGTCGGCTTCAAACCGAAAGACCAGCTGGTGAGCCAGTTCGAAGGCCTCCTGGCCTGACCTTTAGTATTTGGCAATGATAAATGCAGCCGGATGCCGGCTGCATTTTTTTTTACCCTCTTCGCCTGGGCAAAAAAAGTGGTTCGTCATCAGGGACAAAGCGATGTGCCGGCGGGATTTGAATCAAAATCCGTTGAGAAATCGTGTATAATGTGGGTCGATATTTTCAAAATCAAATAAACAGGAAGGGGATTCGCAATGTGGTTCGAGAATAAAATGATGCGGACATTCCGATGTCGCCTGCAGCAGAAACCCGGTGAACTGGGGAAACTGCTGGAAACGATCGGGGATGCCAAGGGATTTCTAGGCGAGATCAAGACCATCCACATGGGCCGGGGCACCGTGATCCGGGACCTCGTGGTCTTTGCAGATAACGCTGAGCATATGGAGAAGCTGATCGCGGCCGTCGACGGCTGCACTCACGCCGAGCTGCTCGAGGTCCGGGATGAGGTCCTGGAGATGCATCAGGGCGGCAAGATCGCAGTCCGCAGCCGCTACCGGATCGATACCTTGAGTCAGCTCCGGAGGGTTTACACCCCGGGGGTGGCGGATGTGTGCCTCAAGATCCAGAAGGAGCCCGGGCTCGTGCGGCGTTTCACTTCCATCCCTCATATGGTGGCCATCGTGACGGATGGGACAGCGGTCCTGGGGCTGGGTGACATCGGACCACAGGCTTCCATGCCCGTCATGGAAGGGAAGGCGAGCCTCATGGATACCCTGGTAGGCCTCTCGGGAGTACCTATCCTGGTTGACACCAAGGACGTGGACGAGATCGTCGACACCGTGGCCCACATCGCTCCCACCTTCGGCGCCATCCAGCTGGAGGACATATCGGCTCCCCGCTGTTTCGATATCGAGAAGCGCTTGAAAGAGCGGCTTGATATCCCGGTCATGCACGATGATCAGCATGGGACCGCTGTTGTGGTTACAGCCGCTCTCCTGAATGGGGCCAAGATGGCGGACGTGGAACTCGGCCAAGCAAAGATCGGTCAGATCGGGCTTGGGGCCGCCGGCATGGCCATCTCCGAGATGCTGATGCACCTTTTCGGACAACCAATATTCGGGACAGACCTGGACTCCGATGCTGTCCGGCGCCTTGAAGAGCTGGGAGGCAAGGCCTCCAGCCTGGAAGAGATCATGGCCACCTGCGATGTGGTGATCGCCACGACAGGCGTCCCCGGCTTGATCAAGCCGGGAATGGTACGGGACGGCCAGATCGTCCTGGCACTCTCGAATCCCAATCCCGAGATCGAACCGGAGGAGGCCCGCAAAGCCGGCGCCATTTTTGCGGCTGACGGCAAGTCCGTGAACAACATCCTGGGCTTTCCCGGGATCTTCCGGGGGGCCATCGATGCCGGCGTGACCGATATCACTCGGGAGATGCTGGTCGCCGCGGCCAAGGCCATCGCCTCTGCTGCGGGTGAGGGAGAATTGGTTCCCAATCCCCTTGAGAGAGAAGTCCACAAAAAAGTCTCACACGCTGTGGTGCGGACGGCTCTCGAGCAAAAACTCAACCGGGAAGATCTCACCGGATACTTCGACGAATAGATCTTAGATAGTGATCCAGGCCTGTACTTGCCTTTGGTCCGGCTTTCTGCTAATAACGTAGTCTGCGCGGGGGCCCGTCGGGCAGAATCCCCTCAGTCTTCGCTTCCCATTTTCCTGTGTATTCAGTAGAATGATATCTTTCGTTTATCCATCATAATTTGAGGAGTTCTGCAATGACGCTGACTATCAGAGGTTCCGGGCTCACCATCCTGGATGTGGAGAGGGTGGCCCGCGGAGAGGAGACGGTGGAGCTGCATCCGGATGCATTGGAGAGGATAAAGAAATGCCGGGCCATGCTGGAGAAGAAGATCGAGGCCCGGGAGATCATGTACGGCGTCAACACTGGGATCGGCGAGTTCTCCGAGGTCGTGCTGGACGATACGCAGATACAGGATTTTCAGAAATACCTGATCTACAATCACGCTGCTGGCATCGGCGATCCATTCCCCATCGAAGTGGTGCGGGCAGCCATGTTCGGCCGGGTGAATGTCCACGCCCACGGCAATTCTGGCTGTCGACCCGAGATCACGCTCACCCTGGTGGACATGCTCAACAAGGGCGTGACCCCCATGGTGTGCTCCAAGGGATCGGTGGGAGCCTGCGGCGACCTGGCTCCGATGTCCCAGATCGCTCTGCTCATGCTGGGGGAAGGGGAGGCCTATTATCAGGGCCAGCTCTACGACGGCAAAACCGCGCTGGCAAAGGCGGGGATCCCCGTCCCAGGCCTCCAGGCCAGAGACGGGCTCGCCACCATCAACGGTTCCAATGTGATCACGGGCATGAGCGCTTTGATGCTCGTAGACACGGACTGCTGGCTGAGGCAGGCCGAGATCGCGGCCTGCATGTCTCTGGAGGCCCTGAAGGCCAACATGAAGCCCTATACGCCTAAGCTGCACGAGGCTCGCGGTTTTCCCGGGGCCGTGCGGACCTCCCTGGCGATCCAGAAGATCATCCGGGGAGGTGACCTGGCGGAGGGGCGGCTCAAGGTCAAGGTCCAGGATGCGTATTCCATGCGCTCCACGCCCCAGGTGATAGGCACGGCCCATGACGCCGTTTCATGGGCGCGTCAGCAGGTGGAGATCGAGCTCAATGGGGTGGGGGACAATCCGATCTTTTTCCCTGATGAGAACCTCCAGCTCTCGGGCGCCAATTTCCAGGGTTCGCCCATTGCGCTGCCTATGGATATGATCGGTGTCGCCGTGACCTTCGTCAGCGTGCTGTCCGAGCGACGCATGAACCGCCTGAATAATCCGGCCCTGAGTGTCGGGCTCCCGCCATTCCTGACCAAGGGCGCCGGCATGTTCTCCGGCCTGATGCTGAGCCAGTACACGGCAGACATGCAGATCGTGGAGCAGAGGATCCTCTCGGTCCCGGCCTCCATCCAGTCGATCCCTGCCGCCGCAGACCAGGAAGACTTTGTTTCCATGGGCATGAACACGGCTCTCAAGAACCGGCAGATCCTGGACAACGCCTACGGTATCCTGGGGATCGAGTTCATGGCGGCGGCTCAGGCCCTGGACCTGAGGGAACTCATCGAAGACAAACCCTATCTGTATGGGAAAGGGGTGGGCAAGGCCCGGGAGGTCATCCGACGCTATGTGGAGTATCTCGACCTGGACAGGCCGCTCTACCCGGATCACAACCGCATGAAGGACCTTGTGGCTTCCAGAGAGATCCTGACAGAGGTTGAAGATCTGGTAGGGCCGCTCGCTTAGGAGAGCCCCCTGGAAGACCCGTCTGGATTCAATGAAATGAGGCCTATCCCCCAGGACAGGCCTCGTGAGGAAGAGGTGACGACATGAAACAGAAGCTTGGATACTTGAGCCTGATACTCCTGTGCCTGGTGATGTGTACTTCATCCGAACCGGCCAACGCCGGCCAGGGAGAGAAATCGGATTTTGTGGACCTGTTCGACGGGGAAACACTGTCGGGGTGGCGAAAGCTGACCTCCTACAGCGGCGAGGCCGGAAAGTGGGAGGTGGTCGGTGGAGCCATCGTGGGCGATCAATTTCCTCCGGGTGAGGGAGGGCTGCTGGTGACCGAGGCCCTCTACGGGGATTACGAGCTCCTGGCCGAGGTCAAGGCCGATTACCCAATCGACTCAGGTTTGTTTCTGCGCGTTCAGCCCGATGTACTCTCCTATCAGGTTACGATCGACTACCGTCCCGACGGCGAGGTTGGGGCCATCTACTGCCCGGGAGGGGGTGGATTCCTGGTCCATAAGCCCGAAGGAGAAAAACTCTGGAAACCCGATGAGTTCAACACCGTGAGGGTGCGGATCGAGGGACAGCCGGCCCACATCCAGGTATGGATCAACGGCACCGCCCTGGTGGATTTCACCGATGAACTTCAGGATGACAAGCCCCGCGTACCGGCTACAGGCCATGTCGGTATTCAGGTCCACCCCGGATCCAGCTGGGGAGAAGGCAAGCTGGTTCACTTCCGACGCGTAGCGATCAGACCGTTGGACTGAGCCCGCTGTCGATCTCACCACTCCTGATGCAGCAGGCAATTCGTAGACATTCAGTTACATTTCCTTTACACTCGTCCCGCTGGCTCTGTCTATAATAGGAATAAAGTGGGTAAACCAATCCAGGATCTCCGGCCCCTAGGACCCCGGATCCATCTTCTGGGAGGACACATGATCAGACCATACACAAGGTTCTTCATTTTTGGGTTGCTATTCGTGATCGGGATCTTCGGTGGGATACAGACCGGGTTCGCGGAGGAGCTCGAACTGCGGGTTATTACGCCAGACGCAACGATCCTGTTGGAGGCCAGGTCCGACAGTACGGTTGTGTCCAAGGTTAAGCTGGGCGCGGTCCTGACCTCGGAGTCGAAGTCCGGCGAATATTACCGTGTCGACCTCCCGCCCGATGCGGACGGCTTTGTGGTCTCAGGCTTCATCCATCAGGGCCAGGTCGAGGTCGTCGGCATGGCGGAAGAGGCTCAGCCAGCGGTGGCCGCCGCGGTCGCTTTCGACTCGCCCAGGAAGATCCGGGTCAATGCCGAGAAGGCGGAGATCAAGGAGGAACCCGTGTTTGACAGCCGGGAGATGGGGCAGGCCGACAGGGGGACCGAGCTGAATGCGGTCGCGATGGTAGGGGAGTGGTACAAGGTCGAGGTGGCGTCGGGCATCTTCGGATACATCCACCGGATCCATGTCGAGACTGTGGAGGAACCCGCTCCCCAGGGATACCCCGTGCAAGCGGCGGCGGCCCCGCAGGACAGGCCGCAGGACACGGCCCCTACTGCATCTCAATCGACCTCAGCCTTGAAGCGGAAGTTTTCGCTGAAACTGACGCTGGGATTTGGAATCGGTTTTGAGACGTTCGATACCGGGTATGTAAAATATAACACCCAAACAGGCAAAGTTTTGAATGAGGTCAAAGTCTCTCCGGGGGGGGGATCGAGTTTCATACTGGATCTGGGGTATTACCTCACGCGCGAGCTCAGGCTGGAGCTCGGCGTAGGAATCCAGAGTTCCGGAGTGTTCGCGTCCAAGGGCGACAAAGTCACATTTTCCCGGGTGCCACTGACCCTGACGCTGCTCTATGAGTTTCCCTCCCCCAAGTCCTGGCAGATCTATGCCGGGGGCGGGGCCGGGCTCTACAATGCGCCGGAGATGACATTCGAAGTGGGGAACAGCAATGAGTACATAAAGTACGACCCATCGTTCGGCCTGCACGGCCTGGTGGGGGCGGTTACGCGGTCTAAAAGCGGGAAGTGGTTCTACTTCGGCGAGCTTCGTTATGTGGGCGTGTTCAACTACAAATGGAAAGAAGCCCGATCAAATGGATTATCGGCCATCCCTTTTTCGAAATACCGGGAGTTCGGGGGGCACGGCATCTTCATCCTTTTCGGTGTCGGCCTCTATTTCTAGAACATGATCTTGATGCCGGCCGAGACCTTGAAGAACGAAGGATTAATCGAGTAGGGCTCGATCAGGTTCGCGAACTCTGCGGCATTCTCCTGGGTAATAGTGATCGTCCATCCCTCGCTGATATTCGAGGGATAGGTGCCCGCAGTCACTTTCCAGGGTTCCTCGATCTTTCCCCGGCCGAAATACCGGGCGTCGACGTTCAGGGCTACACCGCGCGTGAAGACCAGGTCGATCCCGCCTCCCACGTTGAATCCGATCCCGCTCAGGGACGCCTCGACCATGGCGGGCACCGCGAAATAGTCGATGTAGCGGAATCCCTCAGACTCCCAGGTCGAGGGATAGCCAACCGTGGTGTCCAGGCTGGCGGTTCCAGAAAAATACGAGACCCCGCCGCTGATCAGCGGCTCGATCATGCTTCCGGTCGGGATCTTGTAGAGCACGTTCCCGCTCAGGGCATACAGAGACACTTCACCCGTAACGCCCCACTCATTCTCGCGGCTGAAGGATCCTCCCGTCGACCAGGTCCAGTTCATGTTATAGGCGCTTTTACTGGCATCGGAGGCCTTGACCGTGGAGTTGTAGTCGAACTTGACCTGGACTCCGAATCCCTTAGCAATGAAAAAGTTGAAGGCTCCGTCGAATCCCAGGGGGCTTTTAAACTCGGAGGTGATCGTTCCCGAGGCCGTGGCGTTCTCCAACACGCCGGCGCTTATGCTCTTGGAATAGGGATAGGACCCCGAAAGGTCTAATCCGGTCACATAGCCCACCCGGAAGACGAGCTCGGCTCGTTTGGGCCGCTCGTCCCCTGTCTTGGGCTGCTCATAGGTCTGGGTGGGAGCCGGTTTCGGTGCCTGTTCTTCGACCTTCACGGGTACTGCCTGGACTTCCGGTTCCTGCGCCTCGGCCGCTTCCCCCTCCACCGAGACGTACATCTTGTGGATGTAGCCCGTGATCATGACGCCGACCTCGGTCCGTACCCGGACCTCGAACCAATCGCCTTCCCGGCCTTCCACTTCGAATACGCTTCCCAGGGGAGGAGTTTTGATTATTTCGCCCTGGAGATTGGGATTCAGCCGGACACTGGCATCTTCCTTCACCACACGGATCATCGGCTTCTGGGCATAGGCGTCCGCTACAACAAAAACGGTGAGCGATAGGGCCAGACACAGGAATACTCGCAGCACAAGATGCTTTTTCATGTTCTCTCCTTTTTTTTGCATGTTTGTGAGGTGTGGTGCGGCCATGAGTGCGTGGTCGGATGCGTGTGCCGCCCTTCAGCTCTAGCCTGCAACTACCGTTTCCCTTTGCAAGTCATTTTAGGTGAATACATTGTATCGAATGTCAGGGAAATGTAAAGGATTGTAAAAGAATGTTGGGGGGAGGAAGGGGACCGGCCTGAGCCGGTCCCCCGGGTGAGGTCCGCCAGCGCCGAATCCGACGCACGGTCCTAAGCCGGCGCCCGCAGCTGAGCTCACTGCGGATTGTTCCGCTGCCGGTGGCGGATAACGATCTTCCCGTTCTTGATCACATGGACAACGGGATTGATCCCGAAATGATAAACCAGATATGCGTAATTGGGGGCGCCGCAGAGCACCATGTCCATCCTCTTGCCGACCTCGAGGCTTCCGACCTCGGTGTGTCGATCGATGCCGTATGCGGCATTGAGGGTCACGGCATGGATGGCTTCTTCGAGCGTCATATGGAGGCTATATACCGCCAGCTGCAGGATAAACATCTGGGATTCTGTCATGGAGCTGCCGGGATTGAAGTCTGTGGCCAGCGCCACAACCGCACCGGCATCGATCAGGCGGCGTGCCGGGGCTTTTTTATCCTGCATGAGAAAAAATGGGACACCGGGAAGCAAAATGGCGGCAGTGGGACTCTGAGCCATCTCTTCGATGCCCTGGTCGGTGATGGCGATCAGGTGCTCTGCGGATACGGCCCCCTCCTCGACGGCCAGTTGAGCGCCGCCCAGAGGCACAAACTCGTCCGCGTGCAGTTTGATCTTGAGCCCGGCCTCTTTTGCGGCCCGGATGAGTCGCCGGGACTCATCGATACTGTACACGCCTTCCTCGCAGAAGACGTCGAAAAACTCAGCCAGGTTTTTGGCCTTGACCTCAGGCAGGATCGCATGAGTGAGGAGGTCGATGTAAGCCTCTTTCCTGGTTTTATACTCCCTGGGCACTTCGTGCGCCCCGAGGAAGGTCTTAACGATGTCGATCGGATGTTTCCGGTCCGCTTCGCGCAGGGCCTCCAGCTGTTTGATCTCGTCCTCCAGGTTCAGTCCGTAGCCGCTCTTGGCTTCCACCGTGGTGGTGCCGTGTGCGAGCATGCTGTCCAGCCGCTGCAAACAGAGTTCCACGAGTTCCGCTAAAGATATGCCGCGGGTGGCGTCCACCGTGCTCTGGATGCCCATGCCCTGGGCCGCCAGCTCACGATAGGTCGCACCTTGAATGCGGAGCTGGAACTCGTTCTCTCGGCTCCCTCCGAAGGGGAGGTGCGTGTGTGGGTCGACAAGGCCGGGTAGGCCAAGCAGGCCCCCGGCGTCTAATGCGACGCCGTCCGGATCGAGGCGGACACTCTGTTCAAGGTCCTCCTCTGAGCCTACGAAGACGATCTCTCCCGAGTGGGAAGCGATGCAGCCCCTCTCGATCACGCCCAGGTCCTGGAGCGCCTGCTTGCGCTTGGGCGCCGGACCGCGGCAGGTGATGAGCTGGCCGCACCCGGAAACGATCAGATCAGCCGATACCACGGGGGGTTTTCCTCATAGCGGCACTCTTATTCCTGCGGATGAAGGAGGGCGTCTCATACGAATCCCACTGTTTTTCCCAGGAGGGCCGCTCCATCTTGTCCCACATGGGCTCGTTCCCTTTGGGTTCGAACACATAGGGCGGAGTTTTCTGAGGGACCTGGAACGGGGGAGGAGACTCATGGCGCGGGTGGGACAGCACGTCCTGAGGCGTGATCGTCTCCTGCATGCCGACTCTGTCGAATCCGGTGGCGATGACTGTGACCTTGACCACCTCCTTGAGCGATTCGTCGATGACCGTGCCGAAGATGATGTTGGCCTCTGGGTGGGCCTGACTGTGGATGAGCTCTGAGGCCTTCGAGACCTCGTGCAGCCGGATGTCCTTGCTTCCGGTGATGTTGATCAGGACGCCATGGGCGCCGGCGATGGAAGTGTCCACCAGCAGGGGTGAAGAGATCGCCTTCTGGGCGGCATCGACAGCCCGGTTCTCGCCCGAGGCGATGCCGGTCCCCATGAAGGCCATTCCCATGCCCTTCATGATGGATTTAACATCGGCAAAATCCAGGTTGATGAGCCCAGGGCGCGTGATGAGGTCTGAGATCCCCTGGACCGCCTGACGCAGAATGTCGTCCGCCATGCGGAATGCGTCCTGGATCGATGTGTCCAGGTTCACCGTCTCCAGGAGCCTCTCGTTGGGTATGGAGATGACGGTGTCGACAGCCCCTTTCAGCTCATCGAGGCCCTCGAGTGCCTGTTTCATGCGGATCTTCCCCTCGAAACCGAAGGGGAGCGTTACGATGGCGATGGCCAGAATATCCAGCTCTGATGCCAGGTTAGCCAGCACCGGGGTCGCTCCCGTCCCGGTCCCGCCTCCCAGCCCGGCCGTGAGGAAAACCATGTCGGCCCCCTCGACCAGGTCGAGCAGTTTCTCCGTGTCCTCCATGGCCCCCTGCCGCCCGATGTCCGGGCGTCCACCTGAGCCCAGCCCTTTGGAGAGCTGGCTCCCGATCTGGAGCTTAGTCCCCGCCTTGTTGGAGTTCAGGGCCTGGAGATCCGTGTTTACGGCGATGAACTCCACTCCTGCGATCTGGGCATCGATCATGCGGTTCACGGCATTGCCGCCGCCCCCCCCCAGGCCGATGACCTTGATCTTGGCCCCCTGCTTCTCTTCCACTAGATGAAACTTGAGTTTGCTGCGTGAATCCTCACTCATGCTTTCCTCCTGATATGGTTATTTTGCATTATGTTTCTTTCAGCCAATCCTTCATCTTCGACCAAAAGGTCTTCTTATTGTCCTTGGATACTCCTTTGCTCTTCCACTGACTGAATCCGTATACGATCAATCCCACGGCCGTGGCATAATCCGGTGTGTTCACACGATCCACAAGGCCTCCTATCCCAGCGGGATCACCCCGCCGGACAGGCAGATCGAAGACACTCTCCGCCACCTCTTCCAGTCCGTCCAGCAGCGCTGTGCCGCCGGTGAAGACGATCCCCGAGTTGAGGGATTTCTCATACCCCATCCGCTTGATATCGTTGTCCACCAGCCGGAAGATCTCTTCAGCGCGGGGTTGTATGATGTCCGCCAGCAGCTGCCTGGACAGCACTCGCGCCTTCTTCCCCCTCCCCACGGAGGGGACCTCGATGGTCTCCTGGTCTTCCATCAACGATGCGGCCGCGCATCCGAATTTCTTCTTGATCTTCTCCGCATCCGGGATGGGCGTCCTCAGCCCGACGGCGATGTCGTTGGTGAAGTTGTCGCCGCCGATGGGGATGACGGATGTGTACCACAGGCTGCCCCGCTCGAAGATCGCCACCTCGGTGGTGCCTCCGCCGATGTCGATGAGGCCCACCCCGAGTTCCATCTCATCGTGTGTCAGGATGGAGTGAGATGTGGCGATCTGGCTGAGGACGATCTGTTCTATCTCGATCCCGGCCCGGGCAATGCAGGTTTTCAGGTTCTGAACAGAAGTTACGGCGCCCGTGACGATGTGTACGTTCACCTCGAGCTTAATACCGCTCATGCCCAAAGGATCTTTGATCCCGTCCTGTTCATCCACCACAAACTCTTGGGGGATGATGTGTATGATCTCCCGGTCCGGCGGAATGGAAACGGCCTTGGACTGGTCGATCACTCGCTTGATGTCTTCTCGGCTGATCTCACGGTTTTTTCCGGAAACGGCGATGACTCCGCGGCTGTTAAAACTCTTGATGTGGGCCCCGGAGATCCCGATGAATCCGGAGTCGATCTCTACGCCGGCCATGAGCTCCGCCTCTTCCTGGGACTTCTTGATGGCATCTACAGTGGCTTCCAGGTTGACGACCACGCCCTTGCGCAGCCCCCGGGATTCGGCCACTCCGATCCCGATGATCTCGACCTTCCGGTCTTCTGTGATCTCTCCGATGATGGAGGTCACCGATTTGGTGCCGATGTCGATCCCGACGATGTATCCGTTCTTGGGCATATTTTATCTCCTTCCCGGAGCAGGACTCTGTCCCGGGATCCCGACTCGGGGCTTGCTCACCACCCTGTCGACCAGGCTCAGGTCCACGTATTCCAGCGGTGCCTCGCCTTCCAGATAGGCTCGTTCCGCATGGAAGTTCTTCATTTTGGCCGAAAATCGGCCTCTCCCGAAATGCAGCCAGGCGGGAAAATCATCCCTCATGACCTTTGTGTCGGTGAAATGTCCGATATCGATGATCTCAATCCTTGCCCGGTCTTCCGGAGAAAGTGCGTCCAGGAAAAACCAGGCACGGGCTAATTTTTCTTCCCTGTCTTCCCGGAATCGGTCCTTGTCGATAAACAGGGGCAGGCCCCAGTCGGCGTCCGGATCCGAGGGAGCCAGTTCCGTCCCTTCCCGGTCGATGAGCATCGGGGAATGCAATCCCAACAGCGCCGCAGGGACCCTTTCGCGGATCTCGACACTGAGGATCGAGGGGAAATGCTTCCGGACCCGGACGGACAGGATCCAGGAATTCGCTTCCAGCGCACCCCGAAGCCGGCGGATATCCAGGAGCAGCAGATTCCCTGAAACGTGCTGCTCCAGCCAGCGGGCCGCCGCAGATCGGAGCCCCGGCTTGCTGCAGCGGATCTCGATGCGTTCGATGTTCAGGCGATCCCATCCCATCAGGAAAAGCCATCCCTGCTGGGCTCCCAGGAAGAGCCCTGCGATCAGGATCAGACTGAATCCTGCGTGCCGCATCTTCACTCGAAACTTCCTCTGGATCTTTTTGGTCTTGATCTCGGTATCGCGGCGGCGGTATCGGGCGGGCTCGCCGAGGAGCGGCTCGATGCGGATCTTGAACGGGGGATGGAGGTTGACGGCCATGGTTCCTAGTTCGCCTCCAGTCTCTCGATGATATCGGGGATGACCCTGTAGATGCTCCCCGCTCCCATGACGATGATGATATCCCCGGGTTGTGCCAGTGCGGCGACCCGTTCGACCACCCCTTTCAGGTCCGGCTCAAAAAACACACCCTTGTGCCCGAATTTCTGGATCTCGGTACAGAGTGCTTCTCCGGTGATGCCCGGGATGGGCTGTTCCCCGGCCGGATAGATCTCGGTGCTGATCAGGATATCCGCCTGGTTGAAGCTGGTGGCGAATTCATCCATCAGGAGCGACATCCTGGAATAGCGGTGGGGCTGAAATACACCGACCACACGCCGCTTCCACCCCTTCCTGGCCGCTTCCAGCGTTGCGCTGATCTCTGTGGGATGATGCGCATAATCCTCGATGATGAGGATGTCGTTCACCTCTTTTTTCAGCTCGAAACGCCGGCCGATACCGCTGTAGCTCTCCAGGCCCTCCAGGATGCTGGGCACGGGAATCTCGAGGTCCAAGCAAACGGCCATGGCGGCCATGGCGTTGTAGATGCTGTGCATCCCCGGAACGTTGAGCTTGAGGATGCCCAGCGGTTCTCCCTGGTGGTGTACCTGTGATGTGCTCGAAAAGTGTTCGAATGAGGGATCGCTGGCATAGATGTCGGCTTGTGGGGAGAATCCGTAGGTGATGATCTTGCGTTCCAGATCGGGGATCAAGCTCTGGAGGTTGGCGTCGTCCAGACAGAGTATGATGGGACAGTAGAAGGGGACCTTGTTGGCGAAGTTGACGAAGGTCTTCTTGATCTCGTCTACGGTGTGGTACTGGTCCAGGTGTTCGGCGTCCAGATTGGTGAGTACGGCGATGTAGGGCGACAGATAGAGGAAGGAACGGTCGCTCTCATCCGCTTCCGCCACGATATAGTCTCCCTCTCCCAGCTTGCCATGGGCTCCGAGCGTGTTGAGGCGCCCTCCCACGATGATCGTGGGATCCTTCCCTGCCGTCTCCAGCACCTGGGCGATCATGGATGTCGTGGAGGTCTTCCCGTGAGATCCGGCGACCGCGATCCCGTCCTTGAGCCTCATGAGTTCCGCCAGCATCTCTGCCCGGGGAATGACAGGAATCTTCAGGCGGCGGGCCTCCTGGACCTCGATGTTGTCCTCATTGATGGCGGAAGAGATGACGACAACATCCGATCCCTCTACCAGCCCGGCCTTATGGCCCACGCTGATGAAAGCCCCCAATCCCGTGAGCCTGAGGGTGGATTGATTCTCGGCCATGTCCGATCCTGAGACCCGGTAGCCAAGGTTCAAGAGCACCTCGGCGATGCCGTTCATGCCGGTCCCCCCGATGCCGACCATGTGGATGTGCTTGAGTTTCTTGCTGGGTTTGACCACGTCATGGCCTCCTTTCCATTAGATCCAGACAGAGGTCTGCGATCCTGTCTGCCACATCCGGAGGGACCTGGAGCTTGGTGAGGTTGTCCTCCATGCGCGAGATCATGCCCATGTCTGCCAGGAGCTCCTTGATGTGCCGGGACAGCACCTCGGGGGTGAATTCCCTCTCCGCAAGCAGCAGGGCTCCCCCGATCTGCTCCAGTTCCTTCGCATTGAGAGTCTGATGGTCATCGGTGGCCCGGGAGAAGGGCACCAGCAGCGAAGCCTTGCGCGAGGCGATCAGCTCGGCGATGGTGGAGGCGCCGGAGCGGCTTATCACCAGGTCGGATTCCCGGAAACAGGATGGCATGTCGAAAAAAAATGAATCCACGGTCACATCCTCGAAGCCCAGCTCTCTGTAGCCCTCTTCCACCCAGGCACGGTCCCTCTCGCCGGTCTGGTGAAGGAAGCGGAGTCGGTCTTCGGAGCCTCTCAGTAGAGGCAGGGAATCGATCATCTGTCGATTGAGGAACGTGGAGCCCTGGCTGCCCCCGAAGACGAGGATCGTCAGCCGCCCGTCCCTCTCCTTGGCCGGGAGTCCGTAGAATTCTTCCCTTACCGGATTGCCCAGGAATACCCCCTTGTCCTTGAAGTCGGGGAGCGAGCTCTCGAAGGCGGCCACGGCCTTGTCGACAAAGGGCAGGAGCCTCCGGTTCGTGAATCCCGGATGCCGGTTCTGCTCCAGGATCACTGTCGGGATCCGCATGCGGGATGCCAGCAGGACCACCGGTCCGGCACTGTAGCCGCCGACTCCGACGACCAGGCCGGGTTTCAGGCGGCGCAGAAGACGATAGGACTGCCAGAACGCCCGCGGCAGGAGGAGGAGAGCCCTGAGAGTCTTCCAGCCGCGGCCTTTCAGGCCTTCGATCCTCAGTGGGATGAAGTGAGCATTGTGATGCTGCATGATCTTCTGTTCCAGCGCCCGGCTGCTCCCCACATAGGTGACCTTCAGATCCGGCGACTTCTGCTGCAGACTGCCGCCCAGGGCCAGAGCAGGGTAGAGGTGCCCGGCCGTTCCGCCGCCGCTGATGATGATCTGTGCCGCGCTCATTTTCTCCTCTGTGTGGTTTTCCGCTGTGAGATGTGCAGGAGTATGCCCATGGCAAACAGCGTGCATATCAGGGATGAGCGGCCGTAGCTGAAGAGGGGGAGGGGCAGACCCGTGGTCGGCGCCAGCCCCAATGCGATGCTGATGTTGAGGAGAGCCTGGATGCCGATCGTCAGGGTCAGGCCGGCGGCCAGGGTCCGGCTGAACGGATCCGGTGCTCGACGGGAGATCACCAGCCCCCGCCAGATGAAGATGCCGAACAGGAAGAGCACTCCCATCGCTCCGATGAATCCCAGTTCCTCGCCCACGATCGAATAGATATAATCGGTATGGGCATCCGGCAGGAAATAGAGCTTGCGGGAACTCTGGCCGATGCTCGAGCCGAATATCCCGCCCGATCCGAGTGCGAGCTTAGACTGATAGGCTTGATACCCGGCATCGTGCAGGTTGGACCCCGGTGATAGGAACGAAACGATCCGCTCGCGGACATATGCGGGCGCCTGGAGGAGAATGACTCCCACCAGGGCAGATGCTCCCACACCCAACGCGAACAGATGCGACAGCCGTACGCCGCCCAGGAAGAGCATCACAGCACAGATCACACCGATCAGGAGGGCAGTACTGACATCCGGCTCCTTGAAGACCAGGAGGAGCACAACACCGATCACCCCCAGAGGCAGCGCCAGGATTCGGATGTCATTCAGGGATTCTCTCTTCTTGTCCAGGTAATAGGCCAGGAAAATAACCAGGCTGATCTTGATCAGCTCAGAGGGCTGGAAACGGAAGCCGGCGATGTGGATCCAGCGGTTGGCATTCCGGATCGCAGGCATGACCAGGGCCAGGGCCAGCATGCCGATGGTGAGGGTCAGAAGACCGTACACGAAGACGGGATTCTGATAGAACGGCCGTGACCAGGCCATGATGCAGAAGAGCAGGACGAGTCCCATCGCTGCCCCGACAACCTGGTGGAGGAGGTAGTAGAACGAGTTTCCCCGTTCTTCGATCCCGCGAGGCGCAGACGAGCTGAACACCATCACCAGCCCGAAAGCGATCATCCCGATGACCACCAGGAAAAGCAGTTTGTCGAAGCCGTACTTGCGGTAGATCTCTTTGCTCACTCCGCTACCTCGTTCTTTTCCTCCTGAAGCTCCAGGACCTCCTGCTTGAACACCTCACCGCGATGCTCGAAGCTGCGAAACATGTCGAAACTCGTGCAGGCCGGAGCCAGCAGCACAATGTCGCCGGGGGCGGCCGCTTGGTGCGCTGTGCGTACCGCATCCCGCATGGTCTTGACCCTCTCCATGGGAACCGTGCCCTGCAGGGCCGAAAAAATGAGGGGCGCCGCCTCTCCCATGATAACGATCCCCTTCGCCCGTGACCGGACCGGTTCGCGGAGCATCTCGAAATTGCCTCCTTTGTCCCGGCCTCCCAGGATCAGCACGATGGGACGGGAAAAGCTGTCCAGGGACTTGAGGGTGGCATCCACGTTGGTGGCCTTGGAGTCATTGTAGAATTCCACCCCTCCCAGATCGATCACCTTTTCCAGCCTGTGTTCCAGAGCCCGGAATCCCCGGATCCCCGACTTGAGCCGCAGCAGCGGGACACCCAGGGATTGGCCGGCCAGGGCCGCTGCCATGACGTTCTCCTGGTTGTGTTTCCCGAGAAGCGGGATGTCATCCACGGTCAGCAGCTCGTCTGTCCGTGCACCCTCCGCCAGCATGATCTTCCCCCCTTTTGCGGCATAGCAGCCCGGCACCACCGAGTTCTGGAGGCTGAAGCCCAAGGTCTGGAAGGGGCCGCTGTCCCTCAGTCCCCATACCAGTGGATCATCCCGGTTCAGCACGGCCGTATCATCCTGGGTCAAGCAGGTGAGGATCCTTTTCTTGGAGGCAAAGTAATGGTCGAAGTCCGTGTGCCAGTCCAGGTGGTCGGGCGAGAGGTTGAGGAACACCGCCACATCGGGCCGGAATGTGTGTGTGAAAGCCAGCTGGAAACTGGACAGCTCTGTCACATAGATGTGATCCTCGCAGCTGTCCTCAACAAAGCCGATCAAGGGGCTGCCGATGTTCCCGGCCAGGAAGGCAGGCAGGCCTGCCTCCTCCAGGATCCGAAATGTCAGAGTCGTGACTGTGGACTTTCCGTTGGAGCCGGTGATGCCCACTATCCGGCCCTTGAGATACCTGGCGGCCAGCTCCACCTCAGAAAAAACCGCGATCCCCCTCTCTCTCGCCTCATTCAGGGCGGGGAGGGGAGGGACTCCGGGGCTGGGAACGATCAGGTCAGAGGTCAGAAAGGAAGCTCGGTCGTGTCCTCCGGTCTCGAAGCGAATATTCGGGGAGTCCCAGCGCGCCATGGCCTCTCCCAGTTCTGCGGCTGTTCGCCTCTCGCTGATCGTGATCCTCGCCCCGCGGCTCAGCGCGAAGCGGCAGACGGCTTCCCCTGTCCGGCCGAAGCCGACGATCAGCAGTTCCTTGTCCTTAAGTTCCATTTTCTTCTATCTGATCTTCAAAGTTGTCAGGCTGAAGAGAGCGAATATGATGGCCGCGATCCAAAAGCGCACCACGATCTTGGATTCAGACCATCCCATGAGCTCGAAATGATGGTGCAGGGGCGCCATCTTGAATATCCGTTTGCCTCCGCTGAATTTGAAATATCCCACCTGGAGCAGGACCGAGAGTTCTTCCAGGATGAAGACGCCGGCCACCATGAAGAGCAGGAATTCCTGTTTGATCATGATGGCCACCAGCCCCACGGTGGCCCCCAGCGAGAGGGCGCCCGTGTCTCCCATGAAGATTTCGGCCGGGTGACAGTTGTACCACAGGAATCCCAGGCAGGCCCCGGCCATGGCGCCCAGGAAGATCGTCAGTTCCGAGGCCAGCTCCACCCTGGGTATATCGAGATAGGTGGACCAGCGCGCATCACCTGCGATGTAGCAGATGGCCGTGAATGAGGCCACGCTGATCAGGGAGAGACCGATGGCCAGCCCGTCCAGGCCGTCCGCCAGGTTCACGGCGTTGGAGGACGCGGTGATGATGAACATGATCCAGGGAAAGTAGAAAAATCCCAGATAGGGAGTGAAATTCTTGAAGAAGGGGAGGGACAGGCGCAGATCGAACTCGCCCCTGGAGCCCAGATAGAGCAGGACGATGCCGGCCACACCCGCCAGGATGATCTGAAAGATGAATTTCTTGCGTGCGATCAGCCCTGCGGGCTTGTTCTTCTTGACCTGGAGGTAGTCGTCCCAGAATCCGAGGGCTCCGAAGAGGAGCATGGTGATCATCGCCAGCCACACGTAGGTGTTGGTCAGGTCGGCCCAGAGCAGGGTGGTGACCAGTGTGCAGGCCAGGATGAGGAAACCACCCATGGTCGGGGTTCCCTTCTTCGAGAGGTGAGACTTCGGACCCGCATCCCGGATCTCCTCCCCGATCTGGAGCTTCTTTAGTAACCGGATGAGCAAAGGACCCAGGATCAGGGCGAGGAGGAGCGCCGTGCTCCCGGCCAGAAAACTCCGGACGGTGATGTAGCGGAAGACGTTGAAGAAACTGACATATTCCCTTAGAGGGACGAGCAGCCAGTACAGCATCCCTTAACCTCTCTCCCTGATGAGTTTTTGAACGATCACTTCCATCCGGATCCCCCGCGATCCCTTGACCAGTATCACGTCCTCTGATGCCAGGAGGGCGGGGAGGGCCTCGGCTGCCGCTGAGGAATCTGCGAAAACAAGGATCTGCTCAGGATCCATGCCCGCTGCCTCTGCCGCCTCTGCAGTATGTTGTCCCAGGGGACCCACCAGGATCAGCATGTCGAGCTCCAGGCTTGAGACCTGATTACCCGCTTGCCGGTGGAAGTCCGCCTCTGCCTTTCCCAGTTCCAGCATGTCGCCCAGGACCGCGATCTTCCGTCCCCCCGGGAGCTCCGCCAGGGCCTGGAGTGCCTCCTCCAGGGCCGAGGGATTCGAGTTGTAGGAGTCGTCGATAAGGCGGATGTCCCGGTCCAGCCGGTAGGACTCGCCTCTCTTGTCAAAGGCCTTGAATTGCGCCGCGGTCTCCGTGATGTGGGCGAGTGGGATGCCCAAAACCCAAGCCGTGGCGGCCGCACCCAGAAAATTGTACAGCTGGCCTCGGTTGAAGAAGGGCAGCGACGCGGCTCTGGTCTCTCCTCCCAGGGCGAGGTCGAACGAGATCCCATCCCAGCCTCGGGACCTGATATTCAGGGCCCGGACCGTGCAGGCTTCGGACAGGCCAAAGAACACGGTCTCTCCTCCCCAGGCGCCGGCCATCTCGGCAACCAACGGATCGTCGTGGTTGAGGACGGCCACACCCCCGGGAGTTGCCCCTTCCAGCAGCTCCTGTTTGGCGCGGGCAATGCCCCGGAGATCGGAAAAAAACTCCAGATGCACCGGCCTCACATTGGTGATCAATGCGATGTCGGGAGGGACGATCCCGGTAAGGGCGGCGATCTCTCCCGGTGCGCTCATGCCGTATTCCAGCACGGCCACATCATGGTGTGCCTCGAGCTGCAGGAGGGAGAGGGGCAGTCCCAGATGGTTGTTGAAGTTGCCTTCCGACTTGAGTATCCCGTAGGACCCGGTGAGGAGCTGAGCTGTGAATTCTTTGGTCGTGGTCTTTCCCACGCTGCCGGTTATGCCCACTACCCGAGGCCTCAGCGCGGAGACCACGCTCCGGGCCAGTTTCTGCAGGGCCAGGAGCGTATCCGGGACCTGTACCAGAGCTGCCTCCAGCCCCAGGTCCCGCATTCCGTGGGAGATCACGGCACCGCAGGCGCCCTGCCGCAAGGCATCCGGCACGAACTCATGGCCGTCCCTCTCTGCCTGGATCGCGAAGAAGAGTTCGCCGGGCTGAGTCGTGCGGGAGTCGATGTTGAAGCGGCGGAAGCGGAGATCCGGGGATCCCTGCAGGATCTTCCCTTCCATCTGTTCGCACAGTTCGCTGAGCGCCATTTCCACCATCAGCTCCCGTCCATCTCCTGTAGGAGTTCCCGCACGACCTCCACATCGTCGAAGTGGCTCACGCGGTCTCCGATGATCTGGTAATCCTCATGCCCCTTGCCGGCGATGAGGATGGTGTCACCCTCCTGCCCACGCTGCAGGGCCTTGCGGATTGCCGATCTCCGGTCGGGCTCGACCTCAAACGAGACCTCGCCGTTTTTGTGGATGCCTTCTTTGATATCCCGGATGATGGCCATAGGATCCTCCGAGCGGGGATTGTCGGAGGTGATGACGCTCCAGTCCGCCAGCGATCCGGCTGCCTCGCCCATGCGGGCGCGCTTGCTGCGATCCCGGTCGCCGCCCGCCCCGAAGACCAGAATGACTCGGCCTCGAGCCAGGTCGCGCGCTGTCTCCAGGAGGTTGCGCAGTGCGTCGTCGGTGTGGGCGTAATCGACGAAGATGCTCAATCCCCGCCCGTTCTCGACCCTCTCGAACCGACCCGGTACCCCTTCCAGGGCCCGGATCCCCTTCTGTACGGCCGGTGCGGGGATGTTCAGGGTCAAGGCCGCGGCCACAGCGGCCAGGATGTTGTAGAGATTGGGTTTCCCAAGGAGTGGAGACTCCAGATCGAGCCGCCCTGCCGGGAACTTGACGCGCATACGGAGGCCGTCGTTGCGGAAGGTGTATGATTCGGCCCGCACCATGGCAGAGGGGGCCAGCCCATAGGTGATACCGCCCATGGCGAGATGGGTCATGAGCTTCTTTCCCCACTCGTCATCGGTGTTCACCACGGCCATGCTGCGGCGCCCCAGCGAAAAGAGGCGCAGCTTGGCGCGGAAATAGTCATCCATGGTGCGGTGATAGTCGAGGTGATCACCACTGAGGTTGGTGAAGACCGCCACATCGAAGTCCACTCCTACCGGCCGTTTCAGGTCAAGAGCATGGGAGGAGACCTCCATCACGCAGTGGGAGGCTCCCTGTTCCACCAGAGTACGCATCATCCTCTGCAGATCCGGAGCCTCGGGGGTGGTGCGAGAGGCTGCCTCTTCCAGGCCGGGGCCGCGGTAGCGGATGGTGCCGAACAGGCCGGCGGAATGGCCGGCCGCGCGGAGGATGGATTCCAGGATGTATGTGATGGTGGTCTTGCCCTTGGTCCCGGTGATGCCGACCACCTTGAGTTCCCGGGAGGGATGGCCGAAATAATTGGCTGAACACAAGGCAAGGGCCTCACGCGCGTCCGCTGCCTGGATCCAGCTGCAGTCGACGGCTTCGGGTTTTTCGCGCTCGCTGAGCACGGCCGCGGCGCCTCTCGCCAGGGCATCGGGGATGAAATCGAAGCCGTCGGCCTTGACCCCCCTGAGGGCGGCGAAGAGCCCGTCGGGGACGACGGCTTGGGATGTATAGGTTATGTCTCGGATCTCCTTTTCCTCGTCGCCGAACAGCCGGATCGAGGGAACCTCCTCCAGCAGGTGCTTGAGCCTCATCGGCCCGTCCCCCGGGAATCGGCTGTCAGCAGCGAGCGTTTCTGTAGGGGATCCTTGGGGATGCGCAGGTAGCGCAGCACCTGTTCCGCGATGTCACGGAACACGGGGGCGGCCACGTCCCCCCCGTAGTACCCCTCACGGGGATCGTCGATCACCACGATCATGGAGATCACAGGGTTGTCGGCCGGGACAAAGCCCACGAAGGACCCGATGTGTTTATCATTCGAGTATCCAATTCCCGGGATGTGTTTCTGGGCGGTGCCGGTCTTTCCGGCAGCCTGATAACCGAGGATCCCGGCCGGCACGCCGGTCCCCTGTTTCACCGTCTCCGTCATCAGCCAGCGGAGCTGGTCCGCGGTGTACTGGCTCAGGACCCTCTCGTAGGGAGAGGAACGTTCGGGCAGTGCCAGAGGATCTTCCGGGATGTCCTTCACGATGCGGAAGGGGATGTGCATCCCCCCGTTGGCCACGAGGTTGGCCATCTGCAGGACCTGGAGTGACGTGGCACCGAATCCATAGCCGATGGAACACCACGCGTGCTGATACCTTCCCTCCCACTCATCTGGATGTTGTATAGAACCGTCTTCCTCACCGGGGAGGGCGATCCCGGTGCGCTGACTAAAACCCATCCTGATGAGCATGTCATAGATGGCATGCCCCCCCACCTCGTCGGCGATAAAGGTCGTGCCCACGTTGGAGGAGTGGATGAACACCTGGTCAAGGGTCAATATCCCCAGTTTCTTGTGATCTGTGATGTTAGCACGTCCGAAGTAGCGTACTCCATCGCTGCAGTCGATGGTCTGTTCCATGCGAAAGCCGTCCGACTCGAGGGCCGCGGCAAAGGTGGCGATCTTCATGGTCGAGCCGTGCTCGAAGACGTCGCGGATGGCCCCGTTGCGGTCGGCCTGCTGTCGCTCCCAGTCGTTCCGGAGCTTCCGGTTGGGATCGCAGGGGGGGTAGTTGACCATGGCCAGTATCTCCCCGGTCGCGGGATCAGAGATGATCAAGCTGGCCCGTTCGGCACGGGTCTCTGCAAACGCCTGTTTGAGCCTGCGCGAGGCGTGGTACTGGATGGTCTCGTCTATGGTCAGGTACAGGTCCTTGCCCGGCACCGGCGGCTCCAGGACCTGTACTCCGAAGCTGCGCTGGATCCCGTCCTGCAGGTCGAGGCTCTTACCTGGCTTTCCGCCGAGGACGGAATTGTAGCTCAGCTCTATACCGGCCTGCCCCCGGCCGTCCAGCCCGATGCGGCCCAGGAGGTGGCCCGCCAGGGAGTTCTTGGGATAGACACGTTTGGGAGAATCCTCGAATTCGATGCCCGGGATGTTCGCCTCTGCCACGACTCGGGCCGCGTCCCAGGGGACCTGCTGTTTGACGCGGCTGAAGGGCTTTCCGTCCCGGACCCGGGTCCAGACATCTTCTTCCTCTGCGGGAGTGACCCTGTAGGCGGGCGGAAGCAGGGAGCGCAGCCTGTCCATGGCGGAACGGACGCTCTGCCGGGTGTCATCCTCCTGCGATCGATAGCCGATGTGCTTTGCCGGCGTGCTCCTGGCCAGCAGGAGCCCGTTGCGGTCGTAGATGGAGCCGCGTTTGGGGAGGATCTCGACGATGTCCTGGTTCTGGTTGAGCACGATCTCCTTGTGCTGGGCGTGTTCCAGCACCTGGAGCTGGACCAGGCGGAGTGTGATCAAGGCGAACCAGAGCAGACACAAAAATCCCAGGATGAGGGACCGCCTGCGTGTCCTGTCCCTGGCTTTCTGTTTCATGGTGTGTCGATCCTCGTGGACTTTTCATCCTGCGCCCTGATCTGTTCGTCCTTGACCCGGATGTATCCCAGCTTCTCCTTGGCGATCTTCTCAACCAATTCCGGGGAGAGCAGTGCTGCCCTCTGGGCCTCCAATGCGCTGATCTCCTCTGTCAACTGGTTCAGTTCCGAATCCAGCTCGAGGATCAGGTAGCCCAGGCGGATGGATTCGACCTGATGCCAGATGTAGAACATCAGGATCGTGACGACCACCACAGCGGCCAGAAGACCCAGGGCGATGTCACGAGCCTTGAACTTGTGCCTTACCATCTAGAGCCTCTCCGCGGCCCTCAGTTTTGCGGAGCGGGACCTAAAATTGGCCTCGACCTCGACTTCTGAGGCGGTGACGGGTTTTTTGGTCAAGATCTTGAGTTCTGGGGAGCACTCCTGCCCCCCCTTCTCCTCCAAAGCCAGCTCGGCAAAGGTATGTTTGACGATCCGGTCCTCCAGGGAGTGGAAGGAGATGACTACGATGCGGGCCCCGGGAGACAGGAGGGCCACGGTCTTCTTCAGGAGTACTTCGAGCTCCTGAAGCTCCTGGTTGACCTCGATGCGGAGGGCCTGGAATACCCTGGCCGCGGGATGGCTCTTGCCTTTCTGGGCCCTCCAGCGGCAGACCTCCTCCACGATCTGAAAGAGCTGTGTGGTGGATTCGATCTTACGGATCTTGCGCTTGGAGACGATGGCCCGGGCCAGCTTGCGGGACTGCCGCAGTTCGCCGTATTCGAAGAGGACCTGGGCCAGGTGCGGTTCCGAGTATTTTTCCAGGATGCGGGCCGCCGTGTTCTTGTTTCGCTGGTCCATGCGCATGTCCAGCGGCCCTTCCTGGTTGTAGCTGAAGCCCCGGTCCGGGTTGTCCAGTTGGAAGGACGAGATCCCCAGGTCCAGCAGCACTCCCCGGACCCGGGAAAAATCCACGTCCAGATCCGGGAGAAAACGGAAGTCGGAATGGAAGATTTGAGTCCGGTCGGCAAAGTCCCGGAGATTGGCTTCTGCTGCCTGCAGGGAGTGCTCATCGCGGTCCGTGCCGATGAGTTCCGCTCCGGGATTTTGCTGGAGCAGCGCGGAGGCGTGGCCGCCCAGTCCCAGCGTGCCGTCGATATAGATACCCTCTCTTTCGCAACTCAGGTACCGCAGGACCTCCTCAAGGAGGACTGGGATGTGGCCCTGCCGGATCATTCCCGGTTACCTTTGGGTTGAAGTTCTGCTATGCGTTGAAAGTCCTCGTCTGAGAGCGGGTGCTCTTCTATGAGTTCATCGATCCTGGACCTGCACCACACCTCGAGATGATTGTTCATCCCGATGACCTCGACTTCCTCCTCCAGGCCGGCCCTCTCCTTCAGTGTCTGATTGATCAGGACGCGGCCCTTGGAGTCGATCTCGTAGTGTGTGCCCTTGAGATTAACCCGGCGCATGAAACTGCGGACTTCGGGCCTCAGGTGGAGCAGTCCTTCGTCCGTCAGTCCTGCGAGTTTTTCCCAAACGGGCAGGGGATAGATCTGTACAGCCTGGTCGGTTAAGGAGGTGATGAACACTTCCTTCCCGAACTGCTCTTCGATGGCGGCCCGGAATTTCTCCGGGATCTTGAAGCGGCCGCTTTTATCGAAGCGCGCTGAGTAGCTTCCGATCAGATAGTTTCCCAATTTGTCCCGTTTCATCCCATTCTTATAGGATAATATATATGATACCCCTACCTTGTCAAGAAAAAACCGGGTTTATTTTGGGTTTTTTCCCGCTTTTTTACGGGGGGAAACGGGGTGGGTGCGGCTGGGGCAGCCGCGGCGGGACAGAACGGGAGAGGATCTAGGCTCCGCGCCTCTCTTCGATCAGCTGTTTGGCGGCCTCATAGTCCCTCTGAGTCACCATGATCCTGATCTTCCCCAGGCCGTCGGCAGAAAAGGCGTGCACTGACTGCACGACGAGTCCTTTCATGAGGCACGGGATGTTTTGGGAGGTAAGGAGGCCCTTGATCACTTCCGCCTCCACCGGCCCCTGGGCCGTGGCCACCTCCTTGAGTTCCAGGGCCATGGCCTCCTTCAGTTTTTTGGGATTCGAGTCATCCATTTCTATGCTCCAGGTAGTCGTCTATGATCCTCCGGTGGTCGAAAGCCAGCGGCCGATCGATCCCTGTCGGATCGAGGATCACCAGATCCTGGGCATCGTCCTGCGCTTTCGGTGTCCCCTCTGCGGTGGCCACATAGACTGTGGTTATGGTATGTTTGCGCGGATCCCTGCTGGGATCGGAGTAGGTGTGCAGCTGGTATTTGAGAGTGATGTCCAGGGAGGTCTCTTCCTTGGCCTCCCGGACAGCCGCGTCCTCCAGGGATTCTCCGTAGTCGACGAATCCGCCCGGCAGGGCCCAGCCAGGAGGAGGGAACTTCCGCTCGATCAGGACTATCCCGGGATTCCCGTCCGGTCCTTCCGTCTCGATGATGATGTCGACGGTGGGGGAGGGATTCTTGTATTCAGGCATGGATTGTCTCGTTTCCTCGTGTCCGGAGGTTCCCATTCTAAAGACAATCCCCCTAAAATGCAACTCGCGCGCGCTTGTCTCATTTGAGTACACATGCTATGATTTGGGGACAGGGCGAGGCGCCGAAAGGCGGCGGTCCCCAGGCGAGAGAGATGGCATGAATCTTGCTTAAGTAATGGTATGAGAGAAAGGAGTGCTAGGATGAAAAAACTTGCCATACTAATTCCGTTGCTGGTGCTCTTCGCCGGCTGCGCGGTCATCCACGAGCCCTTGACGGGCCCGAGCGTGGCTGTGGCGCCCGCCGATGCCTACTATTACGACTATTATCCTGCTGAGGGGTATTATTCCCCCTATTATCCCTCTGTGTACGTCGGGCTGGGTTGGGGCTGGGGCCCTGCCTGGTTCTACGGGTGCTGGGACTGGTATTGGGGTTGCTGCGGCGGCTGGTGGGGGTATCCCTACTCCGGTTGGGGCTGGGGCTGGGGTGGCGGCTACTGGGGTGGCGGCTACTGGGGTGGCGGCTACTGGGGTGGCGGCTATCCTGTCTATCCCAGCTATGCGGAGCGCTACTCTGTGACCAAGCAGTCCCTGGCCGGCAGGGATGTCGCAACCCGGCAGACCCGGGGATCGGGAACAACGAGCGAAACGTCGACCGGCCGTGTGCAGAGCGGCTCCAGCAGAGCCGGCACGACCGCACGCGCCATCCGGACGGACTCCCCTTCGAGGAGCTCGTCATCGCGCGTGAGGTCCAGCTCCGGGCGCACCGTCAGGACGACGTCAACGCGGCGTTCCAGCGGGGCCCGTGTCTCTTCGAGCGGACGCACCAGTTCTGCAGGTCGTTCTTCCGCCGGCCGATCTTCAGCGGGACGCTCCAGTTCAGCGGGTCGTTCTTCCGCAGGTCGTTCATCTGCCGGGCGTTCTTCCAGCGCCGGACGGAGTTCGGGCGGTTCCCGAGTGAAAAAGAAATAGTCACCCAGTCTGTTCGTTTGGGTGTCTGAATAGTCAGTAGCCCCCAGAGGGCGTGAGGAGGGGATCATGAAAAATCGAAGAATTCTGGTTCTGTGCCTCGGGCTCGCGAGTGTGCTTCTGCAGCCTGGCCTGACTCGGGCAGAGAAGAACTATACGTATGCTCCGGATCCTGGCAGGGAGGTCTATTTTGGGCACATCAGCTACACTGAGATCGCCGAGGACACCTATGATCCTCTGGTCTACAGGCCCGGCCAGACCAGCCCGGAAAAAGCGGTCCTGAACCTGCCGCTGGCTCCCGGAGATGTTATCCAGACCTCTCCCGAGCGCCGGTGTGAGATTCAGTTCGATTCCGGAACCCTCATCCGCTTGGACTACAACACGAGGATCAAGATCGAGACCATCCTGGCCCACAGCCTCAGCTCCAAGAAGAAGCTCAGCAATATCGTCCTGGAAAAGGGACAGATATATGTCATGTACAAGAGGTACAACCGGCCCGAGCTCTTCCAGGTGATCACGGACCTGGCGGCCTTCAAGCTGGAACACAATTCTGTCACGACCATCAAGGCCGGCCCGGATCTTCCCTCGGATATCCGGGTGGATCAGGGCATTGTCCATATCCTCTATGGCCCCGATGAGAACATCGACGATCACAAACTCAAGAAATCCCAGCAGATACGCATCACCCGAGGCAAGTCCCTGGCTACGCTGGACGAGGCCCAAGAGGGTCGCTTCCCCCAGTGGAACCAGAAGATGAACGAGGATTTCATCGCCACCCACCGCTACCAGGCCATGCTGCCCAAGCCCGTCCTGCGCTACTCCAAGGCAATCACCTATTTCGCCCAGAAATATTCCATGGCCTACGGCGAGTGGCACTACGATGACCTCCTGGGTTATGTGTGGCAGCCCCACATGAACAACCACTATCCGTACTCGCCCTGGCGTCCCCTGGTTTTCGGATACTGGAGCGAGGTGGGCGGTCAGCTCTTCTGGGTTCCCGACGAACCCTGGGGCTGGGTTCCCTACCACTTGGGTGTCTGGCACTGGAACAAGAGCAAGGGGTGGCTGTGGATCCCGGGAAGCGCCTTTGCCCCAGCCTGGGCCCAGTGGAGCTTCTTTTACGGTGGGTCGCTCTTCGCATGGCATCCGCTCTCGCTCTACCACTGGTTCCCCCGTCAGCTGATGTATGCGTCGTGTGGCTATTTCTATGATCCCATGAATCCGCCGATCTCCGATTCCGACGAGACCGCAAAGGGGAGACCTGGAGGGTGGGCAACGGGCAACATGTCCGTGACCCCCACACAGCCCCGGTATCCGCTGCCCAAGAGCATGAAGAAAGCCTTCAAGAACATGCAGAAGGCCCTGGAAAAGAAGGACCCTGCGGTGGTGGAGTCTGCCCGTTTAACGCCTGCCTCCTTGAGAGTGGTGCGCCGCGCGGATCTCGACTCCCCGAGGATACAGGACAAGCTGATCGATACCAGAGAGATCCAATCATTTCAGAATGATGGAAAGGGGATATACCGCAATACCGACAATGCAGCCCGTGCCGCGGAAAAGAGCCACTGGGTCAACCGCCTCCAGGATCAGGTCCGCGACCGCATCGAGGGTACGCGCCGCAGCGACAGGTCTTTCCGGATCACCCTGGAGTCTCTGCAGCCCGCGGAGCTGGAGACCTACTCTTTCGAGGGCAGGCGCAGCTTCGAAAAGCTGGACCAGGGTGGCGGCCGGATGCGGCCGGTTACTCCCCCAAGGACCGTGCCCGCCATCAAGGCGCCGGCCCGGACCGCCATGCGGCAGCTGGACTGGAATCCCGACGTGAGCCTGGGCAGGAAAGTCGGCGTGACGGATATCCGGTACATCTCGAGAGAGAACCGCGTCTCCAGCCGCCAGCTGGTTTCCCGGGCCGCACCCCGGAGCGCTCAGCGCGCCTTCAACAGGGCCGGGGGCAGCTATGCAGCAAGCGGCGGTGGTCAGAGCATCAGCAGCGGCAGCGGAGGTTCATCCGGCAGCGGTTCGGGCTCTGGCACGGGTTCGCGTACAGAGGAAACGGGCCGCAGTACGAGCACAACCGAGAAAAAGGAAATCAAATAGGCGAATGATACCCCGTTCGATCGAGCCTTGATTGGATAGATCGAGCGGGGATCCTCAGTCTGCGCTCGAGATCGGCACAGCGAAGATCCTTGCCCCGGAAAGAGCCTGAAAAGCCAGCCAGGGCGCATCGAGTGTCACACGATAAGAATCCGCCTGTTCCTGGAAATCGACCAGGAACTCCGAAGCCAGCGGTTCCACTGGCTCGAACCGGGCCGCCAGAGGATTGATGTACTTCCCGTGATGACGGATGCGGTAATCCAGGTGAGGCCCACTCACAGCTCCCGAGGCCCCCACCTGCGCGATGTACTGTTTGCCTGTGACCCGGACGCCCTTCTTGATCCCCGGCGCGAACCGCCGCAGGTGCAGATACATGGTCTCGTAGCCCTTGTTGTGCTTGATGCGGAGCATGCGGCCCGATGCCCCGCTCCATCCCGCGAAAGTGACCACGCCGTCTCCAGTCGCATACACCGGCGTGCCGACCGGCGCCCCGTAATCCACTCCGTAGTGTGGGCGGTAGGTCCTCCATACCGGGTGGAGGCGGTTGGAGCTGAAGCGGGATGTGATCCGCGGCGATTTGAGAGGGGATTTGAGGAATGCCTTGCGGAGGGAGTTGCCCGCGTATGAGAAATAGTCGGTCTTCTCTCCGTCCGGGAAGGTGTAGCGGTAGGCCTGGAAGGTCTCGCCCCGGTTGACGAACTCTGCGGCCAGGATGGCACGATAGCCCGAAAACTCACCCTCGATGAATTTCTTTTCGAACAGGATCCGGAAGCTGTCACCGGGCTGGATCTCGGTACGGAAGTCCACATCCCACGCGAAGATCTCCTCCAGGAGGATAGCCAGAAGGGCCGTCTCTCCCTGCCGGGCCAGTGCGTTGATGGGGAAGTCTTCGATAGTTCCCCATACGAGTGTCGTCTGGATCTCGATTTCCCGCTGCTGGATCCTGGAACGGTATCCCTTGTCATGCTTGTCTATGCGCAGGAACCGCATGCGGTCGATGTCATATTCTAGAGCGACCACGGTCCCGTCTTCGAAGGAGTAGATTCGGAGCTCCTGACCGGCCTTGATCCGGGCCAGGTCATAGACCGGCTTGACTTCCTCGCGCATCCTGTAGATCTGAGCGGCCGAGAACCGATGCATCTCCAAAAGGTCGGACAGGCTCTTTCCTGAGGGGATGATCTCCCGATGTTCGTCCAAGGGAGGGAGCTTGACGACATCCTGTTCCGTGGCGCTGACCTGCGGGAGGCTGACCTGGGAATATCCCTGCTTGGGAAGAAAATTGAGCACAAAATACAGGATCAGCATCAGGAGGAAGAAGATGAGGAACACGAAGCGGCTGGGATTGCTCCTGGTCCTGCGTATGTGGAGGTTGACCTGCATGTGTACCCTATTTTACTGCAAAATAGTTGATTTCACACGATTTGTCAATGGGGGCACTAGTCCTGCTGTATTCAGTCCGAGCGGAAAACCCACCCACCTCCCCATGCGCTCGGACTGAATACAGCAGGACTAGTCGTCATTCGTATACTGTAATCCATTCCCCAATCCACTTAGCGGGAGGTACTCAAATATCACATCGTTTCATATCTCTAACGTGAGTGGGAGAATGTGCGGGAGGTTGGGGTGGAGAGATGGCGGGAGGTCGGATGGGCTTAACATAATGGGAGCAGGCGCGGTATAGTAGAGTGGATGAAGGATGAAAAACAATGGGTTTCAGGAGCGCTTACAGGCGATGAACACGCTTTTGAGCTGCTCCTGCGGCCTCACAGGCAGGGCATGATGAACCTCGCATTCCGCATGACGGGCAATACCGAGGCCGCTGAGGAGATCTGCCAGGAGGCGATGATCAAGGTGTTCAAATATCTGCCGAAGTTCCAGGCCGGGAGGAGCTTCCGTAACTGGGCCTTCAAGATCACTGCCAATTCCGCTTTGGATTATCTGAGGAAAGAGAAGCGGGAGGAAGGGATCATCGAAACACGAAAGCACAGTGGGGCCCATACCGCGCCGTCCCCTGAAAAGAGCGTGCTGGACCGTGAGATCGCCCGCCGCCTGCAGGCCTGTCTGGAGTATCTGACGCCCAAGGAACGGATGGTATTTCTTCTGCGTGACGCCGAGGGCTTTTCTGTTAGTGAAACAGCAGGCCTGCTGCGAAGTTCGTCCATGGCCGTCCGCACCCATCTGTCACGTGCCCGGGCCAAGCTGCGGATGCGTTTTCCGCACGCCCCGGCTCAAGTTGACAGCGAGGAGGGCGCATGAACTGCCGGAAAATCCGGAAACTTCTGGCCCTCCACGCGGGCGGAGACCTGTCTCCCTCGAAGGCACACAGCGTAGAGAGACACCTCCAGGTCTGTGGGGCCTGCCGGCGGGAGCTTGCGTCCCATGAACAGAGCCTCAGGCAGGCACGGGAGTGGTTTGACCAAACTGAGCAGCCTTGGGCAGAAGATTCCTGGCGGCGGGCTATAGGCCGGGCTGTGTCCTCACAGCCGCGACCGGTACGGGAAGCCCAACCCCGCTCTTACCGCCCGGCCTGGGCCTATGCGGCTGTGGCCCTCATGGCGGCAACCCTCACATTCCTGGTTGTCAGGCCCCTTCCCGAGTCCCGCCCAGAGCGCGGACCGCTGGCGGCTGCAGCTTCCGCATCCCCATCCCAAGATATCGTCTCACTGACCTTGGTGTCCCAGGAATCCGGGCTCAAGGTACAGTGGTTTTTAAACCGAAACTTCAAACTCAAGGAGGAAAGTGAATGAAAAAAACAGCATTTGTCAGCATAGTGATCGTACTTTGCCTGGGAATGGTAGTGCCGGCCTTCAGCCAGCAGTCCGCTTCCCAGACTACTAAACCCAAAAAAAACCCGGCCAAGCAGATTCTGCTTGAACCGGCGAATCCGCCCGTCCCGCAGCCGGCACCTCAGGCACCGAAGCCTGTGGGACAGCCGGTTGTTCCTGCTCCCGCTGTTCAACAGGCCCCGCCCGCGGCCGATCCGTTCCCCATGCCCGATCAGCAGCCCCCAGCCCTGGCTCCGGCACCCATGGCCCAAGCTCCGGCTCTGCCACCCGTGGCTGATACACCGGCGCCCTCTTCCGTCGCAATGCCCGCCCCTCCGGTGCCACAGCAGGCTGCCCCGTCTCCCCAGCAAGTTGAGCTGCGGAAACAGGTGATCAAGGTCAACTACATCGAGGCACAGGAAGCGCAGTCGATTCTGTCATCCTACAAGAGCCCTCGGGGCCGCATCCAGGTGCAGCGGAACCGCAATGTCCTGATCATCGAAGACACGCCAGAATTCGTAGACAAGCTCCTCTCCATTCTAAAGGAACTCGACGTAAAACCCCTCGATCTGATGTTTACTGTGAGTGTGATCCTGGGCAGCATGGAGGAGGAGGGGGGGGAGCCGATCCCGGGCTCCGACCGGCTGCTCAAAGAACTGAAGAGTCTCCTCAAGTACAAGCATTTCACGCGCCTCGACACCAGCCTCGTCAAGGTCCAGGACAACGGCAACACCTCCCAGAGGATGGGGGGGGAGGGCATAGGCCTGCTGCTCGAACTCTATCCCCGCCATGTGAGGGACGGGGGCCAGGACGGATTCCAGGTGGAGCTCAGGCTGCGCCAGACCACCAGGCGCCATGAGCGGAAAGACGCGGAGGGAAAAATCGAGTATTTCGGTTCTCCCCTGGAAAAATCCATGTCCCTCCTGTCGACTTCGCTCACCCTCAAGGACGGGGAGCGATCGGTGGTGGGCGTCTCCAAGCTCAACGGAGGCGACACGGCCCTCATCCTGGTCATCGAGGGCAAGATCATCAAGTGATTTGTTAGCTTGACCAAGCGGAGCTGATACCGATCCGCAACAATCGAGACAGTGAGGCCCGGCCGTGAGCCGGGCCTTTTTTTTGACGAGTTTATCGAGCCCGGCTCGCGCCGGCCAACTCAACCGGATCAGCGGTCGGCCAGATAGGCCCCGGCCAGGAATGCCAGCCGAGCCGTGTCGGCCATGATGTCGGGATTCACGCGGTAGATGGTGTCGCCGCTCAGGTGGTAGGCCAGGTGTGGCCCGTTTGAGGCGAAGGAGATGCAGGGAATGCCTTCCTGATAGAAAGGCGCGAAGTCCGATCCCCTGACCCCCACACCGCGGAAGAACCTCGTTCGGCTCAATATGTCCACTCGCTCATCGGCCTTGTCCAGGGCCAGCTTCAGGGCCTCGGGCTCTGGACTCAGGCTGCAGCCCACGCCGTCCCCCTCGCCCACCATGTCGAAGTTGAACATGGAATCCACGCGCGTAAATGCGGCGGGGATGTGTCCCACGAAATAGGTGGAACCCTGGAGGCCCATCTCTTCGCCCCCGAAGAGTACGAATGCCACCGAGCGCTTGGGCTGCTTCTTGAGCCTGGAAAAGGCCTCGGCGACCTCCATGACCACGGCGCTTCCGCTGGCATTGTCGTTGGCACCCGGGAAGAGCAGTCCCATGTGCTGACCGCAGTGGTCGAAGTGCCCCCCGTAGACCAGGCATTCTTTCCTGAGCTCTGGATCCGAGCCCTCCACATATCCGACAACGTTGTAGCCGATGCCCTCGGGGAAGTTGCGCGACTGCACTCGGAATTGGATCTTGGCCGAGAGGGGGAAGGAGTTGGGCCGCTTGCTGCTCTGCAGGTCCCGACGCAGGTCGGCGGACTTGAGGTCTTTTTCGGCCAGGATCTTGTCGGCCACCTTCTCGCTGATGATGGCGGGAGTAAATCCCTCGATCAGGTCCATGTTAGGGTTGGCCAGGGGACTGGCGTAGATGTAGAACAAACCCAGGGCTCCCTTGTCCTTGGCGGTCTGCATGCGGTGGCGGTGGTGATCATGGGGAGTGAGGCGGCTGTCCGCCCGGTCCGGGACTCCGCGGAAGCAGAGGACGAACTTGCCCGTGACATCGATGCCGGCGTAGTCGTCATAGCCCAGGTCCGGTGCGTGGATGCCCCAGCCGGCGAAGACACAGCCCGCGGTGTTGTCACCCGAATCGCTGGCCAGCATGGGGAGGAAATCCGTCTCCGGTTTGAGCTCCAGAGGTTCCTTGCTATCCGGCACGAGCAGGGCCATGGACGCCTTGTCAACGATGACATAGGGGGAGGGGTAGGCCTGCAGATAGCCTTCCTCCTGGCTCAGGGGCTTGAGCCCCCATTCCTTGAACTTGCCGGCCGCCCACTTGGCGGCCTCTGTATACCCCTCATGGCCCGTGTGGCGCCCGGCGAATCGGGGCAGGGCCATGGTCTTCACATAGTCGTAGACCTCTGCCTCCCGGATGGAGTCGTATCCGCGAGAGAGGTCCGTGTCCTTCAGCTGCGCTCCGGCCAGCAGGACACTGGCGGCGGCGAGGGCCAGGATGATTCCGGTTCGAGATGAGATCTTATTCACTGTGGGCCTCCTTATGAAGGGACGAGTGTATCCGGACTCTTGAGTTTTTGCAAATAGAGGTGCACCGACCGAGCGGCCAGGCCGGAGAGCCCCACGACACCCACCAAGTTGGTGAGGGCCATGAGGCCGTTGGCCATGTCACCCACGGACCAGGCCACCTCCACTTCAAGGACGGAGCCGAGGACGATGAACAGGCAGTAGATCCAGTCGTAGGGTTTGCGGATCCAGGGCCCCAGGAGGAAGCTCAGTGCGATCTTGCCGTAATAGGACACGGCGATCAGGCTGGAGTAGCCGAAGAGGAAGGAGCTGGCCGCTACGATGATCCCCCCCACCGTGGGGAGGGCGAGGTTGAAGGCGTTGGCCGTCATCTCCGTGCTGGTGCCGTGGGTCCAGGCACCCGAGGTCAGCACCGCCAGGGCCGTGATGGTGCAGATGACCATGGTGTCGATGAAGACATCCAGGGCCCCCAGGAAACCCTGCCGGGCCGGTTCTGCTGTGCGGGAGGGGGCGTGCAGGACTGCGGCCGTTCCGGTGCCAGCCTCGTTGGAATAGGTGCCGCGCGCCATGCCGTATCGGATGGCCCGGGCCACGGTCACGCCCACCATGCCTCCGCCCAGTGCTGAAGGCTTGAAGGCTCCGATAAAGATCAGGTGCAGCGCGTCCGGTATACGGTCTGCGAAGTAGATGATGGTGAAAAGCCCCCCGAAGATGTAGAAGACGACCATGATGGGGCTCAGGTATTCGGTCACCTTCCCGATGGACCGGATCCCGCCCACGATGACCATCCAGGTGAGGATGGCCAGCCCCAGTCCGGCCAGCCAGGGCTGGAGGTTCAGCTCGGACTTCAGGGCCACGGCAATGGAATTGGACTGGATGATGGTGGTGGCGAAAGTGGCCTTGCCGGCCATGAACAGCGCGTAGGCCCCGGCCAGCCAGGGCAGGTGCAGCCCGTCCCGCAGGTAGTACATGGGCCCGCCGGCGACCGTTCCATCGGGCAGGATCGTGCGGAACCTGTGGCCCAGTATGGCCTCGACCATCTTGGTGGCCATGCCCAGGGCGGCGAGGATCCACATCCAGAACACCGCGCCCGGCCCTCCCATCGCGATGGAGGTGCAGACCCCGGCGATGTTGCCGTTGCCCACCACCGTGGCCAGGGAAGTGGTAAGTGCCTGGAAGGGAGAGATATCGCCGGTGCTGGGAGCACCCCCTTCCCCGTAGTCCTTGCGGCTGGCGAACAGGCGGAACTGGAGGCCGAGCCTGCGCAGGTGGACGAAGCGCAGGCGGATGGACAGGAAAAGCCCCGCTCCCAGAATGAGGATCGTGGTCTGGGGTCCCCAGACGAGATCCGCCAGGAACCGGATGGACCGCTCGATCAAGTCGATGGGTTATCCCCCCCGTTCCCTTTGAGTTTTTTTCGCCGCTCGATCTCGCGCAGGACCGGCTTGTGCAGAACGAAGAAATAATAGATCGCGAGGCAGCCCATGATCAGGGCAAAACGGTCAAAATTCCCGTAGACAATGAGTGAGTAGAATGCATAGCCGATCACACCGATCAGCAGGAAGAGATGGAAAAACGCGAATATCCAGTCGGCCACGTGACTGCACGTATGCGGGGGGCTGCTATTTCCGCCGGATGGAGACGATATTGATGGTCTGGCGGGGTACGTTCTGCATGTTGTTCTTTGTCTGGACCTTTGCCTTGGCGATGGCTTCCACGACGTCTGTGCCCTGTATCACCTTGCCGAACACACAGTAGCCCCAGCCGTCCTCGGTCTTGGCCGTATGGTCGAGGCCGGGGTTGTCGATGTGGTTGATGTAGAACTGGGCGCTGGCACTGTGGGGTTCCGTCCTGCGTCCCATGGCTATGGTGTATTGCACGTTTTTTAAGCCGTTGTCCGCCTCGTTCCGGATCGTATCGTACACGGGCTTCTGCGTGAACTCAGGTGTCCAGCCGCCTCCCTGGATCATGAAGTCCTTCATGACCCGATGGAATATGGTGCCGTCATAGAATTCCTCATCCACGTAGGTGAGGAAGTTCTTGACGGAGATGGGAGCCTTGTCGGGGTAGAGCTCGATCACCAGGTCGCCCAGCGAAGTCTTCATGATGACTTCGATGGTATCCCCCTGTGCGGAAGCACCCAGGGGAAGGGCCAGGATCAAGGCCGCCGCGAGGGCGCCGGATATCAGATTTTTCAGCATCGTGACCTCCTAATTCTTGACAGGAAACCGAAAAAACAATGTAGCAGATAATCCCGCCAATAGCAATCTTACCGGAACACCAGGGTGACCCAGAAGCGGCTGGTGGGCAGGTCGCCGTCGGGATGGAACACAACCCCCAGGCCCAGCCTGCGGATCCCGGGAACCGTGATCTGCGAGGCGATCTCGGCCGGAATATCGAGCGGATTGGATGTGATATAGGACTCGATCCGATAGCCAGCGAGTTGTCCCGGGATGACCGCCGTTTCTCCCTCCCGATCTCGCATGCTGCGGGATATCTGAAGGGCACCTTCGGACAGCTCGCGATCGAGCGGGATCGCTCCCAAGCCTCGGTCTGTGCGAAGGAGCGTGATCTGATCCCCGATGAGGGCGGTGTGCTCCTGGGTGCTCATCGCAGCATAGTTCTGTTCCAGGAAGAGGATGAAAGCGAAGTCATAGGATCCCCCCGGAGCCACGTCGCTGCGGGAGAATCGGACCCCCATGCCTCCCGAGTGGGTATGGGGCTGTGTCATCTGTTCGAACTCTGTTTCTGCCTTTTCCAGCGAAGGGGAGTTGATAAAGACATAGAGGATGTGTATCCCGCGGTAGGCGAGGGGAAGGACGGGGGGAGGGAGGCCCGCGGCGCGCCGTTCGAGATGCTCTCTAGCCAGGGCGTCCGCTTCCTTCAGATAGACGAAGGGGGCGAGCCCCTTCCCCTGCCTGAGCAGGTCGATCCTCTCCCGGGTTTGCTCTTCGAACTCCAGCACGTGCTCTTCCAGCTTTTCGACTCCCAGCCCAGGTCCCCGGGAGCGAATGAAATCCTGGGTGACATAGTACCCGTCCCCCTCCACCAGCACGACAGCGACCCCCACCCTGTCGAATTCGCCGTTCAGGATGTTATTCCTGTGTCCCTTTGCTATCTCCTCGAGAACCGATTCTCTGAGGAGCGGAGTGAGCCCGTGTTCGGATCGAGTGTGATTCATGAGGGACAGGATCTCTCCTGCGATCTCGGCCGGGGTGGAAGGGGATATCTGAAGGTCCCGAGTGTTCTGCTGGGCCAGGCCGGGAACCAGGACCAGCCAGAGCAGCAGAGCCTGGGTACTCATCCTGGCGCTCCGAATCGATCGCAATACCAAATATTCCTTTACTTTTTATATCCATATTCTAACATAAAGTGGGCCGCCTGCAATGCGGCCGCAGGCACGACCTTGAGTGAGTGGAGACGGATATGAATACAAAATCCCTGTGGTGGGCATTATGATCTCCCGCTTCTTCAACCCAACCCGGATCGTTTACGGCCCGGATGCCCTGCGCCTGCTGCCGGATCACCTGCCTGCGGCAGTCCCTCCGGAAAAGGTCCTCCTGATCAGTGATGCGGGTATTCGTGCGGCCGGGATCACTCAGCGAATTGAAGATCTGCTGCCCGGAGCGACCGTCTTCGAAGAGATCGAACCGAACCCGCGCCATTCCACGGTGGATCGGGCCGGTGCTCTGGCCCGAGATATGGAGGCCAAACTGGTTGTGGGGCTGGGAGGGGGGAGCGCCCTGGACGCGGCCAAGGCGATCGCGCTCCTGGCCACGAATCCGGGCCGCATCGAAGATTACGAGGGACGGGGACTGTACATGGTCCCGCCGCTCCCGGTCATCGCCATCCCCACGACCTGCGGGACCGGATCGGAGGTCACCTGGGTGGCGGTCATCACGCACACCGGCCGCCGCTTCAAGATGAGCATCAAAGGCCCGGCCATGTTCCCGGCTGTGGCCCTGGTCGACCCGGACCTCCTGTCTTCACTGCCCGCCGCTCTGGTCGCCTCTACCGGTATGGATGCCCTGGTGCATGCCATCGAGGCCTATACGGTCAAGCCCGCTACCTTTGTGACGGATGTGTTTGCCGTACAAGCCGTACAGATGAGCTTCCGCTATCTCAAGCGTGCCTGCGCGGATATCCGACAGGATGGAGAGGCCCGCGATGGCGCGATGAAGGCCAGTCTCCTGGCAGGCCTCGCTTTCGGCAACAGCGATGTGGGCGGGGTCCACTGCCTCTCCGAGTCCGTGGGCGCACTCCTGGACACCCCGCACGGTGTGGCCAATGCCGTGCTCCTCCCCTATGTCATGGAGTTCAATCTTCCGGCCGCCGCCGAACGGTATGCGGAATTGGCCCGCGCGGTCGGCCTGGAAGAGGGGAGTCCGGAGGACATGGCTCGGCTCTTGATCCAGGAGGTCAGGCAGCTGTCCGCTGAAATCGGGATCCCCCGGTTCCGGGACCTCGGTGTCCCCGAAGATCGCTTCCCCGAGATCGCGGAGAAATCCTTCACCAACAATTCCAATTCCTCCAATGCCAGGGAAGCAGGCAGGGACGACTACCTGAATATCCTGATCCATGCGCATTCGGAGGGGGACTGATCAGAGCTTTTCGATGAGGATCTGCAGGATCTCGAGCTCGTCGGGATCGAACCAGATCTTATAGCAGGAGAGGCACTTGTCCACCGGCACCACGTACTGATAGTTGTACGGCCGCGGCAGCAGCTTGTGCCCGCACTCCGGGCAAAAGAGCTTGGAGGGCGTTTCCATGGTGAGCTTGCGCGTCCGGGAGGGGCTCTGCATGAATTCGTCTTCGAAGACACGGGCCTTTTGGATCAGTCGGTCGGAGAAGGACACTTCCTTGCGGGCGACGATGCGGTCGGTCAGGGCGGCGTCGACCAGCTTCCCTCCACAGTCCGGGCAGTCCTTGATGGCAACGCCTTCGTAGAAACCATCCCGCAGGAGAACCCGGCAGCGGGGACACCGGTTCTGGCGCTTCGGGTTCGTGTGCTTCTTCTGGTACAGACTGCGAAGCCCCAGCCGCAGCTGCGGGAACTCCCGCGCCGGGGCTTGGACCTTTTCCTGCAGGTTCTTCATCCAGATGCCGAGGGAAAAATAGGGGAGGTTGACGACCTCTTCCAGTGCGAAGGGTCCCTGCCAGTCGCCCTTGGCGTCCCGGATCGACCAGATCTGACCTTGAGCCGGGGATTCTTCCATCGTTTCCCGGCCAGCATCAGCTTCCGCCGGATCGGTTTCCTCCTGGGCCAGGAGCATCATGCGGGCTTTTTCCCTCTGTTTCCGGCCTGCGTGTACATCGCGCATTATCTTGCCGGGCGACGTCGGGATCATCTCCGCCAGCAGCCGGATCCGCTTGAGCAGCGGAGGATGGGAGCTGAAGATGCGGCCAAGAAATCCTTCCGCGAGTTCCTTCGATTCCGGGGGGACGATGAACAGGGGGGCATAGGTCAGGTTGAAATCTCCCACGAAGGAGTTTTTGAGATGGGCCTTGTAGATGGCCCTGGCCAGCGCAGCCGGATTGCGGCTGAACTCCACCGCAGCAGCATCGGCCAGGATCTCCCTCTGCCGGCTGATCAGGGTGCTCAGGAAGTGCATGAGCAGGCCGGAAAACGAGGCGGCCAGGAGGACCAGTATCTGCCCCCCCTGGTAGCCGGGTCCGGCCCTGGCCCCGATTGGGTGGGGAGTATGTTCCGGCTCCATGGCCTGGCGCAGCCTCTCGAAGAAATTGGCCAGCGAACAGACCAGAGTGACGTAGAAGGTGTCGCCGCGGATGATGTGGGCCAGTTCGTGGGCCACGACGGCCTGGAGCTCGTCCCGGGTGAATTCCGCCAGCATCCCCTCGGTCACGATTATACTGGGCGTGTTATCCCTCTCGATCAGGGCCATGGAGTTGATGGCGAATACCGGAATGATATAGGGATTTACCTTTGGCAGCCCGCTGGCGATCCGGATCTCCTCCACGGTGTTGGCGTACTGCTTGTGATACCGGTCCTGGGGATCGGGTTCGTGGGCCTGGAGCCGCTTCCGTATGAACGAAGCGCCGAAACGGCGCGCGTCCCAAATGTGAAAGCCCGCGATCGCCACGGCGGCCAGGAGGACGATCCAAAGGAGCGTGGTAAGGCGGTTGGCCAGGGGAAACGAGGCTGAGGGGAAAAAAAGCCCAAGGCATACGAGAACGACGACGGCCACGATCGCGACCGCAGCGCAGTAGAAAACGACCAGGACCAGAAACAGAAACAGGCTCTTGCGCCACTGCGTGCGCTGTACTTCATAAAAATCCCGAGCCGGCCGCTTCATTTCACTCACTTGGATTACTGCTTATCCGCCTGGATTATTCACGTTCATTGGGTCGGGTTCATGATAGAGAAATTGAAGGAAGAGCGCAATGGGGGCTTACTTCTATCTGTTTTCGCCGGGGACCCACCCAACCACCCCATGGGCTCAGACGGAAGGAAAATCGTCGGGAGGCTGCCCCAGGGAATCTTCGAATGATCGCTGTACCTGACACAGTCCTCGCGCTGTTGCCTATGCACGAGGGTCTGTGATATAAACACCTTCTCTACATTTCCATGGGCTTGAGACGAAACAGACATTCCAAAAGCACCTGCCGCTCTGCCTCGCGTGAGCCGGCGGTGATCTATCGATCGGGAGGGATCCAATGAGAAAGAGATCATACCTGAGGTTTACCCTGATTACCCTCGTATTGCTGTCAGTGGGCCTGGTTTCTGGGGCCTGGGGTGCCGGAGAAAAGGCACTCACCTACCAGGACCTCATGCGGTTCCGGGAGATCCGGACCCCGGTGATCTCGGAGGACGGCCTCTGGGTGGCCTACGCCCTGCAGTCTGATCGGGGAGATGGGGAGGTGATCGTCAGGCATGTGAAGGACGGCACACAATACAGCATCCCCAGGGGAACACGGCCGATATTTGACAAGGGAGCAGGCTGGGCCGCGGCGATCGTCCGTCCCGGTGCCCTGGAGTCGGCCAAGGCGAAGAAAGACAAGCCCCAATCGGGATTGGCGCTTCTGGACTTGAGTTCGGGTGAGATCCAAGAGTTTGCCAAGGTGCAGGCCTTCGCGTTCTCGGATGATTCTCGCTGGCTGGCCTTCCATCATTTTAAGGCGGACGATAAAAAACCAGCGGAAAAGAAGCCCGCACCCGATGAAAAAGAAGAGAAACCGGAAGAGAAAAAGCCTCAGCCCAAGGTTGTGGGCAGCCACCTGATCCTCATCGAACTGACCACAGGTGAGGAGATCCAGATCCCGCACGTCCTCCACTTCGCCTTCGACAATTCGTCCCGCTTCCTGGCCTTTGCTGTCGCGGATCTCGAGGGACAGGGCAACGGCCTCTACCACATCAGGCTGGGTGAGGAAGGCTGGTCTCGGCATTCCATACTACAAAAGGAGATGGCGCACATCTCCCAGATCACATGGGCGAAGACCGGAAGCCGGCTGGCATTCATGGCGGCTACTCTTCCTCTCGATGGCCTCGCCGATCAGGACGCTTCCATTTGGATCTGGGACGGCGCTGCCGACAAACTGGCGCAGGCCGTCTTCGATAATCACGCCCCTGAAGGCTGGTATCTTCCGGAAACGAATCGCCTGAGCTGGAGCAAAGACGGCCGCCGGCTGTTTTTTGGGTTCAAGCCCTCGGCACTGCGGGAAAAAGCCAAGGAGCCGGAGAGAGAGATCGAGGAAGAGGGGGATCTGTTTGCCGAAGACCTGATTCTCTCCCAGAGCGAAGTGGATGTCTGGCACTGGAACGATCCCCAGATCAATCCTCAGCAGAAGGTCAGGTGGCGCCAGGTCAAGGACCGGACCTATCCCGCGGTGTACCACACGGATTCTCGCAAGATAGTGGCCCTGGCGGATGAGGACATGCCCCGGGTTCAGCCAGGGGAGAATCCTGACGTGGCTCTCGGCTTCCTGGACGCGCCCTACCGCAAGATGGTCACCTGGTATGGAAGCGTCAACGACCTCTATCTGGTCGACTTGAAGAAGGGAACACGCACCCTGGTTGCCGCCGAGCTCGAAGACCGCAGCTCGCTCTCCCCGCAGGGACGCTTCGTTGCTTATTATCGGGCGGAGCATTGGTACCTCTATGACCGCCGTTCGAAAAAGACACGTTCTCTGACTGAGGATCTAGACATCCCGTTCCAGAATGAAGATCATGACTATCCCTCCAGCGTGCCTTCCTATGGAGCGGCCGGCTGGATGCAGGACGACAGCGCGGTTCTGATCTATGACAAGTATGATGTCTGGAGTTTTTCGACCCGGGGAGGAGATCCCGTAAACATCACCGCCGGCAGCGGCCGGCAGGGGAATACCACGTTCCGCATCATCCAGACTGACCGCGAGAAGGACCATTTCGAAGCAGGGGAGAAGCTCCTGCTGTCCGCCTTCCACAACCATGACAAACACTGGGGTTTCTATTCCGGTTCAACAGCGGGAGCAGATCCGAAGCCTCTCCTGGAGGAGAAAAAAAAGTTCCGTTTCCTGGCCAAGGCCAAGGGAGCGGATGCAATGCTGTACACTCGTGAGAGCTACGAAGAGTTCCCGGATCTCTGGGTGAGCGGCCTCGACTTTGCAGACGCGCACAAGGTCTCTGACGCAAATCCGCAGATGGAAGAGTTCGCCTGGGGTAGCGCTGAACTCGTGGAGTGGGAGAGCGTGGACGGGATCCCGCTGCAGGGTGTATTGATCAAACCCGGCAACTATGAAGCCGGAAAGAGATACCCCGTAGTCGTCTACTATTACCGCTTCTTCTCGCAGCGGGTCTATGAATTCAACCAGACCGTCATCAACCACAGGCCGAACTTCCCCTTCTATGCCAGCAACGGCTATGCGGTCTTTCTTCCTGACATCCGGTTTGCCGTGGGGCTTCCCGGATTTTCCGCCACCAAGTGCCTGGTGCCGGGTGTACAGAAACTTGTCGATATGGGTATCGCCGATCCCGATGCGATCGGTCTTCACGGGCACTCCTGGAGCGGATACCAGACCGCCTTCGTGATCACGCAGACTGATATATTCAAGTGTGCCGTCGCAGGCGCGCCGGTCTCCAACATGACCAGCGCCTACAGCGGGATCCGCTGGGCCTCAGGGATGGCCCGGCAGTTCCAGTACGAGCAGTCCCAGAGCCGGATCGGGGCGACCCTCTGGGAGCGCCGCGACCTCTACATCGACAACTCGCCCGTGTTTTTTGCCGACCGGATCAATACGCCCCTCCTGATCATACACGGTGACGAGGATGGAGCCGTTCCCTGGTACCAGTCGATCGAGCTCTATCTGGCCCTGCGCCGATTCGGCAAGGACTGCATATTCCTGCAGTACAGGGGGGAGCCGCACCACCCGCAGAAGTATCCCAACAAGCTCGACTGGTTCAAGAAAATGAAGGAGTACTTCGATCACTATCTCAAGGGAGAACCCGGCCCGGATTGGATCACCAAAGGTGTAGAGTATAGAGGGAAATAGCGAGGGAGAGGAGGAGACGTGAACAGAATCAGCCGATTGTTGTTGTGTGTCCTTGGAGCGGTCATATTCCTGCTGGCCGGGGCCCTGGAGGCCCAGGTAGCATCGCCGGAGGAATTCCTGGGCTTCGCACCCGGGACGGACCGTAAGCTGGCGGACATGGATCAGATCATCGAATATTTTCAGAGACTCGGCCGGGCCAGCGGGCGTGTCGTGGTTGACGAAGTGGGTAAAACCACGGAAGGGAATCCCTTCATCGTGGCCATCATCACGTCTGAGGCGAATCACCGGGATCTCGATAAATACAGCGGGATCCAGCAGAGGCTGGCCGATCCGCGCAGCCTGGGCCGGGATGAGGCTGAGGGCTTGATCCGGGAGGGCCGTGCGGTCGTGATGATCAACTGTTCGATCCATGCCACCGAGGTCGGGGCCAGCCAGATGTCCATGCAGCTGGCCTATGACCTGGCCTCCGGAAACGAGCCGGATGTGCTCCGCATTCTGGACAATGTCGTCCTCCTCCTGACTCCCATGCACAATCCGGATGGGATCAAAATGGTGGTAGACTGGTACCGGAAGCATCTGGGCACCGAGTTCGAAGGGAGCCGCATGCCCTGGCTCTACCACAAATATGTGGGGCACGATAACAACCGGGACTGGTTCATGTTTACCCAGGTGGAAACCCAGCTCACCATCCAGGTGCACAACACCTGGCACCCCCATGTCATCGTGGACATGCACCAGATGGGGAGCACAGGAGCCAGGCTTTTCGTCCCCCCCTTCGTCGATCCCTACGAGCCCAACATCGATCCCATCCTGCGCCAGCAGGTGGGCATGATGGGGACCTTCATGGCCAGCGAGCTCACGGCCCAGGGCAAGGCCGGAGTGATGCACAGCACCGGTTTTGACGCCTGGACTCCCGCACGCGCCTATCATCACTACCACGGAGGGATCCGGATCCTGACCGAGGCCGCCAGCGTCCGCGTCGCGACACCCATCACGGTCTCCCCCGACAGTCTGCGTGCCGATGTCAAACAGGAGTCGGTCCGCATGCCCATGCCCTGGATGGGGGGTCGGTGGACCTTGGGCGACATCGTAGCCTATGACTATGCCGCGGCCAAGGCGGCCCTGACCAATGCGGCCGGGCTGCGCGAGAGCTGGGTCCGCAACTATTCCCGCATCTTTGTCAAGGCGGTCGACCGGACGGACCTTCCCTATGCGTACGTGATCCCGCAGGAGCAGCGGGACCTCGCGACCGCGATAAAGATGCTGAACATCCTGAAGATGGGCGATGTGGAAGTCCATCAGGCAGAAGCCGCGTTCACCGCGGGCGGGCATGGGTATCCCACGGGAACCTATGTCGTGTTTTTGGCTCAACCCTTCGGCGGCTTTGCCAAGACCCTTCTAGAGCGGCAGGTCTATCCCGAGATCCGGGATACGCCGGGCGGCCCCCTGAAAACACCCTACGATGTCGTGGGGCACACGCTGCCCCTCCTCATGGGTGTGGATGCCGTCAAGGTGGACAAGGCCTTCCAGGCAGACACGCGCCTGCTCCGGTCCATCCCCAAACCCAAGGGCCGGGTAACTACCACGACCGATGCCTATGGATATGCCTGGGGACACGCCTCCAATGACGACATCGTGGCGCTCAACCGGCTCCTGAAGTCTGGGAAGACGGTCCATTGGAGCGCGGAACAGTTCGAAGCAGCCGGCCGCACTTGGCCGGCGGGTACCATGCTGGTGCGGAATGAGCCCAGGATTCTGGTGGAGCTGAACGCCATCAGTCAGGACCTGTATGTCAACTTCACGGCCCTCGCTGCCCAACCCGGAGTGCCCTCCTACAGGATCCATCCCCCCCGACTGGGAGTCTACAAGAGCTGGACCGCATCCATGGATGAGGGCTGGACCCGGTTTGTCCTGGAACAGTTCGAGTTTCCCTTTCAGAGCATCACCAACAGAGAGATCCGGAAAGGCGGGCTGGACAAGGATTTCGATGTGATCATCCTGCCCGATATGTCCAACAGCGCGATCGTGAACGGCCTCCGAGAGGGTTCCCTGCCGGAGGAATACACGGGGGGGATCGGTGACGTGGGGATCAAGAACATCCGGTCCTTCATCCAGGGAGGTGGAGCGCTCATCACACTCAACTCCGCCGCAGATTTTGCACTGAGGAGCCTGAACCTGGGAGTGGAGAATGTGGCTGCCGGGAAGCCGCGCCAGGAATTTTTCATCCCGGGATCCCTGCTCAGTGTCATCCCCGATACGACCCATCCCATCGCGTTCGGCTACGGCCGTGGCGCCTCCATCTTTTTCCGGCGCAGCCCTGTGTTTGCCGCGGGAGAGGGACACAGTGTGCTCCGCTATCCAGCCCATACGCTAGAGAGCGGTTGGGTGACGGGGGAGGAACTCCTTTTCAACCGGAGCGCCCTGCTGGATGTCCCGTTCGGAAAGGGGCGTGTGATCCTCATCGGATTCCCGGCCCAGTACCGCTCACAGTCCCATGGATCTTTCCGGTTTCTCTTCAATGCCGTCTTCTACGGTGCAGCAGCCAAGGGGGAGTAAACCAGGGGGAATCGGGAAATTAGGGATTGACAACTAGCGGGCCAGGCCCGACAATTGGAATGGAAAAGGAGGCCCTATGAAAACACATAAAAGCATCATTCTGTCACTGGTACTGCTGCTTGTCCTCAGCCTCCCGGGGCTGTTGTCGGGGCAGCAGGATCCCGCCCGGATATCTTTTCACCTGTTCGGCAGCCTGAACCGCATCTTGGAGTATGGCTGTGAATGCGATTATGAGCAGGGTGCCAATGACTTCCCCCTGACCCCCGCCCATTCGACCTCCGTTTTTGGCGCAGGTGTCGGATATCTGCTGGGAAAGGGCTTCGGACTGGAGCTGGATGCACGCTACTACGGCAGCACCGAGGTCACCCTTACCGATCCCTCCGATTTGGACACGGTCAAGATCGACTCTTCCCGACACTACTCCATCACCTTCAACATCCTCTACCAGATCCTGCGGGGAAGCGTGCGGCCTTACCTGGTTGGAGGCGCCGGATTCGACACCCTGGTCGATGTGGATTCGAAGTTCTACAAGACGGAGCTGGGCTATGACTTCGAGCTCGCGCCTCCGGATAAGAATACTCACTTCGTTTGGAACCTGGGCGGGGGAGTCGAATTTGTGCTGGGCCGTACGGTGGGACTGCGTCTGGATGCACGATACGTAAACATCCCCAAATCCGGCAGTCAGCCCACGATCTCAGGCCTGAACGCGACCGCGGGCGTGACCGTCAGGTTCTAGACGAACGTCTTTACGATCTCCCGCTGCAGATCCTGCAGCTCGCCATAGGCCAGGTTGATCTCTTGGATCTTATTGTTCAGGCGCTTCATGAGTTTCTGTTTTTCCAGTCCGTTGCGGAATATGATCAGGATGTCGTCGTTATCCCAGGGTTTTTCGATGTACTGGAACAGTCCCACGCTGTTTATGGCCTTGATGGCATTTTCCTTGTCCGCGTAACCCGTGAGTATGATCCGCGGGACCTCAGGCCGGAGATCCCTTACCGCGGCGAGGAAACTGATCCCGTCCATTTCCGGCATCAGGTAGTCTGAAACGACCAGGTCGACGGGCCCTTTTTCGATGTAAACCAAGGCTTCCTTGGCGGAGGTGAAGGTCTTGACCGTATACGTGGTCTCAAGCGACAGAAATGAGTTGATGCTGGTCAGCACCATCTCCTCGTCATCGACGATGACGATGGTGGAGTTCTTTTCTAATTCGGTCATATTTGCTCCTAAGCTCAGCGGCTGATCCGGGTCATCAGTCTCCGCAGTCTTTTTACCATGGTTTTTAGGATGCTCTGCGTTATCGCGACGTAGTCGGCCAGGAGATCTATGAAGTCCTCCTTGTCGATCCTGAGGATGCGCGTGCCCTCGAGGGTTGTGGCCGTTGCGACGCGCGGTTCGTCGTCGAACAGGGCCCAGGTGCCGAAGACGTCCTTGGACCCGGCCACCATCACTTCCTCTCCGGCCCGGGTCATCCGGACCTGTCCGCTGATGACCATGTACATGGCGTCCGGCAGGTCCCCCTCCTGAAAGATGGTCTCATCCTTTTGGAGTTCGCTCTCTTCCGTGATGGCAGCGATGTGAGAAAGATCCTCGGTCGAGGTGTATTCGAAGATGTCGATCTCCTGCAGGAACAGGACCTTCTCTACAGTTGTCAGCATGTTTATCCTGCCTTATGTGTGTCGCCCTCTTTTGAAATTACCACATAAAATTACCTTGCGTCAATCTCGCCCGAGGCCTCCAGGTGCTGGATACAAAGCCGAGCGGTCTCTCGGACCAGGGGATGTTTCGCCTCGAGCAGCGGCCTGATGCTTTCCTCGAACTTCCGGTATCTGTGCACAGCGATCAAGTAGATGGCGCAGGCGATCAGCCAGATATCATCTCCCTGAAGGACGTTTGTGATGGATTCTTCAGCCTCGGGCAGCTGCGCGGGCAGCGGCTGCCCACTATTTATCAGGAGCCCGGGCCGCGCGCTCTCCACGATGGGGATCAGGGATCTCTTCAGATCGGAATCGAGCACATTGTCCAGGAATTCTATGGCATTGGCGCGGAACCGGGAAACGCTGCTCATGAGGCCCAGATAGGCGTGCTGCATATCCTTGGGTGGATAGCGGAGCCCAAGCAGGCGGAAGATACGGTCCAGGCAGTCCGCCAGCCTTTCTTCCAAAGCCAGGACCAGCAGCCGTCGGGACTTAAAGGGGGGATCATTTTCCTCTTGGGCGCCTGTCTGTTCCCGACTCAGGATCAGGTTCTGCCTCATCCAGGAACTGAGCATCAGGCTGTAGAGGTCGATCTCTTCGACGATGCGGGCCTTGATCAGATTGGGGTCGAACCTGAGGTCGGGGAAACCGACGCGGAGCTTGTTCAGGGCGCGGATGTTATGATAGCGGAATGCGAGGTCCCACTTCTCCAGCTGCTCCCACAGGTGGTCCACGGATCTCTGCGATCCGATCAGCGCCAGGACCGGGGGGATGGCCCGGCGCGTCCTCCTGTCCAGCTGCTCATCTCCGAGCAGCTCGGCAAGAGGCTCGATGACGTCTTGCCCATAGCCGGACAGGCATTCCCGGATGCTCATGCGGAGGTGTCTCGTGTCCAGGTTCTCGAACAGGAACGGCAGGAACTCCGGATCAGGGGAGAGTCCGATGCTGTCCACTGCAGCCTTTATGACGCGCGGATCCTCATCCTGCAGGAGCCCGTGGAGGAGCCCGTTCAATTCCCTGTCACCGGTCAGGCCGATCGCATGGGCAGCCTGGACCTTGATGAACGTCTTCTGCTCAGAGCCCTCAGTTCCTTCCCCTGCGCCCTGAAGCAGGGAGATCACAGTCTCCTTGAGAGCGAATTCCCTACGAAATTCCTTGCTCTCTCTCCATTCACGAGCGGCACACAGGACGGCTGCTGCGCGGACACGTGGATTGGGATGCGCCAGAAATCCCTTCAATGCTGCCAATTTGTCATCTGAAGTCTTGAAAAGATAAGAGATCGCCCCCCGCTGTACATCGATGCGTTCATCTTCCACCAGGTTCCTGGATTCAGCTGTGATATCGATTTCTGGATACTTGAGGGACATGCGAAGTACTGCGGCACGCACTTCGGAGGAGGGATGGCCGATCAAACGCTCCAGGTGGGGCAGCAGCTCCTTGTTCTTCACGTTCTCCAGCAGGCCCAAGATGTATAGGATCTGCCTCTCGCTGGAGCCCTCCAAGACCTTGGCGAATCCTGAGAAAAGCGAGGCATCTTCCAGGTTCAGGGGCTGCTCATCCAGATCGATGGTGCGCTTTTCAATGGCGTGACGGAATGAGTCGACATACTCACGTTTGATTCTGAGGAGCAGGGTGCACCATACTAAGATCAGGAAGATCAGCACCAGGCTGATGTGCTGCAGGCTCAGCCCCAGCCACACGGTCAGCCCGATCAGAGCGAAGCCGGCCGCGCCTTTGGCCAGGTTTTTAAGGACCACATCGATAGTCGTTTTGGCCCGCTTCTTGATTTCGGTCGGGATCGGCAGGTAGAGCAGTTCCAGGCCGGACCGGTTTATGGAATGTTTGAAGCTGCCGTCGCTGAGCTTGATGAGGATGGCGGACCAGAGTGCCGGCGAGATCAGAACCCCGATTGCCCCGGCCAATAGCCCGAGGGGCAGGAAGAACAGCGACGCGGTCACTCCCAAACGTTTCATTACACGGCTGGTGAGGAGGAACTGGATGGCGAGTGCCGCGAAATTGACGATAGACTGCATCAATCCGAAGAATCCCGTCAGGGCATCGCTTTCCACGAAGGTCCGCTCGGCCAGGATCCGGAACTGATAGTCTGCCAGATTGGCCACGACGACCCCGACACAGATGATGCCTGCCAGGTAGGTCAGGTGCCTGGAGCTCAGAATGAGCTTCAGAGGGTTGTCCGTGGTCTTGGGCCCCGCCGCCCTGGTCCTGTACCGCCTCCGCTTTTTATGCGGATCGTGTGCCCTCATGTTTTGTATCCACGCCACCAGCAGCAGGCAGGCACAGAGGATCCCCGCGGCGATGACGAGAAGGTTCCGTGTTCCGAGGAGGGGAGCCAGCAGGTTTGTGAGGATCCCGCCGCCTATTCCTCCCACTATGGATCCGGCCCCGATAAAGCCGAAGATCCGCTTGGCCTGCCGCGCGTCATAGATCGCGTTTGCCAGGAACCAGAACTGACTCCCCGTGATCACGCTGAAGATCACGACCCAGGTGTAGAAGGCGTAGAAGATCCAGCTCCGGGGGGGCTGCCCTCCGAGCAGCTGCCAGAATATGACAAGGAACGCGATCGAAACGGCGAAGCTCAGCATGATCAGGCGGCCGAGACGCATCCGAGCGGAGTATCGGCTGTAGAGGGAGGCGACGAGCGCGGAGAGCAGGGCCACGACCATGAAGACATACGGGAGTTTTTCGGCCCCCTGGCTGTCGATGAAGAGGGAATTGCTCACGGATTTCAGGATGATCACTGCGGATATGAGCAGCATCCCATATCCGAACATCAGGGAGGCCTTGAGACCTTCCCCCTCGTTCAGATCGAAGAGACGCCTGAAGAATCGGATCATGATCGCATCCTGCGTCGGGTCTTAATTCTCTGCCCGCTCCCTCTCCAGGATATCTTCCAGATCGGTAGGGATCTCGATGGTGAACCTCGATCCCTTGCCGGGAGAGCTTTCAGCCCGGATCTCTCCTCGGTGATTTTTGACGATCTGATAGCAGATGGAGAGTCCCAAACCGGTGCCTACACCGACACCCTTGGTCGTGAAGCCGGGATCGAAGATCTTGTGCAGGTTTTCCTCGGGGATCCCAACTCCGTCATCGGTGAACTGTATAACGGCCCGGTCCTTTCGGCTGGAGGTCTTGATGGTGATGGTCCCTCTCTCCTTGTGGGCCAGGATGGCCTGCTTCCCGTTGATCAGGAGGTTGAGGAAGACCTGATTGAGCTGGCCGGGGTAGCAGGTGACCGCAGGGACCTGGCCGTAGTCTTTCACCAGAATTATGTGGTGCTTGATCTCGTTGTGGATGAGCACCAGAGTATCTTCCATCCCCTTGTGGATGTCCACCGTCTTGAGTTCTGCTTCATCCAGGCGGGCGAAGCTGCGAAGGCGGGTTATGATATCGATGACCCGTTCCGTCCCCGAATTGATGACATGCTCGGCATCCGAAATTATCTTGAAGGAAGATTTCATTTTTTCTGTGTACTGGTCGTCGCCTCCTTCACACTGCCCGCACATTTCCTCCATCCGCCTGAGAGTCCGGAACAGGGTGTCCTGCATGCTGTGGACTGCTCCGATAGGTGTGTTGATCTCATGAGCCACTCCTGCCACCAGCTGACCCAGGGAGGCCATCTTGTCAGCCTGGATGAGCTGACTCTGTGTTTCGTTGAGAGCATGTTCCACGGCCTTGCGCTCGGTCTCGTCCTTCCCGATGCTCAGGATCTCCTTGAGCGCACCGCTCTCATCATAGATGGGCCTGTTGGTCCAGGAGATCCAGACACGGTCTCCGTCACGTTTGATGTTCTCGTTCTCGTTGCTGATGTATTTTTCCGGATGCCGCTCGAGGTCTTCGATCATCTCCCGGAGGTTGCGTCCGGTGGAGTCCGTTTCCGGGACGATGGTCTCCATCACGTTTCGGCCCAATATCTCCTTTTCCGTGTATCCGAAAAAAGACTGGGCGAATTCATTGAAAAAAGTGATGGTGCCGTCCGGATTCCAGCGCATGATGATGCTGTGGGCATATTCCACCAGCTCCCGATATTTGCGCTCGTTGAATAGAAGGGCCTCCTCCATCTGCCGGCGCTCATTGATGTCATAGAGCCCCGTGATGGCGACCTCTTCCTCCCCCAACCGAGTGAGCTCGGCGGAAAGCAGCACCCACGTGGTCGTGCCGTCCTTTCGGGTGACCTGGATTTCGCGGTCGTGAAAATGCCCCACTTCCCTCAGCTTTTTGATCAGGCTGAGGCGCTCCTGGGGATGAAAGAGGAAGTCTTCCGTGTATTTTTCCTCCACGTCCTTTCGCGTATAACCGAGCAGTGAGACGAGGTGGTCGTTCACAAAGAGGATCTTGCCATCGCGGATGCGGCTGACTATGACAGGCAGGGGAGAGGCGCTGACGATGGTGTGGAGCTGCTCGATCGAGTGCCTGAACTTCGTGACGTCGGTGTAGATCCAGAGTATACCCAGATTTTCCCCGTCCCTGCCCTTGACTGGGACGGAAAAGGGGATGAGGATCCGTTCCATGGGCTTGATCTGCTTGGTCCCGAATTGCACAGTCCAGGACAGATCGAACTCATAGCGGCTCTTTTCATACAATCCTTTGACCTCTTCGCCGGTCCTGATGAAATCAGCGAAGTTCTCGAAACAGTGTCGAATGGCTTTAAGAAAAACGTCATAGGAGCGCTCGAGGATTTCTTCGGTCCGGATGCCGAAAAGGGTCTCGATGGCATGGTTGGCAGTCAGCACTCGGTTGCTGGGATCGACCAGGAGCATCCCGTTGGGGGAACAGTCCATGATGGACTGGAGTTCGTCGCGGCTTTGCTCCAGCTTCTTTTCAAAAGAGATGCGTTCCGTGATGTCGCGGGCAATCCCATAGCCCCTCACAAAATGCCCGCCTTCCACGATGGTTCGGCCGCGGATCTCGAAATGGCGGACCTCTCCGGATTTTGTAAGCATGCGGAATTCTATGATCCGCAGCAGCGCCTTGCTCGACCTCAAGCTTTCTCGCAAGATCTGCGAGACGCGGTCCCGGTCTTCGGGATGGATGATCTCGAGTATGGTCCGCCCCAGTAGTTCCTCCGGCTTGTACCCGAGGCTCGCTTCGAGCGAGGGGCTGACGCTCTGAAACTTCCCCCCGGGGCCGAGCTCATACAGGATATCCGGGACATTCTCCACGAACGCCTTGAGGTCCTGCTCGGATCTCTTAAGCCTGGCCTGTAGCTGGGATCTTTCGACGGCGTTGTCGATGGTGGTCTCCAGCTTGTCCGGGTGGGGCGGCTCAAGCACAAAATCGGCCGCTCCCTTGCGGATCGCGCGGACCGCCTGCGGGACAGAGGCGCTCGAAGAGAGCATGATAAAGGGGAGGTTGGGCCGGAGCTTATTGGTTTTCTCCAGCACCCGGATCCCATCCACATCAGGCATGTCGAGGTCGCAGAGCACGACGTCGAAACGCCTGCGTTCGATCTGACGGAGCCCTGTCCGCCCGGATGCGGCAACCGTCACCTTGTAGCCCTTCCCCTTCAGAATCCCGGTCAGGTCCTTCCGTTGAACGGGATCGTGTTCGATGTACAGGATGCGGATATCTTTCATGGCAACTCAGGAGAGTCGGGATTCCAGGGTGTCGACCACGGTCTGGATCGCCTGGATGCGGGCGTTGAGCTTGGATTCGGCGGCGATGATGGTCCAGGGGGCGAAGTGCGTGCTGGTGCGGTAGAGCATCTCATCCACGGCCTCCTTGTAGCGGTCCCATTTTTCCCGGTTGCGCCAGTCTTCCTCGTTGATCTTCCACTGTTTGTGGGCCGTCCCTTGACGGGCTTCGAAGCGGCGAAGCTGCTCCTCGGCACTTATGTGAAGCCAGAATTTGACGATCACGGCACCGAAATTCGCCCACTGTTCCTCCATCTCGTTGATCTCGAAATAGGCCCTGCGCCACTCCGCCTCGGTGCAAAAGCCCTCGATGCGCTCGACCAAGACACGCCCGTACCAGGACCGGTCGAAGAGCACAAAATGACCTGCCTTGGGAAACCTTGTCCAGAACCTCCAGAGATAGTGATGCTGTTTCTCGATCTCGTTGGGGGCCGCGATCGATACGACCTCATAACCCCGGGGATCCAGGCGCTGCACCAGACGGCGTATGTTGCCGCCTTTGCCGGCCGCATCCCATCCCTGGTACACCACGACCACCGGGATGCGCTTCCGGTAGATGTCGTGTTCCAGTTCCCGCATCCGTTCCTGGAGAGGGCGGAGTTTCTTGTTGTATTTCTCCCGATCCAGCGCGACGGAGAGCTCCACGTTGTCCAGGATGGATACGGGAGATGGCTTGACTTGCGGAGTGGAGGCCTCCGTAGATTTCGTGCCGGCTTGGTCCTGCTGCAATATCTTCACTTTCTGTGAAACTTCCTGGACAAAGGTCTCGAACACCTTGACCGTGGCGTAGCGGCGGTCATGAGATTCCACGATGGTCCAGGGAGCGGCTTCGGTGTGGGTCCTGGTCAGCATGTCTTCGTAGGCCGTGATGTATTCCTCATACTGATTGTGGTGTTTCCAGTCACTCTTGGTTACTCTCCAGCGCGTGGCCTGGTTGTCCTCCAGTTCCTTAAAGCGTCGTTTTTGGACCTTTTTATCGATGTGGAAGAAGAACTTGATGATCAGATAGCCGTCGCTGCTGAGCTGGCGTTCGAAGGAGAGAATCTCATCATAGGCCTTGGACCATACCGCCTTCTTTACGGTCTTGTTGATGCGGTCTTCCAGCACGCGCCCACACCAGCTCCGGTCGAAGATCGTGATCCTCCCTCGAGGGGGGATCTTGGTCCAGAACCGCCACAGGAAGGGGCGGAAGCGTTCTTCCTGGTTGGGTGGCATGATGGGGAGGACCACAAATCCCCGCGAATCCAGGGTAAGGGCCAGGCGGTTGATCATGGTGCCCTTGCCGGCTGCATCCCAACCTTCGCACAGGATGATTACGGGTATGCCCAGCCGCTGCACCTCGCGCTGCAGCTGCCCGGCCTGGATCTCGAGCTGATCCATGGCCTCCTTGTACGCAGCTTTTGTCAGTTTTTTGCTGAGGTCCAGTTTATCGAGCATGTCATTCTCCCCACTGCCGGATCTTGTCCGGAGAGCCTCAAAAGACTCGATGGTTTTTTTACTATATCCTATTCCCGGGGATTTAGGAAGAGTCGGCGGTATCCGCTGCCCTCTATGATTTCCTGGGGGGAGTTGCAAAGTTGCAGGACATTTCTTACAGTAGGGGGGCACCATTTTCGCAGCCATGGATCCGACAGAAAGGAGAGAGACGATGGTCGATTTTTTAATCCTGGGAGCGGATGCCGCGGGGTTATCCGCCGCCGTCCAGATCAAGCGCCGGAAACCGGATGCGGAGATCAAGGTTATAAGCAAAGGCAGGTATATCTCCTACAGCGCCTGCGGGATCCCTTATGTGATCTCGGGAGACATCCCCGCGCCTCGGAAGCTCATACACAACACGCCCGAGAGTTTTTCTCAAACTCGCGGGATTCCCGTGCGCATCCGGCAAGAAGCGACGGCTGTATACCCCAAGGAACACCGAGTGGAGATCAAGGACCTGGAAGCCGGCGAGGCCTACCATGAGACATATGGGAAGCTCATGATCGGTACGGGAGCACAGCCTGTCCTTCTTCCCTTCATCGATTATTCTCTCGAGGGAGTCTTCAACCTGCACACCGTGGAAGATCTGGAGCGCGTTCTCAAGTTCCTGGAAGAGAACAAGCCGAAGACGGCCGCCATCATCGGCGCCGGCAACGTCGGATTGGAGCTGGCCGAGGCCCTGTCCCGCAAGGGGCTCCGGGTCCGATTGTTCGACAACATGCCCGAGCCCGCCTTCCTGTGGCCGCCCATGATCCATAAGGCCGTGACCGCCAAGCTCCGCGAGAAGGAGATCGAGTTTTTTGGCGAGACCACGATCCAGGCGCTGGAGCGCCGCGGCGGAAAATTGGTGCTGTCCGCAGGAGAAGGCACCGAGTTCGAGGCGGATGTGGTCTTCTCGGTGGTGGGAACTGCCCCGGCCACAGGATTCTGCCGGGAGGTCCTCAACGTGAAAAAGAACGGGGCCATCATCACGGACCGGCACGGCCGCACGGGCGATCCGGACATCTATGCTGCGGGTGACTGCGCTTCGGTTTTTCACCGCATCCTGGACCGAAACGTCTATTTCCCTCTGGGCTCCACGGCCAACAAGATGGGGAGGATCGCGGGCATCAACATGACCGGCGGCAGCATCGAGTTCCCCGGGATCGTCGGCACCCAGATCCTCAAGTTCTTCGAACTCTCTCTGGCCAAGACCGGGCTGAGCCAGGGCGAGGCAGAAAAAGAGGGATTTCAAGCGCGCAGCTATTCCGCATCCCGGCTGGACAAGGCCGGCTACTACCCGGGGGCCGAACAGGCCAAGGTCCAGGTCGTGTGTGAAGACGAATCCGGGATCATGCTGGGTGCCGCGGCCGTCAGCGAGGTAAACGCCGCCCAGTTCATCGATGCCGCGGCTGTAGCCGTGTTCATGGGCATGGACATCAAAGACCTGGGCTGGTTCGATTCCGCCTATGCTCCGCCTTTTGCTCCGGTGTGGAACGCGTTGATCTCGGCCGCCCTCAAGGCTACAAAGGCTTGATTATGGACTTGTCCTTCGACCTCGAACAGTTGAGGGGCTGGCTCCTGCACAAGCAGCGGCTGCGGCCGGATTCCCGGGGGGAAGATGTCCTCTCGGTCACGGAGGATATCGTGGCGCTGCACGCCACAGAATCTCTCAGCCCGTATCTGTCCCTGCGGGAGCGCATGCCATCCTTCGAGAGGCAGGAGCTGGAAGACCTCCTGGAAAAAGACAGGCTCCTGGGCAAGGTCCGCTTCGTGCGCAAGACCGTACACGTGCTTCCCAGGCCCCACCTCCCCCTGGCTTTTGCCGCGCTGGAAAACCTTTTGCTCCCGCGCGCGGAAGTCTGGCTGGAGTACCTTGGCCTGACCGCGAAGGAGTATGCCCGGTTGAGCGGCCGGATCGAGGCCCTTCTGGCTGGGGGCGGGATGACCACTCAGGAGGTCAAGAAGGAGATGGAGCCGGGTCTTCCCGTATCTCCTGTGCTCAACATGATGTGTGACGAGGGCCGCATCGTGCGGGGCCTGCCGCGGAAGGGGTGGAAGAGCAACCTCCATGTCTACCATCCCTGGGCATCGTATTTCCCGGATATCGATCTCCACAGCGTGACTGAATCTGAGGCGCGGGCCTGGGTGGTCCGCCGCTATCTCGAGGTCTTCGGCCCTGTGACGAAAAAGGATATCGTCTGGTGGACTAGATTCCCTAGTAGAGACATCAACGGGATTCTGAAAGACATCGCTCCAGAGCTCTGTGAATGTGAGGTTCAAGGCTTGGGGAGCGGCCTGCTGGTCCTGACAGCTCAGGGCGAGGAGATCGCTGCGCTCTCCCCCTTCGAGGGGCCGGTGGTCAACCTCCTCCCGCTGCTGGATCCTCTGCTCATGGGATACATGGAACGGGGCCGCATGCTGGATCCTGCTCGAAAGCCCTTTGTCATCGACCGCACCGGGAACGCCACATCCGTGATCCTGGTGGACGGGCAGGTCCAGGGCGTCTGGGACTACAAGCTGATGAAAGGCCAGGAGATCAAGCTCCACTGGTTTGAAAAGCCCTCGGCTGCCGTCCGCAAGCGGGCCGAAGACATTGCGCAGGACAGGGGCAGCTTTCTCTCCGGAAAGGACGCGCGCATCGTAACCTGCCCCCACATGAAGACACTCGCAGAAAGGTATATGGGTTTCATGTCTCCTCTGAAGGACGAGCCCTAGGGTGGCCTCTCTGATCACACGCCGGAGGGGATGGTCGGCGCTGGCCATCGCCAGCGGGGGAAGGCTCCGATCTCATCGGGCCGCGCCCCGTTGCCAACGGCCTCCCAGCCGCTTGACACTGACTGGACCTCCCCATACATTAGAGGTGTTGCGGTGGAATACTGTTCTAGGAGGCACGCATGCGCCAATTGCCCTTCCCATTTCCAGGAAAAGCAGTCCGGATCGTCGTCCTTTGCTGCTGCATATGCCTCGGACTCGGGAGCCAAGGAGCGGGGCTGGCCCAGGACGAGCAGGAGAGCGGCATCGACGACCAGGTCCTCATGGAGGCGGCCGCTCGGGCCAAGGTCCTGTTTCTGGGCGTCGGAGACAGCCTGTCGCAGGGGACTATGGATGCGGTCAACCACAAGGCCAACACCCAGAAGGGCTTCATGCACCAGGTCTGGAGCAAGCTCCGCAAGGCCGGCCGGAAGGTCATCTTTGCGCAGCCCTTCCTGTCTGAGACGGGCGTCCGCATGAATCCGAACAAGGTCCCCACCAACCTGGGCGTGGACGGGGAGGACATGTTCTCCCTGGTAGGCCTGGAATATGGGAAGCGTGTCGGATCGGCAACGAATGATCCGGTGTCTCATTTTCGGTGCGACAAGGCCGAGCCATCTCTTTTCACGGACATGCACGACAGGGTGCTCTATCCCATCAACCTGAGGGCAGGTGAGGACGTGACGCAGCTGGATGCCCTCATCTGGCACCTCAACAACCGCGCCGCAGGCGTGCCCGCCATCGTCTGTTTCTGGGTGGGTAACAATGATTCGGGGCTGGCAGCATTGGGGCTGGGAGGCAGGAACCCGGAGTTCCTCCCGATCCCCTATACTCAGATCAAATCCAAGCTCGACTACAGCCTGCAGTTCCTGCTCGACTACGGCCGGAACAATGGGGATGTCTCGTTCTCCCCTTTTTCACCGGACAACATCTCGCGCAACCTCACCGATGAGGCGGACTTCATCGCGCAGTATGACCACGTCATGCTCCGCCTGAACAGCGAGGCGGACCTGACGAACACGGATATTTTCCTCTGCACGTTTCCCTACTACTGCGATGTGGGCTACCTGTTCGACCGCGCAGACCTGGCCTACTACCTGAGCGGGGGCGGATATCAGGTCCCGGAATTCGGGGGCCGTGTGTCTCTCCTGACGTTCTTCTGCATGTATGCCCTCCAAAAGACCGGAGAAACCTCGGCCATGGATCAGATCCTTCAGCAGGAAGATGACCTCGTGCTGTCCCTGACCGATTCCCGGGAATACAAGGCGATAAGGGCCCGGATCGATGCCTTCAACCGCATCGCCAAGACCCAACCCGGAGTCCACTTCATCAAGACAGGGAAGAAGCTCAACAATCTCTTCAACAGGGGATTGAATGTGGAGGGAACCAAATTTTTCCGGAGCTGGGGGAGGGGAGGCTCCTTCTCCATCGATGGTGTGCATCCCGGACACACCGTGCATGCTCACATAGCAAACCTCATCCTCAAGCGCATGAACCAGAAGCTGAAGATCAAGGCTCCGCTCCACGACCTGGCCACCATCATGAAAAATGATCCCTATGTCGACCATGACGGCGACGGATGGGTCAAGGGTCCGCCAGGCGAGGGAAAGGGGCGCACGCGGATCCTGTACCTGCTCCGGGATGCGGACGGAGACGCGGGAACGGACCCAGCGGGCAAGGCGAAGATCGACGACCTGACAACCGATGAGATATGGAAGCTGGTCTCGGATGCCCTCCTGGAAGAGATCATTGACATCCCCGCCATCCGAGCCGAGGCGGTACGGATCGGCGCATGGCCGATCAAGAAGGACTGACGTTCCTGCGCAGCTGCAGCGGTTTCGCTCAGGGGACCTGCAGCTTGTAGGCCAAAACCCGGTTCCCGTACAGGGTCGGGATCACCAGAAGGCCCTTTTCCGGGATGTATTCAAAATCCGCCAGCGTGAGCTTGGCATCCAGAGTGTTGATGAGCTCGAGCTGTTCGCCGTTGGCCGAAACACGGAAGATGCGGCCGTTCCAGTCTCCCATCAGGTAGCTTCCGTCTTCCAGGGCCTGGATGCCATCCATGACCGCCCCGCTCCCCAACCGCAGCAGGGTGCTGATGTTCCCATCCTCCAGGTCGACGGCCTTTACGCTCCCGTCTCCCGAGGTGCCCACGATCAGGCGGCTGCCGTCCCAGGCCAGGCCGTTGGGATTGGGCAGCCTGTGGTCCTCCAGCCAGACCGCGATCGTACCGTCCTGGTAACGGTAGATAACGCTCCTCTGTGAATCGGAGATAAAGAGATCACCGGAACGCCCCGCAGCCACATCGTTGGGGAAGACGGCACCGGGAATGGGATAGCGGCTGGTCACAGTCCCTGTGGTGATATCGATCTCGACCAGGTTCTGCCGTTCCACTGCGTACAGGTTTGGTCCGACCCTTTCCAGGCCGGTTGGCCTGTCGATATCCGCGACCCATTTCCGCTCTTGGACCGTCCCGTCCAGGCTGAGCTTGGAGATGTAGCCCGCGCCGAAATTGGAGATGAATATGGAGTCGGATCCTGGATCATAGCAGGCAGATTCCGGGGCCGCCAGGCGCGAGGAGGCTTCCCAGCCAAACTCGACAGAACCGTGGAGATGGACTGCCCCTCCCCGCATGGGTCCCAGCTGGCACATGAATCCCCAGCCGCCGAAGATCTCGGTCACCATGAGCAGGAGCTCGTTTTTCCCTTTCTGAAGGGGGAGGAAGACCGCGTCGTGCAGGCCCACGATGCCGTGAAATCCCGGGTCCCGGCGCCGGAACTCGCTGTTTCCACGGAAAAGGACCTTTCCGTTCAGGAAGATGCTGATCTCGTCACTGTATCCAAAGGTCAGCTTCTGTAGGCCCTCTGTCTCGGCCTCGATGAAGGACCTGGCCAGGACGCATTCCGGAGCGCTCCCCGTTTTTCGCACGTGCGGTGCGAGGTCCACCAGACCGGAGGCATCGGCCGTGACACTCTTCCATTCGGTCTCGGCCAGGACCTGGGGTCCGGGGTGTGTCTCCCGGTCGATCTCCGTGACCTTGAGGGGCGGAGACAGTTCCCATTCTGTCATCATCCCCGCATGCAGAATGGGAGGCGGGGGAGGATCGAAAACCAGGTTGTCATCGCTGCGAAAGCTGAAGTTGGCGAACTGGGCCAGCTCGTTCGGAGGGCCACTGATCCCTATGCCCCCTTTGCCGGGGCCCCGCCTCAGCTCGTGGATGAGGAGGGCCGGTGTTTCGGCGCGGTCGAGGTAGACCCGGGCCTGTGTCCCAGATACCTCGAGCTTGACATGCACCCAGCGCTTGTGGGCGATCTCGGCCGCTGCCGTGCTGCCCTCGCCGCTGTAGAGCTGCCATCCTCCCAGACCGCCGTAGACCGGCTGGTACTGGAGCGCGTCATACTGGCCGCTCTTGTGGGGCCGGATGTAGAAGTTCTCGTAGCTGGTGCCCTGCTGGATGCGGAACATGATCATGGCGAAGCAGCGGGCGCCGTCAAAGGCCATGTCCACCTCGATGACTCCGTTTTCGAATTCCATGTCCTTGAGGATGGCCCGTCCCCTCAAGCTTTTCTGCCCGAGATGGTCTACCACCTGGCCCTGGAGGTGCCACTTTTCCTTGTCGAACTCGATGATGTCCTGCTGAGCGTTCAGCGACACACCAAGAATAAACAGCATCACTCCCACACTTATCAGTTTCTTCATTTCGATCTCCTTCCAAGCACAAAAGTAATACGGAGAACAGAGGCACGGAGTTATTGAAGGGGACAGGTGCATTCAGACATGGATTCCTCTACGATGTGTTCACCTCCGAGGGGATCTACCTGAAGCAGGCCGTGGTTCCGTACAGCATCTATGTTTTCAAGCACGGCCGGGCCTACGGACTGGTGTACCCGGAGGACGGATTCTACTCGGCCAAGAGCTTCCGCCTCATTTCGACTCGGCCAGAAGGCGGCGGATGACATCGTCGCTGTAGGACAGGAGCCGCCCGAATCCCCAGGCCAGTTCCTCTTCGACCTCGGAGAGGCTCCCCTGCCGGACCGCCTCCTCCTTCCTCTCCTTGAGGGCCAGGTAGGCGTCGATCACGCCCTGGTTCCGTGCCGTGAAGATCACGGCTTTTCCCTCGGTCAGGGCAGGGGAGAAGAGAGGGGTTGTAAGAAAATCCTTCTCCACGTAGATAGGCAGGCCGTACTCCTCGGCCGCCATCCTGGTCAAGTCCAGCATGGCCTCGAGCTCTGTCTCTGTATAGGCAGCGGAGAGCGCCAGCTGCTTGCAGTCCGACGCCACGAATTCGGCCGCCGTGAAGGCGGAGCCGGCATAGTATGAATAGAGGTGGAATCCCTCGATAACCTCACTGAGGCGGTGTTCTTCTGCCTCCTCTTTGATCTTGGTGCCCTTACGCTCCATGCTGCCCTGCTTCAGAGTCAATCCGATGATGTCTCCTCCGGAGTCCTTCTCGAACGTCAGGCTGGCGTTGGTGTCGACTGTAAAGAACCGCGTCTCTGATTCCGGGAAGATCTCGACCCGCTGCCTGCCCTGTGGGGCAACATACAGGCGATCCGCGAACAACCGCCCCTCCTCCCATACGATCTCCAGGCCCCCGGACCGCGGCCACTCGTAGGTGCCGGCGTATTCAGCGAGCTTTTCGGCGGGAAGGTCTATGAGCCGCTTTTCTGCCGGCTTAAAGGCTGGCCAGCCGTACTCCTGGGCCAGGCTGTACAGCACCTCCGTGTAGAGCGATCCACCCAGGTCCCCGTTGGTCATGATGGCCGCGCCGGAGCCGGAATGCGGCCAGGCCACGAGAAAACACTTGAAGCCGGCGTTGCTGCCGCCGTGGCTGAACCTCAGCGCTTCTCCCTCTCCCGCCACGCTCAAGCCCAGGCCATAGCCGTCGTCCACCTCGGTGAGCATCTCCTTCACCGTGTCCTGCGACAGGGGAGAGTCTGAGCGCCCATGAAACGCCTCGATCAAGGCCAGGGCGAACCGGCAGAGGTCGGTGGGCGTGGTCCAGAGCCCGGCTGCCGCCATCTCGGGATAGTTGTGCCATTCTCCTTTTATCAGCTTTCCGTTGGGGAAGTGGGCTCGAGATGCCTGTGCATGGCGCGCTTCTGGCAGGGGCTGCGCATAGGTGCTCTCGGTCATGCCGGCAGGCAGAAGCACCCTCTCCTGCAAAATATCGGGAAAGGGCCGGCCCAGCACATCGATCAGCAGCTGCTGCATGATGGTGTAGCCGCCCCCCGAATAGCGCCAAAGGGAGCCGGGAGCGACATCGACACGGATGGGAGCCGTATTGGCGGGCTTCTCCCCGTCCAGGATCTGGACCAGGGACGGGATGTCTTTGTCCCGGGCGTATCCGGGGAAGCCGTGGACCGTGAGGCCCGCCGTATGGCTCAGGATCCTGCGCAGCGTGACCTTCTCATCGATCGTGAATTCATTCTCGGGGATCCCCCAGCTCGTGAGCTTGCTGTTGATGTCCTCATCCAGGTCGAGGAGGCCCTCCTGCACCAGGCTCAGGGCGGCCGCTGCCGCCACCGGTTTGCTGATCGAGGCCGCCTGGAAGAGGGTTGTGGGTATCACCGGTTCCTCGCCCTCCACACTCAGCATGCCGTATCCCTTGGCCCACTCCACCTTGAAGTCTCTGAAGACGGCGATACTGATCCCGGGGACCCGGTGGGCTTCCATCCGGTCAAAGAGTGCGGCCTTGGGACAGGGCCGGCCCTGGATGATGATCCCTGGCCCGGGAAGGAGGCCCGACTCGATGCGAGAAATCCGGGCTTCGAGGTCTATTTCGCCGGATGCGCATCCTGCAGCACCCAAACAGACCAAGAGGAGCGCCAATGCGCAGTAAAGCGACAGCGCTCTGGGATGTTTCATGCAAGGCCGAGAATGTCTTCGATTCATGATTATGCTCCTCGGTGACGTTTACTTTTCTTCCTCATTTTATGTCATAATCTGGGCTGAAGCCAGACAGGGAGTAAATTATGTGGGCTAAACTTCTTATCCTGCTTTATCTTGTAGTCCTGAGTCAGGCGGGCCCAGGCTGTCGTCAGGCAGGCGAACCGAATTTTCCTATGATCGGCTTATATCTGATCCAGGCTTTCCGGCCGAGGTTCAGGTGCCCCCGTCCGGTGTCACCTGGTTTGTCATCGGGGAGAGTTGACAGCCAAGCGGGCGTGTATTATGTTGGATTTATCGGGAATATGTTTTCGTTAATTCATGTGGGAGGGGCAAAATGAAAATCGGACGCGGCCTGTTTTTGGGATTTTTGTTCGGATGCTTTTTAGGGACACTCTGGAGCGCTGAGAATCCCCGTGTGTTGATGAAGACCGAACTCGGGGATATCCTCATCGAGGTGTTTCCCGAAAAGGCCCCGATCACCGTCGCCAATTTCCTGCGCTATGTGGACGAGAGCCGGTTCGAGGGAGCCGTGTTCTACCGTGTTGTGACCAAGGACAATCAGCCCAACAACGACATCAAGATCGAGGTGATCCAGGGCGGCCTGGGCAGCACTCCTGACGCCAAGGCCCTGCCGCCGATCGAGCACGAGACTACGGACGTGACCGGTATCCTTCACAAGGACGGGGTCATCTCCATGGCCCGCCTTATGCCGGGCAGCGCCTCCTCTGATTTCTTCATCTGCGTCGGAAACCAGCCCTCCCTAGATTACTTGGGCATGCGCAACCGCGACGGCATGGGTTTCGCCGCCTTTGGCAGGGTCGTCGAGGGAATGGATGTGGTCCGGAAGATCCAGCAGCAGCCCGAGGAGCGTCAGTATCTCCCCAAGCCCGTCAAGATCCTTTCCGTAACAAGAGTGGATTCGGGCGGTTGATCATTCCTCGTCATCCATGCTGTCTGGAGGGGGCAGCGGTACTTTTTCTTTTTCGACGACCTCATCCTCCACATCATCGCCGTCAATTTTCTTTTCTTCGCTTTTTTCTTCTGTTTTTGGTTCCTTCACACCGGATCCGCTGTCTTTCTCTTCCGTAGTTTCTGGCGCTGCCGGTTCAGGAGCGACAGGGATGGCTGCTGCTGCGGCCGTTTTTACCCGGTGTTTGGGCTTGATGCGGCGCTCGCTCCTGACCACGAATGACAGGGCGAAGATCACAAGGCCGACGACACATACTGTCCCGGCCAGGGAAATAACCTCGCCGAAGAGGTGGCCGATCACCAGGTCCGGGATCCAGACGACCTTTTCGAGGATCAGTTCCTCCAGGTCGCTGATGCCGGATTCCCAGAACGGAGAGATCTTGAGGCCCCAGGCGGTCACGCTTCGGATGAGGAAGGCCAGGCCCAGCACCGGCAGAGCTGCCACGATGGTGGACACGCCGAACCAGCGGCAAAAACTGGCAGGAGAGGTGGCCGCGATGATGGCACCGGCAAAAAGGAACAACGCGGGGATGAGAAACATCCCGTATGAAAATAGTGTGACCGATCGCGAGATTCCGAGCGAGGGGTAGCGCACACCCTCGAAGAGCTCGATCTCGTCGTCCATCTCCTCCAGCATGCGCAGGCGTTCCGCACGAAAAACGCTCAGTGCGAGCTCCGTGTCGGGGCGGCATGCCGGGAGTTCGAACCAGTTGACATCGTTGTCATAGGCATCCATCCACTGATCCATCTCGTGATCGCTGCAGGGAGGGAGCTTCTCCAAAATCTCTTCCAGATAGGTATCAAGAGCCTCGTGCCTTAGGGCGGCTTTTAGAGGCAGGAGGTCGATGGCGATGGTTCTCGCCCTGCGGTCCCCCCTCAGGATGTCGCCTACCTTGGTCAGGGAAGCCGAGAGCTCGTTCTCCATCCAGTCGAGCAGCCCGATCTCCTCCATGAGACTTCTGGGAGAGATCCCGACCTCGGCGGCAGTTCGGAACCACCTCCGCGTGTTCTCGTTGGAAACAAAATCCCTGTCCTGGGCATCCTCGAAGATCTCTTCCAGGAGGACCGGGGTTTCCTCGATGACCCGTTTGGGGATGTCGGATACGAACTGCGGATCCACAGCAGCCTTGGTCAGTCCCACGGCCCAGATGATGCCGAACAGTGTGGGCAGCGCAAAACAGAGTATAATTATAGCGCCGAGTATTTTACGGATGACAGCCATGATGGCCCTCCTTTTATTCCATTATCGTACCTAAACGCCCTGGGTTCAAGCACAAATAATGTACACCAGTGCGATTCAGTTATACATACGTATTGGGAGGAACAAATGTTCACCCGATACGCTGTCCTTTATTTTCATCTACGATTGTGGTCCAATATTCAGCGAGATGGGGAGGACAGCATCGGCGATCGGAGCTCCCGCATGCGGCGGCCTTGTCCTGTGCTGCCTACTATTCTTCTCTTCCTGTGCCCCCCAGCCCTCTGAGGAAGTCGAGGCCGTCGACGTTGCTACGCTGCAGCAAAGTCCCGAAGCCCAGACTTTTGTCTTTGAATGCGGCGAAGACTATGAATTTGTGGCCCGGATCGAGGGAGAAAAATCCTGGCTGTTCCTCCCGGGCCGGACCGTGCCCCTTCCTCAAGTGCCCTCCGGATCCGGCGCAAAATACAGCAATGGAAAGGTCACGTTCTGGAGCAGGGGAGAAGAGGCACTGATCCTTTTGGGCGAGCAGGAACGGTACAACTGCCGCAACAACCGTGCCCGGGCCATTTGGGAACACGCCAAGCTCAACGGTGTGAGTTTCCGGGCTGTTGGCAACGAGCCCGGCTGGCACCTCGAGATCACCATGCAGGAGCGGATCGTCCTGGTGACGGACTACGGAGAATCCCGCCTGGAGTTCGCCGTCCCCGAGCCCGAAACGGATCAGCGGGCGCGCACCACTACCTACCGGGTCCAGGACGGAGAGCATGACCTGACCATCCTCATCGAAGGCCGACCCTGCCAGGATACAATGAGCGGGGAGGAGTTCGAGTCCGCAGTGACCGTAATCCTGAACGAACAGACGCTCTCCGGCTGCGGGCGGGCGCTTCATTAAACCTTCGGCGTCTCCTTTTCCTTGATTTCACTCAGCAATATCTGTACTCTGTAGAAACAAATTCGACAGGACCTATCGGAGGAGTGTTTTATGGAGAGCAGCCTGACCCTGAACGGAGTGCGCGGGCCCCGCATCTTAAGCTTCCTGAGCGGCATCGGGATGGTGGCCGCCTCTCTGCTGACTATCCGTCACTATTTTGCAGCCAATTTCCCTGAATCCATATTCGAGGGATCGTTCTGCGACATCAGCGCCTTTTTCAACTGCGACAGCTCGGCCTTCTCCTCAATCTCGGCCGTACTGGGTATCCCCCTGGGTTATTTTGGATTGATCGTGGGGGCCCTAGTAGCCCTGGGCGCCCTCTTCCCCTCAGAAACTTTCGAGCGCACCAATGGCTTCATAGCACTGTTCAATGTGTTGGGAGTCGTCTCGCTCTTCCTGTACACGGTGTTCGTCCTGGGCAGCCTGTGCTTCCTCTGCTCCGGGTACTACCTGTTCTCGATCCTGAGCTTCTTTCTCTTCTGGAAGTATGGCCTGGGGCGCGAAAAGAACCGCATCCTGATGCCGGACATCCGGCCCTCCTTCAAGATGCTCGTTACCTTCGCCGTCATCGCGGCGCTGGGGGGCTACGGAATGATGGCGTTCCACGCAGCCAAGGTGGATGCCAAGCAGGCCGTATCCATGCGCATCGTCAAACAGTTCTACGAGCTTCCCGAGGTCGGCGATCCCACTTTCATCTCTCCCTACTGGACCATCCGCTCAACTGAAGATTTCTACGCAGCCCCCATCCGTATCGTCGAGTTCGTGGACTTCCTGTGCCCGGACTGTCTATTCCTCGAAGACCAGCTCAAGCGGTTCAGCGAGGAGTTCCCTGGGATGATGAACGTCGCCTTCCAGTTTTTCCCGCTGGAAGCCAAGTGCAACTCCGTGGTCGAGGAAAAGGACCTGCACCCCGGGGCCTGTGATCTGACCTACCTGGCCGCCTACGACCCAGCCCAGTTCATGGTCCTGCATGACGAGATCTTCGCCAATTTCAACCAGGCCCGACAGCCGGAGTGGCGGGAAGAGTTCGCCCGAAGACACGGAATCGAGGCCGCGCTCGAGGATCCCTACACAAAGGACCTGGTCCAGACCATCATCAATACCGGGACCGAGTATGACCAGACCTCAGACCAATACACCTACGGCATCCGCTCCACGCCCACCATGATCATCAACGGCCGCATGGTGATCGGCACGCTGCCCGACGAGCACATGCGCGAGATCTTTCTGGCCCTGATAGAGGAACAGCAGGGTGGAAACAGGTTCATCGAAAACTGGGTGCCGCCAAAAGCCCGCAGGGTCAAGCGCTAATTCCTAAAACTTCGATCTGAAAAATCCGTTTAAATAGGCAGGAACACTACTGCCATGCTTTTCAGCGAGGGAACCATGTCTGATAAAAAGAAGCGGGCCGCTTTACTGGTAGTCGGCCTGGTTGTCATTTATTCCATTGCTTTCTCCGCTCCGTTTCAGAACGAAGGGGACGATGTGGTGATCGGCACCTACCACAAGATTTCTTCGAAGATCCTCAACGAAGAGCGCACACTGCTCGTGCATCTTCCGCGCAGCTATACCAGCACGTCCCTGGATTATCCCGTGCTCTTCCTGCTCTACGGCAACCAAGTCACCACCTATTTTGCTCAGGCGGTCTCTGTCCTGGACCGTCTGGGGCCCACCGGAAGCATGCCGGAGATGCTGCTCGTGGCGATCACCAACACCGACCGCTACCGGGACCTCCTGCCCCAACAGCCGGACGGCAGTCCCACCGGGATCGAGAACTTTGTGCGCTTCTTTGAGAAGGAACTCGTCCCCTATGTGGAGACACACTACAGGGCCAAAGACTTCAGGGCGGTGATGGGACCGCAGGCGGGAGCCAATTTTGCGATGTATACGCTGTTCGAACACCCCGAGCTCTTCCAGGCTGCCATCATCAACAATCCCTTTCGCTGGCAGGGCGGGCGAGACCTGGTCCTCCAAAGCGCCGGCGACTTTCTGAAGGGCCAAACGACTTTCCCCAGGTTCATGTCCATCACCTACGAAGACAGCGACGAGCTGGCCAGGGAAGGCGCGGCCTACATCGATCGATTCGCCGATCTGGTGAAAGATCTCCAAATCCCGGGTTTCCGGCTCCACCTGAACTTTATCCCGGATAATGATGAGTTCATACAGCCCATGGGGCTGCGTTCGGGACTTAAAGCCATGTTCCAGGACTATCCCTTCCCTGAGGATAGGGAAGTCAACAGACTGAGCGATATCAAGGAATTCTACACTGGCCTTTCGAAGGCCTATGGCTTTACCGTGGATCCACCGGAGCACATTCTCAGCATGCAAACCTACGGTCTTCTGGGCCGGGGAAGGCGTACGGAGGCGGTCGAAGTCCTGAACTATCTGCAGGCGAATTATCCCCGCTCTGCCAATGCGTATATGATATTCTCCAACCTCTACATGCAGGACGGGGAACTGGAGAAGGCGCGCGATGCACTGAAAAAAATGATCGAGATCCTGCCCGGCGATGTGGGCGGGATCCAGAGCCGGATTGACATGCTGGAGCGGCGCATCGCCTATTCGGCGGCCTATGTTGTGGAAAAGGAGATCCATCAGGCCGGCATCGCAGCCGGGAAGGAAAGGTTCCGGGCACTCCGATCTGAACCCGAGAACCAAGCCTATTTTGAGGAGCGGGAATTCAATGAACTGGGATACCGCCTGTTGGGCAGAGGGCAGGCCGAATATGCCATCGAGATTTTTAAAATAAATGTCGAGCTTAATCCCCAGTCTGGCAATGCCTTCGACAGCTTAGCCGAGGCCTACTTGAAGAACGGCCAGAATGACCTGGCCATTAAACACTACGAGAAATCCCTCGAGCTCGATCCGGATAACGAAAACGCCCGGGAGATGCTCAAAAAACTGCGGAAATAAAACGATCCTCGGATTCGCTTCGTCACGAATGATCCTGGGTTCTCTCCTCCTCATCTTTAAGTAGGACCTTTCTCCTCAGTTTGAATGGGCCGCGACATCGTCTTGACATATCCGTCCGTGTGCTCTAATATACTGATACCGTTGGTCATATGACCAATGGCATAGGTCGATAAGCCGACATTTTGTGGGGGAGACAATGCTGGAAGCACTGTTTGAGTCAGAAAAGAAGGAAAAAATACTCTTTTTTCTCTATGCCCACGGGGAAGGCTATGCGCGGGAGATCACGCGGACCTTCCAGTTCAATCTCAACACGGTCCAGAATCAGCTGTCGAACCTGGAAAGCCATGGGATCCTGTACAGTAAGTTAAAGGGGAAAGTGAGATTATTCGGTTTCAATCCACGTTATCCTTTCAGGAAGGAGCTGGAGGCACTCCTGAAGAAAGCCATGATGTTCCTTCCGGAAGAGGAAATGAGAAAATACTATTGGCCGCGCCTAAGGCCCCGCAGAACTGGGAAACCTCTCTAGAAAATGAATCTCAAAGAGGTCTCAATTCAAGATCTGGCCATTTATGTGTGCCATCAGTTGGCCCAAGCCGGGATCGAAACTGTGCTTTCTGGAGGAGCTTGTGTTTTCATTTACACACACAATGAGTTCCTCTCCTTTGACCTTGATTTCGTTCTTCTAGACTTATCTAAAAAAAAGGAAATCGGAAGGGTCCTCGGGAAAATTGGATTCCAGCCGGAGGGGAGGCACTTCCGCCATGGCGATACACCCTTTATTGTGGAATTCCTGTCACCTCCATTGGCCGTGGGGGAAGAGCCTGTCAAGGAAATACAGACCATAGAAAAGAACGATCGGAAACTGAACCTGCTATCTCCCACGGATTGTGTCAAAGATCGGCTCGCAGCCTTCTATCATTGGAATGACAAGCCCTCTCTAGAACAAGCCGTAATCGTGAGCAGGGCTCAAGCTGTTGATCTGAAAGAAATCGAGAGGTGGTCAGCGAACGAGGGCATGGTGGATAAGTATCCCACTTATTTAGCAGAACTCAATTTAACCGGAAATCCACTTTGAATGGTTGGTCCTTTATTTCATGGAATCAACTGGGCTATAATGTTCTGATCGAACCAGGTGCGCCCGTAGCTCAGCGGATAGAGCGGTGGACTTCGAATCCATAGGTCGGGGGTTCGAATCCCTCCGGGCGTGCCACTTTCCACCCCTGATATTGCATCCAACTCGAGAGTTTATGGGCTTTTTATGCATTTGCCCATATTAGTCAGACTAAGCCAAATTAAGTTATTTAGAGTGTGTTTTAGTCTGAAAGTACTGACCGAAGTACTGACCGGGCGGATTAGAGGTCCTTAAAGCAGAAAAGCGGCGTTAAATCGCAAAACACTAACTGGTTAGCACAAAAAGGGAGCCGTTACCCCCCATTGTGTTCAGCCAGTGAGATAATCGCCTCTTGGATACGTGATATGTTTCAAAGCATATGAGGGGGGCATCTGACTACGAATCAGAAGGTCGGCAGTTCGAATCTGTCCGGGCGTACTTCATTTCACCCCATAAGATCCATATAAATCAGCAAGTTATCCAAATTCACAGAACATTGTTGTTTGGTACCGTTTGGTACAGTTTCGCCCACTTTTGGACAGTTTTGGTCAGAGAATGGTCTGACGGATATGATTGAAAATTTTCAATTATTATGTTATCAAATTGACTTTTGTTGTGTGATTAATCACAATAGAATAAACAGATTGAAATATTCATTTTTGCATCAGGGAGGAATAAATGCCCAAAGAAGTGAAAATAAAATTTACTGAGTCGACCGAATATAAGATATACCCTGCTACAGGTGTATGGGGAGGTCCAGGTCCGGATGGAACGTTCGTAATTGATTTCTTTGTTGAACGTCTTTCAGTACCTGAAGAAATGGTACTCGAGTTTGAAATGGGTAAAGCACCAAAAGAAATGTCCCGTACAGAACAAGGTATGGTAAGAGAAAGACAAGTTGGTGTAGTAATGAGACCTGACGTAGCAAAGGCAGTTGGAAAATTTCTAATTGATAAAGCAGATAAAGTTTTGGCAGAGGGAAAAGGGAAGAAAGTCGATGGGTGATGATAGTGGCACTCTGATAGAAGTACCTGATACTTACCCAAGTAAAATCGAATATGATGTGATTGCCAGACTGACTGGCCCATCTCAATCCATGGAGGACTTGGAACCTATGTGGATGGAACCTACTTCAAGTGTCTATATGTTTATATTGAAGCGCAATAATGTTCTTGAGGAAATAATTATTGCCCAAGATGGGCAAATTGAATTCGAAGGATATTATATTTCTTATTTATTGGAGAATATAGAAGAAGAAGAATTTGAAGTCGAGGCCCGCAGACTTGCAGTTATAAATCGAGAAGTTGATATTGATGAGTTAAGATACAAAATTGAAGTATTACAGAGTGTCAAAGGTACAGAAGTTAGCCCACAGGAAATAGCCCAATACTTTCAATGCACAGAAAGTGATGTATTGAGTGCGATGGGACTTTTAACAGAGTAGCATGCCGGAAAGAGATAATTCAGCAGAGTCAACAAGAAGGATTCCCTCATCTATCGAATGCGAAGTAGCAAGTGTGAAGGCCCGAAGAATCAATATGACTGGATCCAGAATACATGAAATATTGAATGAACTTGTTTATATAACGAAACTTCAGCGCACTGCCCTTGCCAAAATACAGGAAGAATTGAATCCGAAACGCCATGTCCTTGATTCAAATTCATCCCTCAATTATGAAGATGAGATAAATGGCACAAGTATTCTGTGCCTTTCAAAGGGATATCCGAAAAGAATAATAGTTGGAACAGATTCAGGGCGTCATAGAGCGCAATTTTCACAACTCCGGGACTATGCCTACTGCCGAGTGATTGCGCGTAATTATGATTTATGCGAATCTTGATCAGTAGACAAATAGATAAAATTCGATTAATTCCCTACTTTCCAATAACGCCCTCGACTGTCTTCCATATTTCCATAATACACAGTGGTCCGGCTTTCCCTCTTTTTGAATATTCGGTAATTTGTATTCAAAAATGGCTCTACCTCATCCAAGAAATCTTTATCCACTGAATGTTTTCGTGAAATTTCTCGCCGTGTCGCCGTTTTATCAGATCGAGAATATATAAAATCTGCGATTTCCTGGAGCCGCTTCAAACCTTGCGTAGAGGGTCTGCCAACTTTTCCAGACTCGGGAGGTAGTGTCTCTCTCCAAATTGCATACTCAATTTTGTTATTCAATTCCAAAAAATCACTCCGGTCGTATCGCTTCATAGAGACATAATGTTCAAAATTTTGCATTACATTTGAATTTATATCGATGACAGGAATTTCACGTAGAATCAGTTTTGTTTTCCATTTAAATCTGGCCTTTGAATAATCCACAAGATCAAACTCCCAGCCTATTTTTTTATTTACTTCCTTCTTTTTGGCCTTTCCTCGTTCGATTAAATAACAAATTTTTGCATCATGTATCAGGTCGTAGATCATGAAGGTCCTCCAATCATATGGCCGCCCCCTCTTGGTTATATAGAGTTCTTTGTATTTTCTCCAACGACATAACCAACAATTACAGCCTCGAAAATGAGTTTTCTCACATGCCAAATCCCGCACATCCTTTTTGTAGACGGCTGTCAGAGTTTCGTAACAGTCCGTTTTGTCCAGTGTCATGATAATTGACTCCTTCATATGGGGTGATATATGTGAAATACATTTTTATTAATGGCTGTATCTGTCGGATATTATGATAAAATTATTCTACAACAATCATCGTTCAGAATCAAATTATGGAGGCAATAGATATGAATCGAGTGAAAGAAAGACGCGAGATTATGGGTTTTCGCCTGTGTGATGTTTCCCGTCTCAGTGGTCTATCAATTGCCCATCTTTGGAACATGGAACATGGCGTCCGTGCCTCAAAGGAGGCTCATGAAAAAGTCGCCCGCGTATTGCGAACGTCAGTAAAGGAACTATTCCCATCTGAGTAATCGTATCGAAAATGGAAAAACGCCTTCTGCCCGTAAAGGATGCATCAATTTATCTCGGAATATCGACGCATCTTTTATACAAAATGGCAGCCAGGCGGGAGATCGCACACGTCAAGATCCGGGGCAAACTCCTTTTTGATCTCCGTCAATTGGATGCATTCATCGAAGGGTGTTCAGTTGAAAGAACCGACTGGAAGGTCCGATCATGAGCGCTGATCTCGAGGGCCTGATCCTGGGCCACTGTCTCATGGCCTGGGCCAAGACCCACAAGGAGGGCAAGATCTCATCCCGGACGTTCTCCAGAAAGGAAAACCGGGACATCTATCTGGCGGCAAAAAAGCAGGGGCCAGGTGAGGGGGGATCCATCGATGTGGCCATGCTGAGTCAGTCTCTGAACAGTTCAATCCCGGCCGACTACATTCCCGGCATACTGACAGGGATCCCACAGTCAGACCGGAGAAACGTCCCCAGATATCTGAAACAATTGACCCTGGGCCAGGTCTGCGGCAAGATCTCCAGGTTCCTGCAGGATGGAGTCGAGACAGGAGAATTCCCGGACGAGGAGGCGGAGGCTCTCCTCCAGGAGGTGATCTCGGCCCAGAAGTCTGCGGCAGGATCCGGACTTGTCTCCAGGCGGATATCGGAGATCGATCCAGAGCCCATTGAGTGGCTGTGGCACAATCGGATCCCACTGGGCAAGCTCTCTATCCTGGCGGGGGATCCCGGCACTGGTAAATCATTTTTCAGCTTGTTCATGGCCGCCCAGATCACGAAAGGATTGCCATGGCCGGACATCGGAGCGCCTACTATGAAAGGATCCGTGATCCTGATGTCTGCGGAGGACGATGCGGCCGACACAATCCGCCCTCGTCTCGATGCGGCCGGGGCCGATGTCCGCAAAATTGTCCTCGTGGAGGGAGTCAGATCTCCCGGCAAAAATGAGATAGACCCCTTCTGTGTCGAGAATTCGGATCTGCTGCAGGATGTGGCGAAAGATCTCCCTGACCTCCGACTCGTGATCCTGGATCCCCTCTCGTTCTACATGGGCGCAGGGATCGACATGGCCAAGGACAACAAGGTCCGGGGATCACTTGAGCCCCTCCAGAGGTTTGCGGCTGATCGAAAGGTGGCCATCCTGGCGGTCACTCACCTGAACAAGAACAGCGCCATGACCCAGGCCCTCTATCGTGTCCGGGATTCACTCGCCTTCGTGGCCACGGCCAGATCCTCGTGGATCCTGAGCCGGGACCCAGAGGACCAGGAGGTCCGCAGGTTTGTCCCTCTCAAGTGCAACCTCAGTATAAAACCCTCCGGCCTGGAGTTCGAGATCCAGGAGGGCCGCCTTGTGTTTTCTGAGAATCGCCTGGAGATGTCCGCAGAGGAGTCTCTCCACATTCCAGAGATCGAACCTGAGCCGGGCCTTCGTGTCCTGGAGGCTGTGGAGTTCCTGAAAGATGCGCTGAAAGAGGGCCCAGAACCTGTGACAGATCTACTGAAACTCGCAGAATTGGCCGGGATCCATGAAAAATTGATGCGATCTGCAAAAAAGTCTCTCAATTTGATTCAGAGAAAAACGGGCTACCAGGGGAAAAACACCTGGGAACTCTCAGAGGCGGACAATTGAGACCCCCCTGTCCATCACTGTCCATCACTGTCCATCACTGGATCACCTCTCCTCAGTCTCGGACAGTCTCGGACAGTCATTCTATAATAATACCACTGAGGGCATGTTTGTCCATGACTGAGGATCCTACCAAAAAGTTGACCCAGATCCGGCTCTCGCAGACACAGAGATCCGGCCCTCTGGTCCTCCTGACATACAGTCAGGGGGGCAAAAAAGTTTACATAATGAATATTACGAGAACCGGGGTATAAAACATTGATAATAAACAAGTTGCAAATTGCGTTTTCTGCGGGACAAGAATGAGGACATTTCCACAGATTCCATCCCATATGAGGCCATTTGTACACCACAATGTGGGGTCTGTGTCCCAAATTGGCCAAAAAACAGGGGGTCACATCCCACGGGTGAGTTATGCCGGATAGAGTGCGACACGGAATCCACCTGTGGACAGGCAAGGGTCAACTCCCCCATATGCGGGGCAAACGGAGGATCGAGAGGCTCCTGTCAGAGTTCAGGGCAGGAGTCGTGGAGGAACTGGGAGGAGAGGACAGGATCACGGCCGCCCAGAGTGTGTTGATAGAGGCCACCCTGAGGGGCTACGGGGTGATCCTACTGGCGGATCTATACGTGGGCAAGGTTGGAATATTCCGTGAGGACAAGGCGGCGGAGGGGGTCCTGGAGTTGCAACCTGTCCTGGGTCAGTCGTTCCTGGCCTACACGAATAATATCCGTTTGAACCTGGCGGCACTTTTCCCAGGCGGTCTATCTCAGAGGATCGAGGAGGGGCTGACCCTGGCGGCTGTGCTGAAGGAGAACGCAGAGCGGAAGGAGAAGGAGGCCACGGATGACGATCAAGGCAGTGGACAAGGGTCAGCGTCGTGAGGCGGTCTGTGCGGCTCAATTGAAAGCAGAGGGGTGGAACGTTTGGAACACGGTCAGGGTCAAGTATCGGAATCTGGATCTGTGGCTCCTGTTCGATGTGGCGGCTCAGGATCCGCAGACCGGGGATCTATTATTCGTTCAGGTAAAATCGAACAGGTGCGACACGGAGACTCGGGACAGGATCCGGGCCTTCCGAGTTCCTTCGGGAGTTCGCAAGGAGATCTGGATCTGGAAAGACCGGAAAGGATGGATCAAGGAGCGCTACGATTGATAACGATCGATGAGGCGATCCAGGATCCCCGGCTGTTCGGTCAACTGTTCCGGGATCTGGAGACCTGGGCGGCATGGAGGGCGGCACTCAAGGCCATTTTCGGGATCCCTCTGGACAAAAAAGAACTCAAGATCTTCCAGGCGGCCACTGGCCGGGCGGCGGGGCCTTCGGATCCGGCGGAGGAGTGCTTTTTTGTCGTGGGCAGGAGGGGCGGCAAGTCTCGGATCTCGGCTGTGATTGCGTGTTATCTGGCTCTGTTCTTCGACTGGAGTCCCTTCCTGGATCCTGGAGAGACCGGACATATTGTCTCAATTGCGGCGGACAGGCCACAGGCCAACAATCTATTGAATTATGTCAAAGGGATCCTGGCTCAGGATGTGTTCCGGGGCCAGGTCAAGGCTGAGAGGGCGGAGGCTGTGGACCTCACGAACGGGATCACGATATCAGTCAAAACATGCGACTATCGCCTGGTCCGGGGTTACACCATCGTGGCCGCAATTTTGGATGAGTTGGCCTTCTGGCGATGGCAAGGTCTCAACCCTGGCCGGGAGATCCTGGCAGCTCTGCGGCCCGGCATGGCCACAATCCCAGGATCCAAACTCATCGGGATCTCCTCTCCCTACAGTCGGGCCGGGGTGTTGTATGAAATGTACAAAAAGTACCACGGCAAGGAGGGGCCTGTCCTCGTGTGGAGGGCCGAGACCCTGGTCATGAATCCCACGATAAACAAGGCCGTGATCGAACGGGCGGAGGCGGAGGATCCCAACACGGCCAAGTCAGAATGGGGGGCTCAATTCCGGGAGGATCTGGAGACGTATCTCCCGACTGATATCATCGATGAGGCCGAGATCCCCGGCCGTTATATGTTGCCCTGTACGCCGGACACCACTTATGTGGCGTTCGTGGATCCGAGTGGAGGGAGGTCCGATTCCTTCACTCTGGCGATTGCCCATTTTGAGGGTGAGGAGGGAGAGGGCCGGATAGTTTTGGACAGGATCGAGGAGTGGGTCCCTCAGTTCAAACCGCAGGACGTAATTGCCGAGATTGCGGAGATCCTGGGAGACTATCGCCTCGAATCCTGCAGGGGGGACAAGTATGCGGCCGGATTTGTCACGAGTGCTTTCAGTGACTGTGGAATCTCATATGAGAACTCTACACTGGACAAGTCTCAGATCTATCTGGAGTTCCAACCTCTCATGATGCAGAGGCGAGTGGATCTCCTGGAACACAAGAAACTGCGGGAACAACTTCGGGGCCTGGAACAGAGGACGAGATCCGGAGGCCGGGATTCCGTGGACCACTATGCGGGGGGCCATGATGATGTGGCCAACTCTGTGGCGGGGGCCTGTGTCCTGGCCAAGGGTCGCCCCCAGGATGAGGTCTGCATATTACAATCGAGGAGGGACTTCTACTGATGAAAAAATGAGACAAAAAAATCAAATATGCGAGTTCGAGCATACAGGGATCTGATGGAAAGATTCCGCCAGAACTGGAGACGGTCCTGGCAATAATACATCCAGACAAGGAGGTCAAGGATGAAAAAAAAGTTACTAACAACAAGGAGTAAATCCGCCCGGAAACTGGCGGACGAGGCTCTGGCCAGGATGGCGGTCCGGCCGGAGACCTCAATCATTTCCACCTCATCGATCCGGGGCAAGAAAAGGGATCCCAACTTCCTGTCCACCTCAATGATCCAACCGGAGATCCGGGCGGCCCTGGATCAGGAGGAGGCCCAGGATGAGTGAATTCCAGGAGAGGATAAAGGCCGACATGGAGAGGATCCGGGTGGCCTCGATCAAGGAGGCGGATGTGGCCCTGAAAAAAACCAGGGCGGCCGAGATCGCAATCCAGAAAACTGAGAAAGCATACAAAGCCAAGTGCGAGGCGGTCCTGGATCTGATCTCCGACTATCAGAAAACGGAGAAAAAACTCCAGGCCGAGACGGAGAAAGAACTCCTGGGATCCAGAGTCACAATGGAGGATTACAAGGCCGGCCGATGTAGTGCGGACGACTTCCGGGCGAGAGGGATCACTCGTGAGGAACTCCTTCGGAAAATCGAGGCGGAGGGAGAGATCCAACTCGGTGCGGCCCTCACTGGGATCCGGGAGGAGAGCATGGCGGTTGTCAAGATGCAACTGGATCTCGAACTCCAAAAAAAGAACCTCATCTACCTCATGGGGATCCCCCCTCAAATGGAGATCGCCTACATGAGAGCCAAGATCACTGAGTTGGAATCTGAGAATAATTCTATCGCCCACGACTCTCCAGGGATCACCTCCAGGGTCAAGGCACTCAAACACAGGATCGCCCAGGCGGAGGCCGGGACAGTGACTGAGGGCCGGGCCTGGTATCACGTCTCTCCCTCGATGATAGAAAATACTATCCGGTTCGACCCCCTGGTCCCTCGCCATCTCCTGACTGAACTTATGCAGATCCGGGCGGAGATGATATCGGCCGGGATCGAGGTCATGGCCTCACCTCTCACCCTGACCCCGCACAGGTCCACGGCCGCCCCCACAGGATCCGGTCAGGCGGTCAGAATGGGAGAGGAGAGAGCCGGGTGGAGTTACAACCTCGGAATAACACAGAGTGGATCCATTCAGACAGGAGATCTCCATGAGTGACAAGATCAAGATAGAAATTGGGGAGGAAAAACCGCCCGAGAAAGTGAACCTCAAAATAAACTTTGTAGAGCCCAAGGACACCCAGGAGGTGGCCGCCCTCTATTGCCCACTGGATCATGATCTGGAGTGCGAGAATTGCCGCCTGTATCAACTCAACACAAGCCAGGGGGATGTCTGCATCTTCCAAAAAATCGGATATCACCTGCAGGGCCTCGATCAATTCAGGGGGTCCTGATGAGTGAAAAACCGAGCCTGGGCATGGCGGACATGGCCCTTGAGGATGGCCCGGACAAGGCCGAGAGAGACGAAAGGCAGCGGGTCAGATCCATGGGCCGGATGAGCCTGGACCTGACCCCCCAGGATCTCACTCAGGAGATCACGGCGGCATGCGCTCGAACCGCATCCGGGGCGATCAAGACTGCTGTCCGGGACAAGTTGTCAGGAACGGCCGAGGATGGATATCAGTGGGATGGCCGGGCCGTGGCCAAGATGTCAGAGGATCAACTTGCCGAGACCAGGAAAGCACTGGCGGCGGGAGGGCTCAAATTCGATGAGTGATGAAAAATACGATCCTGAGATCCACGGCCGCCCTCGTGATGAGGAGGCCGCCAGGCGGCGGATCCTGGGCCTCCCTGCCCCTCCCCGGAATGATTACAGGCCACGGCGTGACCGCCCTCCTGTGCCTCCTCCTGATGGCGAGTTTGATGAGGGCGATCTGTATAAAATGGGCCACAAGATCCGGCCGGGGCTCTACTGCGACAGGCCCCTGGAGGATGTCCTGGCCGGGCTCGAAGATGAACGAGGACAGCCAGAGGACAATGATTCATGAGTTTTCAGCAGATTCCTTTCCGTGCTGCCGTATACGGAGCGATCTCAGGGGGGGATTTACCATAGTTCATTTTTCCGCCCTCGCTCCGGATACGGCGGCACAGGCCTTTTCATGGTTTTTTCTTTATCAGGTTTCAATTGAGACGACTTGACAAACCTACTGGTAAAATTAAATATTGCAGTAAAGGCAAGAGTCGGAAAACAGTTTTTAATGTACTTCCATAAAGTCGTAACTACGGAAAAAGGGAGGAAATCATGAAAAAAGCAGCACTTATGTTTTGTGGTATTCTTATTGTTTCTGGTTTCTCATTTGCACAGTTTTATCCAGGGAAAGAATTGCTGAACGAACTTACAAGCTCACCTGGAACCGAAATGGAAAATGCTACGGCTTGTGGATACGTAATAGGTGTATTTGATGCAACCGTAGGTATCGCCCATGAACCCCCAGCCGATGTTGATTTTGGACAAGTTCTTGATATTGTCATCAAATACCTAACGGATAATCCAGAAAGACTTCATGAAGTGGCAGCACTTCTGGTAACCCAAGCGTTGACGGAAGCTTTTCCAAAAAAAAAAGAACATAATGAAAAAAATCGCAATCCTTAACC
>CBESWG010000012.1:0-81896 GCA_965533275.1 uncultured bacterium
CGCGTTCCTGGCCCCAACTCCGCCCCCCCCGCCCCCTCCCCCGCCTCCGGCCAAAAAACGCACGCGCTCCAAGCGCACCACACGCATCAAGCCGGTCCAGGCCAGGGTCACCATCCAGCCCGGACAGCTGGTGGCACCGGTCGAGATCCCCGATGAGATCGCGGAAGAAGAACTGTCCGACATCGGCATCGAGGGTGGCGTGGTCGGCGGCGTGGAAGGCGGCGTGGTCGGCGGCGTGCTCGGCGGAGTCGTGGGCGGAGTGCTCGGCGGCGTGGTCGGCGAGGTCGAGGCGCCCGTACGGGCTGGGGGGGAGATCCGAGCGCCCAGGCTGGTCCGGCGTGTCGATCCCCTCTATCCCGAGATCGCGCGCCAGGCCCGCGTGGAAGGCGTGGTCATCATCGAGGCCACTACGGATGTCTACGGCCGTGTGCAGGCCGTAAGGGTTCTCCGTTCCATCCCCCTGCTCGATCAGACAGCCATAGATGCCGTCCGCCAGTGGGTGTATGAACCCATGCTCATCAATGGGAAACCGCGCGGCGTGATCTTCACCGTCACGGTGACCTTCAAACTGAAATAGGACCGGAAAATTCGAGGTTCAAGTGTGATAGAATGCCTCTGTATATCACAGAAGGAGACGAGAATGCCATTGATCGAGATCCACCTGCTGGAAGGCCGCACGGATCAACAGAAGCGGGCGCTCCTGGATGCGGTGACCGAGGCCGTGCGCGATTCTATCGGGGCTCCCCTATCCACCATCCGGGTTTGGGTGCAGGAGTTTTCCCCTAAAGAGTACATGGTGGCCGGCGAGCTCTACGCCGACAAACAGAAATAGCCGAGGGAACAAAGGGGCTACTGCACGATGCGGATGCGGGCATCATGCGCGATGGTGAAGTGCCCATCGATCAGGACCTGATTCCCCGCCTCCACACCGCCGCCGGGATCGTCGGTGGGCAGGACCTCAGCATAATCCTCGTTCTCAATGCCTATGCCAATATATTTCCACTTGGCCCGATCCCCTTCCACTACAAACACCAGCTTCCTCTGGTTGCGGGTCAGTATGGCGTCCTGAGGGACGAGCAGGCGGTCGGAATAGATCTCTGCCGCGATCTCCACCTCGGCGTGCATGCCGGGCTTTACGACCTGATCCACATTGACCATCTCCACGATGACGGTGCAGGTTTTATCTGCCGGATCCACGATCGGGCTGATCGCCTGCACGCGGCCCTTGAAAACCTGATCCGGGTAAGCGCTGAATTTGAGGTCCACCTCGCGGCCCACCTTCATCTTCCCGATCTCGCTCTCCAGGACCTTGGCATGGACCTGGACCCGGTCGATGTTGACCAGAGTGAACAGGTCTAAGCCCGCTGAGACGTTCTGGCCGGGCGAGATCTGGATATTGGTGATGACACCGGAGAAGGGAGCCCGCACCCTGGTTTTTTCCAGGGCCAGCCTGGCCTGTTTGACCTGGATCTCAGCCTGGGTCAGGCCCTGGGAGACCTCCATGATCTCATCTTTTTTAGCTCCGGATTTGATGATATCGATCTCTAACAGCCGGCTGCGCCGCTCGTATTCCTCCTGGGAGATCATCCCCTTCTGGTACAGGGAGCCGATCTCCTCAAGTGTTTTGGATAAGCTCTGTCCGGCCTGTTCCACGCCGGCCCCGGCCTGATCGCTGGCCGCGAACTGCTGTTCCAGGATGTACCTGGAAAGGGTTTCCAGGCGTGTGGCTTCGCTGTTTTCCAGGCTGAGGCGGGCCTCCCGGTCATCCAGTTCCACGAGGACCTGTCCCTTCTTCACTCTCTGGCTTTCCTTCACGAGGATCCGATTCACCTTCCCCGATGCCTCGGCCTTCACTTCGACATGCATGTTGGTGACGGCCTCGCCAGGCGACTTGAGCCGGATGATCAGATCGCCGCGGATCACATCTCCTACCTTGACGGGCAGAGGAGTCTCCGCTGCCTGCTGTTCGGGCTCCCCTTCCCCTTCGCCGGACTCGGATGTCAAGCCGACGCCTTTCACAACAAAAACATAGTATGCCGCAGCTCCCAGCAGGATCAAGATCAAAACGATGGTCAGGATTTTCTTGGAAAACACCATGATTGCCCTCTTCTCAGGAAAATGAAATGGTCACGTTCCGCTATGTATACCTACCTATACACTCATACGTCTCATTTTTCTATACGTTTATTCGAGGCGGGAGTTTATCCTCGCCTCCCCGTTATACTGATAACTCTCGGATCCCTCAAGTGGTTTCATTGCAGCTCTGCACAGCCTCTTTCAATTGGCTGAAGAATCCCGGCATGGCCGCGATGACACGGTGCCAGTTCGGGATCAGGTTGGCGGCGGATGGGCTCTGCCAGAAGCGGTCCCCCGCTTTCTGGATTCCCCGCGCGAAGGCCTCCACAGCAGTGGATTCGGAGTGGCGGTCGAATTTCAGGCAGTTGATGGCGGCATCGTTCTCGTAACGAACGATGGTTTCCTGGGCCATGCGCAGATAGATGTTACCCAGTGACTTAAAAAAGCCCTCCGAGAATTCCACGCCCTCTTGAGCCAGGGTTTGGAAGATCGACTTGGTTATGTCGATCGTCATCTTGGTGATCCCCCGGCTGGGATCGCCGGCGCTCAGGGGCTGGTGCTTGTGCTCGTAGGTATCGGCGATGTCCACCTGGCATATTCGATTCGGGGTAACGCTGCGGTACACTTCGGCCAGCGTACCCACCTCGAGACCCCAGTCATTGGGAATCCGCATGCCCATTGCCAGGTCCCGCCGCATAGCGATCTCTCCCGCCAGGGGATAACGGAAGCTGTCGATGAAGACCAAGAAGGGAAGATATCCAAGTATCTTCTGCAGGGAGCGGATGAAAGGCGTGAAAAACAGGCGCGTGGCCCGCCCGTACATCTTATCCGTTACCCGGCTGTAATACCCCTTGCAGAACTCGTACTCGTGATGGGGTGTGGCCACGGGATAGCAGAGACGGGCCAGGAGCATGCGGTCATAGTTGACGATGTCGCAGTCATGCACGGCGATGACCCGGCTCCGGGCCCCGGCCAGGACATACCCCATGGCCATCCAGACAGCACGGCCCTTGCCGGAATCTCCTGGAGACATGTCGTTTTTATCCAACAGCTGATAGAGCTTCTTCAGGCGCGGCCCGTCATTCCATATCAGGGTCAGCTTCTTGACGGAGGAGAATTCTTTCCTGATCTCCTTGAACTGGGTTGCGGTGCAGCGGTCGAGGCACAACACGATCTCGTTCAGGTAGTTCGCCCCCTTGAGCGTCTGCATGATCTTGGGCAGTACTCCGCTGGCATACTCACGATAGAGGGAGGGAAGCACCAGGGCGATGGGCTGGATCCGAGCAAACTCCTTGAGCTGGTCCTCCAGCCTGCAGACCTGAGCGGTCCCCAGGTTATGAAACGTGGTGATGACACCGTTCTGGAAGAAATCCGTCATTGTCCGTATTCCCCTCCCTTCGGTAGGACTATGGTAGTATATTGGTCTCTCTCGTGTCAAACCGGGCTTGGATGGAGGAGCAGGGCCGCAACGGTAGACACACAGGATAACGAGGAGGGGACTCCTGGCTTTCACGTAGTTCAATACAGGGAAGAATAACGCTCATTCCTCGTCCCGGGATCCAGGCAGACGGACTCCGTGCCCCGCGGGAAAAAGCTCCGGTATGGACACCGGGAGACGCCCTTGGAACGCGATCTCCCCGAACAGGGCCCTGGCCGCCGCGACCTGGTTCTGTTCCGCATGACGGTACACACAGAAGTAGGTATCCGCCTCGGGAAACTGCCTGAGGAAATAGGGGCTGTTGAAAGAAACGACAACCAGGGGTTTCGGATCCCGGGCAAATTCCTTGATCAGGCGTATGTGCCGCTCTTTCAGCCCCACACTGCCCTTCGAGTCTGCCAGCCGGGAAAACAGCGCCACGACCCGGATGTCCGCATTCCGATGCGTCCTGATCGCCCTCTGGAAGAACTCCTCTCCTGTGAAGGCATCCGCATAGAAAACGGAGAGCCCGCCGCTGCGCTCGCGGATTTCTCGAGCGAACGTGCGTCCCGCATAGTATTCCCCGGGATCGCTGCTCAATGCATAGAGGGCGATCCTGGAACCTGACGACAAGGGGAGGATCCCCTTCTCATTCTTGACCAGGGTGATGGATTCCTCGAAGGCGCGGCGGGCCACTTCCTGATGGGGCCGTGCGCCGACCAGGGTATCCAGCCGCTTCAGGTCCACGGTCCTTCCGAGGTGCAGTCCGAGGCGGGCCTTGACCTCCAGGATCCGCTTGACCGCGGCATCCACGCGCGACATGCTCAATTCGTCTTCCTCCACGGCGCGGATCAGCCCGCGGATGACCTCCTCGGTCTCGGGCGGGATGAGCAGCATGTCCACACCCGCCCGTACGGCTCTGACCGCTGCTTGGGGAGGAGAGAACAGTCTGGTGATACCTCCCATCTCCATGGCATCGGTCACGCTCAATCCCTCGAATCCCATCTCCCCCCTGAGCAGGTCCGTCATGATGGGGAATGAGAGCGTGGCCGGAAGATCCGGTGTCGGATCCAGCGCCGGCAGCCTCAGGTGCGCGCTCATGATGGCATGGACCCCCGCCTCGATGGAGGCCCTGAAAGGAGCGAGCTCCATCCGGTCCAACTTATCCCGGTCGCCGAATATGGCCGGCAGCACGTTGTGGGAGTCCCGGTCCGTATCTCCATGTCCCGGGAAGTGTTTGGCCGTGGCAATCAGGCCGTTATCCTGGCACCCCCGGATGAAAGCGGCTGCCAGTCGGCTCACCTCCTGGGGTTTTTCCCCGAAGGAGCGGACGTTGATGATGGGATTATCCGGGTTGCTGTTGACATCCACCACCGGTGCATAGGTCATGTGGATTCCGACGGCGCGGGCCTCGATCGCCGTGATCCTTCCCATGGCATAGGCCAGTTCCTCGGAACCCGTCGCCCCGATGGACATCGCCGGGGGAAACAGCGTGGCTCCCTCGATCTGGTTTCCGGCCCCCCTCTCCAGATCAGATGCGATAAGAAGGGGTAGATCCGCCATCCGCTGCAGCGTATTGGTGAGAGTGGCTGTTTCGAACACTCCACCTCGGACCTGGATGAATCCTCCGATGTGGTGTCCGACCACCCAGCGCCTCAGGTCTTCGAGGACCGCCGAGTCCTGGTTCATGAAACTCGAGGTGTAACGGAGCCCGATCATCTGTCCGATCTTCTCTTCGAGGCTCATCCGGGAGAGGGTCCGACTCACCCAGCGGGAAGCCGCGGCATCCAGTTCGAGGCCGGCAGAGGCCCTCCTTTCTCTGGCACATGCGGATGCAGCGGCAAGGACCAGAATGAGAGCCAAAGCCCCAACGATTCGATTTTTCACTTTTATTTAGTACCTCAAGCAAATCCTGCCCCGTTCTCGCGGCTTTCCCTCCTCTTCCAGGTTTAGTCGCCCAACCGCCATGATACCGGATCAGGTGAGAATGTATTTGACAACGAACAGGGCTGAAAAGACGTAAATCAGCCAGCCGCTCATGCCAGGCCTCACTCTGCGAATCGGATCAAGGCCTTGAGGTCCACATCGGGATGGGCTGCTCGGATGGCGTCCACACCCTTCAGGAAAGCCAGCTCGACCACGGCCGCGAACCCCACGACCTCCCCCCCCAGTTGACTCACCAGGTCGATGGCACTTATGGAGGAGGACCCCGTGGCGATGAGGTCGTCGATGATCAGGATCTTCTGGCCGGCCCGGATGCTGTCCGTGTGCATCTCGAAATGTTCGACCGCATACTCGTTGGGCGCCCTGACACAGAGGGTCTGGCGGGGCAGTTTGCCCTTCTTGCGCACCACGGCCATCCCCAGCCCCAGTGCGTACGCCACGGCCGCACCGAACAGGAAGCCGCGTGATTCGATGCCCACGACACACTCCGCACCCTGCTCCCTGGCCCAGGCCGCCAGTTCATCGACCACGTAGCGGAAACATTCCGCGTCCTCCACCAAGGGGGTGATATCCTTGAATCCGATCCCCGGTTTGGGAAAGTCCATGACCTCCGGGATCTTGTCTAAGCATTTCTCCAGCATTGGGGGGGTATCCTTCATATCCATCCTCACTCCATCGTTTTGGTGTAGACGGTCCGTGTCGGGAATGGGATGCCGATCCCGGCCCTGCCGAGGGCATTGTAGATCACTCCGGTGATTTCCACTTTCATGGCAAAGGCCTCGGAGTAGCTGGCCACCCAGGCTCTCGCCACGAAATCCAATGAGAAATCCGACATTTTAATAAACTGGACCACTGGTTCAGGTTCCTCGAGCACACCTACAGTTCTTTTTATGGCATCCAGGACGACATCCTGCACTTTCCCTGTGTCTGAACCATATTCCACTCCAAAATCCACATTGACACGGGCTGAAAGATCTGGGACCGTGAAATTTTTTACCCGGGCATTTGCCAGCTGTCCGTTGGGGATGTAGATCACTTCATTGTCAAATGTACGGAGCTTGGTGCTCCTGAGCCCGACGTCCAGGATCATGCCCATTTCCCCGGATTCCAGTTGAATCTTATCGCCAACTTTAAAGGTCTTGTCAATAACGAGCTGGATCCCACCGAATATGTTTGCCAATGAATCTTTTACAGCGAAAGAGAGGGCTATCCCTGCTAGGCCTGCTGTCCCGAGTAGAGGAGTGATGTTCACATCCCAGATATCCAGAATGAAGAATATCGCCAGGATGATCACAGCAGCCTCCAGTATCTTTTCCAGGAGTGGAATCAAGCGGTCATCGGCCGTCGATTCTGTCTTGTCCGCCCACTCCAATTTCCAGTGTTTGGCGAAATTGTTGATTATCCGGATAAGGAATATAACAATGACCACGACCACGAGTGAATCGACCAAACTCGTGAGTAAAACAGATTCCACCTGGAAGTGTGTGAATCCCCACCTGAATCCTAGGATAAGGACCGCATAGAATATTATGGCAGACAGGCTCTTCACCAACAGGTCATCGATTTTCGTCCTCGTCTTCCGCGCTAAGGGCTTGAATACCCTTTCCAGGATTAATTTTGCAATAAAAGCCACCAATAAAGATAGGATCAGAGTGGCCAGAAATTTCAGATATACGTTGCCCAGAATGATGTCAAGGATGTCGGAAATCATGGGAAAGCACCTCCATTGAAATGATGTACCATTTATACTCAAAGCGGAAGGCTTTTGCAAATCCTGGGCCAGGATCCAAACTGCGCAAATATACACAGATTTACAGATAAGCTTATGCACCCAACCAGGAGATTCAGGATTGGACGTTTTGTCGTTATTCGTGGTAAGTTGATGCTAAATGGCCCTTAGAAGATTCAGAAAGGACATCGATTGGAGGCTGTGCGCTGTCGCCGATGTCGAGGCGGCCGGGGCCCGGTATCTCCCCCCGCTGGTTGAGGAAGCTGTCACAGCCGGTGCCACACTGGTCCAGCTCCGGGCCAAGTCTCTGGACACAGCGGATCTCTTCGACCTGGCCCGCCGGATCCAGGAAGTCGTAGAGAAGCATGGGGTCCCATTCATTATAAACGACCGGGTGGACATCGCCCTGGCCTGTGATGCCGCGGGCGTCCACCTGGGCCAGAGGGACCTGCCCCTCAAGACAGCCCGCGCGCTGTTGGGAAGGAAGAGGATCATAGGCATCAGCGTCAGCAGCGTGGAGGAGGCTGTGTCCGCGGAATCGGGCGGGGCCGACTACCTGGGTGTGGGGCCTGTCTACTTCACATCGTCCAAGGCGGATCTTCCCAAAATCATCGGGACCGAAGGTGTGAAGGCCATCGGGGCGGCCGTCAAGCTCCCGCTGCTGGCCATCGGGGGGATCACGATCGAAAGGGCACGGGAAGTGGCTGATGCGGGCGCAAACGGGATGGCCGTGATCTCGGCCCTGTGGAGTTCGGGGGAAATCTCCGGGAGTACCAAGCGCCTGCTGGCGGCCTTCGAAGCGGGGCTCAGACCTTGACCACCGGCGGCTCGGCCACCGTGATGAAGCGCTCGTCTCCCTCACCCACACGGATGTGAACGTAGATGGCCTCGCCTTCGTAATCCAGCTTTTCTGCCCATTCTACGATGACCACGCCCTGATCCAGAAAATCCTCCCAGCCAAGGTCATGGATGTCCGTCTTCTTTTCCAGACGGTAAAGGTCCATATGAAAGATGGAGACCCGAGCCTGATACACGTTGACCAGCGTGAAGGACGGGCTGCAGACATCCGTGATGTCCTCCAGCCCCAATCCCAAAGCTAGGCCGCGGGAAAAAACTGTCTTCCCCGCCCCCAGCTCCCCGACCAGCAGAACCACTTCATTGCCCTTCAGGCGTGTTCCCAGGTCGCGAGCCAGCTCTTGGGTCTCCTGCTCGGAATTGGTGATGCGGACTTCGGTGGTGCTGAATCTCAACATGGATGTGTTCCTGTCGTGAGGATCTTTTTAATGGCAGCAGGCAGGTAGGTGATGATATTTCCCGCCACCAGTGTCTTCTCGCCGTAGCGCTCGGCGGCCAGGTCTCCGCTCAGGCCGTGGACATAGACCGCTGCCAGCACAGAGCTCTGGAGATCCGGGCCCTGCATGATCATGGAGCCCAGCATTCCACTCAGCACGTCACCCGAGCCCCCCGTCGCCATTCCGGGATTTCCGGTGGGATTGACAAAGACACGGCCCTCCGGAGTGGCCGTGATCGTCCTGTGCCCTTTGAGCACCAGATACACCCCGTATTCCCTGGCAAACTGGGGGGCGAGGTCCAGTTTTTCCGTCACTATGGTCTGGTTATCCTCGCCGCACAGGCGCGCGAATTCTCCCGGATGAGGTGTCAAAACAGCCGGCTTCTTGAGGCTTTTGAGGATCTCGGGATCTGCCGCAATGATGTTCAGCCCGTCTGCATCGAGGACCAGGGGGACCTTGAGCTGAGGAAGCAGGTTGAATACAAGTTCGGCGGTCTCCTCATGGGTGGATATACCCGGCCCGAGCATGAGCGCATCCTTCTCCTGCAGGAGCCGCAGTATGTTCTCCGCAGCCAAGGCCGAAGGCGTGCCGGCATCCGTCTCGGGGAGCGGTTCTGTCATGAGTTCAGCCATTTGGCGCGCCACCTGGGGAAGGCAGGACTCCGGCGTGGCCACGGTCACGAGGCCTGCCCCGGTCTTGAGTGCCGCCTTGGCCGCCAAACCGGCCGCCCCGGTTTTTCCCCTGGAACCCGCGATGACGAGGAGGTGGCCGAATGTCCCCTTGTGACTGTCCCGTTTCCTCTTCTTGAAACAGGGGGCGATGCTTTTTTCCTCCACCATCTCGAGCTTTAGCTCCGAGTCTTCGAACATGAAGGGGGGCATGCTGATGTCGGCTACGACCAGTTCACCGCATCGTTCCTCAGAAGGCATGAATACATGGGCGATCTTGGGTACGGCCATGGTGACGGTGAGGTCAGCGCAAACACAGGGCCCGATCGGCTCGAAGGCGTCGGAAGAGAGGCCGGAAGGGATGTCTACGGCAACTCGATAGGCCGGGGATCTGTTGATATCCTCGATGACCCGGGCATAAAGCCCTCCCGCGGGCTTGGTGAGCCCGGTGCCGAATATCGCATCGATCAGCAGTGTGGCGTCCTTGAGCTTCCGCCGTGCTCCGGTCCAGTGCTGCGCGGAAGTGATCTCCCGGATCTCGATCCCCATCCTATCGACCATGGTCAGGTTGAGGGCTGCGTCTCCTCTGACTCTCGATTTGCTGCCGATCAAAAGAACGAGCGGTCTTGCCCCCCGGTTGAACAGATGTCGTGCCACTACGAATCCGTCGCCCCCGTTGTTTCCTTTACCGGCGACGATGACCACCTTTTCGGCCTGGATCCGGGGAAATCTTCCCAGAACAGCCCGGACGATCTCCAGCCCGGCATTTTCCATGAGCACGGGCCCCACGATGCCGAGCTCTGCGATGGCATAGGCATCCATCCGGCGCATCTGTTCTGACGTCAATATCTTCATTCCCTCACCTCAGATCCGGGATTTTTCCGATTGTATCACAAAACCAGGTCAGAGACACGCCGCCTTGACCTTTCTCTGTGCCCAGGAACACCCTCCGGTTTCTTACAGCGCCGTCATGCAGCTTTCTCAGGAAGAACGGCTTGCACATCGCAAGATTTTATGCTACTAACAAGGTGAAATAATATCTCACAATTCATCGTAAATTGGGAGGAAAATGTGACTACTAAAATAGGCATCAATGGCTTCGGAAGGATCGGACGTAACGTGTTCCGGGCCTCTTACAAGGATCCGGAGATCGAGATCGTGGCAGTCAACGATATCACGGATGACGACACACTCGCTCACCTGCTCAAATACGATTCGGTGCTGGGTGTTCTGGATTCGAATGTGAAGGCTGAGGACGGCTACATCATCGTGGACGGCGAGAAGGTTAAGGTTTTCTCGGAACGGGATCCCGCCGATCTCCCCTGGAAAGACCAGGATATATCCATCGTCATCGAATCTACCGGACTCTTCAATAAACGCCCCGACGCCTCGAAACATATCGAACACGGCGGGGCGCAGAAGGTCATCATCTCCGCTCCGGCTGTGGAGCCCGATGTTACTCTGGTCCTGGGTGTCAACGAGGAAGCCTATGATCCGGCCAACCACCACATCATCTCCAATGCCTCCTGCACGACCAACTGCCTGGCTCCTCCGACCAAGGTCCTGCACGAAACCTTCGGCATCGAGAAGGCCTTCATGACGACCATCCACGCCTACACCGGCGACCAGCGGATCCTGGATGCCCCGCATAAGGACCTGCGCCGGGCAAGAGCTGCTGCTGTTTCCCAGATCCCCACGACCACCGGTGCGGCCAAGGCCGTCGGTCTGGTCATACCCGAGCTCAAGGGAAAGATCGACGGCGTGGCTATGCGCGTGCCTACGCCCAATGTGTCCGTGGTCGACCTGGTAGCCCTGGTCAGCAAAAACACCACGGCTGAAGAGGTCAACGGTGCACTCAAGTCAGCTGCGGAAGGAAAACTCAAGGGCATCATGGACTACACTGAGGTCCCGCTGGTTTCCGTGGACTATATGGCCAATCCTCACTCCTCGATCGTTGACGGCCTGTTCACCCGGGTGATCGAGGACAACCTGGTCAAGATTTTTGCCTGGTACGACAACGAGTGGGGTTATTCCAGCCGCCTGGTCGACCTGGTCAAATACATTTCAAGCTGAGGGGGACATGCTCTCCGTCAAAGACCTCGATCTGGACTGTAAGACCGTCTTCCTGCGCGTGGATTTCAACGTCCCCCTGGATGAGCAGCGAGGCATACGCAACGACTCCCGTATACGGGCCGCCCTGCCCACGCTCGAATATCTGCTGCAGCAGGGAGCCCGCGTGGTCGCAGCTTCTCACTTGGGGAGGCCTATGGGAAGATTGAACCCCGAGCTGAGCCTCAAACCCGTGGCGGCACGCCTGTCCGAGCTCATCACCCAGGAGGTGATCTTCTCGCCCGACACGATCGGGGGCCAGGTGGACTGCCTGAAGCAGGGGCTGGCCTGCGGCCATGTCCTGCTCCTGGAGAACCTCCGCTTCCACGCCGAGGAGAAGGAGAACGATTTCGAGTTTGCGCGCGCCCTGGCTCGCAAGGTCGACTACTACGTGAACGATGCCTTCGGCACCTGCCACCGAGCACATGCCTCGGTTGTTGCCATCACGCAGTTCGTCAAAAAGGCCGCCTCTGGCTTTCTGGTGGACAAAGAGGTCGAATTCATGGAGAAGCTCGTCCATGCCCCGGAACGGCCGTTCACGGCCATCCTGGGCGGCGCTAAGGTCTCGGATAAGATCCCTGTCATCCGGAACCTGCTCGACAAGGCCGACGACATCCTGATCGGCGGTGCCATGGCGTACACATTTTTTCGGGCCCTGGGGCAGGAGACCGGACGCTCCCTGGTCGAGGAGGACATGACAGAGCTGGCGCTCTCCCTGCTGGATGAGGCCAAAGCAAAGGGAGTCCGCCTCCATCTACCTCAGGACCATGTGATCGCGGAATCCATGAAAGACACGGCCGCTTCGGAAATCCTTTTGGACTTCCCCATCCCCCAGGACCGTATGGCCCTGGATATCGGGCCCCGCACGGCGGAGGCCTTCGGGGAGATCATCCAGAACTCCAAGACTATTTTCTGGAACGGACCCATGGGCGTATTCGAGATAAATCAGTTCGCCCGCGGCACAGACCGCGTGGGCGCAGCGGTGGCAGACTCCGAAGCCATGTCGGTCGTGGGCGGAGGCGATTCCGTGGCCGCCCTCTATAAGGCCGGAGTCCAGGACCGGATCTCCCACATCTCGACGGGAGGAGGAGCCTCGCTCGAGTATTTGGCCAACGAGACGCTGCCCGGGCTGGAGGCCCTATCGGAGAAATAACATGACACTCACCAATGCAACCCCCTTTATTGCCGGCAACTGGAAGATGTACAAGACAGTGGCCGAGGCAGACGAACTGGTCGCCAAGCTCATGGCCGCCTCCGCGGATATGATGGAGGCCGAGGTGGTGGTAGTCCCCCCTTTCACGGCTCTCAGCAAGATAAATAAGACCCTGGGCGAGAGCCCCATCCAGCTGGGGGCCCAGAACATGTACTGGGAAGACCAGGGGGCCTATACCGGGGAGATCTCCCCTCCCATGCTGGTCGAGGCCGGCTGCCAGTATGTCGTCATCGGACATTCCGAGAGGCGCCAGTATTTCGGCGAGACCAACGAAACCGTCAACCGGAAGATCAAAGCAGCGCTCGGCCACGGACTCCTGCCCATCATGTGCCTGGGCGAGTCCCTGGATGAACGGGAAAACAGCCTGACCATGGACAAGGTCGAACGACAGCTGAACGAGGGCCTGGAAGGCCTCACTCCCGAACAGTTCAATCGAGTGATCATCGCATACGAACCGATCTGGGCGATCGGCACCGGCCTCACGGCCACCCCGGAACAGGCGCAGGAGGTCCATGCTTTTATCAGGGAAAAGCTCTCAGAAAACTATGGAAATGCGGCCTGTTCCTGTGCTATAATCCTCTACGGCGGATCTGTAAAGCCTGCCAATACTTTTTCATTACTGAAAAAGGAAGATATAAATGGAGCCCTGGTCGGAGGGGCGGCCCTCGAGCCTGGCTCATTTATAGAAATAGTTAAAGAATCGATAAGAGCGTACAAAGAAAAAAAATGACAGCATTACTGACAATCATCCACATAGGCGTCTGCGCCTTGCTGATCGTGGCGGTCCTGCTGCAGTCAGGCAAGTCAGCCGACCTCGCCGGAGCCTTCGGCGGAGCCGGAAGCCAGTCGGCCTTTGGCCCGCGCAGCACACAATCCCTTCTGTCCAAAATGACGACCATCAGCGCCATCCTGTTCATGTTCACATCCATGGGGCTGTGGATCATGTCGAGCCGCCAGACCTCGGGTTCGGTCCTGAGCGGCGAACAGGCTCCACCCCTGAAGGATCAGCCCGCAGCCGCGGCCACAACCGAGCCCGGTACCAAGGCGGACGAGCAGCAAGCCGTAGATCCCAAAGCCGCCGAGAAGAAGGCGGCCGAAAAGGCCCCGGAGAAGAAGGAATCCGAGGCCGAGAAGAAAAGCCCTCCTCCAAAGAAGAAATAGATAGATCGGGCATTGCCCCCCAAGGATGCCGAAGTGGTGGAATTTGGTAGACACGCATGGTTGAGGGCCATGTGAGCATCTTGCTCATGGGGGTTCGAGTCCCCCCTTCGGCATTCCCATTCTTTTATCAACACGTAATATTTGCGTTTATTTCCCCCTTGAGGAAAAATCCAAAACGATGCGATCATTCTCTGGAATGATTTGCATACCCGAATCCAATTCGTTAACGAACCGACCTTGTTTCGCCAATATGGAATAATGAAAGTTTTTAAAGGTTGAGGATAATTTCTTGGATTCGATTTTTTCAAAAGGCAGCTCAGCCTTCGTGTCGCTGCTCAATTCGAAGAGCCAATTGTTTTTAATGACGCCGGCTGCGGAAATACTTATCGATGTTTCATCAAATGTAATAACGAATTCTCCCTCAGGTGAACGAGCCGGCCAGCGTACTGTTAGTTCGCCTTCAGCGCTGTCATCGACGGTCGGTACGCCTCCCTTTATCTCCAATCCCCCCAACGACTTTAACCGAAGCCCTGCAACGGTCTTTAAAGAACTCCAGAAAAAACCGTCAACAACAGGCAATGTGTAATAAAAACACTGGCTCGACGTGCCTGGCTCGGTAAGATAATCGGATGCAACGTTTTCATCAAAGAGATGTATATCCCTGAATCGCAGTGTTCCCTGATCCCAGAGCAGATTGGCCCTATAAAACCGCGAGTTAAACCATACTGTCTTCTGATTCTTCTCTGAGTGGTCGTTCAACACGGTAACCGAAGTCGGTGGAGTGACCTTGTATTTATCCTTAAACCATTTACCCGTCTCCCCCAGCGTTTGCATGGTCACTTTCCCCTCTTTAAGCAGCTCGGCGAGAATTTGCATTTGTACCTCATATCCCTTGGCCATTCGCTTCCAGGTAAATGAGTTTTCCTGGCCGACCTGGGTATATGCATATCCCATCGCCGAACCATCGATAAATGCATCGAAATACCATCGACACCAATCGGCATCGCCCCCGCCTCGCTCATATACCGGCTCAAGCGAAATGACACGTTGGCGATCGGTTCCCAGCCCACTGTCATACTGATGAATAGGATCACTGCCGAGCATCCTGAATATGGGAACGGGGATCTGATTTTCTGCGTTCTGGGCGGGCATATAGGCATTCCTAATGCTGGGGTAATATCCCTGGTTCCAATACCCGCCCCACAGGGTGTATCCATCGGTTCCTATCTGATCTTTACAATTGCACGAGGCCACAATACCGTACCGGTCATGCATATAGAGCAGCGTATGAGCGTCAATGAACCAGGACCCCACCGATTTCGGATAGCGCCCGAAAATCTTCTTGAAATCGGCCATATATGTATCCGTCAACGCTTCCCGCTCCTCCGGCGTGTAACCGGTGGCGAAACCAACATCGGCATGCCAATCCCAGGGAAAGCGTCCGCGCCACCGGTAACCGCTGTTCTCCACCAGAGGCTGCGGGATCTCCCACCAGGCGCCGATCTCGAACATCTCTGCGGGCAATCCCTTCAGCAATTTCTGGTACCTGGCATCCATGAGTGCATCATACTGCAGGAGGAAAGTTCCTTTCATATGATGCTCCTGCATGATTTTTATCTGCTCGACAACTGTCTCGTACAGGACATCCTCAGTTATCCATTCGATTCGAGGTTCGCACAGCCGAATGAAGTTTATTATATTGATAATTCGAGGCGAACTGCCTACCTCATCTGCCTCTTTGGCCATGCAGGTCTCACCTGTGGCAGGAAGTATAACTAGTAAAACGCACAGAATAAGTCTTCGCTTCATTGACGTATCAGGAATCAATTTTTCGACCTTTCGATGCTACTCATCTTTTCCAAATATCTTGAACTGTCAGGGCTATAATTATTCTGATCGGGGGACACGATGAGCGTATACCTGCCCCCCGCCCGGGTTTCAAATTCAATGGATCCATTTTTAAGCGTCTTGTAGACAACCTGCTTGCCATCAGAGGTAACCTTGACCTTAGTTTTCGGATCTATCCTGCAGGTTTGACCCTTCTTGGATAGGACTTCCACACGCGTAATCCGACCATCCGTCCACTGCATACTCAGTTCAAAGGCTCCCCGGGCGCAGACGCCGTCAAAACACCCCGTGCTCCAGGCCTTGGGAAGAGCGGGCAGCAGATCGATGACTCCTTCGTGCGATTGCATCAGCATCTCCGTGATCCCCGCTGTCACACCAAAGGTTCCATCCACCTGCAACGGAGTGTAACATTTGGCAAAGAGCTGCGGATAGGCCTGTTCCTTGATATAACCCTTGAATATTTTGTAGGCCCGCTGGCCATCGCACAACCTGGCCCAGAGGCCCATTTTCCATGCGCGTGAGAAGCCGGTGCCTCCATCGCCCCGCTGTTCCAAGACGGCCTTGCAGGCATCCACCCATTGCGGGGTCCGTCTGGCGGAAATGACATTGCCCGGGTAGAGCCCGTACAGGTGGGAAAAATGCCGGTGCTTGTCTTCCAATTGCTCATAATCTTCGGTCCACTCCTGCAGGCAGCCATCCTTTCCAATTTGCGGCGGCACCAGCCGCGCCCGGGCGGCCAGTACCTTGGTAGCGAAGTCCTGATCGCGTCCAAGAATCTTGCAGGCCTCAGCATAATAACCAAACAAATCCGTGAGAATCTGCATGTCCATGCTGGAACCAAAGCAGATGGTCGTAAAATAGTAAAATCCGGCTACCTCGTCGAAGAAGTACTCGTACCCAGGGCCTTTCGGCGGGTTTTCGGGAGAATTGGATGGATTGGTCACCAACCATTTCCCATTGGGGTGCTCAACCAGGAAATCCATAAAGAACTCCACCGCACCTTTGATCACCGGGTAGACCTCATCGAGATAATCCTGGTCGAGGGTGTAGAGGTAGTGCTCCCACAAATGTGTAGTCAACCAGGCGCCCCCCACAGTGAAGGTACCCCAGGTAGGCCCATCCATCGGAGCCGCCACCCGCCAGATATCCGTATTCTGATGGAAGACCCATCCATTGGCTCCATAGTGCTCGCGGGCGACCTGAGCGCCCTGATCGGTCAATTCTTTAACCAGTGTGATCAGGGGTTCGGCGCAATCGGACAGATTGCCCGATTCCGCTGGCCAGTAATTCATCTCTGTGTTGATGTTGGTCGTGTACTTGGAATCCCACTGGGGATTCTGACTTTCATTCCAGATACCCTGTAAATTGGCGGCTTCGGTACCCGGACGCGATGATGATATCAACAGATAGCGGCCGAAATTGTAGGCCAGGGCTGCCAGACTCGGATCTTTACCGGTTTCAAAGGCCTGCATACGCTTGTCGGTAGGCAGAAACGAGTTCGCCGTTTGGGTCAGATTGAGTGTCGCCCGCTGATAGTAGGATTGGTGATCTTGAACAGCGTCATCCCAGACCTCACGAAAGAATTTTCCCTTGATGCGGTTGAAGGTGTCGGTCACCCGAGCCACCTGGTCACCGCTCACATTTTTGTAATCAACGAAATTGGTGGCGGCCACAAAATAGAGGGTCACGGCATCCGCCCCATCAATAAACAGCTCATCCCCTTTGACCTTCATAGTTCCGCCATCAGGGACAGCCTTGAGCTGAGCGCGGTACCGCAGTTTGCCCTCGACACCCAGATAGTCAGCTGATTTTCCGTTGATCATCAATCCATCGCCGCCAATACCATCCATCAGGAAATAGTCATTGCCGTAATTGGAATGGGCGGTATTGCGAACACCTCTCAGTTGGGCCCGGAAAGATATCTGTCTGGGCTCACTGGCAGTCAATCTCACCACGATCGCCTGGTCAGGGGCAGAGGCCAATATGTCTCGTCGGTATCGGATTCCATGAGCTCTATATTCGACACAGGTGGTTGCCGTCTCAAGGTCGAGCCATCGTTTATATTCTGTCACGCTTTCTTCATCTTCGAAAAAGAGGTGCAGGTTGGCAATGCATTGGTATTTCATCTGTTCAACAGGGTTGCCCATCAGATGACGGCCGAACAGTTTGTGTGCCTCTATGGGTTTGCCCTCAAAAATTAGTTTCTGGATCTTCGGCAACACCCTGGCCCCTCCTGAGACGACCGTGGAATAGGGACCTCCTGACCACAAGGTTTCTTCATTGAGCTGGATCCTTTCTTCGCCATGCTTGCCAAACACCATAGCGCCCAATCGACCGTTGCCAACCGGCAGGGCCTCTTCCCACTCCTCGGCAGGCATATCATACCAAAGCACGGATCCGGTATTATGTGCCCTCGTATCTATACGTTCTGACAGGTTCTCACTTTGTGAATAAACTTGGGACCCGCCAATGCACATATAAACGGCAAAAATCAGCATCGCTTTTTTCATCTTTTCATCCTTCAGTTTGACATGAGAGTTCCCATTCAAACGATTACAAAACAATATTCTACCATTCAAGATGTAATTTTCACTCCCCGGCATTCATAGCAAGGGACACGGGGACATCAAGCTATTTCATGGTTGCCAAGGCATGATAGACGGCCTTGGCGATCTGGATGTCTTGCACCGCGACCCCGGTCAGGTCTGCGATGGTGATCTGTTCCTCGGAGATTCTGCGGAGCTCTGGACGGGCGATCAGGTTTCCCAATTCAACGACCGTCTCTTTCTCCAGCACACCGGCCTTCAGGGCTTGATGGATCTCGCCTCGCAGAAGGCACTGGCTGATACTGTCAGCGACTACGATATCGGCTTTTTGGAGAATTTTGGGATCCAGCTCGATCTTCTCCGGAGTGTCGGAGCCCATAGCTGTGATATGCGTTCCCATACGGATTTTTTCGGCGGACAACAGGGGGGTTTTTGAGGGAGTTGCCGTGACTATAAGGTTGCATTGAGCGGCAATATCTTCGGTACTCAAGGTCGTTTGGACTCGGTATCCCAGAGCTGCCATGTCCTTTTTGTAGGCATCCAGTTCGTCCTGATTCATGCCCCACACCATGACATCCCTACAGTCAATAACATCTGCTAAGTATTCGACCTGCATCCGGCCCTGTGTGCCCGCGCCTAAGACACCAATACATTCGATATTTTTTGGAGCCAGATATTTTGCGCTAACTGCACCCGCGGCTGCGGTACGTACATTCGTGAGATGACACTCGTCCAGGAGGGCGCAGGCCAGCTCGCCTGTCCCTTTCTTGAACAGCAGTATGAGCCCATCGCTTGTATACCGACTCGAAGAGGGGCTCTCGAAGAATCCAGAAGCGATTTTAATGGCATAATAATCATCATCTAAGAGATATCCATATTTTATGTGGACATCGCCTGGAGGCTTTTTAAATACCATCTCCCCAACAGGGGGGATCACTGCCTTGCCTTGGGAATAGGCGACAAATCCTTCTTCGATCTCTTGGATAGGTTGGAGTGACTTCAAGACATCCTTGATCTGAGCGAGATTATAGATTTCAGTCATTTCATGTTTCCTTTTCCGATTTCCAACAATTAGTGAATCAAGGTCAGATTTATGGGAGATGCGGTAAAGAAGAGATATTGTTGTCCCGTGCATCTGCAAGCATGACCTGTTCGAGTTCTTTCACAACATCTTCTCCGGGTAATGCAGGGGCCGTTTCCTGCAGAATTTTTTCAACCTCTTGATCAGCTCTATCGGAAATCGATTTTTTCCCTTGTGATACCCAGTGTTCGTAATTGTCTCGATCCACAACCTGGGAAGGAAAAGTATGTTCCTTCCGGTACCATTCGCGGGTGTGCGGTAGAGTCAAAAACTGCGTTTTGTCCGTGAATCCTTCAAATATGTGGGTAGCAATCGGCTCTTCCCTTTGAGCGATGCCATCCAGCAGCCGATACGCCATGCCGCATATTTCATTGTCAATCACCAGCTTTGACAGACTTTGGCATCTGATAAAATCAAGCATCCCGGCTCCAGAGATGACATTTACTCCCGAGAGCGCAGCGAGAATGACGCCGATACCGGTTTCAAAACCGGCTTGCTCATCCATGATTTTGGCATCGCTCATTCCCATATACGTGTGGCTCGGCATTTTTAAATATTTAGCGATCTGTGTATAGGCGGAATCTATCATGAGGGTCTCGATAGCGCCTGTGGGAGTGGTTCCTTTGCGCATATCAAAACTGATGGGACAGCCTCCAAAAATGACCGGAGCTCCTTTTTCCGCCAGCTGGCAGATGACAACTCCGGAAAGGCTTTCAACAACATGCTGGACCAATGTACCTGAGATCGTAACGGGTGATGTTGCGCCTGTCATCCCCATGGAGATGAGCTCAGAGGGGATCCCTGCCCTGGCACTGTCTACCAAACTTTGAGCGGTCAGATTGCTCCATTTCAATGGAGGAGAGGGGCAGGCATCGAAAACGGCGAGCGGCTTTTCCGCCAATTTTTCCTCACTTCCCCTCACCGCTACCAACATATCCCGCATGGGTTTGAATCCTTCAGTACGGAATGTCCCGGTTATGATGGGTTTTTCGGAATATTGGAGACATATATACATTCGGTAGCTATCGGAGATCGTTTCTAGCACATCCGTGCTGATAATCGAAGTACTTTGGAAATGGATGTTGTTCATGCAGTCTGTCAGTCGAGTGAATCTGACTAAATCACTCGTAACAGGCTTCCGCTGCATTTTGGTCACCGGATCAAGAATGGCGACAGCGGTGGAACCCGGATTGAAATGCACATGGTCGTCCCCCAGGATAAATTCCTTTTCACCGCTTCGATCATAGAGTTTTATGACCGGAGGAGTGGAGGCCAGGGATTCTTCAACCAGTTTGGGAGTAATAAATACTCTTCGTGATGATTCATCAATTTTCATCCCTGCATCTCTTAAAAGATGAAGCGCATCCTGGTTTTCTATAAAAACTCCCTGTTTTTCGAGGATGATCAGAGCTTCATCGATAATTTTTTGAATAAGCTCAGTACTCAATAAGGATATTTTTGGTTGTTTTGTAGGGATCATGGCATTCCTTTTTTCAGATCAAGTCGAAAGAACGTTCTTTAAAACTTTTACGGCCGTCATGGCGTTCTCAGCATATCCGCCGGCCCCGATATCATCAGCCCATCTCTGGTTTACAGGAGCCCCCCCCACCATGACTTTAAACCGGGAAGCAAGATCTTTTTCAATGAGCATCTCGATCAGTTTTCTTTGATTGACCATCGTTGTCGTTAACAGGGCAGAGAGGCAGATGATATCTGCGTCCACTTCGACAGCCTTCTCGATAAATTTTTCCGGCTTAACATCCCCACCCAGGTCATAGACATTATATCCGTTGGCGGACAGCATGGAAGCAACCAGATTTTTCCCAATATCATGGATATCGCCCTCGACAGTCCCGATCACAACTTTCCCCTGTGATTGAGCAGTTGTCTTGGATTTCTCCAACTCCGGTTGAAGGATCTGCATGGCCTCCTTCATACATTCTGCGCTGGTTAGGAGCTCGGGTAAGAAATACTCACCTTTTTCCCACATATCTCCAACTTTTTGTATTCCCGGTGTAAAGCCTTTTTCGATGACTTCTGTCAGGTTCAACTTATGCGTTATGGCTTCTTTTGCCAGAGCAACAGCCTTCTCCTTCTCTCCATCAATAACGCTCTGTTTCATGAGGGCGTACAATTCTTCTTTGTTCATACATCCTCCTTCTGAATTAATAAAATACGTTCTTTCCAACCTTGACTTCAAGAAGTGTTATATATCAAGACCGGTTTTTTCTTTAAATCGTTTTAGGCAATTGATCTTTATACCCAAGAGTTCTTCTATCCGGAATTTTGTCTCTATTCCGATCGCTGTGCCGGGAGTAGGATTGATCATCCCCAGGTTTAAATCTTCACGGAGTTCAGACATTACCAAAGGATCGGAAAGTTCGAGCTTTGAAACTTTCAGCTTGTCGGCCACATACGCTTTGGCTTGTTCAAGCCTCATGCCGCGGGTCATTTGCATGCGCGCTACCAGATCTCCGGAGGTGCGCATTCCGCCCATGCCCGAGGCGACGGCGTGGGTAGCAGCCATTCCCAGGACATCGCCTAAGCCCACCTACAAACCGTCCAGACGCGTGATCTCAACAACCGCTGTAGAGGCTCTTGATACAGCATCGATAGGCACAAATGGCGTTACCGGAAGCCCTCCTACCCCCATGCCCATATTGGCATGAACGGGTATGTTGGATACTTCTACACAGGCTTTTAAGAACGTTACTACCCGGGCAATATTCCAAGCGCAGGATCTGCTGGTGTTGGTATTGACGACCGGCCCAAAGATGGTGACACCTGCTTTCTCCGCCAATTTCACCTGTTCATGCGGATATAATCCTGCCAAGCGCTGCCCGTCAAATTTTAGTCCACCGTGCATACCCAGAACGAATTCCCCTGACATCCCCATTTCAATACAGATATCCGGATATTTCTTTTTCAGGATCTCAACGGCTCTCAACGCCGCCTGGAAATCGGGATCTCCAGATGATCCCGTGGTGTCGAGGTCAATGGCATCCACCCCTGATTCATACAACTCACTGGCAACATAGACAATATCCCGAATAGAAAGTTCTACAGCTTCTTCGAATGCCTGCTGAGCTTCTTGAACTTTCCCCTGCCCCATCAGATCTGATGGGTTGGGAACCGGGCCTTCGGGTTTGCTGTAAAGACCCAGGTTCGGCATAGCACCGTACAAGACAGGAACAGTTGTATTCATGAGAGCGAGTTCCAAAACATTTCTCTCATAATTTAAAACCGGCTTGACGGATTTCCAGGAATAATCGTTATGACCCAGTTCAACAGTATCGGCACCCAGCATTCTTTCAAAGATCTGCAAAGACTGCAGCCTGTCAACTTGGACGAGCGTACGCTGGACCTCTCCGCAGGTCGAATCATAGGTGAAAACAACTTCTTTCCCCATCTCGACGCCGACCGGCCGCGACGAAGACCAGTAAATCTCGAAGAGGCGGTCTAATTCATCTTGAGAAAGGGGTGAGATTTTTCCTCTATCGGCAGCGTCCTTGGTTCCTTCCTCGAGATCGGATTTCATCTCGGCCTCGGTAAATTCCACCAACGCTCCGTCACCCATTCTAGTCCAGATTTTTTTCATGTTATGCTTCACCTCCCTTCCCTATTAATATCAAAATTTACATTTTTTTGCATCCGGATTCACTCATCGTCATTTCTTCTGAGCAGGGAACCCATGTGCTGGCTGAAAAAAGTCTTTTTATATTTTTCAATTTTCCACTCTGGTGTACGGCAGATACTGCACTTTTCGAAATGCCATTTATTTCGCAGCCACCTGGCAGCCCGGCTTCGCTTCGAATTCCGAACTGTGAAGGATTTATTGCAGTGAGTCTGGATATCGGCATATCCTCTTTCAAACTGAATAGATTTGATTCCGTGCAATACCCCGCTTCGCGCCGGCCAGATCTTCATTTTTTCCAGAAGTAGAAAAAAATCGACCTGTTTACGGTAATACTTGTCCTTTATCTTTTTTTCTGCCATTTCAGCTCACATATGTTGCGTAGTGCTGTATTTCTATTGGCGGGGAGTCCGGGAGTCGCACCCGGCTACATGGATTTAGAATCCATGCGATCCTTCCGATCTACCCCCCGTCCGTGTTACTAGTATACATATTTAAAGCCATTGCCAGCATGGTCGCCGTACCTATCTGCAGTGGATCATGGATCAACCGGCCTTCAATTTTGATACGAGCTTCTCTGGTTAATCCGATGGGCAATCCACAGGCGGCAACCACTGTATCTGGTCTGACCGAATCTTCAGGAATGATATCCTCGGCCGGTGAGGCATCAAACAAGATCGAATGTTTTATTAATGCCGGCAATATCTCTCTTTCCACGGATATCCCTAATTCAGATGCAAGTTTGGAAGTTTTGTCAGGATCAATATCATAGACAAACACCGTTGCGCCAAGTTCTTTCAGCGCGATGCATGCATATCTGCCAACCCGGCCGCCTCCAATAACCAAAACCTCTCTACCAGATATCCCTTTCAACAATAGAGCAAGCGCCGCAACATACCCCCGGGCAGTAGCTTCGCTATTGTCTACCACTTTCCCAGTTTCCGTACTGATCGCCACAAAAAGCTCATCGTCAGCAAGAAACAGGATTTTTGCTCCCTCTTCGAAACTCTCTGCCAGCCCAGTCACATCATGCGCCTGGGTTACGAATGCTGAATAACCGAGATAACGAATGATACTTTCTACAGCCTGGCTGAATCCTGGGATGAGGCCTTCTCCTGTGGTAATGGGCACCACAGCGATCGGCATGGGTGAAGCATTTTTCTTCAGGTATTCTTCCTCAAGACCAGCCGCAAGACAAGCTATCGAAGCCAGCGTGTTGCCGGTTTTTTCGATCAGTTCTAGATCATATTCAGGCAGTTTTTCCGCCAAGCCGTGCAAAATGGTCCCAGACAGCCGAGTCATTTATTTCCCCAATCGAATCTATCCTCGGATGCCCCAAATGTCAATTTGATGTCTTCGATGATCTTGACATGCCGGTTCCATACATCTTCCATGTTTTCACCATGAATGATCAGTGTGGCAACCCAATTCGATTTGTCGGGATCAAAATCTGTCAGCGCTTCATCTGCGCCGAAAAATTTTTCACGCAATTCAAGTGGACCCGCCTCAGCGATGATGTGTTCGCCTGCAATTTCCAGCTTTTCCGGTGTGACCTCGATATGTTCATAAATAACAAACTGATCCTCCCTTACCGAGAGATCAGGATCCAGCTTTTTCTTGGAAAAGATACTGAAAAGATGCTCCAGCATATTTATTTGGGTCGAATGATAGACTGCTGTAGGGGTTTGGCTCGGCAAACGGGCATCGATCTCCAGCACTTTGAGCGTATCTTCATGCAGAATAACCTCTACATCCATCACCCCAGAAAGATCAAGGCTGTCAGCGATTTTCCGAGCGATTTTCCTCAGCTCATTTTTGTGTGTTTCCACGAGATCCACAGGGGCTGTAACGCGTTTGCAGTCATACACTGTGTCAACTTCGATCAAGGTAGTCTGTAGCGGCACATAGTCTCCTTCACAACCCAGGATCTCGATCGAATACGAAGGGCCATCCAACCATTCCTCTATTACCCACTCTTCGGGGAAATCCTCTGTTTGAGACGTAAATGCATGCAATTCTTCCTGGGTATTAATTTTCCGGATTCCGCTGCTTCCGCTTTGACCGGAAGGTTTCGCGATAGCGGGAAATCTGTTGAACAGAGGCGATGAAGCAGCAGGTATCCCAAGTTCTTTGAATAGACTATTTGATCTTATTTTGGAGGAACTGACGGCAAATGCATCGGGATCGAAGGCCAGCGGAACGTCAGCTTTTCTTGCTGCCTTTTCCAAAGAGGCTAGAGCTACGTGTTCTTCAAAGGCAGGGATTACGAAATCGACCCTCTTAAGAATATTTGATAGTCTGGATGATTCCTGAAGTATATCTATCTGATGGAATTCATGGCAGAGACCGGCGGCCGGGACGGCTGGATCCTTGTCCAACAATAAAACGTCCCAACCGGCTTTGAGGGCAAGATAAGAAGCTTCAATACCCTGAAGCCTCCCGCCTGCAACGGCAACTCTCATTCTCCTAACCTGTCAGTCAAGTTCTGTGTGCTTAAGCGGGATTTGGCATTCTTTATCCAACCGGCATAATCGGACGGAATGCCAGGCTGAAGGTGAAGACATTCTAAAACGGGGATAACACTCCGTACCGAACGTACACCTTCCTCAATTCCAAGAGAGGATTGTGACACCCCGGATAAATCCATCAAAGGTGGGATCAAGGAGGTGATAACATTGGCTCCTGCTTGCAGCCGGGCAGCCACGTTTTCTAAACCATCTATATCCAATGAGGCAGGAATCATTTTGTCAGGAAAAACAAGCCGTAAAACTGCGATGGTTTTCATCTCTCCGGTACTGGGTGAGACGAGCCGAAACTCCATGGGAGTACCGACTTGGGGAATAAAGCGCATGACACGGGCCTGGTGGACATCCATCGCCTGCATAGCTCTGATAGAAGTCACAATATCAGATAAAGATTCACCCACCCCTGTAAGAATACCTTCTTCTATTAACAATCCAGCTTTGCGCGCAAAATATTTTGAAGAAATCCGGGTTTCATAATCTTGTTCTGGTCGAAGATCCGCAAAGAGTTCTCTGTTATGGGTTTCCTGATAGCAGGCGTACCAATCGATACCATCCCTGGCAAATGCCGCTAACAGTGAGTGAGGTGCGATCCCCGGGGAAACCATAACCGGCAAACCGGTCTCTCTTTTGACCCGGCATAGCAATTCTTGAAGGGCTGCATACCCGTCATCGGTTTGACAATAAAAGGGATCTTCCCCCATGGTAAGGTCGATGAGATGAACTCCCGATTCCACCAATCTTAACGCTGCTTCTATAATTTCGCTTTCGGTTTTTCTGTAGCGCCTTGCCAATTGATTTGACACTCGTGATGCACAAAAAACACAATTGTTCCTGCAGTAGGTCGAAAAATAGATAAAGCCGTATAGATAGATCTTTTCCCCAAAATACCGTTGTCTTAGATTTCGTGCCGTGGAATAAAGTCTATTCAGATCTGAAAGGGATTCCAAGGATAATAAAGTTAATATCTCCGAATTTGAAAGGGGGATCTCCTCATCAGCTTTCGCCAGTATGTTTTCAAGGGGCCCATGATTCGGAAATTTTTTCATTCTTACAGTATCTAGGCAGATTTCTCCACCAACGCCAATGCTTTTTTGACTGCTTCGTTGGCGTTCTCGGCATAAGCATCCGCTCCAATCCTATCAGCCCAACGCTGCGTGATAGGAGCGCCTCCTACCATTGTTTTAAACCGTTCTCGCAAACCGGCCTTCCGCAGCTCTTCCTCGAGCCTTTTTTGCCCCGGCATCGTTGTTGTCAACAGGGCACTGGTTCCAATGATGTCCGCATCCACTTCCAACGCCTTGTCGATAAATGTCTGAATATCCACATCATGTCCAAGATCATAAATTTCAAATCCGTTTACCTGCAGCAAAGATACAACCAACATCTTACCGATATCATGGATGTCGCCCTGAACTGTGCCGATAACGATTTTTCCGTTAATTTCCTGTGATCCTTCGGGAAGCGTTTCGATCAAGATATTATTGGCTGATCTCATGGCACTGGCAGCCTCTATCAGTTCGGGCATAAAGATCTCGCCGCGGGCAAAAAGTTCACCGATCTCAGTAATGCCAACCCGGTATCCCTGACTTATGAATTCAACCGGATCCAGCCCTTGGTCTATGCCGGCCTTGGCGATTTCTTCTGCCCTACGGATGTCATGCTGAATGATCGAATCCGCTGCCGCCTCAAACAACTCTTCTTTATTCATAGCCGGCCTCCGTTGTTTTTATTTCCTGCCAACTTCCCAAAAGCTTTGCCATATCTCTGTTATACATTCAAGCGAATACCATTCAGATAAGATAACGACCTCCCCGCTTTTTGTATATTCTGATATTTCTCCCTCACCATAATGAGCCTTTCCAATCCAAAGCCGATCCCCACCCACGGATCCCGAATGCCCCAACGGGAGTCCAACTTATGGGGGCCTAGCGCACTGGATGCGATCTCAACACTATCAACGATAATGTCTATGGTTTTCCCATAGACATTGCTTGCTTTAGAGCTTAGGGTATACTCACCTACACCAGCGGTTTCCATTATCCCATCCGCCAGTTCCTTCAGACGGTCTTCTCCCTTCTTCGTGGACGATCCGAGTTCTACCAGGTTGAGCATTGTGAATTCATTGTCGTGGAATTTCCCCATACTGTCCTTACGAAAACAGGGACCGATTTCAAATATTTTAATGGGTTTATCCCAGACTCGGGTTAATTTTTTTAGAAGAAGATAGAGGTTCGGAGCCAGCATCGGTCTCAGACATTTTTTCCCGTTGAGCCAAAACACCTGCTTGAAGAGAGGGTGGTTTTCATCGACAGACATCTTCTCGAGAAAGCCCTTGGATATAATGAGTGGAGTAGAGACTTGGACAAATCCCTGGCTGCAAAGAAAATCGACCAGCCTGGATTCCAATTCGAACAAGAGAGATGGACGCACTTTATTCTGCCTCTCTTTAAGATCCCTCCGGTGTCTTGTGGTTAGCCGGGACTCTATTGCGAAGAATGCTGTGTCTCTTTCTGACAGATCGGGAAAAAACAGTGTTTGCTCATACTGTTCTGCATTCAACTCTCTAAGTCTTTGTTTTTGGGATTTTGTCCAATCGATTTTTTCCATGATTCGCCTTGAGAGAGAAGCTATCTTTCTAAAATCTTATTCCAAGTTCTGCTCATTATCAAATTCTGAATCCATCACTGTAGGTGTGATCCAACAGGCTGGCTACTTCATGGTGTGCATCAGGGCTTGATGGATTTCGCCCCGCAGAAGACACTGGCTGATACTGAGTCATTTCTATTTCCTTTCCAAGTGTTTGTTCATTATAAAATCAAAATCAAGTGTTTACAAATTGAAATTATTGTCCTTTCGATCGTTAATTTGACTTCAAATGACTCCTCTGATATAACGATGCGCGCCATGTGGGGTAACCACAGATGAGCAACCAAACAACACAAGATTCCCCGCAACTCTTGCGGAAAATGAACCTTCTGGATTCAACTTTTTTGGTTATTGGGGCCATCGTTGGTTCGGGAATTTTCATGACGACCGGTTTTATCGCCGAGTATCTTCCATCACCTCTCATGATCCTGATTGTTTGGCTGCTGGGCGGTTTTTTCGCTTTATGCGGAGCCTTGGCATTTGCCGAGTTGGGAGCCATGTATCCCCGGGCAGGAGGACAATACATCTATTTGCGGGAAGCATACGGTCCTTGGGCAGGATTTCTCTACGGATGGGGATTTTTCTGGGTCATCGAGTGCGGAGGGGTTGCTGCTCTTGCCATCGGGTTTGCAGAATACTTTGGCTACTTTGCCCCGGCTCTATCGACCAAGACCTATCTTTTAAAAGCCCATTTCCTGGGCTTTAATTTTGCCTTATCTGCAGGTCAAATGATCGCGGTTGCCTCCATATTGTTTTTGTCCTCCATAAATTATATTGGCATCAAGAGCGGCATCGTTGTTCAGAATATTTTAACCTTTTTACGGATTGCGGCTGTGGCTGTTTTGATTGTTCTAGGTCTGACTGTCGGCTCGAAGGCAGGTGTGGTTTCTTTTGCGGGATTATTGACAGGCGATATATCCTTCAATATCAAACTTTTCGGACTGGCATTCATAGCCGTTCTCTGGACCTATGACGGCTGGTATGGGATAAACTGCGCCGCCGGAGAGATAAAAAATCCAGGAAAAAACATTCCACGGGGTTTGATCCTGGGAACTCTGAGTGTGATGCTTATCTATTTTTTGGTTAATCTTGTCTATGTGGTCGCTCTGCCAGTCGAACGGATGAAAGGAGTCACACGTATCGGAGAATTGGCTTCCACTCAGCTCTTCGGACCGACAGCGACTTTGTTCATATCAGGCACGATCATGATTTCAATCTTCGGGTGTCTGAGTGCATCCATCCTTTATGGACCGAGAGTTTTCTTCGCCATGGCCCAGGACCGATGTTTCTTCAAAAGCATGCGATACGTCCATCCCCGCTACAGGGTCCCGACAAAAGCCATTGTCTGGCAGGGGATCTGGTCTTCCCTTCTCTGCTTATCCGGGAGCTATCAGGACCTGTTTGAATACGTCGTGTTCGCGCTTGTCATATTCTGGGCGGCGACCGGATTGGCAGTCATCGTCCTTCGATTCAAACAGCCTGAGATCCCCAGGCCTTATAAGACATGGGGATATCCTGTCCTACCCATCCTTTTTGTCTTGATCAATCTCGGTGTTTTTTTGAACACGATCTGGGGACAGCCTCTTCAGTCTCTCATCGGACTCAGTATTCTCATCGCCGGTATTCCTGCCTTCCTCTACTGGCAGTCTAAGGACCGTGGAGCATCCTAGGGTGGGATTTGGGACAAACATGGCGCCACATTATTGAAGCGCTAATCTGCAGTACCCCCTCCATCAACGACTAGGGTTGCCCCCGTCATGAAGGTGGAGTCGTCTGAGGCAAGAAAGAGGGCGGCCTTGGCGATCTCTTCGAGAGTGCCCATCCGGCCCATCGGGCGCGTGGCAACGGCTTGCGCGTGATATTCTTCCCAGGTCAATCCAAACATCCTGGCTTCCTCCTCGAGCATCGGCGTTTTGACATCGCCGGGACAGAGGCAGTTCACGCGGATGCCCTGGCGGGCATGATCGATAGCCATGGCCTTGGTCATCAGTACGACACCGCCTTTGGAAGCGCAGTAAGAAACCGCTTGGTTTCCGCCCACGATTCCCCATCCGGAACCGTTATTGACGATCACACCGCTCCCTTGCTTGATCATCGCAGGCAGGACGAACTTTGACATCAAAAACGTTCCTTTAAGGTTGATGTCGATGGTGAGATCCCACTCCTCTTCCGGACAGTCAACAGCAGTGTCCGCAAAATAGACACCGGCATTGTTGAACAGGATGTCCACCCTGTCGAATGCCTTGAGACTGGTCTCCACCGCATTTTGGCATTCATCGGGAAACCTAACATCTGCGGTGACAAAGACAGCTTGGCCGCCAATTTTGTCTATCTCTTCGACAACTTGTCTGCATCTTTTTTCATCACGGCCCGTGATGCACACTCGGGCACCTTCCCTGGCAAAAAGTTCGGCTGTCGCTTTTCCGATCCCAGAGTTACCCCCGGTTATGATCGCCACTTTATCGGCCAGTTTCATTTTTTCCTCCCTACTTTGTCTCATGCTTCATAATCGCGTGAATGAGGTTAAGATTATTACGCGTTTTTGTCGATTCTTTCAATGGATACCGGTCGGCATTATAACTTCTTTATTATCAATACAAACATTCATGAGCGGCTTCGGCATACCAGCGCAGTTTTTCCAATGGTGTCTCGAAGAAATGATCGGACAGCGAACAGATATATCCCCCGTCCTCCCCCACCGTTCGGAAGAGTTTGTGGACCGTTGACCGGATCAACTCTCTGTCTCCCTCAGTGACCACATTAAACTGGTCCATGCCTCCGATCAGGGCGATCCGACCGCCGATCTTTTTCGCGAATTCCCAGGGTTCAGAGTTCCCCCCGACGCTCGGGGGAGCCAGGGTTTCAGAGGCGTCACAGCCGTTCTGAACGATGAGCTCCTCGATGCCACGTGTCCCTCCACAGGTGTGGTAGGTCACCATGAATCCCTGGTCATGCAGCGCGTCGTGCATTTCCCTGTCATAGGGAAGGCAGAACTCCTCATGGATATCCGGCGAGATGAGGGTGGAGGATGAGGAGCCGCCGCCGGTCTCGATCAGGTCGAATTTCGCACCCTGCATGGATTCGATGAACTGAAGCTTTTTGGCGAGAAGGATCTGCAGCAGCTCGTGCACCCAAGTAGGCTTGTCAAATGTGGCCAGGATGAGATCGGTGATGTCGACCAGGCAAGCGGCATGCTGCCAACAGCCCGCCTGGTCTCCCCACACGAATCCGCGGAGGATGCCGTCATCTCCGATCTCAGCGTATCGCCGCCCCAACGGCTCCAGGTCCAGTTTCGGGACCGGCATGTATTTCCTGATGAGCTCGATATCCTCGTCCCGCTTGATCAGGTACTCGGTGATCCACGTCGTCTTTCTGTCTCCCGCCGTCTTGTAGGTGAGATCCCCCTCCGGTGTCTCAATCGTGTGATGGACCTCCCGGTCGTCCGGGCCTGCACGGATCAGTTCTGGGATGTCTCTCCAGGTCCCCGTGTTGAACTTGGCAAAGTCCGCGTCAGTGACCCAAAACTGCGCCATCTCCTCGAAGTACTGGATCTGGGCATCGAAACCGATCCTCCGGCACGCCTCCAGGTCGCCGATGCCTCCCATGTATTTGTCCAGATGATAGGCCTGCCACTGATGGACTGTGACGGGGAGTCTGTCCGGCTTTTCCCTGTTCAGGGCTTTGAGTAGGCGTTCCTTAGATGTCATATCAGGGCTTCGGCCGATCCTTATCTGAAGAAACCTGCCACTTGGAATCGAGGATGCCCCGCATTACTTGCTCCCCTGCAGGATCAATCCATCATAGTCCATTTTTTTAATAAAAGCCTCTATAACCACCGGACCGTCTGCCTTGGTAGCCCAGGCCAGAGCCTCGGCATATTCCTCGACGGTGGAAGCGGCCTTGACCGGAACTCCAAAGAAGCAGCCAGTAGAGCCGTATGAATTTCCAAACAGGCGGGTGCCGTAGCCGGGATGGTGCTTGTTCTCCTGTTTGATGGCTATCAGGGACAGGCTGCTGTCAGTCATCAACACAAAAATGACCTTGGTTCTGAGGCGCATGGCCGTGGCCAATTCCCCGACCATCATCAGAAAACCTCCGTCACCGGTGACACAGGCCACTTCGCGCTCGGGCCTGCTCAGCTTGGCGGAAATTGCCGCGGGGATGCCGAAACCCATGGAGGAACAGCCGTTAGTCATGAGCTGACATTCGGGAGAATGGGTTTTCCAGGCCTGGCCGATGAGATGCAGGTGTGCGCCCACATCGCAGGTTAAAATGCTGTCCTCGGGCAGTGTATCCCTCAGGAGACACAAGGCCGCTCGAGCGTTGAACTTCCCCTCAGAGGCATTCAATTCTGCAAACATTGCAGATCGCCGCTCGGCAAGCGCATCCAAGTCCCAGTCCTTCGGGCCATGATCGGAGGCCAGCAGGCGTTCGAGCGCGGCCCGGATGTTCCCTGTGACGTCCAAGACTTCAGGGTAGAGCTCCCTGTCGATGTCCGCCGGGACCGTATCGACATGGATAAGCGGGACCGGAGGCATCCAGTCCTCGTAGTTGATCTCGACCGGGTCATAGCCAATTCCCAGTACCATGTCGGCCTGGGAGTGTGTCCTGCCGACCCGGTCGGCGAGGGCATGGGCCAGGACGCCGGCATAGGACGCGTGGCCCTCGGGCACCATCCCCTTTGCCATGGGAGTCAGTACCATAGGGATCCGGAACTTGTCGGCCGCAGCCAGGGCCAGCTCGCGGACTCCTGCCCGCAGGGACGTGATGCCCAAGGCCATGACAGGCTTGCGGGAACGGACGAACATGGTTTCCATTTTTGTCAAGGAGGAGGCATCGGGATTGTCGATAGGTGCAGATTTCGGCAGTCCGACATCCTCATCACCAGCGGGATCGGTTCCCATCCCCGCCGGGAGGCCGATGTAAGCCGGGCCGGGCACCTCGGAGCAGGCGGTCTCGTAGGCCCGGTACACGGTGGACCGTACGCTTTCGGGAGTCAAGCGCGCCTGTGACTTGGTGATGGGCTTGAAGAATGCCTGGTGGTCCATGTTCATCTGGACCGTTCGGGAAAGCATGGCATCGGGCATCTCATCCGCCAGAACGATCATGGGGGAACGATCCAAGTAGCCCCCGCAGACCCCCGTACTGAGATTGCAGGCCCCGGGCCCGAAGGTGCCGAAGCAGGCGGCGATGTTCCCTGTCAGCCGCCAGTGCACATCAGCCATGAAACCCCCGCTGGCTTCGTTGCTGACGAGCACGAACTCGATCCCCTCAGTCGTGCGTAGTGCCTCAAGGTAATCGACCCAATTCCCACTGGGAACGCCAAAAACATATCTGACGCCGACATCTTTCAGCGCCTCTATCAATGATCTCGCCACAGTGTTCATCGCTTTCCTTTCAGTGACCTATATGGAAGTATCGATCGAATCGTTCAACCTGCATGGGATAAATCTGCCACGCCCCTTCTCCGCCACACACTCTTCGCCGGCGATGATCAATTCGCCGCGTGAAAAGACCTTGACCACTTTTCCTTTGACATCGATGTTATCGTAGGCAGCGTAATCAGAAGCCATATGCAGCGTATCCGCATTCATGGTCCATTCTACCGAGGGATCGAAAAGTACGATGTCTGCATCTGCCCCGGGATTAAGGCTCCCCTTCCGAGGGGCCATCCCAAAAAGCCTGGCTGGTGCGGTGGAGACGATTTCAACCATCCTCGGCAGGGAAATCCTGCCTTTGACGACCCCTTCGGAATAGAGGACCGTCAAACGCGGCTCGATCCCCGGCATCCCCTCCGGACACAGCTCGAAATTTTCGTCACCGGCTTTTTTTGACTCCAAGGAAAAGGCGCAGTCATCCGTGGCGACAGTAGAAATTCGGCCGTCAGCGATCCCCCCCCACAATCCATCCTGTGTGGCCTTGTCCCGGATAGGAGGGGAACCCAGCCATTTGTAGCCATCCTCACGGGCCAGCACCTCGTTCGTGAAAAGGAGATAGTGGGGAGTGGTCTCTGCAAAGACAGCATAGCCGGAGCTGCGGGCAGAGCTCACCACATCAAGCCCGGCGAGGGAGGAAAGATGGACGACATAGAGCCGTCCTCCTGTCTGTTTTACGATCTCGACGATGCGCCGGATGGCATTGGCTTCTGACTCTGGGGGCCTGCACAGGGAGTGGTCGATGGCCCTGGTGGTTCCGGCCCTCATCATGTCCATGGCATTTCTGTCGATGATCGTGCTGTCCTCTGCATGTACCATCAACATGCCCCCGTGATCCCGAAGGCAGCGGGACAGATCCGCGAATTCCCCGTCGGAAATAAAGCGCCCGGGCCTGCCGCTGTACAGGTTTTCGGCGGAGTCCCCTACCAAGGTCCGATAGGTCATGAAGCATTTGAAAGTGGGCAGTCCGGCTTCGATCAATCCTGGCACCTCTTCGATAATCTCGGGAGTGATATTCGAGAGGATGGGGTGTGCGCTCCAATCGATGAGCGCATTGTTTCTAGCCTGTTCTTCCTTGACCCTCAGAAGATTGATCAGCGGCTCTTCATGGATCTGATCCGAAAAATCGATAACGCTGGTCGTGCCGCCGAAGGCTGCCGCACGCGTGCCGGTGAAATAGTCGTGTACGCCCCGGTGACCCTTGTTGCTCTCGTTGAAGTGGATGTGGGGATCGACCGCGCCAGGTAAGACCAGCAGTCCCCGCGCATCGAAAACTTCGTCAGCATCGTGGCCGGACAGGTCGCCGACAGCGTTGATGCTCTCCCCGGTGACGAGGATATCCTGTGTGGATACTGCCTGCCCCAGCACAACGGTTCCGCCCTTGATCAATTTGGTTGGGGATGTTTTCACTTCTGATCTGCCTCGACTCAATGTACCATTCGCGACCAGAGATTTCCAGCCTCCAGTCCCTCAGGGCCACCTCCGCCGATCCGGTGGATGCCTTGCGCTATGAGTGAGCCTAAACACACTCACACGGGGAGAGTACCCACAGTTGACTCCCGGCGCAGCCGGGGATATCACTCATAGCGCAGTGAATCGACAGGATTCGCGAGGGCGGCTTTGATGGACTGAAAGCTCACTGTGAACAGAGTGATGAGAAGGGCTGAGGCGCCGGATAATAAAAAGACCCACCAGACCAGGCTCGTGTGAAAGACGAATCCCTGCAGCCATTTGTGCATCAGATAGTAAGCCACAGGCCAGGCCAGCAGATTGGCGATCCCCACCAAGACCAGGAACTCTCTGGAAAGCAGGCCCACGATGGTGGCGCTACCTGCGCCCAATACCTTGCGGATCGCCACCTCCTTGGTCCGCTGCTCGGCCATGAACGAGATCAGTCCCAGCATTCCCAGACAGGAGACAAATAGGGCCAAAACTGTGAAATACTTGAGAAGATTTTTAAGACGCTCTTCCGTCTGATATTGCCGCGCAAAATAATCATCCATAAATGAGTAATTAAAGACATAGTTGGGGACGGCGTCTTTGATCGTCGCCCCGATCCCTGTAATGGTAGCGGGAAGCTGCTCCGGCCTGACCTTCACGAACAGATTGAAATAGGGGAGATTTTTATAGAGCATAAATACGATCGGTTGAATGTCGTTGTGAAGGGATCGGGCATGGAAGTTTTTCACCACCCCAACGATCTCGCCCTCATCCCGCCACATGGAGAACATGCGTCCGATGGGATCCTCATACCCTGTCATTTTGAGGGCGCTCTCATTGATGATGTAATTGCCCGTATCAGTGGGGAATTCCTTGGAAAAGCTGCGCCCCTGGCTCATGGTCATGTTAAAAGTTTCGAAATAATCATAGTCGCAGCACACGAAACTGATGCTCTCATAGTCCTCGAAGCTCCGTCCCTCCCAGTAGACGGGATTGATATTGTTGATGGCTATGGGAATATTCGAAGCGGCGGTGACATTCACGATCCCCGGATCCCGCAGCAGCCTTTCCTTAATGACCGGATATGAGGAGCGAACCTCTCTGCTCATGGGGATGATCAAAACCTGATCCTTGTTCATTCCCAGGTCGCTGCTCAGAATGAAGTTCATCTGCCGGAATATCATAACAGTGGAGACGATCAGAATGACAGCCGCCGAAAACTGAAAAACGATCAGGGCCTTGCGCAGGCGTTGACTACTGGATCCCTTCTCCGAGCCTTTTTTGATGCTCGTGATGGGTTGAAACGAGGAAAGGAACAGGGCCGGGTAGCTTCCTGAGATCAATCCCGTGACAAGCACTATCGAGACAAAAAGGCATGCCAATATAGGGAGACTCAGGATGTGCAGGCCCAGTTCTTTCTGGGCCAGTATGTTGAAGGACGGGAGAAGGAGCTTCACCAGCAGCAGGCTGATTAGGATAGATATGGCCACCAGCAGGAATGATTCTCCCAAGAACTGCCGGATGATGTCTCCTCGGGAAGCCCCCACGACCTTGCGCATGCCCACCTCCTGGGCCCGCTTCAGAGACCGCGCTGTTGCCAGGTTCATGAAGTTGATGCATGCGATAAGCAGTATGAGCGCCGCTACGATCGAAAAAAGATACACATACACCACTGGATCTGTACCCCTCACAGCATAGAGGTGCATCGATGCCACCGGCCGCAGTGAGATGTAGTATTTGTTATTGGTCCGCTTGTCGGACTTGTTGATCGAGTCCACAATCTTCTGGCTTACGATCCCAGGATCTGCGTTGGCATCCAGTTTCACAAAACCCGGGCAGTCCATGGACCAGGTAAAGAGCCTGTCTTCACCAAAATAGTGGGACGAATGTGTCAAGAGGTCGAATTGAAAGGTCGAGTTGGCCGGGATGTTTTCAATAACACCGGTTACGAACAGATCCACCCTGCCGTTAAACTGCACGGTTTTGCCCATGGGATCGTCGTCTCCAAAATATTTAGCAGCGGTATTTTCCGTGAGCACGATGGAATTGCGGTCGGCAAAGGCATTTTCGGCATTCCCTTTGACAAAGGCGAAGGAGAACATCTTCAGGAAATCAGGCTGTGCCAATGCGCAGTTTTCGTTGTATAGGCTGTCTCCCACCTTCATGAGTATAGTTTGCTCGGCGTATTGGCTACCCTGGATGACCTCCGGAAAATCGTTCTTTAGCGCTGGGATCAGGGCCCAGGGAGAGGACAGCCAGGACTGATTATCTCCCGAGACGACGATCTGATGGAGCTGGTCGAGATCCTGATGAAATCTGTCATAGCTGAGCTCATCAAAAACCCACAGCAGGATGAGCAGACAGCAGGCCATGCCGACAGCCAGCCCTGCGATATTGATAAATGAATAACCCCTGTGGCGGGCAAGGTTTCGGATGGCGATCTTCAAGTAGTTTTTGATCATCGTACCCCTCCAGCGGATGGATTCTCGAAAGAAGCGAGGCATGGCTTTGACAACTTCCCGCCTGTACCACCGCTTTGCTCTTTTTAGACCGAAACGGTTGACCTTGTCGCGGAAGATCTCCTCGATGTCCCTGAAATAGGCCTCATCGCGTTCTTGTGAGGACATTGTGTGCAGGAGGTGCCTCGGGATTTTGGGTGGAGGCTGCATTCTAGGGCTCCGGAGTGTTCTTGAGAATTGAAGATACGCCCTTCCATGCGGCCTGACTGAGGGAGCGATTGTCTTGGAGGGCAGCGATCCCCGCCCGGGTCAGCCGGTAGTAGCGCTTGCTCATGCCCCCCCGTTTGGGGATGGGTTTGCTCTGCGAACACTGCAGATAGCCCCTCCTGACCAGGCGTTCGAGGGGAAAATAGACACTGCTGACAGAGACCTCCTTCCCCGTGATCTCATTGACAAAGTTATAGATGGAAACGCTGTAGGCGCCGTCCTTCAACTTGATCACGGCAATGAGGACCAGCTCCTCCAGCTTTGTCAGAAGTTCCATGCGACTGCCTCCATTTTTTTAGATTGTCTAAATAAATAGACGTAGTATAGCCGGAAAGGTTTAGATATTCTAAAAAAATTCCTATAATGTATGTATACTAGACTCCTAAACAGTTTGAGAGTTAGGAACCCCGAAGAGAGGAAGGACCAGGATCAAAGAAGGCCAGATCGCCCCTGATTTCTGCCTGCCCGGACTTGCGTGACAGGCAGCCACATTACTAAGGGATAATCCAAATGCAGTTACACTTCGGGGAATACAGAATCCGGGACTGGCACGAAGATGATGCTCCCGGGATCGCAAAATACGCCAACAACTATAAAATCTCCAAGAATCTGAGGGATGGATTTCCCCATCCCTACCGCCTCGCGGATGCCGAAGAGTTCCTGGAAAAGGTGCGGCTTCAAGCACTCAGGACCTTTTTCGCCCTGGCTACGGACACTGAGGTGATCGGAGGGATCGGCCTGGGCAAGGGCGAAGATGTGCACCGCCGCACGGCCGAGATGGGATTCTGGCTGGCCGAACCCTATGAGACGAATCCCGCCTCTGCCCGGGTCCTGGAAAAGGCCGGATTCAGGCTCGAGGGGATCATGCGGGCCAATGTGGTCAAGGAAGATAGGGTTCTGGACCAGCGCCTGTATGCAAGGATTAAAATGTAGCCCCGCTGGGGGCAGAGCACGGCTCAGTCTTCGATCCTGCGTGTCAGAAAACCCGAGGTCGAGACATAGACGAGGAACGTGCTGGGCTCGTCGGAACCCTGGAAGACCGCACTCCCATAGACCGCATCCACCAGGGGGAAAGACGATCCGTGCCGGTAGAGAAATCCCCAGACAGGATGATCTTCAAGCTCGACGAGGGAATGGATCGAGGAGGGTTTCAGCTTAGCGTCTGAAGTAAGGATGTACCGGCCCCGCAGGCGGGTGAGACGGTAGCGGGTGTGCTGGCCCAGGAAATTGGCCCATTTCTTCCATTTCAGGATGTCACCCTCGAGCACCCACTGGTCACCGCTGAGCCGATACTGCTGGATCTCATTGTCTCCCTCATCGGAAAACAGCTCGAGCGTGATAAGCTTTTCCTGCTCCTGTGGAAGGGGTGAGATGGTCACCTGCGCAACAGGATCCTCCCGGGTGAAGGTGTGATAAGCCTGGAAAAAAAAGCCCGCGAAGAATACGGCACAGAAACCGGCTGTCCAGAGGAGTATCAGGAGGAGGTTCCGCGTGCTGGCGATCGCCTTCGGAACAGAAGCCGGCTTCTTGGCCAGACGCTTGGCCATGAATTTGAGCCGCCGGCCGGAAAAGATCATAAGGAAGACCATTCCCAACAGGATCCCCAGCGTGCCGGTCAGGATCAACAGGTCCGCCCGAAAAGGAAAGATTGAAATTTCAGTGCTCCTCCCCCCCATTATAGCGAAAGCACCAGACACATCAATACCTGATTGTGTTTGAAATCATGCATTAATCACGATACCATTCTTGACATGTTTTCCCTTTCCATGCTTTCTCTGATCGGAGCCAACCTGGTTCCCCTGTTCGGTGTGCTGTTTTGGGGCTGGAGCCTGTCGGCAGTCATGATCCTTTATTGGTCGGAGAATGTCGTGATCGGCGTCTTCAACGTCCTGAAGATGGCGCTCGCCAAGGGAGAGGTCAAGGGCTCAAACATGCGTTTGAACAACAAAACAGTTACGGCCGCTCACCGGTCCTCCTTGACCGTCTTTTTCATGATGCACTTCGGGATTTTCACACTTGTTCACGGCATCTTCGTCTTCGCCTTCTTCGGCAAAGACATGCCGGCATGGTCCTTCCTGCTGACAGGATTCCTGTTCCTGTTTCTGAGCCACGGGATATCGTTTGGGGTGAACTTCATCTGGAAGGGAGAATACCAGCGCATCGCCTTCACCGACCTATTCGTCCAGCCCTACAAGCGCGTGATCATCATGCACCTCACGATCATCCTGGGGGCCTACGCTTCCACCGCCCTGGAACTGCCCGAGGCCTCTCTGTTCATCCTCATCGGGCTCAAGATCGTCGTAGATCTTTTTTCCCATTCCAAGGAACACAAGAAATTCAAAACCTGAAGTTTCTTCAGCTCCGCTGCAGCGTTTGACATTGAAAACCGGTTGAAATATATTTCCTGCCAACGGGTTTCTAAATGTAAAGGAGAGATGGCATGGACGCTGTTCTCTTGGCGCGAATCCAGTTCGGCCTGGTCGCGGGTTTCCACTTCCTGTTCCCCCCCATCACCCTGGGGCTGTCGTTCGTGATCCTCATCCTGGAATCGCTCTACCTCAAGAAAAATGACGAGATCTTCAGGGAGGCATCCAGCTTCCTGATCAAGATCTTGGGAGCGATCTTCGTTATGGGCGTAGCCACCGGGATCGTGCTGGAATTCGCCTTCGGCAACAACTGGTCGGAGTACTCCCGCATGGTGGGCGACATCTTTGGCGCTCCCCTGGCTGCTGAAGGTGTCTTCTCCTTTTTCCTGGAGTCGGTCTTTCTAGGCATTCTGGTGTTCGGACGAAGTCGGGTCTCAAAGAGGGCCTACTGGTGGTCTGCCTTCCTGGTATTTTTCGGATCGCATCTTTCCGGACTCTGGATCATTATCGCCAATTCCTGGATGCAGACCCCGGCCGGCTTCAAGATCGAGGGTGGCAGGGCCATACTCACGAACTTTTTCGAGGCGGCCGTGAACCATTCCACCTGGGTCCGCTATGTACACACCATAATCGGCGGCTGGATAACCGGATCGCTCCTCGTGGTTGCCATCTCTGCATGGTTCCTGCTTAAAAACCGGCATTTCGAAACGGCCAAGCTGCTGCTCAAGGCTTCGCTCTGGGTATTCATCATCAGTTCCCTGATCCAGCTCGGGGCCGGGCATGCCCACTCGATCCAGGTGACGGAGACGCAGCCGGAAAAGATGGCCGCCTTCGAGGCCCTCTGGGAAACCGAGGAAGGGGCGGCTTTTACCGTGTTTGGGATACCCGACGAGAAGGCACAGAAGACCCACCTGGCAATCAAGATCCCCAAGTTCCTGAGCTTCCTCATCCATTTCGATTTCAATGCCAGGGTGCTCGGCCTCGACGCGTTCCCGGAGGATGAGCGGCCGCCCGTTTTCCTTCCCTTCGTGTCCTATCACCTCATGATCCTGATGGGGATGCTGTTCATCCTGATGTCGGTCATCGGGATCTACCTGTTGTGGCGGAAGAAGGCCTGGTCCACGCGCTGGTACCTGCGTTCGCTCCTGATTTTGTTCCCGCTGCCCCTCCTGGCGAACGAGTTTGGCTGGATCGCGGCCGAGGTGGGTCGGCAGCCTTGGGTGGTCTACAAGGTCCTCAGGACCGCTGACGCGGCCTCCAAGGTGGTACCGGCCGGGAACATCCTGTTCACGATAATCATGTTCACTGCCCTTTATACACTGATCGGCATAGTCGGGACCTCGATCATCGTGAAGTTCGTCAAGGCGGGTCCTCTGCCCAAGCCGGCTGAAACACATGCGGAAGGAGAGGAATGATGGAGACCTGGGATATCTTGCGCAACATCTGGTACGTCCTGATCGGAGTCCTGCTGGCTGGCTACTCCATCCTGGACGGATTCGACCTGGGGATCGGAACCCTGGTGCCTTTCCTGGGAAAGAACGAGAAGGAAAAGAAGACTCTGTACAATGCCATCGGTCCCTTCTGGGACGGAAACGAAGTGTGGCTGCTCACGGGAGGCGGCGCCCTGTTCGCTGCCTTCCCCCATGCCTATGCGACCGTCTTCAGCGGGTTCTACCTGGCCTTGATGCTGGTCCTGTTCGCGCTGATCCTGCGTGCCGTGTCCCTGGAGTTCGCCGCTCACGATGATAAGAAACGCAGGGGATTTTGGGAGCTGCTTTTCAATCTCGGCAGCTTCCTCCCCGCCCTGCTCTTCGGAGTGGCCCTCGGCAATGTGGTCGTTGGCGTTCCACTGGATGCGCACATGGAGTACACCGGGAACTTCTTCACCCTGCTCCGCCCCCTGCCCCTGATATTCGGGGCATTGGGATTGTTCGCCTTCCTGGTGCACGGGAGCTCCTTTGCGGCACTGAAGACCGAGGGAGAGCTTCAGGCCCGGGCCCGAAAAAAGGCCCTACGTTTCTCCTGGCTCTACATGATCATGTTCATTCACTCTTTCGTGGTGGTCCTGATCTACATGCCCTACGCTTTAAAACGGCCCTTGGCTTGGATATTTGCTGTGCTGGCAGCGGTGTGCTGGGTGTTCCTGAGAAAGGCCATCCGAGCCGGAAGAGACGGTAGGGCCTTCTTTTTCTCGGCGGCCGGTTTCCTGAGCCTATGGGGCATCATCGGGGCGATCCACTACCCCAACCTGGTCAAGGCCAGCAACGGAGATGCGCTCAGCATCACGCTCATCAACGCCTCGTCCAGCCAGCTGACGCTCACCGTGATGCTGATCATCGCACTCATCGGGATGCCCCTGGTCATCGGTTACACCATATACTCCTACAGAGTATTCAAGGGGAAAGTCCGGCCTGAAGACAGCGTTTACTGAGTACTATTTCGGATCAATACGTCCTCGATCCTCCGGGGTTGAGTCCGTTTCTTCTAAACACCCGGTGAGGACAGGCTAGAAATAGCGGTTGTATTTACCCCAGAGATCATCACCCAGCTTCCAGTAGGCATCGACAGCCCCTTCAGCGAGCTTGTGGCTATAGTCGGTCAGGAATTCCCTCGCCTTTTCCGGGTCCTGCTTCAGCAGCTTCTGGGCCTCTTCTTCTATGCTGGATTGGTCGCTGAAGGCCTTTTCCTCGATCCCCTGCCAGACCTTGGCGATATCCCGCGTCATGTGCTGCCAGCGGAAAAGAGCCAGCTGGCTGACTCGGCGGAAGGCCCACCAGGCACTGTCCTTGCGGAAGCCCCAGCGTCCGTCCACACGGTAGGACTCGGGCATACGCGAGATCCCGCAGTAAAAGGGAGTGTGCGGGGTGGTGGCCGGGTTGTCATACCCGAGCCACACGACACCCCCAATGGGATCGGGCAGCCAGCCGCGGGATTGAGTGACATGCAGGTAGGTGGCGCGTGCGCAGCAGATGGTCCTCTCTCTCTGGACCTTGAGGAGCTGCATCAATTCCCGGTTCAGGAAGGCGCTGGCCACCGGGCTCTTGACGACCTGTCCCTCGCGGTCGACCACGGTCAGGGTGTTCGTCATATCGAAGGGGGTGTCCTGATAGGTGTCCCGGAATATCTCGAGCACATCCCGGACCGATAGTTTTTTTTCGGGCTTTACCGAAAACGGGAAGTTTTCTCCATTGGGATCCAGGTTGAGGGAGGGAGCCAATCGGCTGAGCACACGCCATTCCCGACGGCGCGAGCCCATGCTGCGTCGAGAGGCGTACGCATAGCAGAATTCAAATCGTTCGCCGCTCTCTGAGTCCCACCAGCCCAGTTCCTGTGCCAGGGAGTATACATTGTCCGATGCCATGTAGTGCTCCGAGTCTTGCAGGTCGATCTGGCGAATGCGGCTGGCATTGGCCGACACGCCGACATGGTCATCCGGGAGACGAACGGCGGCCCATACCGCACCCTTTTTGCCCCTCCCGGGTCCCAGTATCTCGAAATGCCACACCTCGTTCGAGTCGGCAAAAGTGAAGCACTCGCCGTAGTCGATGTAGCCGTATTCTTTGGTGAGCTCGTCTGCGATCCGTATGGCCTCACGGGCCGTTTTGGCCCGCTCCAGGACCAGTCGGTAGAGTTCGGGGCAGTCGATCAATCCCTCGTCGCTCTTGAGCTCCCGCTTTCCGCCGAAAGTGGTCTCCCCTATGGCCAACTGGTATTCGTTCATCACGGGATAGGCCGTGTTGATATATGCGAAGGTCTCAGAAACCTGAGGGATCTCTCCCAGGTAGACCCGGTCGGGATCATCCGGCACTTTTGTCCGTTTGGCTTCGAAGTACAGCTTGGCTGTATCCCCGGCCTGGTGTTTCTTATGCGGCACGACATTGATCCAGGTACGGTCGGTACTCGAATCGCAGGAATGGGAGGTCATCGTGGAGCCGTCCATGGACGCGAGTTTCCCGACCAGGACACTCGTGCAGTTGTCGAATTCAAGAGAATCGTCCGCCAAGGGCCGGGTTGCCGGCAAGGAACCTGCCCAGAAAAGGATCGCACACAGGATCAGCACGGGAAGCGAGAAGCGTGCGAGTGAGTGATATTTTTTCATGTCTCTCTCCTAAAAGAGTCCCTATTCTTACCGCTTATATCACATGGTCAGAAACGGGTCAAACCTCGAGAAACAAAGCCTTTAGAGCCTAGGATGGTTTTATCGTGCGGATTGTTCTACAATGTCTGCAGGAGAAGACACATGCAGCTAAAAGACCTATACAAAAAGGCCGTATCCGTCGGCATCGCCCATGACCAGAGAGGAAAAAGAGAGATCAACCGTATCCTGAAAGAGGAGAAGGAACAGTACGCAGGGCTTAAAGGTGAGGAGAAGGAATTCTACGACAAGGATCGTCTCTTCAATCCCTATGCGGACACCCGGATCCTCTATGGTACGCCGGAAGTCGAGGTCCGCCGAGTGATCGTGGGCATAGACATGGAGGTCAGCGAGATCCTTCTGACCCACCAGCTCAACAAGGACTCGGGGCGTAAGATCGACCTTGTGATCTCACATCATCCCGAGGGATACGCTCTGGCCGGGCTCTACGACGTCATGAAGCTCCAGTCCGATCTCTTGGCCCGCTATGGTGTTAACCTGAGCGTGGCCGAGAAGATCATGGAGACGCGTATCAGCGAGGTGGAGCGCCGTCTCCTGCCAGCCAACCACAACCGGTCGGTCGATGCGGCTCGGATCCTGGACATCCCCATGATGTGCATCCACACTCCAGCCGATAACTGTGTGGCCCTGTTCCTGACTCAGCTTTTTGAAAAAGAGAAGCCCCATCGTCTTAAGGACCTCATCAAGCTGCTGCGGGGCATCCCGGAATACAAAAAGTCGGCCCGGATGCAGGTCCCCCCGAAGATCGTCAACGGCTCCGACACCAGCCGCTGCGGAAAGATCTATGTGGATATGACAGGCGGGACCGAAGGATCGAAGGATGTCTTTGCCAACCTGGCGGCTGGGGGTGTCAGCACCGTGGTCGGTATGCACCTCAGCGAGCCCCACCTCGAGAGCGCCAAGAAGGCCAACCTGAACGTCGTGATCGCAGGCCACATCTCCAGCGACGTGGTCGGCCTCAACGTGCTTTTCGATGAGATAGAAAAGGACGGGAAGCTGGATTTTGTCGGTGTCTCGGGATTCGAACGTATCCGGCGGCGGTAGAAGTAGGATCCGTCTGGTTCAGGCCCTGTCGGGATCAGGGGCCCTCCAACTGAAGAGCAGAACCACAACCGCAATGGAGGCGGCGGCGATCAGATACATGGAGCGAAATCCATAGAGGTCCGACACCCACCCGAACAGGACAGATCCCCCGGCCATCCCCACATCGAAAAAAGTCAGATACAGGCTGATGGCAAGTCCCTTGTTCTCGTGACCCATGGCGTCGATGATGTAGGTACTCAGTGCAGGGAAGATTAGCCCCTGGCCCAGCCCTCCCAGGATCCCTGTCAAGACCAGCATCCAGAACGAGTGAAGCTGAGAAATAAGCACAAGATTGATGGCGATCAGGCCGACCGCGGGCAGGATGACCTGTTTCCGGCCGTATCGGTCTGAAAGATCCCCGAAGAAGATCCGGGTAGCGATGGCCGCGGCCGAGAAGGCGACAAAAAACGGAGCCACCCGGTCCAGCGGGATGGATCTCACGAACAGGGCGATGAAATAGACCACAGAAGAACGGATGGCGCCGTGGGAAACCACCATGAGAACGATCAGAGCAATGGAGAACACGGACATGCCCAGCAGCCCCCGAGGGATATTGAGCCGCCGCCCGCTGCCGCTAGCGAAGGGACGCATTTCCTGTGTCAGAAACATACAGACAAAGGAAATGCCCAGAAACAGCAGGCAGGTGTTGAACAGCCAGGGGAAGCCGAACCTGCGCACGATCTCCTCCCCCAACAAAGGCCCGAGGGCCGCCGACAGGAGGCCAGCCACGCCGATGATGCCCATGGAATGGGCCAGCCGGTCAACTGGCGCCAGATCGGAACAGATGGTGACCGTGGCAGTCATGCTGATCCCCCATCCGATCCCGGTCAATGCGCGGAGAAGCAGGGGGAGGAGCCCGGCGTCCTGGATGAGGTGGAAGGCGGGTGTTACAAGAATGAGGAGGGTGATGCCGAGCAGGGAGATTGTCCTGCGCCCCTTCAGGTCGATAAGGCGGCCGAACACCGGACGCATGAACACGGCCATCAGGCTGTGGATCCCCATGATCATGCCGATGCGTCCCCTGCTGGCCTGGAACTGTTCAAAGAACAGGGGGAATATGAAGAAAAGGGTGATGCTCATGAACAGGAAGAAATAGCCGAGTAGGGCCACCAGGAATTGGCGGTTCCAGATAGATCTCTGATTTATAGACATGGCACGGATCGGGATCTAAAACGCATCATGATATCAAGAGGTAAGAAAGATTGCCAGCACATGTTTGAAGAAGGAGGGGGGGCTGGCTGTTTGGGTATGGGGAAAATAAGCAAAAAAGGGGATAATGAAGGAGTGTGCTTGCCCAGCCAGCAAAAACAAGCTTGTAACTATTATACCAAATCAAATTAAATAATCAATACCATTTTCGAATATTTTTTAGATTATTTTTCGTGCTCGAGGCGACACTAGTGTTTATGGAGATCCTTGTGCATGATCTTCAGGATGTTCTCCAACCGTCCGTAGGACCTCACGGCTGCGTCTTCCTTTTCCAGCATCTCCCTGACATAATCGATGACAGCCGGTGGGAAGACTCCTTCCCGTTCGTAAAGCCCCCTTTTTTCTTCCAGGACCTGGGACGATTCCAGGCAGCTTGAGGGGAGCGAGGCAAAGGAGTCCCACAACTTTTTGTCCGGACGTGATCGGCCTGAAACATACAGAGCCTCCGCCTTTTTTTGGGCACCCGGATTCCGTAATCCCCAATCCGCTGCCATGGTGATGCCGGCCAGGAAGAGGTGCGTCTGAGCGCTCCCGTCCGCACTGCGCAGTTCCACGGTCTTGCTCTTTTCGAACTCCTGAGCGTCTGATTCCTCCTGGGGATTGATGCGCTTTGCGATGTCGGTTACTTCAGACCAGGCAAGCGGAACCCGGATGAGTGCGGCCCGATTCAGACCGCTCCAGAAAATATTGGTGGGTGCTTCCTGGTGCGGGACCAGGCGCATGTAAGATGAGGCCACCGTATTCCCAAAGGCTAGGAGTGAATCTGCGTATTCACACAATCCCCCGACCAGGCGGACCGCCTCGTCTGAGAGCCGGCCGTCGGCTCCTTCCATCACATTGGCCCGATCCTTCATCAGTTGGAGGTGGATGTGCAGGCCGTTGCCCGCTCCTCCCTGGACCAGTTTGGGAGTAAAAGTGGCCACGCACCCATGTCGGGCTGCCACGTTCCGGATCACCCAGCGACCGATCACCATGGCATCAGCCATCTCTTCCACGGAACGGGGCAGGTATTCGATCTCCATCTGTTCCGCCTGCTTTCCGTTGATCTCCTCTCTCTCTGACTCGACCTTGTCAATAAATCCGACCTCGCTGTGCGCATACTTGACCGCTTCGGTGATCTGAGTGATGTGTCGCACGATCTCCGTCAGTATCTCACCGCTCTTGAGAAACGGAGAGGATTCATGGTATCCCTTCTGGGCTTCCCGCGGGAACAGATACGGTCCTTTATCCGAGATCAGGTAGAATTCGAGCTCTCCCAGGGCATGGAGTTCCATCCCTGTGTGGGCCTTGAACAGTCCGTGAGCCTTTGCGAGGATGTTGTCCGGCGCGAAGGGTGCGCGTTCTCCGTCCTGAGTTATATATCGGCAGATAAAATCCAGGCTCCCGCGGTCAAAGGGATTGAAGAATGCCGTCCTGTACTCCGGGACCACATACACATCCGACAGGGAGGCATCGACCATCCCGGTGAAAAGGGAGCTGCCGTCCACCCTCTCCCCTTCCGCCAGGATCCGTTCCGCCCGCTTTCGTCCCGAGACCGGGAGCCGCAGTTCTTTGAGCCGGCCATCGAGTGCTGAGTAGTGAAAGGTGATGCGCTCGATCTGTTTTTCTTCGATGATCCTCAGGAGGTCGCTGCGCTGGAATTCGGCAGGAGGCTTGTCCAGGATGGTGGACAGTGGATTTGTGAGTGCGTAGGAATAATTTGTTTCGGACATGTACAGGCTCCGTTCTGATTAGTTAAGGGAATAGGTATTTTAAGGGATAATGCTGCCCTCATGCAATCCCTGATTCAGTGAGTCTTCGGGGATGGCCTTGAAGGACACGCGTGTCAAGAGCGCGTCATTCAGGAAGATGGAGACAGACCACTGTCCCGGATGATTCGCCAACTCTTCCGGCTCGATCCGGTCGTAGGCCGTGACAGCCTCCAGATAGATCTCCTCCCGATTGATGACGGCCTCTTCAGATTCCTTGAACAGTGTCTTGTCCGGCGAGTACCACTTCCACTTCAATTCCAACTTCTGTGCTACATCCTTCAAATAGAGGAAACAGATGACCGGGTCCCTGTTTGTCCGGAATTCGGCCAGGGCGTCGCCCGGTTCCAGGAGTTCTTTGCTTTCGTCGATCTCCCTGCACAGGGTGACTTCATGCAGGATACGGGCTGGATCCGACAGTGGCTCGATCTTGAAGGAAATGCAGCCAGGCCCCCCCATGATGCAGAGACAGCTGAAGACCAGGATAATAATCTTCACAGCGGGATCAGCTCCACCAGGAATTGTTTGGAGAGGCTCCGCCAAACGAATCTTATCTGGAATCGGCCAGCCTCCCTTATGAGATACAGGTCGATGTTGCTCATGCGGTTCAGAAGAAAATCATAGTTCAGGAGTGAATGGAAGCGCCAGCTCCGGAAAAGGCCCAGGGAGATATCTGCAAACGTCTGCTGCCACTCCCGGACTTTGGGATCATAGGAGACAGAGATCCAGCCGTCCAACCAGGGCCTGGGATTGGCACGGAGGATGAAACTCAGGTCCTGGCTGGTGGTCCCCTCAATGAACCAGTTCTGTGTCCTCCGCCGGGACTGGGCGCTGTAGAATGTCTCAAGGGAGACTCCTTGAAACAGTTTTTTCCGCAGGTTCAGGATGAATCCGCCGGAGGTGAAGTTGCGCTGTTTTTTCTCCACGAATTGTTCGGCAGAGATGCGGAAATCCAGGCTGAAGCCCTTGGGCAGCTCGAGCGGATGGGTCGACAGGTTGAGGATGGTGTTATTACTGTAGGTCTGTTCCTCCTCCCCGGATGTCTTCAGATGATTGTAGATGAGGATGTTGTTCATCTGGATGGAGAGCAGTCCGCCATAAAATGTCAGGGGATTGACCCCCAGTCTGACTTGTGGCCTGGAGAGGAGCTCGGAGCCCATGAGATCATAGTTAAGGTAGTAATCGGCGGAGAGATTGAACACACGGGAGGAGTGCTCCAGGCTGAGGGCTCCCGACAGGATCTCCGAAAAATCGTTGCTCCCACCGATCTTAATCCGGGAATAGTCGGAGTTGAGCAGAAAATTCAGCCCGCGCGCCAGTGTTGTGCCATAGGCCAGGTTGCCGACGAGCTGCTGTTGGAGGTCTGACCTGCCTGCCAGGGATAGCTCTCCATAGCGTCCCCCGGATACCAGGGCCTGTGCCCCGAACCATGCTTCCCCCTTGAAATTGACCGGCTTGTTGAAGGCAAAATCAAAGTTGGTGCTGAGAGTGTTCGACCATCTCTTGTTGACCACGAGGTTCGTGTTCCAGAGCCGGGATGAGTTGTAGTTCCCGTTGAAGCCGAGCGTCGTGCTTTTATTATAGGCCAGCGACGTGGAATGCATAAGGTCGGCCTGCCTGGCCGGGCCCTGGTAATCCTTCAGGAACGACCGCTCCTCGTAGTGCAGATTTGTGACGCTGGAGATCAGATCTTTCTCGTTATAACTGTAGCTGGCCCGTCCGATCAATCCCTGAGACCGAGTGTACCAGACCTTATCCAGGGAAAATCCGCCGCCCTTCTTCTCCAGACCATCGGACAGCTTGAATCGGGAAAAACTCAGGGAAGGAAGCCCCTCAACGTAAAAGGTCACCTCGAATCCCAGGACCTCGAAGGTCTCGGTAACGTGGATCTCCCTGCATGTGCAGTAGAGCAGCGAGCTCTGGACATGGGGAAGTGTCAGCGCATCCAGTTGAGGGAGCGGAAGGAGGTTTTCCTCCTCCACCGGCTCTCCCACAAAGTGTTCCTCGATCGTATCTCCGAATACGACCAGGTTTCCCCGATCCAATATCGGATCGAAGACAAACTCATCTCCCGAGAGAGTGTCTGCCCCCTTCGTGAGAGATACGCGCCCGAGGGCATGGAAGATACGCGCCTTGATATCGATTTTCAATCGGACGCAGGAAACGGAATAGCCGGCCCATTCGAAGGTCACATCGCGGCCGAATATTTGATTATAATCGTAGCTGTAGGCGATATACTCCCCCTGCAGTTCCAGGATCGGCAGGTCCGAACCGGCAAGGAACGGAGCGGAGGTGGCAGCCAGGCAGGCAAACAGGAGGGCGGAGGTCAATTTTTTCAATTTTGGATCCGCAGCTGATAGATCTTCCCAGTGGCGTCCGCATTCCAGAGATAGACGCCGTCAAAAGCGAGGCCTCGAGGCGCCTGCCCTGGAGACAAAAAAGTTTTGATCACGGATCCCTGCGGAGACACCTGATATATCGTCAGCGTAGTGGCATCCGATAGCCACAGGGTACTCCCATCGGACGCGATACCGTCCACCCTCTTCCCAGGATTGGAAAAAGAGAACAGGATCTCGCCGGTCAGGTGGTCTACTTGGAGGATCTTGTTCGAGAGGGAATCCGCAATCCACAGACTCGAACCACCGAATGCCAGGGCCGAGAAGGAACCCTTCTGGAGATCGAGGCGTTTCTGGATCCCTCCTGTCAGGATCCCGACCCGGAAAACCGTAGCCCCGGCTTCGCTGCAGATCCACAGATCCTCCCCATCAAAAGCGACTCCGGACAGAAGAGACTGGGGTGAGGCCAGCGACCGGATCACGGCACCGTTGACCCGGTTCAGGCTGTACAGGATATCCGTGTAGCCGTCAGCACTCCAGAGGGTGTTGCCATCCCAGGCCAAACCCAGCGGGACGGCGGCGGGACTCAGGATGGTGTTGACGACCTCGAACAGCGCTTCGGAGGCTTCGGGATCGAACGGATTGTCAAAGATGCGGTCTTGGCAAGCGGAAAAGACCAGTATGCTAGAAAGAATAACGAAGAGTAAGGGCCATGCCTTTGTGGTCAACACTTTGCAGCTGCAGCTTAAGTTTTTGTTTTTCCTTATTTTTAACGATAACATAAATATCCAGCAAATTCACCGCCCAAATACCGACCGCCGCCAGGATGAATATGTTCCGTTTCCTGTCATAGTCCTCGGTAAGTTCGCGGTAGTGAACAGCATCTTCCACATTGTCAGCCTGGATGTACTTGTCATAATAGAGGTTTCCCTTGTGATTGTTGGTGAAGATCTGGTAGAGGCTTAATATCTCCGCTCCCAGGAAAAAGATGCCTTCGAAATACCGTTTTTCTGCCAGCTGCCCCCAACCAGGGAAAAGAAGAGATTTCTGGAGCGAGGTCATCCCGGCCTTTTCTTCCTTATCGCGAGTATTCTCGATCTGAGAAGGAAAACAGGGCGTTAAGAAAGCAAGGGAAAGAGACAAAAAAAGGAACGCTGTGATTGATGCCCGAAACACGCACACACGATGGGACGCTCTCAGGTCTACTCTCCCGGGACCCTGAAGTGCTGGATGCGGTTGTTGTCTTTGTCCACTACATAGATCTCTCCCTTGCTGTCCATCGCAAGGGCATTGGGTAGGTTGAACTGTGAGGGGCCGGTGCCGAAGGTCCCCCACTGCATGAGAAATTTCCCGCTGGAATCGAACTTTATGACCCTGTGATTGCCTGAATCCGTTACTAATATGTAGCCCAGGGGATCGATATACACGCACTTGGGACTCTCCAGTCGATTGGCTCGCAGGTCGATCCTGCCCCAGGATGAGTCATGCTGCCCATCCGCAGAAAACTTATGGATACCATTGCTGTCGAGTACAAAGAGCTCATCCTGCTTGTTGAAGGCTATGGAAACAGGCCCCCTGAGGACCCCCTGACTTCCCTCCGATTTCCCTATCGTGGCAGCAGGCCTGAGGACATGCGAGAATTTTTTTACACAGTGATTTCCATAGTCGGCGACAAACACCTCATTTTTGCTGTTCACGGCCACAGCAAAGGGAAGGCGAAATTTGTCGGGCTCAGCTCCCTCGCCCCCCACTGCCAGCGAGAATTTTCCTTCCGGGTTATACTTGTAGACCGAGTGCCGGACAGAATCTGTGATGAAGATGCTGCCATCCGTTCCCGCCGCAATGCCGGTCAGCTTCTTGAGGCCCGGCGCTCCCCTGCCTCCCACCTCCCAGGTAGGCACAGCCCGGCCCTGGCTGTCGAACTTTTTCACCTTTTCCTTACTGTCATCGATCACGAAAAAATTGCCCTGAGGATCGAAGGCGATGTCTTTGGGTTTGGAAAACGCCCCCCCCCTCCCACCTGAGATCCTCCGCACAAAATCGTATTTGCCCGGCGTCAGTGTGAGATTGACGATCTGGTTGAGTTCCTCGTTTTCTTCGACGACGACCTCGCCTTCCCAGGCAACATAGTTCTCCTTTACGATCCTCAACTTATGTGTCCCAAAGGAGACAAACTCCAGGAGGCAGTCCGTGACCAAGCCGGTGTCTTCACCGTTCATGAACACGCTGGCGCCCTCCGGGCTGGATTCTATGCCCAGGTTTTTCCCGATCCTCTCCAAGGTGTATTGTTTGGCATGGGCGATCTCGGGCAGCAGGATCATCTCGGTAATAGAGGCGTATCCCTCCTTCCTGATCTCGAGCTCGAACTGAGGCGATTGGGATTTTATGATCTTGGGTGAGCGGCCTTCTTCCTTGCCGTTGATCAGGATCTCGGCATCTGTTGGCTGGGTCTGGACTTCCAGGGAATACTCATTGACCAAGCCCTTGTATTCGAGTTCCGCAAACTCCATGAGCTGCAGGAGCGTGTCGTTCATCGCCATGAAACGGGTGTACTCTTTGGCAAACTGCTCGTTGACCTCGAACATGTTCCGCATGGACTCGAGCGCCTCAACGGGATTTCCGAGCTGTTCCTGGGCGACTGCGATCAGATAGTAGGCCTCGGTTGCGATCCTCCCCCGCAGAGAGAAATCCGAAATCCGAAACGCCTTGGCAATAACCGGGTGCAGGGCTTCGACGGCCTCCTCCAGATCCCGCTGCTGGGCGACCTGCTGCCTGCTGCGCGCGATGATCTGCTCGACCTGGGCAACCACGTCATCCTGGCTCGGTTCAAGCCGCATCTCGACCGGAGCCTCCTGAGCCAGGTCGGCTTCATTGACCTCCTCGACTCCCCATTTGTGGATGTACCCCGTGAATGATTGATCTTCGATCTCGACGGAGACACGGTACCAGTCTCCTTCCTGAGCCACAATCTCCAGGACCGTCCCCAGGTTCAGCCGGGAAAGGGTCTCGGCGCCGAAGTCCGGCTGGGCCTTCAGGCGGGAACCATCGGTAGTCACGCGCAGTTTGATCTGGCCTTGAGCATGGACCAGGCAAACCACCAGGAGACACAGCAGACTGAATATCACGATGCGCTTAGCTGCAGCCATGGCATATTCCTTAATTGAATTTACGGGCTGAATAGTTCAATATGATCCAGGCCTGATCCCTTTTGACAAGCTGCCAGGTCACTTCTCCGTTGAAGACCTCTTTGCGGATCCCCTCGGCCCGGGACACACCCTGGACGATCTTAAAAAAGACAACGGTCGCGTTGTTGTTGTTGAGCTGTATCCGGATCCTTTCTTTTGGGATGAGGCACTGGAGGTTGTTGTAGTCGTTGAACAGATCCCTGGCCTCGGACTGTTTCTTCGCGAGGATTCCCTCATCGAATGCACTGAGCAGGGCGTTGTCTTCCGATTCCTCGGCAGCCCGCTGCCGTTCGACCAGAGCTCGGATTTCTCGCAGGGCTGCCAGGGCAGCGTTGGCCTGCCCCAGGACCTGCCGGGCGGCTTGGTTGTTGGGGTTCCTCTGGAGCACCGAGTTCATGAGATCTCGGCTTTTCTGATAATCTCCGGCCTGAAAGCTGGACCTCCCCTCTGCGATCTCCTGGTTGATCCGGCTGTTGTTGGGAGGAGCCGAGGGGCGTGGCTTTGCCTTCGGCGGGACAAACTCGTGTTCTTCTTTCTCGTCCAGTACTCCAGCCAGGACATCGGCGGACTGGATATGTGCCGGGGGTACGGAGACGATGTCCGACTGTGGCGAGAACAGATTCCGGATAAGCTGCGGTTTGAACACGAATATTCCGGCGGCAGCCATTACCAGGACCAGGCCGGCCGCTGCAAACGGCAGCCAGGTCTTGCGCCCGCTTTTTTCTTCCCCATGGGTGGCATCATAGATCAGGGTCTCATCCGCGCTGACGGGCATGGAGGCTTTCTGCAGGGCTTCGCTCAGTTCCCTGCCGGTCTGATAGCGGTCTTTGGGATCCTTGGCCAGCACCTTCCGGATGATTGGCTCGAACATCTGAACCCCCGCATTCCGGACCTGGGAAAGCGAGGGTGGCTCTTCATGGGCGATCTTGTATACCACGGTCGTGATGTGCTCGCCTTCGAAGGGCCGCCGGTTCGTGAGGAGCTCGAACAGGATGACACCCAAAGAAAAAATGTCGGCCCGGGCATCCACGCTCTTGCCCATCACCTGTTCAGGAGACATATAGCTGGGCGTGCCCATGACTGATCCCGCCGTTGTCATGGTCGACATCTCGAGCCGGGCCACACCGAAGTCCACCAGGTAGGGCCGTCCCATCTCATCAATGAGTATGTTGGCGGGCTTGACGTCACGATGCACAACACCCTGGGAATGGGCGTAATCCAGGGCCGCACACAGTCGGTCTACGAGCTTGACGATCTCGGAGGGCTGGTAACTTTTGCCCGCATCCAGGATCTCCTTGAGGCTCTGTCCCTTGGCCAGCTGCATGACGATGTAGGTCAGGTCCTCTTCCCTGCCCACCTCATAGATCGTGATGATGTTGGGATGCTCCAGCTTGCCCACCGCCTGGGCTTCCCGCATGAAGCGCCGCATGATCTCGTCTTTGCCGGCGGCATCCGTGAGCATGTCGAAACGGATGGTCTTGATGGCCACATGGCGATCGATGTCGGGATCGAGTGCCTTATAGACGACTCCCATGGCTCCCTGGCCCAATGTGTCCAGGACCTTGTACTTGCCGATCGTTTCAGGCGTTTTCATGGCAAAAACAGTACACACCATCAGGAGAAAGCAGTCCCCGCTATGTCTCCTTCATGCAATAAGGTAGATTACCCAGCGCTCAAAAAATATACCAGAACCCCAGGGATGTCAAGGATTCAAGAAGCGGGCTCTAGAGGAAACCCTGTTCAATAAAAAACAGGATGGATCTGTTTATAACTAGAACGTGTAGCTAAAATCCCACCAGATACTGGGAGGGCCTAGGGTTCCACCTCCGTCTCTGGCAGTCACACGCCAACGGCCAGGCACCGCCCCAATGAAATCGAAGGTATAGCTTGTCCCGGTAACAACGACATTCCGCATGTTAACCCATATGGCTCCATTATAAAACTCTACCTCAACCCGATAGCCGGAGACTCCAGGCAATGCCTCCCAACGAAGCGTGGTTGTGGGGGGAAAGTGGTTAAAAATGGAACCATCAGCAGGAGATATGAGTTTTGGTGGGCCTTCCGTAAGGTCAATTTCGGTGACATCGATGTCCTTGGGTAAGATGCCACTGCCATTCAGTCTGAACACAGCCGCCCCATCCTGGGTATCGCCGTCCGGAGCCGCGGAAAGGGTCACCTTTTTATAAGTATTCCAGTTGCTTGTAGTAAACGTCAATGTTCCGCCTGATACAATTTTAATGTCCTGGTCGCCGCTTACGCGCTTGGCTGTGATCTCGACACGACTGGCGGGCTGCTTGGAAAGCTTCACCTGAAATATCGTCTGATGGCCCTCAAACACCCCGATCTCATCTTTGCTTGTAACAATATTGGGCGCCTCTTTCAGGATGGTGAAGGTCGGGCTTTCAAAGAATATGCCCGCATCCGAAGCAACAGAGATCCGGATCCTGTAATTCTGGCCATCCTCCAACGCTTTAGGGACCGTCCATTCGAATATCCCGTCATTTTCTGTGGACGCGGTGATTTCCCTGTTCAAGGTTCCACCTTTGTAAAGGTCGAGCTTGACGGCTGACAGGGCCTGGACTCTGGCAGCACCGTTCGTCTTCATCGGCACACCCAATCCTTGTGATGCGACAGGATTCCTATAGAATGGTACGCGCCTGGACGGGCTTCTCGATCCCCTGCTGCCCAAATTGATCTTGGACGACGTTCTGTTTCTGGACAATGAGATCGAGGGCCTGAAATTTCTGCCCTTTGCGGCCTGACCTGGCAGGGATACGTTTGTGCGTGATGTCTCTGATCGATAAGTGGGCACATGGACATTCCGCTGGAGAAACATCGGATTCATTCCCAATCCCGCTGTGGAGGCAGATGATAGCCCTCCCTCAATACCCGTTTCCCAGCCGATCTCCACGAAAGTGCCGACCATCCAGACCGTGTCTGTATCAGGTGTTACGATGGTGATGACATGTCTTTGGAGTTCAGGATTGACCGTCGAGGTCTGGCCAGCCGTCACATTGACGCTGCTCTCGAAGTCTAAATACCCGTCCTTGACCAATCCCACAGCGTGGCTGCCCGGAGATACATTGTACAGGGTAGTTGGCGTCGCATTCCCCGTGTCTGATCCGTCCAGAAATACATCGGCACCTGCAGGATTGGAACTGACATTTATGGTGCCCGTTGTTGATGGTAAGGGTTGGTTATCCGGACCCTGGCTCGGTTCACTGCCGCCGCCTCCCAAGGCCACTGCGGCACCGACTCCGGCAGCCAGGAGGACGCCGCCAATGATGTAGATGGTTGAAGAGCCGCCCTTCAACTCATACTCCGGGGATTGTGTCTCCTCTCCGGCAACGACCGCGATAGTACCCTTGGCTTTCTTCTTTCCTTTTTTGACTTCCAGAGATACTTCGCCTGCAAGCGCGGCGATGCTCAGGGGAGTCGTTCCAGACGAACGTGCATCGTCGTTGATATACACATCTGCTCCGGCTGGAGTTGAACGCACTCTCAACACACCATAGTTTTTCTTGATCTCCTGATACATCTCAATGTATCTCTGGGGACACAGCTGCGGGTCCAGCTGCTTATAGTAGTCCACCTCAATGAGCATGTTGACCGCATTGGTGAATTCGTTACTGCGGCCCTCTTCCAGCATGCCGTAAAAGATTAGAGAAAGATAGAAATAGACATCGGATTTTTGCCGCTGTGTGACGGCGAGAGCCCTGGCCTGATTAAATTTCTGGAGGGCCTCGTCGTTTTCCATGTCATCGTAGAGTTTCTTTCCCTCTGCCATCAGGGTTTCGAACTTCTCCTGCTGCGCTGCCGAGACGTTTCCGTTTGCTCTGACTCGCACGACCGGTCCCTTTTCCTCATCTCCAACTCCCGGCGCACGTGCGGGAACGGACTCGGCCATGATGAGCAGCAGGAAGGCCCCAATCAGGAAATGCACCAATCCCTTGGAACGAAAACGATCAAATCTCATGTTTATCCCCTATTTTCATTTATCGTGCATCCCGAAGGACAAAGACGGCAACGGTTACTTGTTGAGCTTCAGCTGGGTTTCGGACTGTTCACCGGTGTCCTGGTTAATCTGGACGAAACGCCCATTCTCCATGAACATGCGCAGTTCCCAGCTCGCCCCAGCCTGGATATCCACAGTGGCCGTGTATTTCTTTCCCAGGTCCTCTGAAACAAAATCAAAGGTGTGTTGTCCTGCCAGCACGTCAAGGCTCAGGGTGGGCGGGACTTCCCGCAGCTGCTGTCCGTCCAGATACACGATGGCCTTGGGACGGACCTTGATCTCTACACTGACAGGGACCGCGGCGGCCAGCGTGTAGCTCTTCTCCAGGTCTTTGTCCAGCTGGATAGAAACGTCCTGAGTCTGGTAGCCCTCTTTGGTTATCCGAATCTGGTAGGTCCCCGGGGAGAGGCTCCGAGTTACCGGCGTGGTGCCCAGTTCCCTCCCTCCCAGGAAGACCTGTGCCCCCTCAGGATCGGAACCAATTGTCAACCGAAACGTTTGCTGTTCCAGCCGGACATGTTGGCGGTTGGGGCCACTGGAGAGATTGAGCTGGACATCTTTGTAGCCATAGCCGTCTTTCCGGACGCGCAGGGTTCCCGTACTTTTTTCCAGCTCGAGATTCCGGACGGGAGTCGTGCCGCGGTAGGTCCCGTCGATATACACTCTGGCTCCCGAAGGCTCGGAGGTAACCTCGAGCGCATATCCGGTTTTCGGATCCAATAGGTATTCCTTGGCCAGAGTTTTTCCCGTCTCGATACGGATATTTTCGCGCTTCTGCTCGTAGTTTGGATGGACAACGGACAAGGCATGTGTACCCACAGCGAGCTCCAGGGTTAGCGGTGTCACGCCCTTTTTCTCATCTCCGATTAAAACCTCTGCTCCTTCCGGTATCGAGGTCACTTCCAGAGTCCCCGTGTCCGCGATCACCGCAGCTTTGGATTCAGGCTCTGTTGGATCGGGCTTCTCTCTCGGAGCTTCTTCTGCCGGATCTTCCTGTTCTGGATCCTTTGCTTCCGGAACTTGTGTTTCCGGAGCTTCCGCTTCTGGATCTTCTCCCGTCAGATCGGCTGAAATTTCTTCTGTCGGGACGAGCGTGATTGTGCGGGCGAGGTCCTTCTTGAGCTCGATGTTCTCTTCAATGGGATGATATCCCTCTTTAAAGAGCTTGAGGGAGTATGTGCCGGTCTCGACGTTTTTCTCAAGAGGTGTCTGTCCCAGCATCTCGTCTCCCAGATAGACACCCGCACCGGGCGGTTCGGTTTCGATAGACAGAGTAACCTCTTTGGGTTCAGCCGGCCCACCTCCACCTTTGGGTAAAAGCAGCCAACCACCAACGACAATCAGGGCCGCAAGCGCAATAAAACCCGGGATCGCATAAGAGGGAAACCGCTTCTTTGGTTTAGTCTCGATGCTCTCGGGTTTGTCCGGCATCACCTTGTCGGTGGTGGACAATCCCTCTTCGATGCCCACGAGCTCGGCCAGGATTTCCTGCACGCTCTGATATCGTTTGCCGCGATCCTTCTCCAGACACTTGAGGATGACATCACCCAGCTTGTATGAGACGTGCTCGTTCAGCTTCCGGGGATCCGGCGGCGCCTCGGTCTTGTGTTTCAAGGCAACACTGACCGCGGTTTCGCCCTTAAAGGGAGTCTTGCCCGTTGCCAGCTCGAACAGGATGATCCCCAGTGAGTAGATGTCCGAGCGGTGGTCGATTTCCTCTCCCACGGCCTGCTCGGGAGACATGTACTCCGGCGTGCCGATCATGGCGCCGGTCTCGGTCAATCCAGCTGACATCTGCGAGCGCGCGATCCCGAAATCCATGAGGCGGACATCGCCTGCCCTGTCGATCATGATATTCTGAGGCTTGAGGTCCCGGTGCACGATCCCCAAGCGGTGGGCTTCGGACAAGCCCTTGCAGATCTGCTTGGCGATGATAAGAGTTTTCCCCTCCGAGAGTTGGCCCAACCGGTTGATGGTGTTCTTCAAGTCCTCACCGGAAACATACTCCATGGTGATGAAATACATGCCGTCCGACTTCTCCAGGTCGAACATCTGGCAGACGTTCTTATGCCGGATCCGTCGGGCGACCTTGAGCTCGTTGCGGAAGCGGTTGATGGTATTTTCATCATTGGAGATCTCGGGATTTAATACCTTGAGGGCCATCTTCTCGTCGATCTCGACGTCGATGGCCTTATACACCCGGCCCATTCCGCCCCGGCCCAGTTCTTCGATGATCTGGTACCTCTTGTCGAGCACACTCCCGACCTTGAGGTGGGTCAAGGGAGATGTAAAGATCTGGGTGACCGTGCGGTCTTTATCAGGGGCCTCGAGCCGGCTCCCGCAGCGAGCGCAGAATATACTTTTACCCGGATTTTCGAATGAGCATTTGCTGCACTTCATGTGCCCCTTACCTTAAAAGCTAATTGATGGTATCAACAAGTGTCCCCAAAGTCAATGGTGACACCGAATATCACCCCTGGAAAAACGTGCAGATAAATGGATGATCCAGGCTACTTTTTCCTCTTCCAGACCTTGATCTGCCTCACACTAGGATTGGCATCTACGATGTAGACGGTGTCGCCCGCATTTCGATCTATCGATATCGCGTTCGGGTGAGCGAGTGCAGTATTATCCGTCCCAGCAAAGCTGAACTTGCCTATTTCCACACCATTCTGTGAATAGATATAGACGGCTTGGCCATCGTAGGCACCTGACTTCGAATTACAGAGCACTAAGACATTGCCTCGGCTGTCGACATCGACATCCACAGGCATGGAATCCCCAGCAAATCTCCACTCGTCGATCCGGCTGCAATTGCCCTGGCTGGAATAGCGGTGGACGATCTGTTTGTCTCTATCCGGAATGTAGAGTATATGGTTAGCATTGTCCACGTGGACATGGATGGGAGTCAATCCTTTCGGTGACCAAATCTCTGTTGTCATGCTTCCGTTCTTGTTGTATTTCAACACTCTTTTGCTCGTGTTCGCCACGTCATTGACGAAAACGCTCAAATCTGTATCCACACTCACTCCCCTAGGCTTGATCGAACCCGCTCCACCTGCATTCCACTCCTGCAAGAAATTATTCAGTCCCTTGTCATACTTGGCGATGCGGAATTTGCCAGATTCAGCGACATAAATATCACCGTTCTTATCCATATCAATCGCATAGGGAAGGCCGTTTGGGATCAACTTCTGGGCGACGATGGAGTTCCCGTTCATGGAAAGTTTGACGACCCTTTGTAGTCCCAGATAGCTATCCGAACGCGAATCATATCCTTCATCAGCGATGTATATTCCGTTGTTCCCGACAACCAATCCCCACGGATTGTACATATTGTGCTGGACAACATCTATCACCTTTACGAACTGATACTCAGCCTTGGGCTCGTATACACTGAACGCGCCGCTGCTCCCTGTCACATTCTGATCCGTCTGGCTCTGGATCTCGATCTTGTATGTGCCTACGGCCAGATTGATGTTGGACTTGTGCACCTTCCAGGAATAGGATCGCTTTGTGCCTTCGACATCCGCAGCGATCTCTTCTCGGGTTTTAAATTCCGCACCGCTTAAAAGAAAGATCTTGAAGTTCGTGATCAAAGCAGCCTCGGTTTTTTCCTGAGATGTCATCCGTTCGGTTCCCGGGTCTTGACGGCCAGGTACTGCGGCCTTGGGATCAAGAGATCGCGAGCTCATACCTCGAACAGCGGTTCCGCCCGCCGATACCTGTCGAGGAGCGGTGATGTTTTTTGCGTGTGCAACGATCGCATCCCGGGAGAGGATGTTCCGCTTTGCCGACCTGGTCTTCCTCGTTGCCGAAGAAGGATTTTGCGTCCGGGACCTGATTCGCGACCGCAGGAGCAGCTCACGGTTCAGGCTCGCGAGGTCCTGCGGGAGCTGGGCCCTCTGCACTGCCAGGACCTGTGTGCCTCCGCCATCGAGAGTCCACTTGATCTCGATAGTGGTCTTGTCCAACAGCGGGATCGTGTCCCCGGCCGCGGGCTTGGTCACCTCGATCGTATGCTGGGTGAGACTGGGATTCACGGTCGTGGTCTGGCCCGCAGTGACCGCCGCAGTCTCGCTGTGGTCTGCGTAATTTTCCAGTTTAAGGACCACAGAGTAGCTGCCGGAAGAGATATCCGCAAATGTGTAGGGGGTTACCTGGCTCGTATCCTCGGCCGCGATCTTCCCCATAAAGATCTGGGCTCCGGTGGGATTTGAGTTTATGGTCAGGGAACCGGTGGTAACGGCGACAACCTCCTCTTCACCGCCTCCCAGCAGCAGGACAGCGCCCGCCGCACCGGCCACGAGCACGCCCCCGAGGATGTAGATCAGCGACGACCTACCCTCCAGGGAATAGACCGGGGAAGAGGTCTCCTGGCCTGCCAGCACCGTGAGCGTGTCCTTCTTCTGCTTCCCCCCCTTTTTCACCCTAACCTGGACGTCACCCTCCTTGTAACCCACGGTCAAAGGAGTCTTGCCTTCAGAAGACTTGCTGTCGCCAAAGAAGACGTCTGCTCCAGGAGGGACGGACAGGACCTTGAGCACGCCGTAGTCCCGCCTTATGTCATTGTACATCGCTATATACTGGGGTGGGCATTCATTCTCATCCAGTTGGCGGTAGTAGTCGACCTCAATAAGCTTCTGGATCGTATCCGTAAAATCCTTGGTTCCCCCTTCTTCCAGCGAGGCGAAATAGGCCAGGGACAGGTAGTAGTAGACATCGGATTTTTGTCTGTTCTGGGTAGCCAGTTTCTCGGCTTCCTTGAATTTATCGATGGCAGCAGCATAGTCCATCCATTCCTTGAGCAGCCTTTTGCCGTCTTCCAGAAGCAGCGTGAAGTTCTTTTCCTGGGCCGCAGTAAGGTTCCTGCCCGAATGCTTGACCTTAACCACCGGCCTCTTTTCTTCATGGCCCTTTCCATCTTCGTACATGGGAAAGGCCGGGGCAGAGGTCATGAGGATCAACGCAGAGATGACAGAGAAAACCAGGAATCGCGAGTGATACCACTTTTGTTTCATACCTTATCCCCTTGTCAATTCATTATATCGGTCAAAGCCAAGGAAACTCGAGGAAACCTATCCGATCTCCCTGAGCTCCCCGGTAGCCATGTTCATGTGGAGTCGCTTGCTCCCGTCCGCTTTGATCTCTACCTTGTGGGAATACTTCTGTTCCCCCTTCACGAATTCGAGCGTGTGGGGGCCAACCTCCATGGGGACATCCTTGACCGGTGGGATAACCCCAATGGATTTCCCATCCAGAAACACCTCAGCCCAGGGAGAGACGGAGATCTTGACCGTCACTGTTTCGCTGGCATAGAGAGTATAGGCCAGATCTGCATCGGACTGAACCTGGATGGTCTTGCTCTCCGTCCGATATCCCTGGAGTTCGATCCTCAACTCGTGCGAGCCTGGTCCCACAGACCGGTTGACAGGCGAAGGGCCCAAATCCCGGTTATCAAGAAATACGCGCGCTCCTGAAGGAGTAGTGCGGATCCTGAGCCGGAACTCTTCCCGGTTCAATGTGTATTCGATCACGTTGGTCCCAGGCTCTAGATCGACCTGCTTCTCCCAGGAGGACCAGCCGTCCTTTTCGATCTGAAGCAGCACCGAAGACGATTTCCAAGGGATGTTCAAGGGCGTTTTTCCTTGGAACTTACCGTCGATCTTCACATTTGCTTCCGGAGTATCGGCCGGGACCTGGATGATATAAGAAGGCGCGAGGTCGAGCACACGCATCGTGGTCTCGCCTGGCATTATCTGGACGATCTCTGACTTATCCTGATACTCGGGATAGGCCAGCCGCACGCTGTAGGAACCGGGATCCATCTCGAGCTGGAAAGGCGTCGTCCCCAACCTCTCGTTGTCGACAAAGACCTCGGCTCCCGTGGGGATAGAGCTCAGTTCCAGCACACCGGTTTCGGTCAGTTCGGGCTCCGGCTCCTCCCCTTTCGGGATCATGAAGAGCACGCCAATGATGATGACCCCAAATAGAACGATAAGAAAGATCAAGACGATGGAATATTGGCTGCTGAGTAATCCGCCCCCGCGGGACTTGGGAGTGCCCTTTTCCTTTCGCTGCCTGGGAACTCGTTCCCTGGGCTTCTTCTGGAGACGGGGTTTTTCTGGGGACTTAAGCTTGGCTCCACAGCGATTGCAGAAACCACTCCCGGGAGTGTTCTCGCTTCCGCATTTCCGGCATGTCATACGTTCATTTCCCCAGAGGTATGTTCAATACATAACAAATCTTTTCCCAAGAGTCAATTCTGACCTGAAATGCCCCGATCTCCAAGAAATGTTATTCTTCACAAAAAAAAAGCCGGACGGCGGTCCGGCTCAGGCTCTATTTCAAGTCTTCAAGTCTAATGCGATATCTGCACCACCAAAACCGTTATGTTGTCACCCGCACCCCGGTCGTAGGCGAGTTCGATCAGGGAGAGGCAGGCAGCCTTGGGAGTCTGAGTGAGCGTCCTTTCCAGTATCTCATCCGGGTTGACTTTGCTCAAACCATCCGAACACAGTACGAAACGATCCCCCTTGATCAAAGGGATGTCGTGAAGGAGATCGACATCCACCTCCTCTTCGATCCCAAGGGCGCGGGAAAGGACGGAACGCCGCGGGTGGTTAGCGGCATCGGATCTTGTCAGCAGCTCATGCTTAACGAGGTCTGCGATCTCCGTATGATCTTCGGTCAACTGCCTTATACTTCCCTTCTGAACGTGATAGATCCGGCTGTCTCCGACATGAGAGATGGTGCCTCTGTTATCGGTCAGGACCAGGGCCGAGCATGTGGTCCCCATCTTATGATCGAGGTCTTCATCCACGGCCTTCTGAAAGATCCGGCTGTTAGCCTCTGCGAATGCGCCTTTCAGGTTTGACCCGATCGCACCATCATCGCTGTTGAAGTACACATCCTGGATGATGTTGACCGCCATCTCGCTGGCCTTCTTCCCGCTCAGGAGCCCACCCATGCCGTCGGCGACCATAAATAGCTGCCCGCCCGGACCGTAAGGAGGCAGATATTCCTCTGGGAAGACGCCATAATTGTCCTCGTTGTGAGAACGTGTCAGCCCTTTGTCCGACATGCCTTCGTAGGAGAATGCAGGCGTGAACTCCCGCGTATCGGGCGGGCCGCCCTTCTTGCCGGCGATCAGGCGCATGAATCTGTTTTTCATCTAATTTTTGGGGACGGAGGCCATTTCCACATCCGCCAGGGGATTGTCGAAATCAAAGCCAAAATGCTTCGGATTTTCTCCGATGACGGCTGCGGAAAAGATACGGAACACATAATCATAGGTCTCGTCAGGAAAATCGTCCACGTGATCCTCCATCAACCGCCAGAAGTTCCGGTCGCGAGGATTATTGGGCATGCTCCTGATCAGATTGGCCACCCTCCGCTCTCCCCAGTTGTAGGAGGCGATGACAAGGAGGCCCGATGCCTGGGCATCTGTCTCATAGATCCTGCGGATGTAGCGCGCCGCCGCGTGCGTGGCCTTCTTGAAATCGTGCCGTTCGTCCTGGGGATCTGCTACGGGCTCCTTCTCCTGAGGGCCGATCCTCAGGCCGTAATCCTTGGCTGTCATGGGGATGAACTGCCACATGCCCTTGGCATACCCGAAGCGGGTCGGGGGGCCGCAGGCGTTGAGTCGGAAGTCGCTCTCCTGTAGGGCGATGTAAAAGAACTGGGGAGCCAAGCCCTGTTCCTGAAAACGCCGGGCGATCTCTCCGATGTAGTTGTTGGATCTGGCACGGTTGATCGCCTGCGTAAAGCGCCGGGTCGATTTCCATTTTTCGATGTAGCGCTTGACTTCGCCCACGAATCCCTCTGGCAGGTCGGCCTCGCATTCGCCGAAGGCGCGGGCCACGCGGAGGATGAGTTTTTCCTCCTCATCGAGGTCCTCCTGATAGACTCCGAGCTGGGTCAGGACCTCGTCATAATCCTGGTTGAGCTGAAGGATGGTGCTGTCTTCCCCCGTTGAGGCGGCGGGACTCTGCGCCCGGGCGATCTCGACCTCCTTGATCCGGTAGAAGATATCCTGTGCTAGAGCTCTCTGCTTCTGGATCATCATCTGTTGGTAGACGGCATAACCAGCCACAACCACAAGCAGGGCGGCGACCACCGCTATGATCATCCAGTATTTCTTCTTCTGTTTCTTCTGTACATGAGCGAAGGCCTGCCGCACCATCATGGTATGGAGGCCGGCGTCCTTGTTCCCGTCCTCGTCGAAGTATTTGTTGATAATCTGTGTCACCGAGGCTGCCCGGGCCGGCTCACTCTCCAGGGCCGTCATCTCGGCATCGGACTCCTCCACTTCGAATGAGATAACAGCCCCGTTCATGCCCAGCTCGATCTGCATCTCGTTGGTCAGGGGGACATGATCCACTTTTTCGCTGTTGATGTAGGTGCCGTTGGCGCTGTGGGCATCCTTGAACCACCACCGCCCCTGTTCGAAAACGATATCCGCATGCTTGCGGCTAACGATCTGTTCCTGGATCCACACGTCGCAGGAATCCTCCCGCCCGACCGTGAACGCCTCGGTGAAGGCATACTCCCGGCGCTGGCTCTGCCCCTTTTCGATGTATACACGGAGCTTGGGAGCACGGCTCAAGGCATCACCTTCACCTTTGTCTGGCTGGGCGCCACTTGAGTGCCAGCCGGCATGTTATGGTTGGCTTTCCCGTTGACTCCGACCATGGAAAGAAGATGAGCAGCTTTCTTTCCCTTGAACTTTACTTTTGAACTCCCCATCTTGAACTCGGCGGGTCCCTTCATTTTTGAGGAGATCATTCCCCCACCAGCCGAGCCGGCCTCGTCTCCACTAGACATGGAAATTTCCGTCTTAACCGTGCACACCTTTTTCCCTTTTGCCTTCGCCTTGGGGCAGCAGGATCCTCCTTTTGCTTGCGTGCCTTGGGAGATATTCGGATAAGGTATCGGCGCAAAAGGGGCCGGGGGGGCTGGGGTTTTGCAGACGTCCGGGAAACCAACTATACTCCCACCGCCTTTAGTGGTGAGTGGCATGATCATTGTAATCTCCTAGCCGAGATGGATCATTTCGCCATCGACCTTGAACTCTCCCTTGGCCTTTTCCACGATCCGTTTGGCCTTCACCTTGTATGTTGATTCGACTACGGTTCGTGCGGACCCAGCCCGAAGATGAAAGGCCTGCCTGACCCACTTCTTAGCATTCTCATACTTCTCCAGGATGGAGCGAGCCACAAATTCGATCCTGTTTGAGACCACTTTCATCTCTGATGTGCGGATGTTTAAACCTTCAGAAGAAACCAGGTCGATTTTGCCCCTAGGAGCCTTTATCTCCAGGTCTCCTGGCGCGGAAAATACGGTTTTCCCAGTCCCCTCAAGAACACCAACGACATAGAAGGCATCACCCCGGCCGATCGCCAAGATTTTGTCGCCGATTTCAGCCTGATACGGGAAGCTGACGGCATTGTGAGCCCATATACTTTCCTCCGGCAGGGCAACCTTCAGCATACGCCTGTCGGATTTCAAAACAATCCCCGGGCCAAGGTATAGATCCTGTGCTGTATCCTCTTCCTTGAACAGCGAAAAATAGTCGTTTTCTTGCACTGCCAGATTCATTTGTTATCCTCCTTTAGTGGGGGTGGTTCATAGGTCTCGGCCTCCAGCCTGTCTTGATCTGTTCGCTGGACCTTTTTCAAATTCGCCTGGCTCCAGTTCGTGTACTGCTCTTCAATAGCATGAAGATTGGCGAACGCCATGTCGGCTCTAACGAAGCTGGCGCCGTTAAGCCGAGCATAAGAAAGATCAGAGTAAACAAACTTACAGCCATCAAAACGGGCCCGCTGCGCTGAGATATTGGGAAGCACACATTCACTGAGATCGCTGCCGGAAAAATCGGCCATATCAAGCTTCGCGTCCTCGAAACTCGCCTTTTCGAAATTTGCATCGCGAAGGATTCCGCTTGTGAGATCGGCTTCCGTGAACTCAGCTAAATCCACTTCGGCTTTCGTGAGATTCGCCCCCTTAAGGTCCGCTTTACCAAAATCACACCCAGTAAGTTTGGCCCTTCTAAGATCGGCCCCGCTTATGAGTGCCTCCCTAAGATCGGCATCGGTGAAGTCACAACCTGCGAGATTCTTCCCTGCCAGGTTTACTTTTCGCATATCACATAACTTGAAGGTCGTATCCTTGATGATAGTCCTGCTTATGTCGATCCCCTCAAAACCTGTGCTCTCGAAATACGTTTTAGTGAAGTTCGTCTCGATCAGCTCCGCACCCCGAAAATCCGCATCGGAAACCCTGGCTTCGGAAAAGTCAGCTTGGTTGAGGTTCGAGGACATGAACTCGGTGCTTTCCTGTTGGCTTCGGCTGAAATCGGCACCGCGGAGGTCTGAGTTTTCGAATCGGGTTTCTGTCAGCTTTGTCTCGACGAATTTGGCTCCGCTCAAATCACAACGTTCGAATTCGCATTCTGTAAGATCGTATCCAGAAAAATCCATCCCTGAGAAATCCGCCTCTTCGATGATCATCCCCCGTAGATCGGCCTGGAGCAGCTGTCCGATTGTGATCGTCGATCGGCTGAAATCCGCTTCCGCCAGGCGAGCTTTTTTCAGTTTGGCACCAGTCAGATTCGCCTCATCAAATCGAGCGCCCTCGAGGTTGCTTTCCGAGAAGTCCGCGCTGGTCAGGTCAGCCTTGATCAGATACGCATCCTTCAATTCGGATTGTACGAACTTGGCGTGGCCCAGTTTTGCTTCAGTGAAATCTGCATCGAGGAGATTACACTCAGAAAAGATCGTATTTTGCGCAATACAGTGGCTGAAATCCGTTTTCTGAAAATTTGTATTAGAAAGATCAAGCTCTGAGATGTTGGCCCCATTAAAATCACAATCGGCGCATTCCTTCGGCAATCCGGCCACTTCCTGCAGATCGGATTCAGAAAAGAGCGTATTATCAGCGAGGGCTGTCGTTAGGTCGGCAGAGCTGAGTTTTACCTTATCGAAGTTCGTCCAGCTAAGTTTGGTGTTGTTGAACAGAGAGCCTGTGAGGTCCGATTCCATGAGCGCGGCATCTGAGAGGTTCGCATCGGTGAAATCCATCTCTTTTGCAGAACTTTCGGCAATCCACATCTCCTTGCCAGAAACCTTTGCCATGTTTGCGCCATCGAGCTCACACTGGATGAAATTCACGGCTTGCAGATTCGAGCCGAGCCACTGACTCCCCGCCAATTTTGTCTGGACGAAACCGCTGTTGGTCAGATCGCAGCCTTCGAAGAATGACTCAGATGCCTCACAGATTGTAAAGTTTACCCTTATCATCACTGCAGAATTGGCTTTCACCCTGTTCAAGCAAGAGGACACAACCGTCAAATCGGTGAGATCGGCACCGGAAAGATCTGCATTGGAAAGGTCGACATTTTCGAGATATACGTTCCTAAGTTCTTTGTGCCTCAGGTCCATTCCTACCAGGTTCATATTGAATAAAACAACACCTTCCAGGGATTCCCCGGATTCCAGGCGTGCCAAGAATTCTTCGCGGGAAAGGGCGGGATTAATCATGTTCTTTTGGGCGTGTCGCGTTCTTGAGATTGGCACCATGGACGTTCGTGTTCAAGGTCTTGGCTTCCCAGAAACTCGACTCATATAAATTGGTACGGCTCAAGTCTGTTCCTATCAGGCTGGCCCGTTCGAAAGAGGCCCGGAGCAGGTTCGCCTCTGTGAATATAGCGCCATCCAGGCACGAGTCTTCGAAGGTGGCATTGCCTAGATTTGCACGGATGAATCTGGTTTCTCTTGCCGAGACATCGGAAAGAATGGCATCCTCCAACAAGGCCCCAGAATAATTTGCTTTATCGAGGATCGATTCCTCCCATATCGAGCCTTTTCCTTGAATATTCCGACAGTTTGCTTCCGTGAAATCCGCCTTCTCACTTGCCTGCAGCTCGGAAACTTCAGCAGACTCCAGATTGATCTTCACGGCCTGGACCTGATAGAACTGGGCCGACTGCAACTCGGATCCACTAAAATCAGCCTCGTTCACGTTGCACGCCGAGAAATCTGCCTGGGGGAGTTTGCATCCAGTGAAGACGGCTTTTTCTAGGTTGGATTCGGAAAAATCTGCCCGCGTTCCTTTGGATCCAGAAAAATCCGCACCTTTCAGCTCTTGCCCGGAAAGATCCGTTTCATTCAACGAAAGGCCTATCAGTTTGGCCCCTGTCAGTACAGCTTTCGATAGATCGGCTTCGTCCAGGGTTGCATTTGACAGATCGGCTTCCGTCAGGTCCGCACCGGAAAGATCCACTTCAAAGAGGTTTGCCTTGGAGAAATTGGTTTGTTTTAGAATTGCGTCACTTAGGTCTGTTTCAGTAAAATCCATCCCGGACAGATCCAAGGCAGATAGATCCAGCTTGGAAAGGTTCTTGCCAGCCAGGCTGTCTCCGTTTTCGGCTGCCTCCTGTACGGATTCCCGGGTCATGGGCGGCTCATCCATTTCCGCCATCTCTTTATCGAATTCCTCCTCGGCCTTGTCCATTTCCTCAGCCTCTTGGAGTACTGATATATCGACTTCCTGCATATGCTTGGCATGTTCCGGATCCGAGACCTCAAGTCTGGATTTTATCGCCTTAATAATAGATTGGGCCTCCTGCAAGGTCTTCCCCTCCACAGGTTTGTCCAAGAAGGCGGGATCCATTCCCCTTCCCAGCGCCATCTTGATATTCTCATCCATTGCCTTTGCGGCTTCGCTCTCCAAGACAGCGAATTCTTTGTTCATCTGAGCGAATTCGAGATCCATCTCCTCGAATTCTTTGTCAAAGGCTTCGAAATCTTTGTCAAAGGCCTGCCAATAGGCTTCATCTTCCAGATCTTCCTGTTCCTCTTCTGCGTCGGAAAAACGCTCCTCCAGCTGATCCCAATAGAAATCAGCTTCCCTCATTGGCTCTGAAAGTAACTCGGTGACAGAAAATATGCTTTCGATATCCTTTAGCTTTATGTCTCGGATAGGAGTATTCCCACGCCAAATCAGGATCAGTTTCTCCAGTTCCATATCGATCCACAAGGTGTCCAAGTGAAGTGGCACTTCCTCGAAGTGTGTCTGCGTTTCATCCTCGCGATCAAATTTGTTCACAAAGCAGCGGGCTCTCAATCCTGGCAGTTGCGAATGATATTGAAGAATCTCAGGATGAAGATTCTCGAAATAGAGTTCCTCATCTCCCTTCAGAAATCCCTCGACCTGCATATCAAGGGGGGCTGAGTTGAAAAATCCCCAATCCAGATCTCTAGGATACCAGGGCCAGCGTTCCTCCTGCCATTCCTTCTTGTAAGTGCCGGCCTTTGAGAAACGCTGCTGCCACATCATGTTCAAGGGGCCGAATCCGGCTGGCTCCGGATTGCTACTGGTCGACTTGATCAGGTCTTGCGAGTCTTCAAGATTGGGGAGCGGCCATATCTTATTGCCCTCATCTTTTTGTTTTTTCCAGTAACCCTTCCCAGTGGGATTTTTCTTGTATCCCTCACCTCCATAGCTGTTCTCGTACCGGATATCCATCTCCGTAAAGGGTTCCGGAGCAGACATGGATTTGAGAAGGCCCTTCCAGTACCGATTCCCGAATACTCCTATGGATTTGGATCGGGAGCCGACCTGGAATATCGGTCGACATGCCGGAGCAAGCCGACCTCCCGGTGTATAGCACTTTCCGACTAACAGAAGGTCCGCCCTTGGTTTCTTTGGAACAAAATCCGAGGAATAGTATAGGCTCTTTTCTGGGTCATCGTCCCAGAACACATCCCCCAAGGGATATTCCGGTTCCTCTTCTACGGGCACTGCCACTCCATCCGGGATGAGTTTGAAGGTTCCTTTTACAAAGAATGATGCAGACAGTTGAGGCGGCTGGATCTTCGAAACCAGCCATCCCAGAGTCAGGTGATCATCAAAGGCGATTCTCATCAGTTATGCCTAGGAATAGAAAACCTTCTATTTATCGGCCTTAAAAGTCGATCCAATTTTGAAGTCTGCGGCCACCTTACACAAGCTGGCCTTCAACTTGATATTGTCTGCCTTTTCTTCTAGCTTCCCCGCCTTTATCTTCAACGAATCAGCACTTTCCTTGATTTTTCCGAATTTGCGTGCGCATTCGCTCCCGATCTCTTTAACGGTTGTCGCATCTATTTTCATCTCTCCGGCAACCTTTTCCATCTTGTCGGCCTTAACACTAGCCCTGTGTGCGGTGATCTGTTGCTTCAGTTGAGCTATTTGCCCGAGATAAGAGGGCGTCTTTTTCTTTTCCGATGCTGAAATACTGCTGTATTTCGTCGCGGAGTCGGATTCGAACATCACGCCCTTCGTTACGTCCGTTTTCAATCCGTTGAAATTCGATATGCACGCCGCGCGTACTAGTTCGTTCTTAATTCCCCCCACAAATTCTGATTTGGCACCAAGCAGGACTTCGTTCTTTATTCCCATAAATAAATTTAGCACATCAGCACCAACGTCCACCTTGGATTCCCCGAGGATACTGTCCTTTCTGGCTCCTGTGATATCGTTTATCCAATCACTGGCCGTTTTACAATTGATACTCTTGCCCAGGACCATCTCTGTCTCATGAGTGGGTGAATGCAGCGTGATTGTACCGGCTGCTGAATCCATGATAAATTCGTTTCCATACTTATCCCTCAGCTCGATCTTCTCTCCTCCCGTATCCATCTTGAACTCATGGCCGCATGACTGCTTGATGTGGATGATCTGGCTGCCGTCCGCGCTGTCCAAGATGATCTCGTTGTTTCCATTGTCACGGATCACGCTCGTCGTCTGGTTGGAGCTCGTCACGGGACTGGTAGTGGCTGGGTTGGTCAGGGAGTTCATGATCACGGGCCGGTCCGGATCCCCGTCAGCAAAAGTGAGGGCCACCTCTGTATCCTTGTGCAGGGGGAAATGCATGCCGTATCCTGCGCCGGCATAGGGCTGGGCCATGCGGATGAACTGAGTGGCCTCTCCCCCGCTGTTACCGCTCAGGTCATAAGGGATGATGACCTTGTAGCGACCCTGATCGTCCAGTTCAGCGTACTGCCCGTCTCCGCCGGCATCGATCTTGGCGTTCATGAATCCGCTGATCTTGGATTTCTTGGTGATCCGCTCCGGCCTGAAGGCGATGTCATTTGGGATGGCGAGGAATTCATTGACATATGTAGGGGAAGTAGCCTTGGGCTCCCCTAGGAAGGCGAACAGCCCTCGCTGTGAGCCCATGGATCGAACCTGGGTCAGTATATAGACGATCTCGTTCCAGTCTTCCCGGTAGTGTTCCGCCATCTTGAACGTGAAACCAGCTCGGAACAGGCGGCAGTCGCTTTCGCCCTTGAAGACCTTGCTCTGGGCTACGGTCTCCTCATTCCGGACCACCGCGATGGTCTCTCCCTCCGACACTTCCTTATAGTGATCTCCGTAATCATAGAACGTACCTGGGGCCTCGGAATCGATCTGGCTCTCCGCCTTCAGGTCGCGGGAAGGGTGGCGGTAATTGTAGTCCTTGACCTGATGGAGTCCGGTCACGACCTTGGACTGGCAGGTGATATCGCTAATGGTTTCTTTCTCGCTCAGCGGATCCCGGTTGGGATTGTAGGGAAGGTCCTCTGCCTGCTCGATGCCTGGGAGTTTTTCATTGTCGTCCGTGAACATGATGACATCGTTGTCGTCCTTGTGGTCGAAAAAATAGAAGATCCCGAAGTGCTCGCACCAACGGTTGATGAAATCGAAGTTGGTCTCTCTGTACTGGGATACATATTCCAGTTCGGGATATGATCCACTTAAATCGAACTCGAAGTCTTTAGCGGCCAATCCATCGCTCTTCAGGACCTCGGTCACTATTTTTTCGACATCCATGTTCTGATAGATCTCGTTGCGGAAGGTCAAACCCGTGAGCCACATCTTGGGAACGAGTTCAGCATAATAGGATACATAGCTTGAAGTACGTCCTCGCTGTTCGAAATGGGAGATAATCCCGAAGATATTGAGTGGATCTTCCTCTCCCCGGTGAAGGATGAATGTGGCTTTTTTGTTCAAGATATCGAGAGGATCCAGCTCGGGGTCCTCGGATAGGAGCTCGAACGTGTAGCGGAACAACCGGGAGATCTTCTCCTCACCCTCGAATGTCAGGACTCGCAGGGACTCCTCGTCGAGCTCGCTGCACTGCAGCTCATAGTAGGGCTGGTTATGCTTGTACTTAACCATGCCGACTCCTTATGTAGTGAAGTTGTAGGTAAATTTTCCCTTCTTATCTTTCCCGATCTTGAGCAGGGAGGGCTCCTTGCCCTCGGTCATGAAGCCCAGAAGCTGTATCGAGATCTCGGGTGCGATGTTGCGATCGATTATGGCATCGATGTTGCGGGCCCCGGTCTCAGCCAGGGTACAGCGTGAGACGATCTCTTTTACGATGGGTTTGCTGAACTCGACCTTCAGGTTCTGGTTCTCCTGCAGGCGCTTCGCCAGGCGGCTGAGCTTGAGCTCCACAATGAGCTTCATGACGTCCTCGGCAAGCGGGAGGAACACGATCGGCTTCAGCCGCCCCAGGAACTCAGGGCGAAAATGTTGATTCATGTAGGGACGCATCTCCTCGAGTAGGGCATCCGGATCCGTCATACCTTCATTATAGTTGGCAAAGATCACCTCGGAGGCCAGGTTGGAGGTCATAAAGATGATCGTGTTGTTGAAATTGATGTCCCGCCGGTCGGCATCCTGCAGCATGCCGCGGTCGAAGACCTGCATGAACAGGTCCATGACCGACTGGTTGGCCTTCTCGACCTCGTCCAGGAGCACGACGCTGTAGGGCCGCCTGCGCACCGGTTCGCTCAATGCGCCACCTTCACCGTATCCGACCAGGCCGGGATCGGCTCCGATCAGGCGGGAGGTGTTGTATTCGTTCTGGTACTCGGTCATGTTGAGCGTCACCATGAAGCGCTCGTCTCCGAAGAGGGCCTCTGCTACGGCCCGGGCCAGTTCGGTCTTGCCCACTCCGCTGGGCCCGATGAAGAGGAAGACTCCGATAGGCGCCTCCTCCCGCTTCAGCCCGATCTTAGACCCGCGGATGACATCCACGACCTGTTCGATCACATGATCCTGCCCCACGACCCGCTTGCGCAGTTCATCACCCAGCTTCAGGACGGAGGTCATCTCGTCCTGTGTCATGTTCCCTACCGGGATGCCGGTCCAGGATTCGATGATCTGGGCCACTGTGAGGCCGGTCACATCGGCAAACACCTGTGCATTCTCACCCTGGAGATCGCTGAGCTTCTTGGTGACGGCCGCGATATCCTTGTCGATCTTCGGGTCCGGCTTGGCCTCGGGATCCCGGGCAAACTTGGCCTTGCGCAACTCCATGAGTTCCGTGACCAGCTCACACTCCTTGGCCCAGCGCTCTTCCTTGGCCTCGATGTCTTTTTCCATCTCATCCTGGCGTTTGGACAGTTCCTCCAGCTCCTCGGTATGGTCCTCGATCTTCAGATCATGATCTTTCTGAAGGGTTACCTTCTCCAGTTTCACGGATTCGAGCTGGCTGATCAGGAGTTCCAATGAAGGAGGCCTGCTGGTCAGGGACATCTTGACACGCGTTGCAGACGTGTCCAGGAGGTCCACCGCCTTGTCCGGGAGCTGGCGCCCGGCGATGTATTTACGCGACAGCTTCACGGCCGCCTCGATGGCCCCATCCGAGATGTGGATGCCGTGGTAGGTCTCATACTTTTCCTTGATCCCCCGCAGCATGAGCATGGCCTGGTCGTCTTCCGGCTCACCGATATGGATGGGCTGGAAGCGGCGCTCCAAGGCCGCGTCCTTGGCAAAATACTTGTTATACTCCAGGTAGGTGGTGGCTGCCACGGCACGGAATTCGCCGCGCGCCAGCGCCGGTTTGAGCAGGTTTGCGGCATCGCTCCCCCCAGCCGATGCGCCAGCCCCGATGAGCGTATGGGCTTCATCGATAAACAGGATGATCTGGTGGGAAGACTTGGTCACCTCGTTGATCACGGCCTTCAGCCGCTTCTCAAACTCGCCCCGCATCTTGGTCCCTGCCTGAAGAGCCCCGAGATCCAGAGCATGGATCTGAACCCCCTTGAGGATATCGGGCACGTTTTCGGCGGCCACCTTGTTAGCGAAACCCTCAACGACGGCGGTCTTACCCACACCCGGCTCGCCCAGCAGGATCGGATTGGATTTTTTTCTCCGACTGAGGACCTCGATCATCTGGATGATCTCTTTATCCCGGCCCAGTATGGGATCGATCTTCCCCTCCTTGGCCTGCAATGTCAGATTTGTGGTGTAGATGTCCAGCACAGTCCCGCCCTTGGGGATCTCCTTAGCCTGTTCAGCCGGTAGGGCCTCCATGGCGGCGGCATCATCTTCCACGGATCCGGTCACGACCTTGTAGAAATCGGCCATGAGCTGTTCCTGGTTGATGGGAGACAAGAGCTCCATCAGGCCGGTACTGATCACCTGTTCCGAAGCGATAAAAACTTCGAACATGGCACCCGAACGGATCTTGGTCTCTTTGTGATGGACCGAACTGGTGATCCATGCCTGTTCGAAAAAGTCTGTCAACAACGGGGAGAGTTTCGGTTTTCCTGGATTCCCGGTCTTCATCTCGTCCAGGTTCTTGAGTAAAATCTCTTGGACACGTCCGGGATCGACCATGTATTGGCGCAGGATCAGGGGCACATCCCCCTGGCCGTCCTCGATCAGGGCATTCAGCAGGTGTTCCATGGTGATCTCATAGTGCCCCCGCTTGATGCCCATCCCGGTGGCGGTGTCCATGTTTCGGATGATGTGGTTGTTCAGTTTTTGGAGAAGTGATCGCAAATCCTTGCTTTTCATATTGATCCCCCGTTATTGGATTTTGATGACAACCATTCTTTCAGTTAACACTTCCACAGAAGCGCTCCTTCGTATAGTACACATCCACAATGTCACTGTTGGGACGTCCCATCCAGAAACTGACGCCGAGCTTCAGGCGCCGGTCATTCCAGGAAACATGCCCGATGGTTTCTGATCTCAGGATGAATCGGACATCGTACTCCAATCCATCATTGAGATAGAGAGACATCAGTTCCTTCAGCTGTTCTGCATTGTTCGTTCCGGGCGTAAAATCCAGATATTCCTCAAAACCCAGGGGACCGATGTCGATACAGATCCGCCCCATCAGGTCTACAACACTCTCGCCCACCGTGCTGAATTCCGACAGGCGGAATGCCTGGTCCCCTGAGCCCGAACCCATGCGCGGACGCTCCGCCAGCTTAACGCGGTGAGGGATGAACTCCCGGATGTGAAAATCGAATCCGGGATAGAACTCTCTCAAGAGGATCCGGAGCCCCTTTTTGTTGCGCAGCCGGTGCCCCAGGATACCGGAAAGCCGGAAGAGCATCATCTCCTTGATGTGTCTGGGTTTCCTACTGTCTTTCTTTTCACCACATCCGCTAAACGAGAATACCCTCTGCACGACCTTGTTCTCAAGGCCAAAACCGAACTGGAGGTAGTACCTGTATTTTTTCCATGCCTGATAATAGAGCCAGTAAAACCTCGTATTGAACATATCCAGGAAATTCTGCAGCGGGACATTCCCGGCCCCATGGACGTTCTGCTGCATGGCCACCTGCTCGGCAAAGCAGCGGGGAAACGGAGAGTTGATGCCATACAGCCCCATAAAGTTGAGCACAAAGGTCATGACGTTGTCTTCGTAGTCAAACGACCGGATATCCTTGGGAGGGAACTCATAATATTCATGGGGCCGAAACCGAAGCCCCTCCTGGTCGAACTTGGAATCATCGCGCTGCGGGTATAACCTCTTGCTGATCTTCTCGGCCAGAAGGATGGCGTAGAATACACTGTATTCCGGCGCCCGCTTCTCGAGATCCTCGATCAGACGGGTAAAATCTTTCCCAATTTGGGCTTCCATGTATACTCTCTGTTGGTACCCAGCTCTCCAATGGTCAGTATGACATAGGAGTTGATCGTGACATACTGCGCGAGGAACCGGTTCAAGAGAGAACCGAACAGATAGATATCCCCCTCACCGTTTTCGAACTGAGTCTCGTCGATATCGATCCGGAACTCGATGCCTCGGATCAGCCCCTGATGGCGCATGATGTATTTTGTCTCTGGGGGGTGGATCCGCGCTACGGCATGGATCTTTTTCTTTCCAGGATTGTTGACGTCCGGCGACCAGTTGTACAGGCTCATAATGCTCTTCAGGGTTCCGGCATCGGCCAGGGTGGCATAGTTGAGTGAGAGATGGGAGATGAGCGCCCAGAGGAAATTCTGACGGTCGGGGCATTCCAGGACCTCGGAGGGAGTAGTGAGGTTGGACACAACCACTCCCTCTGGGAAATCGATGGTTTGATTGATGGAGCCTGCCTCCAGATAATTAGCCGGCAGGAAGCCGTTGGATTGGGTGGCTTCCTCGATGCTCAGTGTTTCCTTGGGAAACTCTTCCTCCTCCATGCTGGGGCCGAACAGGCGGATGTAGGTCTCTCCCATGTCCCCCCGGAGCGGACGGGCGACCAGGGAGAAGAAGCGCTTGTATTCAAACTCAGGGTCCTTTGTATCCAGGATATCGTAGGAAGTGATAGGAAGGTACTTGTACTGTTCGAGATTGTCTTCACTCACTCCCCTGACCTTGTTGATGGAATAAATCTCCCGGCTTTTACGACGGTCACCATCGGGCAGGACATAATACTCGGGCATGCGCTGGTTGACGATGACCTCTTCGGTAGGCCGATCAAAAAGATTGACGATCGGGGTGCAGTTCAAGCGGACGTTCTGAGCCGAAGGTTTGACCTCATGAGACAGCTTCCGGTTGAAGACGATTTTGATCTCGAAGGGATGTCCATCTTCCGATGCCTGGAAGGAGTCAAGGCCTTCCAAGCTGACAAAGAAGAACCGGTCCGGGAACGCGAAGTATTCCTGCAGCAGCCGATAGCCGGTGAAGATCTGCCTGGCATAGGGGATCAAAGCATATTCTTCTGGATCATCGTCAAAAACATCGGACAGTCCGGGGACTCCGATCTTGAACGGTTTGATCTCCTGAAACTCGGTGAGATCGCCGTGCGTCTCGCGCACGAACACGGAATCCACGTGCTGATTCAGGAAAAGGAGGAGGCTGTATCTCAAAAAGTCCGCTCCATAGAGGAAGAGGTTCAGGCGCCTCAGGTCCAGGGTTGCATACGACACGTTCCGAAAGGGGAGAATCTTCAGTACCAATGCCGAGGCTGCATTGGAGGTGTCGATCACGACCGCCTCTTTAAGCTGCATGGGGCGAATCACCAGGTCCTGGGTGGTGCGGAAGATGAACTCTGCATGTTCCGTCTTCTCCACAACCCTGGCCTTTTCCCTTGGGCCTGAGGAGACTTTGTATTTCACCTGATACTTACCGCTTGGAGTCTGGACCTCGCTCCCTCTTTTGACTTCGAGCGGTTCCTGCACAGCACCCATATGGGCTCTGGCTTCGAGAACAGCGCATGAGGGGAAGGGCCGCAAAAAATGGGGGAACAGCTGTTCCAGGAGTCCTCCGGTGAGCTCCGGGAACTCATCGTCCAGGCGCTCATGGATGCGGCCAGCCAGGAACGAAAAGGCTTCGAACAGGCGCTCCACAAAGGGATCCTTCCGGTGGCGCTGGGACATCCTGAGCTCCCCCCCGATCCCCTGGTGTTTCTCGCCGAATTTTTCCCCCTCCTGCTGGAGAAAGTTGTACTCGCGCTCGAAGTACTTCTTGATGTTCATTTCTCGTCCCTCTCCCACACGACCTTGGACCAACCGGTGGTCGAAAATTCCGTCAACAAAATCTCGGTGTTTGAAAAATCTCTGATGGTCGCATGGATGCGCAAGTAGACCCGCATGTCGTTTTTCTCGAAACGGGGCTCCTCCACCCTTGCCTTCTCGATCCGAGGCTCATATTTCATGATCATATCCTTCAAGTGCTTCTTGAGGGGATCGAAGGTGTATCCCGAATCGATGTAGATCTGCATGATGTCGGGCAGGCCGAAATCCGGGAGGTGTTGGACCGAACCCTGGCGGGTCTGTAGGAGGAAGGTCAGATTTTCCACGATGCTGCGGCGCATCTTCTCCTCCTCCGTAAAGGGAGAAAAATAGGAGCTGTCCACGTCCGTGGGCTCGATCCTATCGGTGGTGAAGTAGCCGACGAGCAGGTTGAATAGACTGAGGTTTCTCAAATAGACCCAGTGGTGACTCAAATTTCTGCGGGAACCGGCTCGCGGGCCGTATCAGCCAGCCGAACCGATCCCCGCAGCAACATGAAAAGAATGAAACCTATCGCGTAAAGACGGAGTGTCCTAGGCGATCAGAAGGATACTTCCGAATAGGTCGGCGCTCCGCTATCCCTGCCAAATTCATCCGAGGGTTCGAAGTTCCAAGTGAACGTCGTACCTAGGAATTTGACCTTTTCCAAGTGGCCGACGTTCTCGTTCTCCTTCTTCTTGGTTGAGGGCATCAAGGTGTTGACCTGGACGATTTTCGCGGTCTCCAGCGTAAAGTTGAAATAGGGCACTTCAGAGGAGGCTCCCTCTTTGATCTTGTAGAGCACGATGACGACCTTAGGGAGTTGAGCTCCCTCGCATAAGTACTGTGCGAGGGTCGGAGTCAGATTGTCAATATCCTTGGTGATTGATATCGACTTAATTCTACGGGAGCCCTGTACCTTGTTGGTCTCCAAGTCAAACGGTAGATAGATCTCGTGATCGAACTCATAGATGAGACAGCTGTTGTTTTCGCGCGGTCCCTCGAGTTCACCATCCGGTCCTTCGATCCAAAGTTCACCTTTAAAAGCCATATCTAAACCTCCTTCAAGATTAAATTAGATTCTATATTCTCGGTGATTCGATCCTATTCGCCACCTGAATGATAGGCTACCAGCCTCAGGGAGATGTCCATTCCGGTGATCGCGATATGAGGCCGGAATTCTGCGCTGATCCGGAAGAAGCCCGGCTTTTCCGGCAGTTCGTTCACCTCCAGCTGGAAGGAACGCAGAGGCCGCTCAGCAATCACACTTTCCGGTGCGCTGGGCTGGTCGGAAGTGATGCCGCTCAGCCAGTTGGAGAGGTCTTCTTGGATCTGGCTGGCGCTTTTGTTGGAGCCCACGAAACGCAGCTGGCGGTATTTCAGGTAGTGGGCGATCCGCGTCACCAGGAGAGTGTACTGCATGCGGGCGCCGACCGAATAATTTGCGGTCGCCTCGGGATTGTTCTTGATGATCTTAGGCCTCTGCACAGAGGGCACCTCGAAAAAGGCAGCGTAGTCGGTGCGGTCCCAATGGGCCAGAGAGATAAATCCCATCTCTGCCAGCTCGAAATCCTTGGCCTGTCCCACAGAAGCCTCCACGGGGACCTTGAGCTTGGTCTCGCCGTGTTCCTCATAGGTCGGAGTGGGGAGGTTCTCTACGATACCGCCGGATTCCACACCCACCAGCTTCACGCTCCAGCCCCACTCTTCATAACTCTTCACCATGTTGGAGGCCATGGCAAACGCGGAATGGCACCACAGGCTGTTGTCATTCCCGTCCCGGTAGACCCCTTCGTCATAGTTGAAGTTCTTGGTGGGATCTTCCTTGGGGTTGTACGGCAGCCGGCCCAGGAAGCGGGGCAGTGTCAATGCGACATATTTGGACCTGTCGTCGTCCCGAAACGCCCTCCATGCCGTGTATTCCGCACCGTCATTGACCTGTTCCTTCAGGAAACGGTTGGTCATGACTTTATTGTAGTCAGTTTCCCCAAAGAATTCAGCGCCTGCGCTGGCAATGAAAGGGAGCTGAGAAGCTTCACCCAGTACTGAGAGGTGCTGCATCAATTTGATGTCCTGGGGATTGTTGACGAATTCGAAGTCGGACACCATGGCCGTGTAGGAATGTCCACCGACCTTGTCATACGCACCCCAGTAGATGTGATGCCACAGCCCGGAGTCCTTTTCGTAGCCCTCGCCCATGGCGGCCTCGTTCAGGTCCTCGTAGAGTTCCTCCTTGGTCACATCCAGGAGCTCATACTTGACCGCCTTGCTGAACTCAGTGTTCTGCACCAGAAAATGCAGGCCGCGCCAGGTGCCTTCCAGTTCCTGGAAGTCCTTGTGGTGCAGGATCTCATCCATCTGGGCACCCAATACCTTATCGATCTCGGAGATGTAGGAGTCGATCAGAGCTCCGCCCACACGATGGACCTCGGCCTCCTTGCCGATCCGGTTGATCAGCTCGGCGACGGCGCCCTTCTGCTCTTCCGTCTCCAGCATATCGACAAGGCTGTCGACGGCACTGACTTCGACTTCTGTTTCCGTCTTTTTTTCTTCTGCCA
>CBESWG010000013.1:0-74956 GCA_965533275.1 uncultured bacterium
CCTCATCCCTGGAGGGCATCGCCCCCCACAAGATCACCTTCGATGCCTCGGGCTCGAACGATGAGGACGGCAAGCTCATCAGCTACAAGTGGACCTTCGGCGACGGCACCTCCGGGACCGGCCAGGTGGCGAGCCACACCTATACCAAGGGTGGAGACTTCGCCATCTGGCTCACCGTAACCGACGACGACGGATGGCAGAACAGCACCAGCAAGGCCGCCACGATCCTCGAGAAGCCCTATCCGCCCAAGAACTTCACGGTGACGAACGTCGCCCACACAGGCCTGTTCTTCTCCAACTATCTCAACATCCTGACCTGGGACAAGCACCCCCTGAACACGGGGAAGATCCGGGTGGTCAAGTACCTGATCTTCAAGAAAAAGAAGGGGACGAACCAGTTCATCTACCAGGCGACAGTGGCACCCGACGTCTTCAAGTGGCAGGACAACAGCCTGACCGATGAAGCCGACATGAAGAGCTACATCTATGCCATCCGTGGTGTCGATGGTGATGGCCGCGAAAGCGACATGAAGCAGAAGGATTCGGGAAACTAAGCCCGGGCAGCCTCAGTTTCCGCGGCTCCGGAAAAGATTCCGGAGCAGTGCCAGCCCATTGAGAACCAGCAGCTTCCACTGATATAGGGACCGGGCCTGCGTGGCCAGGCGCCAGATATACCTTGGCCGAAAATAGAAACTCAGGATGGCCCGCTTCCGCCATTTCCAGGCCTGTTCCTTGGAAAACTGCGGTGTCTCCATGACCGGATAGGCATCCGAAGAATCGAATACCATCCCCTCGTCGGCTATATAGCCCTGGGCCAGGGCGCGTTCCCGGAGCGGAGTCCCGAGCACAGGCACGGCGATGTTGAAGGAGGCGATGTCGCAGTCCAGTTCCTTGGCGAACGCGACGGTCTTTCGGGCCGTCTCATCGGTCTCTCCCGGCAGGCCTATGATGAAATGCCCCAGGGTTCGGATTCCGAGCCGGCGGCACAGAGAAAATGCCTGTCGCATCTGGTCCTTTGTCACTCCCTTGGAGTACTCCCTGAGCAGAGCCTCATCCCCGCTCTCCACTCCCAGCAGCAGCGTGTGGCAGCCCGCATCCCCCATCCAGGTGAGCAGTTCCTCGTCCAGGGTGCCCGCACGTGAGGAGCAAACCCACGACAGGTCGAGGCATTCCTCGACCATCCGCCGGCAGAGCTCCAACACATTCTTGCGCCGCACCTCGAACGTGAAGTCCATGAAGAAGACTTCCTTGATACCCAGGGACACGATGTGGCGCAGCTCAGCGAGGATGTTGTCCACCGAACGGTACTTGTAGCCCAGCGTGGAGGCGATGCAGAAGGAACACTGGAACGGGCATCCGAACGAGGCCTGGACCGTTGTGAAAGGAAAACGTTTCCCCTGGACCAGCAGGTATTTGTGGAGCGGAAATTTCTCGTGCCGGGGAACGGGGAAGGCAAACTCCCCCCCGGAGGGCGGCACGCGGCAGACCTCGATCCGGCCCTCCCGACGGAAAGCGAGTGCCGACAGCTCGGAGAACCGGCCCTCGAGAAAATACCGCACATCGGGGGTGGTGTAGTCCAGCAGCACCGCGTCGAGAAAGGGATAGCGCTCCAGGAACTCTTCGGCCTGATACAGGAGGATGTCCCCGTTCCCGATCAGCAGCGGAGACGGTGATCCGTTCTTTATCCGGGCCAGGAAGGCGAAATCCTGCTGCCAGGAGGCGGTCCCGGTCAGGAAGAGCACCGCCGTGTATCCGCCCTGCCGGATCCTCCCCAGACACTCCTCCACGCCGAGCTTCTCCACGATGGCATCCAGGATATCCACCTCATAGGCTTCGCCCAGGATGCCGCTCTGTATCAGGAGGTCGATGGAGGGCCAGTAGTAATTGGCCTTGGACACATTGCTGCAGTAGAGGTCTCTCTGGTAGAGCTTGTCCCCGGGCGGATTGAGGAGCAGGATCTTTTCCAAGCGGCCTCTCTCACTATTTGCGGTAGAAGAACCTATATTTCACCAGCGCGGACAGACAGGAGAAGAAATCGCTCCAGTGAACCTTCTTCCCGGTGTCCCTGCGGCGGGGGATGTACTCGACCGGGACCTCATAGATCCGGTATCCGTGCCTCAGGAACTTGGCCGTGATCTCGATGGTCGAGCCCCAGCGGTCCGACTGGATGTCCAGCTCACGGAAGACCTCGGTCTTAGTCACCTGGAACATGGTCAGCACATCGGTCAGGCTGGCCCTGAACAGGAGCTCCGTCAGCTTGGTGAGGATGACATTTCCGAGGTAGGCCATGAACCCCATGCCCGCGATGAATCCCTTGCCCAGGAAGCGGGAGCCGAAGACCACCTTTTGCTCCCCGTCCAGGATCGGCTGGATGAGTCGGGGGAAGTTGCAGGGGTCCAGCTCCAGGTCGGCATCCTGGAAGATGGTTATGAGGCCTGATGCCTGGGACAGCCCGGTCTTGAGCGCGGCCCCGCGGCCCATATTCTGGGGATGCGTAACGATGCGGATCTCCGCATCGCCCTCGAGGCCTTCGAGGAGGCGGGGCGTGCTGTCTGTGGAGGCATCGTCGATGATGATGATCTCCTTGTCGATGTCAACGGCCCGAACCTTTTCCACGATCTTGAGGATGGTCTCCTCTTCGTTGTATACGGGGATGATAACGGTCAGTGTTTTCATGTCAACCTGTGATCATGCGGATGGCGATGCGCGCCTTCCGCACCAGCTCCTTGAATGACCGGACCTGCCGGAGCTGGCTCCATATATAGGAGGGCCGGTAGTAATAACTCAAGTGGACCTTCCTCTGCCATTTTTCCAGCTCCTCATGGGTGAAGTTCTCGGTCCACCACTGTGCGACAAAATCCTCCGTGGGAGATGCGGAAAATTCCCGCCAGTAGTCGCCCTTCAGGATGCCCTTGGCGATGCCCTCCTCATAGGACTGGGTTGCCGGGAAGGGTGTGAAGATCAGGAACTGGGCAAAATCGGGCCTCAGCTCCTTCGCCAGCTCCAGGCTTTTCTTGATCTCGACCTCGGTCTCTCCAGGCATCCCCAGCATGAAATAGGCGAAGGTCACCATCCCGGCTTTCCGGGCCATGGGGTAGGCGGCCCGGATCTGCTCCAGAGTGATGCCCTTCTGGATGTTCTCCAGCACGCCCGGATCCCCGCTCTCCACTCCAAACCGGATCCGGTTGCAGCCCGCCTCGGCAAGCCGGTCCAGGAGTTCCTGATCGACCGTGTCCACGCGGGCCCTCAGGTCCATGGTGATCTTCAGCCCTCTTTCCAGGATCAGGTCCGCTATGGCCAGGGCCCTCTTCTTGTTTATGGTAAAAGTGTCGTCGATGATGTCAAAATCCGTGATCCCACGGGCGTAACATGCCTCGATCTCATCGACAACGTTCTCGGGGGACCGCATGCGGCAGGCCTTGCCGTCCTTGTTGGTGCAGAACGTGCATTTGAAGGGACAGCCGCGCGTGGTCACGAGGCTGGTCATCGTGACCTTGCTGTCGCCGAGGACGTTGTAGTACTTCTCCGTGGGGAGCAGGTCGCGGTCCGGGAAGGGAAGGCTGTCGAGATCCTGGATGAAGCCGCGTGCGGGATTGATGACGATGCGGCCGTCCTGCTTGAATCCCACGCCGGCGATCCCTTCCAGGGACCTGCCCTCCTCCAGGGCCGGCAGCAGGTCCGCGAAGGTGTGCTCACCCTCCCCCATGACGATGGAGTCGATGTCGGGCTGGGAGGCTATCTCCTCGGGATAAATGGAGGGATGGGCCCCGCCGATCACCACATGGATCCCGGGATCGATCTTTTTGACGATCCGCGCGACCTTGAGCGAGTCGAGCAGCAGAAAGGTCATGCTGCTGATGCCCACCACATCCGGCCTGTTCTCCTGGATGTGCCGCTCGATCTGGGCATAATCCATCCGCTCGACCTGGGTGTCCAGCACTTCGATCGGGAAGCGGTCGCCGTGGGCCTGAGTGACCCCCGCGGCCACGTAGAGGAGGCCCATGGGGGGATAGAATCCCATTTCCTCGGTCAGCGCCTCGGGAGCGAAGGTCTGGACCAGGTTCTCAGCAGGGGGATTGATCAGGAGGATTTTCATGGGATGCAGGCCTCAAATGTGTTCCTTAAAACGTCAGTCCACTATAAAGAATGCGCCTGTTTTTGTCAAACAACGGATAAGGGCGGGCCCTCGTTTTCACCCTGCCCGTTTGACGAACCGGACGGTCCAGACCGAGCGGCAGTCCACAAAGGTGACCTCCACCTCCGCCGGGTCGGCCAGGCCGGCGACCTGTCTCCGGGTGAAGAAATAAACATCCAGGCGCTTTTTCAGGAACCAGGCCTTGCGGAAGAATGTGGCGGGAACCCATTTCTTGGGGAAGGTGGCGATGACGTCCGTCTCCACCAGGGAGAGGAGCTTCCCCAGCACCTCCGACTGTTTTTCGGGCCGGATGTAATCGAAGAAGCCTATGGCCAGGCAGGTGCGGTACGGCCCCTGTCCGGGCTCGTGCCCCATGATATCCCCAACCTGGAACCGGCAGTTTTCCGCAACGCCCGCCTCCTCCGCATTTTTTCCAGCCATGTCGACCATGACCTGGGAGACATCCACACCCACGGCCATCCCCCCGCGCCGTGCGATCTCGATCGAATAGATCCCCGAGCCGCAGCCCGCATCCAGGATCGTCCGACCCTGAGTGTTTCCCAGGAACTCCAGGGTTTTCTCGAACCGGCAGGCCATGGCCGGCTTGCGGAAGACATGATGAGCGATCTTACCCACCAGCCCTCCGGTATCGGCTTCTTCCCGGTAATACGAATCGAACCGACGGGCGATACGCTCGAAGTACTGCTTTACATCCTCTTCCTGGGTGATGCGTGATTTTTTTTCTGCCATGTCAACCTTCCGGGGTCGTTCCCCCAAGCGTGTTTTCTATGAACCGTTCATACACCTCGGAGATATACACGAAGTCATAGCCCCGATCTCGGAAAAATTCCAGCGTCTCCCGAAGGTACGGCAGGCCCTGATCGTGGTTCCTGCCATAGACCCACCTCCAGAACCCCGGCATCCTGGACAGGGCATCTTTGTCGGTGAAAAAATCGTGGAGGTGAGATCCGAAAATCACGGTCTCCGGAAGGCGTGACCGGCGCAGCAGCGCGAAGTAGGCGCGCCGCCCCAGCAGCTTGATGTAGGAGAGAGAGAGCATGATCCGCAGGGCTGAGACCGGGGTGTTCGGGATCTCGACCATGTTTGTGTCTTTTACACGATGGACACTGGAGCGCCGGAATAGGTATTTGAAGGGATTGGGATAATACGAGGGAAATATGCTGGAATCGAACCCGAATCCGTGCTTCTCCAGGTTCCGGATCCCCTCCGGGCTGATCCTCCCGTCCGGCGCGCGGTAGCCAAGGGGAGGGGCCTCGAAGCGCCGCAGATGGGCATCTCGACACAGCCGGATCTCATCCTCTGAATCCGTGGCCGCGGGATCGTGGGAGTAGCTGTGACAGTGGAACTCGGCGCCGCGACGCTCGAACAGCTCGATCACTTCCGGGAACTTCTCCAGCAGCTCTCCCACCACGAACGCAGAGAGCTTCACGCCCATCTCCTGCAGCAGATCCAGGAGCTGGCCGATCCTCTCCGGCCGCTGAAAAAGGCTGTATTCGTCCTGCAGGGCACCGCTGAAATCCGCTTCCAGATCCAGGGTCATGCAGAAGAGGCGTCTCGAGGCGTTCATGGCTGAAGTGTAGGGGAGAATATACCATGCCTCCTCGGGATAAGCAATCCGGCACCGGGCCCGCGGCTGAACAACCGGATTGACTCGTCACGGCAGTTGGTGTAGAAAAGCAGTGAAAGAAAACGCTCATGACGCGACCCAAGAGTTCCCTCATCATCCTTTTGTTTCTGTTTGTGGTGCTGTTTGGCCTGCGCTTCATCCACTTGGGCGCAGATCCCCCTGATGACTGGACCAGGACCAGCCTGGGATACATGTCGGACCCGGGGGGCTACGCCCACAATTCACGCAATCAGGTGCTGTTCGGGAGCTGGGAGACAGACAACTGGAACCGGATGTACGCCAGTTTCGTCCCCCACATCCTGAACTATGTCATCTTCGCTCTGTTCGGCCAGGGCGTCGCGCAGATGAACGCCGTACCCGCTCTCTTCAGCTGCCTGCTTCTGGTATTCATTTTCCTGATCCTGCAGAGGACATATGACCGCACCTTCGCCCTGCTCGGGACGGCGCTCCTGGGATTCAATTACATCTTTACCGTATTCAGCCAGGTGGCGGTGCGGGCCATGCCCATGATGTTCTTCGTGGTCCTGGCCCTCTTTTTCCTGAACCGTCGCGATTATCCGGAAAAACTCGACCTGTTCCTGGCTGGGGCCATGTGCTTCCTGGCCTTCATGTCCAAGGGAACGCTGCTGCACGTGCTGCCGGCCGTTTTCCTGGGAGCGGTGGTATTCGTCTTCTTCCAGCACTCCGCCCGGCTGCGACCGGCGATCTCCTCCGGCCTGTTCTTTCTGTTGGGCTTCCTGGCGGTCCTGGGGATCTGGCTCCTCCTGATCTATCTCCCTCACATCGAGGACTTCCAGGACTTCGCCGCCTCCAACCTGTTCTGGCTGACACATGGATATCGAGATCTGCTGGAGATGTTCTGGATGCGCCCCCTCCTCTTCCTCATGGACGCTCCGCTCCTCACCGTGCTCTCCTCGCTGGCCCTCCTGGGCCTGGCTTACAGGGCCGTGACCGCGCCGCGGGAGGTCTCAGTCGTGAGCTGGGTGAGCGGATTCTGGGTCGTCTCCAACACCGTGTATTTTTCGATGATACAGTACCGGGCCGCGAGGCACCTGATGCCCGTCATCCTCCCCATCGTCCTGCTGACCGTGGGATTCCTGTTCGAACTCCGGCGTTCGGGAAGGCTGGCGCGGCCGAGGAGGCGCCCCCTCCTCTTCCTCGTGTTCCTCTTTTTCTGGCTGCTCTACGGCATGAGCGGCCTGATCATCCTCGTGTCCCGCCCGGTGGGAGCGGCGGCCTGGTCGCGTCGGTCCCTGCAGCTCCTGGCTCTGTCCGCCCTAGGGACCGGGATCGTCTATCTGGGCATGCGGTTCTGGCCGCGCCGCGCGGCCCTGAGTCTCCCCCAGGCAGCCCGGCATGCCCTCGTCGGATTCCTGGTCCTGCTCTCAGTGACGCTCAGCCTTTATTCCTGGTCCCGCTGGGCCCTCGCCCCCCCCCAGGACCGGCGTCAGATCTCCCAGGACCTGGGCAAGGCGTTCCACCACATCCGGTTGGCCGGGCTGGTGTCCATGGTCATGTGCCTGGAGAACAGCCACGAGGCGCACGCGTATTCCAGCGGATACATCAACAAGGGGCGGGACTTTCTCGATAGGTACCGCATCACTCACGCGCTCCTTTCGGCCCACGCCGAAGAGATCTTCGACTATCAGAAGGACTTCCCCCAGCACATGCAGAATGCGCGCGTCCTGGCTCGCTATCCGATCTGGAACACCTATCTGATGCTGTACGACCTGTACCCCAAACCGGGAGATCCCGGGGATGAAGGGGATGTGTGGGAAGGGGAGACCTTCTTCGGGGAAAACGGACTGCCCCGGTTCGATCCGGGGGCTTCGGGCAGGCTGGCCTTCGCGGCCGAGAAGCACCCCGACGGCTCCCTCCTCCAGCTGTCTCTGGAGCGGATCCCGGCCGGCGACTACACCTTCGTGTTCCGGCTCAAGCTCGGGGGCGAAGTCCCCGCCGGCGAGAGGGTGGTGCGGCTGGATGTGAAAAGTGAGGAACGACAGCGCGCATACAGCCAGGTTGACCTCTACGGCCGCGACTTCTCTCCGAGAACTGAATACCAGGAATTTGACCTGCATCTATCACAGGGCTCGCCCCGCCAGCTCACTCTGAGGCTCTTCTCCACGGGGAAGGGCGAGGTCTGGTTCGATTCGGTGTCGTTGCGCAGACAGGGCAAATAAATAAAAAAAACCCGGCATTTCTGCCGGGCTTTACCTCTTTTAATCTATCTCTCTTACTTTCTCACCTTGTGGATATCCCCGACGGAGGCCTGAGCCGTCCCGCCGGAACTTCCCGCCAGCTGGGATGAGAAGACGCTCTCGTTGCCCTGGTCGTCCACCGAAGTCACCGCGTATTCATAGTTGGCGGTGTCGTCGATCCCGCTGAATCCCGCATCGTTGAATTGATAGGTGGAACCGGTGACCTGGCCCTGCTGCGTGTACTGGGAATCATCCCCGCCCAAGGGCTTGCGGTAGATGCGGTAGGAGGCCACGGGGAAGAGGCCTTCGTTCTCCGGATTGGCGCTCCAGGTGACCATGTTGATGTATTCGGTGTAGAACCCGGCCCGGTTGGTGGCGGCCTGGTTCTTCACGTTGACGGGAGGAAGCGGTCGGTCCAGGATCTTGATCAGCTGCATGGTGGTCCCGGTGTAGCCGTCGTCGTCGGTCACGGTGAAGATGGCGGTGAAGATCCCCGGCGAACCGTAAACATGATCATGCTGGGGGGAGCCGCCCGTGAGCCCGTCGCCGAAGTCCCAGCGGTTGTTGGCGATCTCCCCGTCCTCATCATAGGAGTCGCGCCCATCGAAATGGACCGTCAAGGGAGGCACGCCCACCACGGGATCGGCGGTGAAGATGGCCACCGGAGGCTGGAACACATCGATCACCTGCATGGAGGTGCCGGTCCGGCCTTCGTTGTCGGTGACGGTCAGAACGACCTCAAAGTCACCGCCGTTCGGGTAGTAATGCTGGACGATCAGTCCGTTGTCGCCCGTTCCGTCCCCGAAATCCCAGGTGTAGTCCTCGATTTGGCCGTCGAAGTCCTCGGATGGGGAAGCGTCAAAGATAACGGTCAATGGCCGCATGCCCGTCGGGGGTGTGGCGATGAAGGCGGCCTGGGGATCACCCGTATGGGCCGTGATGACCACCGTATCCGCCGCCGTCCTCAGGTCGTCGTCGATGATCGTGAGCGTTGCGGTATAGGTGCCGGCGGTCTTGTAGGTATAGGAGACCTTTTTTCCGTTGGCCGTGGAACCGTCGCCGAAGCTCCAGTTGTAATCTTCGATCTTACCGTCCGCATCGGAGGAGTCACTGCCGTCGAAGGTGACGGTCAGGGGGGTCAGTCCGCCGGTCGGATTCGCCTTGGCTACGGCCGTGGGCGGATCGCCGGGCAGCACGACCTTGGTGTAGTAGACCTGGCGGGGATGGTCCGGGTCGCCGTCGCTGAAGACCACATGGGCATTTCCCTGCTCGTCCACATCGATCCCGGGATATCCTGGGAACTGTCCGTCAGCGATCTTGGTCGGCTTGGTCCAGTTTCCGTCGATCAGGGCCCGGGCGTAATACACGTCCTGCGCCTGCCGGAATACGGTGTGCATGAGCCCGGCCTTGATGACCAGCACGGCGAACATGTTCTGATCCGTCGACCCGTCGGTGATCGCCTTGGGATTGGACCAGGTTTCCCCGGTCTTCTTTGTGTACAACATGGGATTCCCCTTGTGCGAGAAAAGCACGTGGACATCGCCGTTTTCGTCCATGGCGATGGCGGGGTAGTACTGCTTCTGGTTGGAGGGGAAGAGCCAGACGGGGGTTCCGAAGCTCCAGGCCCCGGTATTCGGGTTGCGCGTGCCGCTGTTGTAATAGAGGCCCCACTGGTTTTCCTTGTGATTGTCATCCATCCAGACGGCATGGATCTTGCCATCCCCGTAGGCGATGTCCCCGTGGATGGAAACCAAATTCGGGGAGTCGGAGATGGTCAGCCGACTGCGCTGATCCACGGGCCACTCCCCGTCGAAATCATTCTCGACCATGCAGAAGTCCATGGCGGCTACCGTGGTCCCATAGTTGTGGGACCAGCAGATGAACACCTTCTCCAAGATGGGGTCGACCTCGATGCGCGGCCAGGTGGAGTTGGCTCCCGGGCTCGAATAGGCCATCTTCTTGGCCTTCCACGCGTATTTTTCGATATCGAACTTTGCATACCAGATGTCGCGGTGGGATGAGGAACTCCCGTCGTGATAGGCCAGGTGCAGGTTGCCTTCGGCATCCGCGGCCAGCTGCGGGTAAGCGGAGGACCGAAAGCGGTCCACGGCCTTCAGCTGGTTGGTCCATTGCCCGGTCCTGGGATCCAGGATCTTGTAGTACATGATGAAGTCGGTGTTGAAGTGATGCCCCTCACCGTACATGACCATGATGTTGCCGTCTTTCATGACCTTGATGTAGGGGAGTTCCGCCATGCCGCCTGTCGTGTCGTTGACCTGCTCGACCTGAGCGGACAGGTGGACGGAGATCAGGCTCAAAACGAGGATGGACAGGGCTATAGTCCGAAATGCTGCTTTCATACGTGTCCTCCAAATATTAGTCAAAATCTCGGTAGTGATAAAACATGACAAGATAGCAAGAACAGGCCTTTTTGTCAACTCGAGGGAAACTGCCGCAGGCCACTCGAATCCGCCCGGATGTTCAGCAGAATGAGGACGTTAATCGAGGGAGGCACAACTCGCGGTCTCACCGTGACTTGTTAGCTTGTGACATCACCTCGGATTGGGAGTGGTAAATCGACACAGATGACAGGATCTGTCAAAGAGGTCACGGCGGTTCCTCGTGCCGATTGACCACGTCTCCGGGCTGTGATATACAGGGAAAACCATGTCCCAAAGCGGCACAATAGAAAGAGAACAGGCGGCCGGCGGAGGCAAATATCCTCAGCCCAAGCCTCAGAGGAGGAAGAAAGCCGCCCTGAACGCTGTGGTCCTGATCATCAGCCTGGCGGGGGCGATCCTCGTGGCCGAGTTCTTCGCGGCGCGTGTCCTCTCCCGGCCCGCCCCACGCACGGTCGAGGCCCATTTCCGGCAGCCCAAGCTGATCTACAACTCCCTTGGATTCCGAGACTTCGAGTATCCCGAGCAGAAACTCCCCCGGCAGTTCCGGATCTTCGCCGTGGGCGATTCCTTCACCCAGGGCGGGGGTGTCAACTTCGACGACACCTATCCCAAGAAGCTGGAGCGGTATCTCAACTACATGGGAAACATCGAAAGGATCACCTATCAGGTCCTGAACCTGGGTGTGCCCGGACGATCGACCAACCAGGAGGTCGAACTGATCAAGGAACAGGCGGCACGGTTCGATCCCGATCTCATCATCCTGGGCTACTGCCTTAATGATGCCGAGAACCGCGGGGGTATGCCCGAGGTCAATGCCATACGGGACAAGCTCACGGTCCAACACTTCGAGAAGGGAACCGGCCTGGCAGGATTCCTCTATGACCGCTCCGCCCTGTATCGATTGGTCTCGCACAGGATGTTCAACCTCCGGACGTACCGCGGTCAGATCAAGTACTATCAATGGCTCTACCGGGAAGACTATTCCGGATGGCAGCTGACCCGAAGTGCCCTGCAGGAGCTGGGGGAGTTTTCCAGTGCTGAGGGGATCCCTGTGATCGTGATGATCTTTCCTCTCTTCTCCTTCGGCCTGGATGAGACCTACCCCTTCGCGGACATCCACCTCCAGCTGCATGAGGCCCTGGACACAGCCCGGCTGAGCTGGATCGATCTCTTCGATGTCTATGGCGGCCTCGACCGGAACATCCTCGAGGCGGTCCCCTTTGACGACGCGCACCCCAGCGACACCGCACACCGAATCGCGGCCGAGATCCTCTGGCGGCACCTGATCTCAGAGAAGCTCGTGCCAAGCGAGAGAGACCTCCAATTTCCCAAAAAGGGGCGCAACGTCCCGACTCCCTTCGTGGGGAATTATTTCGGCAAAGGCCGATTCTTCCGCAAGCAGGATCACCCCTGAGCCGCGCCCGGCTTCATTGACAACCTGGAGGACTTCCCCTAAAATCCGCATATGAAAAAGTTTGTCTTCGCCTTACTGGGGATCCTGCTGATCGGCAGCGCCGGCACCATCCTCTTCCTATCCCTTCAGCCGTCCGCCGGGCCGGTCATCGTCATCGGGCTGGACGGGGCGGACTGGAATATCATGGATCCGTTGTTCGAGCAGGGAAAACTGCCCAACCTGCGCGCGCTTAGAGACGAGGGGACCTGGGGGGTGCTCGAGACCTTCCGCCCAACCAAGTCCCCGGTGGTATGGACATCCATCGCCACAGGCAAGACCATGCTCAAACATGGTGTCCTGGACTTCAAGTTCGTCGACGAGAACAACATCGACATCCCCTATTCCGTGGACGATATCCGCGTTAAGTTTGTCTGGGAGATCCTCAGCGACAATGGATTCAAGGCCGGCGTGACCAACTGGTTCTGCACGTTCCCGGCCAGCGAATTCAACGGGTACTGCATCTCGGACCGATTCCGCATCAGCGTGGACCACTACCTGGAATACGAGGGCGTCACGTCGCCGCCGGAACTCAAGGATGTCATATATCCCAAGGTGGAGCGCTTCAAAGACAACCGTTATGGAGAGATCATCCGGGAGGAAAATATCGACAATTATCTGACCCGGGCCCGCCGGTTCAACGTCGAGGTCCCCGCCGGGAGGGACAGGCAGGTCAACCAGTTCCGGCGCTATCTCCTGCAGGACAAGTCCATCGAAAACACGGCCCTTTTCATGCTCGAGAAGATCCCGGTCGATTTCTTCGCGGCCTATCTCCGACTCATCGACACGACCTCACACTTCGCCTCGCTTTTCATCGATGACACGCTCAGAGAGAAATGGATCGCGGAAAACGAAGAGTTCGGGGGGCCAACCCCTGAGACAGAAGAACGGCTCTATGCCAACATGATGGAGATTATGGAGACGGTCTACGTCTACATGGACAACGTGGTCGGGAGGATCGTCGACCGCTCCCCGCAGGATGCGACCTTCATCGTCCTCTCGGATCACGGCTTCAACTTCAGCCCCGTCGGATACAACCACTACGGCACGCCCAAGATCCCACACGGCATCATTATCCTGAATGGGCCTCAAATCCGATCCGGGCATAAACTGGACAATATCAGCGTGTACGATTTCGCACCGACGGTCCTCCACCTCTACGGCCTGCCCATGGGAAAAGACATGGACGGGCGTGTGGTCCAGGAGGTCTTCAGGAAAGAGCGGAAGCCGCGTTTCGTGGAAACACATGAGACCGGAGAGGGCCCCGCCGGGGCCAAAAAGCCCAGAGATATGGACAAGGAGGTCCTCGAGGACCTGAAAACACTGGGCTACATCAAGTAACCAAATAAATATAGATAGATATATTGCCGCTCCGGCACCCAACCTTGCTTTCCGTATCCGGCAGGCGCATCCCTCCCCATGGTCCTGGGCGCGATTGCATTTCCCACACGGCCATGCTATACATATTGAGATTTTAAGGGATTGGAACAAAAACGATGCGTTTGCTTTTAATAAATCCGGCGGAACGCGAGGTCCTGCGCGCGAATCTGCCTCTCGAGATCGAGCGGGTGCGGGGCAACAATCCGCCCATCAGCCTCCTGGAAGTGGCAGCGGCCGCCCGGGACTGGGGTGGAGCCGAAGTCCGGCTCATCGATGCCCAGGCCCAGCTCCTGACCTCCCAACAGGTCGCCGAGATGGCCAGGGATTTTCAACCCGACCTGATCGGACTGTCCGCGGTCTCATTCACGATGCCGAGTGTCATGGCTCAGGTCAAAGCCTGCAAACAGGAACTCCCCGATACCCAGGTCTGGCTGGGAGGGCTGCAGCCGTACCTGTATCCTTCGGAAACCCTGGCTCTGCCCGAGATCGACGGGCTGGTGCTGGGAGAGGGCGAATATCCCATCGCCGCCCTATGCAAGCACTGGGGGAATATCGAAGAACTGAAGCAGACACCTGGTCTGTACTTCACGCACGGCGGAGAGCTCATCGATACCGGAGTGGCTCCGGTCATCACCGACCTGAATGTGCTCCCGCAGCCGGCCTTCGACCTGATCCAGCCGGAGCTCTACGGCTCCGTACTCACCGATCTCCACCCCGTCGCCATCGCCGTGACGAGCCGCGGCTGCCCCTACCGCTGCACGTTCTGCTCGAATTCCGTGACGGGCAAGGGATTCCGGGCACACAGTGTGGACTATGTGGTGAAGAATTTCGAGCAGCTCAAGGAGCTCGGTTTCGCCTCCATCCTGGTCTACGACGAGGTGTTCACCATCGATAAGCAGCGCGTGCGCGACATCTGCGCCGCCCTGCGGGACCGAGGCTGGAACCTCCCCTGGATGATCCGCGCCACTGTAGGAAGCGTGGATGAGGCCATGCTGCAGGACCTGGCCGCAGCCGGCTGCGAGTGGATCACGTTCGGGATCGAATCCGGCAGCGAGCGCGTGCTCAAGCGCTTGAACAAACCGGTCAAGCTCGACAAGGCCCTGGAAGTCTTCAAGGCCTCACGCCGGGCCGGCCTGAAGACCGTGGCCTACTTCATGATCGGGAATCCGGATGAAGACGAGTCCGACCTCCTGAAAACCGAGCGCTACATGCGCCGCCTGGATGCGGATATGGTGCACATCGCCGTGTATACGGTATACCCGGCCACCAGCCTGTACGACGAGGGGCTGAACAAAGGGCTGTTCGGGGGCGATGTCTGGCTCGAGTTCTCCAAACACCCGGGCACCGAATTCGAGCCGCCCCTCTGGCCCGGACCCTTCGGCCGGGAAGAACTCTTCAAAAGAGTCCGGCGTCTCTACCGGTCCTACTACCTGCATCCCCGCCGGATCTGGCGCGAGTTGAAATACCTGAAATCCTGGAATGCGATCAAGAAAAGAGTGCAATATGCAAAAACCCTGGTCCGGTCCTGACCACCCTCTGGCATCGGCGATGTCACAGGCCGGTCCTTTGCAGTTGTTATCCAGGTGGCTTGCCCGACCGGCAGCTCGAGAGGCCGCGAAAGGCTGACCCATGAAGTTGTCCGTCATCATCCCCCACTACAACGAGAAGACCTATGTCGCCGAGATCCTCAGGCGTGTGGAGGCCGTCCCCCTGGACAAAGAGATCATCCTGGTGGATGACGGCTCTTCGGAAGAAGTCCGGGCCTACTTGAAAAAGGAGGTCGATGGCCGCTTCCCAGACCTCCGCATCTACTACCATGAACACAATCAAGGTAAGGGCGCGGCCATCCGCACCGCACTCCGCCATGTACGGGGCGATATCGTCATCATCCAAGATGCGGACCTCGAATACGATCCACAGGATTACCTCCCGATCTACGAGAAGTTCAAGGATCCCCAGGTCCAGGTGGTCTACGGCAGCCGCCACATGAACGTGAAATTTTTTCGGTTCCTCATCCAGTGGTTCTCCAACCGCTTCCTGGGCGGGAACTACCAGGTCGGATACTTCCATCATTTCGCGGGGGTCCAGGGCCTGAACATGATCGCGAACATCCTGTTCTCCGCCAACACCACGGACACGGCCACATGCTACAAGGCCTTCCGAACAGAAATCCTGCAGAAGATCCCACTGGACTGCATCGGGTTCGAATTCTGCATGGAGGTGACGGCCAAGGTGCGGAAGTCCGGCTACAAGATCCATGAAGTGCCCATATCCTACCACCCCAGATCCAAGGAACAGGGAAAGAAGCTGCGCTGGATGTTCGGATTTAAGGCCATCTCCACCTTTTTCCACTACCGGTTCTTCAAATAGAGGGGATGCAGCGGGGCGAGACAAAAGGGAAAAGGGAACATGCCGCAGAACAAAACCCATGAGCTGGAACGAGCCAGGAACCTGATCCAGAATCCCGGGCTCCTGAACATCGGAACCCCAGCAGGCCAGAAGGGGACGCTGCGCCGGGCGGACTGGATCATCGAGGCCGTCGGGATGGGCCCCGGCCAGGAAGTCCTCGAAGTGGGCTGCGGTACGGGATTTCTTTCCGAGATATTCATCCGGACGGGGGCCGGCCTGCATGCGATCGACATCGCTGAAGACCTGGTCCTCGAGGCGGCCCGGCTCTGCGGAACAACAAAGGCGGATTTTCAGGTCAGTGACATCGAGTATCTACCCTATCAGGATGAATTCTTCGATGCCATCATCGGGGTCCGGGTCCTGCACCACCTGGACATGGACCCGGCTTTCAGGGAGATCGGGCGAACCTTGAAAAGAGGGGGGCTCATCGCGTTCTGCGAGCCGAACATGGTCAATCCTCAGCTGGCCCTGCAGAAGAATATCCCCTTCATCAAGCGGATCATGGGTGACGCGCCGGACGAGACCGCATTTTTCCGCTGGCGTCTCAAGAAGTTCCTGCGGGAGCGGGGCTTCACCGACATCAGAATCGAACCCTTCGACTTCCTTCACCCATGGGTTCCGGAGAAGATGATCGGCACCGTAGAAAGGGTCGGCCGATTTCTGGAGAGGGTCCCCGTGCTGCGGGAGATCGCCGGATCTCTGCAGATCTTCGCCAGGAAAGCGTAGCTAGTCGATCCGCTCGTAGATCTCCACTTCGGGATTGATCTTGTCGAGATTGGTGAAGATCCACTTCTGATCGTTCCTAAAGATGTCCCGGAAGTCCCACAGCAGCCAGGGCGACTCGAACCGGTAGCGCAGGACCAGGCGATAGCCCAGCTTCTCCTGGCGAAGACGCCCGTAGATTTTTTCTGAGTTTATCCGGGCAAAATCCGAGTTCACCAGCAGGAAATCGGGCTTGAGGCGCTGCAGGGTCCGCCTGGTAAGCGTCTTCATCCGACGCGTGCTCTCGAAGGACTCGAGCCGGGGGAGGTACATCCGGGAACCCACCAGCCCGACAATGGCGTCGTGTGGGACGTTGCGTTCCAGGACCCTCTCGACCTTGTATCTAGCGTCGAAGACCATCTGTATGTTCCCCGAAGCCGCATACAGCCCGGTGTACAGAAACACGAGGACAACGCCGGCGAGCCGGAGGGCGGGCAGGCGCCGTCCCGGCGCCAGGAAGCCGGCCAGGAGCCTCCCCCCAAAGAAGGCCAGGGTGAAGCACAGGGGGAGAAAGAAGCGGACGCAGTTGTATCGGATCACGCTGATGAAAAAGATGTAGTAGGAGAGCCCCGGGAGCAGGAGCCAGAACAGGAGGGGGTGCTTGTTCCGGTCTCTGAAAGAAACGGCCAGTCCCAAGGCACACAGCACGAACAGGGGCCAACCGAACGAGAAGCGGATGTAGCGCAGGCTGGACCACAGCATGCCGGCGTGGCCGGAGAGCGTGTTTTCATAGACCTGAAACCTCTGGCTGCCCGGCCCCGTGATGAAACGGACATGATTCTGGAATACTCCGGGGCTGAAGAGGATGTTCTGGATGAGGACGAACAGGACCACGGCCAGGGCCAACGACAGGAGCGTCTTCCGGTTGAAAATCGGGCTCAACAGCCCGGACTTTCCTCCTTCTCTCCTCCGGCTGAGGTATGCCGAGAGGATGATGCCCAGCGGCATCAGGACATAGAATCCGTACGCCTGGTCCTTGGTGCAGACGCTGAAGACCGCAGCAGCAGTAAACAGGAGATAATCCACCAGCCGGTGCGACTTCAGGATCCGGAGGTAGAACCAAAGCGACAGCATGAACCAGAAGATGAAGGGGACCTCCAGGTTCGCGGTCTTGGAATAGTACACGAAGGGGACGGACAGGGCGGATATCAGGGCCGTGAAGAGCGCCGACCTCCGGTCGAATATCTCCCGGCCGCATCGGTAGACGATATACACGATGGACGTCCCCATGAGCAGGCTCACAAAACGCCCGATAAAAAAGAGCACGGCGTTCGCTTGAGCCCCGTGGAGGTCCAGTCCGGCCAGCCAGCGCAGGACAAGGAGGGGGAGGTAGGCGAGGGTCAGCACGTAGAAATGGAGGGGCGGGTATTTGACATACCATCCCTGGGAGAGCCCCCGCTCCAGCCCTGCGATCACGCGGGAAGGGGCCACCTCATCCGGGGCCCAACCACTGCCCGGCAGCCCCCACCAGATGCCCACTCCATTCATCACCAGGCTCAGCAGCAGGATGAACAGGAGGGCCCGCGGGAACGGCTCTTTTCCCTGGGTGTCAGTCATGATCAATTTATCTATTTAATGATTTATCTACTTTATGTATCCCAGGGCCTTGAGCTCCTGGATCTCTTTCTCGGTCAAAGTCTTTTCTATGTCTTCCTTGCCGATGTCCACCAGCTTTTCCTGAGCCTGGGCCCATCCGGAAAGCCTCCTCTTCAGATAGGAAGCGGCTATGGGGCTCCTCCCTATGAGGTTCACCCGCTCGCCAGGGTCTGCGGTCAGGTCGAACAGTTCGTATTGGCGGAGATCATCGTTCCACTCCCTGCCGATGTGGATCATCTTCCACTGACCCGCAACGACGGCCTTGTGGTTCAGCTCCACGCCGGTCTCCAGGAATATTTCGCTGTGGAGAGGAGCCCCAGACGGAGAGGAGGAGAGCAGCGGGACACGCAGGCTCTTGCCCGCGCTGTACCGGGGAACGGCAAGGCCCGCCAGGTCCAGGAGGGTGGGCAGGATATCGATCTCCTGGACATTGTCCTCGACCACTCTGCCGCCGTTCACCTGCCGGGGCAGCTTGACCGCCAGGAGATTCCGGACCGATTCCTGATACAGGTTCTGCCCGTGGGCAAAACCACCGTGTTCGTAGAACTGTTCCCCGTGGTCCGACATCAAGACGATGAGGGTATCATCATAGACACCCAGCCGTTTGAGCTCCGCCATGAGAGCGCCGAAACTGCGGTCGTTCTGGGCGATGGTGGCATCATACTGGGCTACGAGCTGATACAGGTCGATCCGGCCCAGGCCCTCCACCTCGACGAAACGGCTGTGCTCCCGCAGCTCTTCCTCGGTGAACACGGGGATGAACTCTTCTTGGAGGTGATAGGGGCGGTGGGGCTCCATGGTGTGGACATAGAGAAAAAAGGGCGACGGCTCCTCCCGAAGCTGAGTGAAGGCGTAGGTGTTGAGCATCTCAGCGTTCCCGCCTTCCAGGTTGGAGTGGTACTTGAAATAGGAGAAGCCCTGATCGAAATTGAAGAACTGTTTGATCCCCGCGTTGGAGGATATGCCCAGGGTGTGAAAACCGGCCTCCTCAAGGATCTCCGCCAGCGTCTGGTGCTCCCTGGCAAGACCGCTCTTCAGGTCGATGGCCATATGCTGGAAGGGATAGAGGCCCGTGAACAGGACGCCCACGGAGGGCCGCGTCCAGGAAGACTGGGCATAGGCCCTCCGGAACAGCACGCTGTCCTTCACGAACTCAGCCATATGGGGGGCAGTGTCCCGCGAGTAGTCGAAGAAGGGGAGATGGTCGGGACGGAGGCAATCCACCAGGTAGATCAGGATGTTGAAAGGCCGGGACAGCGCCGCCTCCCGTGGAGCATCTTCGGCATGCACGTCCTGAATTGAACGCACTCCCCGGATCTCGGAGTCCCAGATCCGGACCTTTGCGTTCGACCGTTCCCGCGGCAGGTCGCTCTGGAAGACAAAATCGAGACGGCACACCTGATCCTGGTACGCGGAAAGATCGAGGACCGTACGGCTTCTCCCGGACCCTCCCTGGCCGGCTTCGAGGCCCTGATCGAACAGGACCACGCTCTCCCCGGACAGGGTCGAGAGGCCGATTTTCAGCCTTTCCCCATGGGACCTGCCCCGTTGGGCAGAATCGAGGGAGTATTCAAAGGCAAGGGATGCGTCCGAAGGAAGCTTGTATACGTAGGCGAGGCCGGTGTTCGCCGGGAGCTCGAGGCCCGTTCTCCGCGAGAAGAGCCTCTTTTCCGTCACGGAATTCACCAGCTGCGGTTCCGAGACATCCCAGGGAAAGAAGAACGGGTCCCCCCCAGTGAAACGGAAGCTCTGGAGAGCAAGCCAGTTGCTGTCTCCATCCCCTTCCGGGAGGGGAGTACAGCGGAACTCCAGGTAGTTTTCGCCGAAGAGGAGGTGCTCCTCCGGGACCGGGAAAGTCAGGGTCTGGAATCCCGCTCCGGAAAAGGGTGCGGAGTGCACTGGATGCCCGTTCAGATGGATAATCAAGACTGGACCGGGGCTGGCGGTTGAGGGAAGCGGGCAGCGGAGCTTGAGCTGGATCTCCTGGCCCTTGTCAATCCGGACCGCTCCAAAACGAAACACGGCCCGCTCTCTGCTGCTTGAGACGAGGAGCGCGGTCTGGTCGACCTCCCGGTTCCTCGTCCACCCGAACATGCGGGCCCTCGGGGTCCAGGTCTGAAACAGATCGCGATGATCCTCGAGGGCAGATACCTGGGCTTGGGGGAATTCTCGTACGAGATCGAACGCCACCGTCTCACGAGGCGGCGAACAGGAACTGAGCAGCATCCCGAGGCAGGCCAGCAGGAATATCTTTGTTTTCATTCTTCACCGCGGTACGGACACACTCGCTCCACAGGAACATGATGCTTATAGCAGAAGAAATTCCCAAAGTCAAAACCGGCCCCTGTGCAGTGGTGGGAGGCACACGGATGCTCTCCATGCGATTTATTGACAAAGTCCATGTTTTCCTTTATAAAAGGGTCTTATTTCTATTACAAAAAACACGTACCGCTCTCTGAGGAGGACAATGTGGTAAAGAGTAAAAATAGCATGATCTGCGCAGGGATTCTCTTGCTGTTCGTTTCGTCAACCTTCGTTGGAGCTCAGGAAACCCCCGCACTTACCGATATCATGGTCCAGAAGGGTGCAGACCAGATGGAGATCAGGTTGGTGGTCACAGGCCCGGTCAACTACGAGAGTTTCACTCTGTTCAATCCCAACCGCCTGGTCATCGACCTGCTGCAGGTCCGCGAGTTCAGGAATCCTGCCGAGGTCAATGTCAATGACTTCGGCGTGAGCCGCATCCGGACCGCCAAGAACAAGCCCGATGTGGTACGTGTGGTCTTCGACCTCGATGTTGCCGTGCCCAGCTATTCCATTGAGGACCGGCAAGGCGCGATCCACATCTTTTTCCGATCAGAGGGAACAGCCGGACAGCAGCCGGAGACCAAGCCCGCAGGGCAGCCGGTCCGCACGGAACCCGAGAGGGAAACCCCTCCGCCGGTCACACAGCCCCAGGCACCCGCGCAATCGAGCACGCAGGCACAGCGCGGCACCGCCGACAGGGGCCCGGCCCTCTCCCTGAACCTGGGAGGCGGCCTGTACATGCCGCAGAGCACAGATTTTCAGGATGTCTACGGCAAGTCCTCGATGGCTTTTGGCCTAGGTGTGACCTACTACATCCCCCTGAGTGGTGTGGAAGACCTGGGATTCAGCCTGGACGGGAACTATATCTCCAGTACGGGAGCGACCACGGCCACAGCAGAAGAGGTCAAGCTGACCCTCATGCCCATCATGCTGACCGCTATCTATCAGCGCCACTTCGGGAGCGTCATTCCCTATGTCGGCTTGGGCGGCTCGCTGTTCTCCTACAAGGAGACGCTGCCTGAGACATTTTCCGTGCCGGAAGTCTCGGGTTCGGTGATCGGGTTCAATTTTCTGCTAGGGACCCATGTGAAGGTCGTGCCGCAGCTGTCTCTCCGGGCCTATCTCCGCTATCACATCGCCAAAAAGACCGATGAGGACGGATTCGAGATCAACCTGACCGGGAGCGAGCTGGGTATCGGGCTCTCCTATTTCTTCAACTTCTAGAAGCCGACCGGCATCCTGAGCGTTCCGAAAGATATCGGGCGTTCAGCCGTCCGTCCCGTACCGAAAGATCGGCCTTCAGTGGGGGGGGGCTGGATATCTCGACAAGCCCTCCCTAGATAGGACAGGCATACGCATGAAAAAGAGCCGCCGACATGCCCTGGGCCAGCATTTTCTGAAGAATCCCCGGATACTGAGGAAGATCGTCGACTGCATCTCTCCCACCGCTCAGGACATCATCCTCGAGGTGGGCGCCGGAGAGGGGCACTTGACAGCCCTACTGGCTGAAAAAGCCGGGCGCGTCATCGCACTCGAGAAGGATCCCCGCCTTATACCCGGATTGATGGGGAAAAAACTGCCAAATGTGAGCCTGCTGGAGGTCGACGTGCTGGAGATCCGCCTCCGAGACATCATCCCCGTCCCCCCCCTTGTCACGGTGGTTGGCAACCTGCCCTATGCCATCTCCACCCGGTTCCTGTACAAACTCATCGAAGAGAGGGAAGCCGTGCAGGCCGGACACTTCCTGCTGCAGAAAGAGGTTGCAGAGCGGGTCTGTTCCCCTCCGGGGAGCCGCAGGTACGGCCCTCTGGGCATCCTCCTCCAGAACCATTTCCAGCCTCGGATCGCCTTCACACTCGGGCCCGGGGCGTTCTCTCCGCCTCCGAAGGTCGATTCCGCCCTGCTCACGCTGGCTCCCAGGTCAGAGCCTCTGGCCCCCACGATCCGGGACGAATCGGAATTCCGTGGCTTTGTCCGAGGCCTGTTCCTGCAGAGACGCAAGACCATCGGGAACAATCTGAAACACATGGGGAAGATCCCCGCAGAGATCGCAGATGCCTCAAGCCGATGCGGCATCGATCCGCGTATCCGGGCCGAGCAGCTGGATCTGAGCCAGATCGTCTGTCTCTACGAAACCTTCTTCGGGTAATCCGGGTTAGGATTCCCCACAAAATATGCTATAATTCTGCCCATGGCACGGAAAAAGCCGACACCTCGGAAGAGAGCAGCCACCAAGTCTCCTCCCAAGAAGAGCAAGCGATCCAGGCGGGTGCACTCATCTGAACTGTTGGGGATCTTTCTCCTTTTTCTGGCGGCGGCCATCCTGCTGAGCCTCATGAGTTTTCATGCTTCCGATCCCTCCTGGGCATCGGCCTCGTCCGAGCAGGCCCGAGTGCAGAACTATCTGGGGCGCGTCGGCGCCTCCGTCTCAGAAGCCCTGCTGCAGCTATTCGGCTTTGCCGCGTTCCTCCTCCCCATCGCCCTGGTCTACCTGGGTGTCCAGATGGTGTTCTCGAAAGAAGAGTTCCGGCCTCTCGTTCGGATCGGGGGCTTGATCCTGCTGTTCTTCCTTCTCTGTCCATTCCTGCATCTCCTCTCCCCCAAGGTGAGTTGGCGGGGTGCGGAGATCTCGACGGGGGGAGTGCTGGGAGAGCTGATCGCGCCGCTGCTCTCCAGCTATTTCAATCACACGGGTTCGATCCTCCTCCTGGTCGGACTCCTGCTTCTGTTCCTGGTGTTTTCGACCCGGATCTCGATCAAGGGCCTGTTCGAGGCGTTGATGCGATTCTTCAGGTTCCTGTTCAAAGAGGTCAAGATCCGGATCACACACTATCAGAAGGAAAAGAAGAAGGAGAAGATGCGGCGCAGGGTCAGCGAGAAATATGCCGATCCCCTCGAGGAAAAACCGAAGAGGTCCATTCCCAAAACGAAGCCGGAAAAAGCCCTGTCGGATAAAAAGGCCGCGAAAAAACCGGCCAAGAGGCCTGCGCCGGTGAAGATCGCCCCCCCTCCGGCTCAGGAAAAGCTCCTCTTTCCCGAGATGAGCGAGAAGGGGGGCTACAATTTCCCACCCATCACACTCCTGGATCCCGGGCAGGAAGCGGAAAAGGTCGACAAGAACGAGCTGTACGAAAAGAAACAGATCATCGAGGAAAAGCTCATGCAGTTCCGGGTGGAGGGCGAAGTCCGGGAATACCATCCCGGCCCCATCATCACCACCTACGAGTTCTATCCCTCCCCGGGTGTCAAGGTCAGCCAGGTCGCCAACCTTTCCGAGGATCTCTCCCTGGCATTGGGAGCGGAATCCGTCCGGATCCAGAGGATCCCGGGAAAGTCAACCCTGGGCATCGAGATCCCCAATAACAAACGGGAGATCATCAAGCTGAGGGATATCATACAGACCGAGAAATTCGTGAAATCCCCCTCCAAACTCACCATCGCTCTGGGAAAATCCGTGCACGGCGAACCCTATATCACCGACCTGGCGGTCATGCCCCACCTGCTCATCGCAGGCGCCACGGGCACGGGGAAGAGCGTGGCCCTGAATACTGTGATCGCCAGCCTCCTTTACAAGGCCTCGCCTGACGAAGTCAAGATCATCCTGATCGATCCCAAGCGGCTGGAGTTCGCTCTGTACGACGGAATCCCCCACCTGCTCTGTCCCGTGGTCAAGGACCCCAGGAAAGCGGAGGCGATCCTGCTGGACGCCATCAAGAAGATGGAAGAGCGCTACTTCACGCTGGGACAGCTGAAGGTCCGCAACATCGACCAATACAACCAGAAGGTCAAAAAGATCTTGGAGGAGCAGGGCCAGACCCTTTCTGAGGAAGAAAAAAAGAAGCTCAAGCCCCTGCCCTACATCGTGATCATCATCGATGAGCTGGCGGAGCTCATGATGGTCGGGGCTCAGGAGGTGGAGTACTGCATCGCCCGGCTGGCCCAACTGGCCCGGGCCGTGGGCATCCACCTGGTCATGGCCACCCAACGCCCCTCCACGGATGTCATCACGGGGACCATCAAGAACAACTTCTCCAGCCGGATCGCCTTCCGGGTCCCCTCCAAGATCGACTCCCGGATCATCCTCGACACGGGGGGGGCGGATAAGCTGCTGGGAATGGGAGACATGCTCTTCATGCCTCCGAACTATCCGCGCCTGCTGCGGCTGCACAGCGCTTTCATCTCACTGCCCGAGAACACTCGCCTGATCAAATTCGTCAAGGAACAGGGAGCCCCGGAATATGATGAAAGGATCGTCAAGGTATTGAAAAGCCCTGTCGTTCAGGTGGAGACCGAGTCCGGGGAACGGGACCCGATCTTCGAAAAGGCTGTGGAACTGATACTTCTCACGGGTCAGGCTTCCGCTTCCTACCTGCAGCGGAAGCTCAGGCTGGGTTACGCACGCGCGGCACGGGTCATCGATCAGATGGAACAGGAAGGAATCGTAGGCCCGTCAGAAGGGAGCAAACCCCGGGAGATCCTGGTGGATCCGGAGACCTACCTGAAACATTCTGAGGATTGACCCACGGATCCAGAGCATCCTCAATGAAAGGTCAGGTAGGGAGCCTGTTCATCCTTTTCATCCTGCTCGTCGTCCCCATCCTGGGCCTGCAGCAAACCCGATGCCGACGCGAGTAGACACAGGAACGCGAAATCCTGTGTTTCCGATTCAAAATCCAATATCAGCCTTTGGTTGAGGCGGGACAGCAGAGTCTGGGCCTCCCTGCGTCTGGGAGGGGCCTGCTTGTTCTTCTTCATCGTGACGGATTTCGCTCTCATTTCAAGAACTCTCCCACTCACACCGGTCACCGAACATTCATTTTAGCCGATCTTTCCGCAGGCAGCGGGGCCTTTTTGCCTCGGTGATCTCTGCGGACTCACAGAAAATTAGTCGGCCCATGAAGTGTGAATTTGAACTCTGCATTTTTTTCCGAACTTGTTGGAACTGAAACGACTAAATCAAAGCCAAGGGTTGCACACAGGAAAAATGGGCATCAGAATACCCGGAAGACAGGAGTGATTCGTGGGTGAACTTGTCAACGACGCACAGAGCTTCTATAATGTGAAGGCTGTGGAAAAACCGAATATCGAACACGACCTGGATGCGATCATCGCAAAATACCGGCCCATCGTCAGTTTCCGGGTGAAAAAATCTCTGGGTTCCTATACACCGGACTGGGAAGATGTGGTCAACGAGATCATGCTCAACGCGATAGAGAAGCTGGAAAGCGGGAAATTCCGGGGAGATTCGTCAGTTGGGACCTTTATTTATACCATAACCAGCCGCAGGATCATCGATCACATCCGCAAGAAAAGCAAGTCTCTCAAATATGCTCCGGAACCCAATGCCTTCCCGCAGCCCCACGAACATGTGGAGGACAAGGAGCGGGCGGAGATGGTCGCCCGGCATCTGGAGAAGCTCAAGCCCAAATACAAAGAGATCCTCTACCTGTACTACTACAAGGAACTGTCCCGGGACGAAGTTGCAAAAAAACTTGGAATTTCACCTCGGAGAGTCAGTGAACGAGTAAATTATGCCCAAAAATTACTCAAGAAGATGATGAGGAAATGATATTTTCCTCAATTTTTTTGATACCTCGACTAAACTTATGAAACCACAAGTGAGGCAAGGGCGATGACCGAATGCAAGTTTGAGGACCTGATCGATGAGTACTTGCTGAACAAGCTCAGCGAGGAAAAGAGAGACCAGTTCGAAGAACATTATTTCAACTGCCCTGCCTGTTTTCAGAGGATGGCGGAACGGGACGACATGATCACCGCCATCAAGTGGAAAGGCGAGGAGATCTTCTCAGACCTGCTGAAGGAAGACCAGGTCCGAAAAGCGACCTGGTGGGACCGCCTGGTCGGTTTCATGACCCCCAAGCAGTGGGCCTTGGCAGCTGTGAGTGCCGCTCTGGTCCTGGTGGTCACCTTCGGCGTGATCCCCTCCTTCAAGGGCCAGGCGCCTCAATTTATCCTCGATGACCACCAGACTCGGGGCCTGTCCATCACATTGATCTCGGACTCCATCCCCAGCCGGTTCGAATGGCAGAAGATGGAGAATGCCTGGGAATACAAGATCGAGATCGACGCCCACGACCCCCTGTGGCGCAAAACGACCAGCAACAACTTCGTCATCCTGCCGGATGAGATCAAGAACCAGATGAAGACGGGGGTGATCTATTCCTGGCAGGTCAAGGCCTTTTCCAGGGAAGGGACCTTGATCGCCGAGTCCAGCAAGATCCAGTTCTCCCTCCCAGAAAAATAAGAATCCTCTCCCTCTCGAGTTAAACCGAACCACTCGTTCTCTGCTCAGTAGCTCCCCGGTTAGAAGCAAGAAGACTCGCTATAGGACTCCGCACACATTAGATCCCCCCCCCATCCTTTTAAGGCGGGAGGTTGGGGTGGAGAGATGGCGGAGGTTGGAAGAGATATAAGTTCCCTTTCCTTTTCAGGGAGAGGAGGGTGGGGGTGGTCGGAAGGGGTGGAGAGACGGCGGCTACTCTTCGACCTTGTCCTCATCCGAATACATACGCCCCTGGCTCGCATCCTCGAAACCCAGGCAGCACATCAGCCGGCCGCACAGGCCGGAGATCTTGGTGGGATTGATGGCGATCTGCTGCTTCTTGGCCTTCTGGATGGTGACCGGTTCGAAGACCTGCATGAAACTGGAGCAGCACAGGACACGCCCGCAGACGCCGAGCCCTCCGATCATCTTGGCCTCGTCTCGAACCCCTATCTGCCGCATCTCGATGCGCATCTTGAATTCTTTGGCCAAGTCCTTGACCAACTGCCGAAAATCGATGCGGCCGTCAGCGGTATAGTAGAATATTCCCTTTTTTTCGCTGAAAAAATACCGGACCCGAACCAGCTTCATGGGCAGCTTGCGTTCCTCGATGCGCTGCAGGCAGAACTTGAACGCCTTTTTTTCCCTCTGCTCCAGCCAGTCGAATTTATCGATGTCCTCCGGCGTGGCCTTACGTATGACCTTGGTCGTGGCCTTGCGGGACTCGGGAGAACAGCAGACCTGGCTGGAGAGCTTGACGACTTCTCCCAGGTCTCCGCCCAGGTCCGATTCTATGATGCAGCGGTCTCCGGTCTGAAGGTCGTATTTCCCCTTTTCTGCCCGGAAGACCTTTCCCGTTCGTTGTGAATACACGCACAATATCTCAGACATGTTTATTATCCATAGTATCGACGATCAGGGAGCTCATGAACAGCTTGATATTCATGTTTTTCTGCAGCGCTAAGAGCCATTTCTCCACCTGGCTCAGCAGGGCCAGCACCTGCCCGGTCGAGGCAGATCCGGACTCTTCTCTCAGGAACGCCTCAAAATCGGGATTGAGCAGGAGTCCCGGATCGCCGTTTTCCTTGACAAGGAGCAGGTCCCGGCTGAACGAAGCCAAAAGCTCCAGGGTGGGGCGGAGCTCCTCCGCGGCGGCATCCCGGCTCCGAGCAGAAAACTCTTTATAGAACGAGGCCGGGGGCTCCCCATGCAGGAAGGTGAGGAAAAGCCGCCAGGTCTCCTCCCTCCGGGACTTCACTTCCTCCCAATCCATATTTACGGCCTGCTTCAGGTTGCCGCGGACCAGGAGTGAAAGGATCCGTGCCTTTTCCTCACTGAAATCATGTTCGATCAGACAGCGCTCGATATCGTCCCTGGAAACCGGAGAAAAACTCAATACCTGGCAGCGGGACTTAATCGTCGGGAGGATGACGAAGGGATTGGATGTGATCAGGATGATATAGGAAAAGGCGGGAGGCTCCTCCAGGACCTTCAGGAGGGAGTTGGACGCTTCCCGGTTCATGCTCTCTGCGGGATCCACGATGAAGACCCGATTCCGCCCGATCATGGGCTTGAGATAGGCAGCCTGCTTCAGGACGCGCATCTGATCGATCTTCAGGACCTCCCTTTCCGGAGCGATCAACATGACATCCGGGAAGACGCCCTTGTTGATGGCCAGGCAGGATGCGCAGGTCTCACAGGCGTCGTCTTCCCGGTCCAGGCAGTTGAGGGCCTTGGCCACGACATAGGCCATGTCGATCTTGCCCACACCCGTGGGGCCGGAGAAAAGCAGAGAATTGGGGGTCCGCCCCCTCTGCAGCGCCTTGGTGAGGATCTTTTTGATGCGCGCGTTTCCTGTGATATCACTGAAGCTCATCTGTTCATCCGGTTCATTCAATTATATACCAAACCGCCAGGATTGGAAAACTGGAGAGGGGGACACGGGGTCAGGCTTCAAGTGCCTCGCAACGGACGACCGGAGCAGATCCGGGCGTCCCGACTTCCGAAACCCTAAAAGCCCGACCCCCCAAAAACTCAGTTCATGATGGGATCGTCGATGACCTTGAGGTCCTTGGTGGCGATCTCCTTGTCATCCACCATCAGAGTCACTTTATACAGGCCCGCGTCCACCATGGGGGCTCCCCCCCGGCGCCTGGCCTGCTGTCCCTCCTGAGGGGTGGTCCTGCGCAGGTTCCAGGAGGCCTTCTTCAGGCCCGGATCTCCGGAACCCCGGATCTCTCGCAACGTCTCACCCGCCAGGTTCTTGACTACGACGGTCACCTTCTTGGCCTTGGTCCCGATGTAGTAGTAGAAGTCGGCGGTCACGGGCGGATTGTTCACCTTGGCAAATTCACCTAGGGTCTGCCCGCGCCTCTCCAGCATATTCCATTTGACGGCACGCTGGGGCTCGAACAGGAAGGCGTCCTCTTCGAACACCTCGGGCTTCATCTCTTTAAAGGGATAGATGTCGACGATGTAGAATCCCCGCCCATAGGTGGCGATAGCCAGGTCGCGCTCGCGCTTCTGGATATCCATGTCCATCATGATCACATCCGGTGCCTTGTCCGAAATGTTGATCCACTGGCCGCCCCTGTCGAAGGTGACGAACAGTCCATAATCGGTTGCCAGGTAGAGCACCTCGGGATTGTCGGGGTCTTCCTCGATGTCTCGCACCGGATTCATCATGCCGCCGCTCAAGTCGGTCCAGGTCTGGCCGAAGTCGGTGGTCACGAAGACATAGGAGTTGTCCTCATCGTGAGTGCGGTAGCCCGACCAAGTCACATAGCAGGTTTCCAGGTCGTGTGCCGACGGTTCCACCCGGGTTACCCAGTGGTCGAAGGGGATGAGGTCCCCCTGGATGTTCTTCTTGGGCTTGCCCTTCTCGTCGTAAAAGTTGAAGGTGATGTTGGTCCAGGAGTCTCCCCCGTTCCGGCTTAACTGGACGTTGCCGTCATCGGTGCCCGCCCAGAAGACTCCCGGTTTCACGGGTGACTCGGCGAAGGTATAGATCGTGGCATACTGCAGATTGGTGAGTTTTGACTCTTCGATCCGCGCCTGGTTGTTGCGGGAGAGATCGGGGCTGATGGTCTCCCAGGTCCCCGGCTCTCCCCGGCTCTTGGACACGTGCACGTGCTGTGAGCAGACGTAGACGATGCCGGGGTTATGGGGCGAGAGGTGGATGGGGGAGTCCCACTGGTAGCGCTGGGGAGCCTTGCCGGCCTCGTTCTCCTCGGATGTGTTGCGCACCGAGAGGCTGATCATCTCTCCGGTCTTGAGGTTCATGCGGTTGGAGCGTCCGAACTGGCTCTCAAAGTAGATCCATTCGGGATTCCACCAGTCCCGCAGCACGTAGTAGCCGTCTCCCGAGGGGAGATAGGTCCAGTCGGCCTGGAACACCCCGTACTGGTTGCGGTTCCGGGACGGGCCGATCCAGCAGCCGTTGTCCTGGGTGCCGCCCATGACGTTGTAGGGCATCTCGTTGTCCACGGAGATGTCATAGAACTGCTGGGCGCTGATGGTCTCCTTCTGGGACCAGTTCTTGCCGCCGTTCCAGGTCTGGGAGACGCCTCCGTCATTGCCGCACAGGATATGGTTGGAGTCTAGGGGATCGATCCAGATGCCGCGGACGTCCACGTGGCATTTTCCGTTTCCGAACCAGGGGGCGTTCTTGAAGGTCTTGCCGCCGTCCTTGGAGATCTTCTGATAGGTCTCAACCGCATAGAGGACGTTCTCGTCGTTTGGGTCCACCTCGATGCGCCCGGCATAGCCGGCCTCGATGTCGTTTATCTGGGCGCTGCCGCCGGACTGCTTGTACTCTGTCATGCGCTTCCATGTCTCACCCAGGTCATCGGAGCGGTAGACCACGCCGGATTTCTTGATCGGCTGCTGAGTCTGGAAGACTCCTGCGTAGATCATCTCCAGGATGTGGCGGTTCATGACCTGCATGCGGGCGTTCTGATTTTTGGCTTCCGCGCTGTCCTCCTCGATCTCCTCCTGGACCGCGGTGTGATAGGACTGGGCGATTTTCTCGATCTCTTCTATGCTCTCCAGGATCTCGTCCTCGTCCTTGTACACCTGCCGGGCTTTCTTGTTGAGAGCCGCCAGGTTGACATCGAGCTTGGTCATGAGCTCCTGGTCCTTGACCATCTCATTGAGCTTCTCGACCAGGTCCTCGGCCTCCTCGAACTCAATGGGCTCGAATTCCACCAGCTTGGCGATGTCCTTGTTGATCTTGAAGGCCTTCAGCTTCTTCACTCCCCATCCGTCCTGGAACAGGCGCCGCGCGTTGAAATTGGCGCCGCCGTCCCGTATCCTCAATCCCAGGTTGACCTCTTCATCGTAGCGGATGTAGAGGATATCCGGATTCTGGGGATAGATCGTGATGCCGTTCCAACCACTCTTGATGCCCTGCGGCAGCCCGTCGGTAATCTGCTTCCAGGTCTGGCCGCCGTCCGTGGTCTTGTAGTAATTGTTCCCGGGCTGGCGGTCGATGAAGGTCCAGCTCCGGCGGTAGGTCTTGTAGCCCCCCGCGATCACTATGTCTGAGTTCCGGGGATCGATGACAAAGTCTCCCACGCCCCGGTCCTTGAGGTCCAGCACCAGGTCCCAGGTCTGGCCGCCGTCGGTCGTCTTGTACAGGCCCCGCTGGCAGTCCATCAAATTGCTGTAGAGCTTGCCCTCGGCCGCCACGTACACGACGTCGGGATTTTTGGTATCGATGGCGATCTTGGGGATGTAGTGGCTCTCCTCCAAACCGATATGGGTCCAGGTTTCCCCGGCATCCGTCGATTTCCACATCCCGTTTCCATGGGCGCTGGACCGGGCGTGCATGGCCTCTCCAGTCCCCATGTAGACGATGTTGTGATCGGAGGCTGCGACCTCCACGTTGCCGATGCTCATGTTACCGTACTGATCGAAGAGGGGTTTGAAACTGATGCCCCCGTCATCGGTCTTCCAGAGCCCGCCGCTGGCCGTGGCCACATATTGGATCCGGCTCTGACCGGTCGGGACCGCAAAGTCGGTGATCCGCCCCGAAAACGTCCAGGGCCCGATGTGGTGCCAGGAAAAGATATCCAGGTCTTTGGTCGTGATCCCGTTCGGGGCGTCTTCCTGGGCGGTCACTCCGCCGGACAGGCCCCAGAACAGGATGACAAGGGCTAAAATCCTCAGGCATTTGTTTTTGGTCATGCTTTCTCCTTTTGCATTCTTATTAAGATGTATCTTCATGCCTCGCCGCAGCGAGGGCCTCACGCAGAAACTGTGCGGTATGAGATGTGTCCTCCAGACTCACCTCCTCCGGCGTTCCGGAGGCGACAACGCGGCCGCCCCGCTCGCCTCCTTCCGGGCCTAAGTCGATAATATAATCGGAATATTTGATAACTTCAAGGTTATGTTCGATGATGATCACGGTGTTCCCCAACTCCACCAGCTCGGAGAGGACGTCCAGCAGTTTTCGCACATCATCAAAATGCAGTCCGGTGGTCGGCTCATCCAGCAGATAGAGCGTCCGTCCAGTGTCGGTACGGCTCAACTCCTTGGTGAGCTTGATGCGCTGGGCTTCCCCCCCGGACAGTGTGGGCGCGGGCTGACCCAGCCGCAGGTAGCCTAGCCCCACCTGTTTGAGGAGGCCGAGCTTCTTACGCAGTGTGGGATGGGCCTTAAGCGCCGAATGGGCCTCTTCCACGGTCATCGCCAGATATTCGGCTATGTTCTTTCCTTTGAAGCGGACGGCCAGGGTTTCTTTGTTGTAACGAGCTCCCCGGCAGCGGTCACAGGTGACGAACACATCGGGCAGGAAGTGCATCTCGATCTTGCGGGCCCCGGCGCCCTGGCACTCCTCGCAGCGTCCTCCCGCGAGGTTGAAGCTGAATCGGCTGGCCGTATATCCCCGGATCCGTGACTCCTGAGAGCGGGCGAAGAGCTCCCGCAGGGGGGTGAACAGGCCGGTGAAGGTGGCCGGGTTGGAGCGGGGAGTGCGGCCGATGGGTTTCTGGTTTACCGAAATGACCTTGTCGATACGATCCATACCTCGGATCCGTCGGTGCACTCCCGGGCGGTGCTGGGCCTTGTGCAGGAGCTCGGCCAACCGCCGGTAGAGGATGTCGTAGACCAGCGTGCTCTTACCCGATCCGGAGACGCCGGTGACGACAGTCATGGCCGAGAGGGGGAACCGGACATCGATGTCCTTCAGGTTGTGCTCCCTCGCCCCTTCGACCGTGAGCCAGCCGGCTGCGGCCCGCCTCCGTGCAGGGACGGGAATGCTCATGTCTCCACTCAGATACTTGGAGGTCAGAGATGTCTTGCTGCGCAGGATGTGCGGCAGGTCGCCCTCGGCCACCTTTTCCCCGCCCTTTTCTCCGGCGCCTGGTCCCAGATCCAGGATGTGATCCGCGGCCCGGATCGTCTGCTCGTCGTGCTCCACCACGACCACGGAATTCCCCTGGTCACGGATCCCCCTGAGCAGGGAGATCAGACGGTTGTTGTCCCGCTGGTGGAGTCCGATGGTGGGTTCATCCAGGACATAGAGCACTCCCCTCAAGCTGACACCCACCTGCGCAGCCAGACGGATGCGCCGGGCCTCCCCTCCAGAGAGGGAGGCCGTGGTCCTGCTCAACTGCAGATAGCCCATACCCAGCTCATCGATGACATGGAGCCGGGACAGGATCTCCTTCTGGATACGGGAAACTACGGCTTGATGCTGTTTGATGAAGGAGAAATTGGCGAACGTTTCGGTCAGCCGGCTGACCGGCAGGGAACTCAGTTCATAGATATTGTAACCGCCCACCTTGACAGACAGGGATTCGCGACGCAGCCGGCTCCCGCCGCAGGTCCCACAGAGCTCATCCGTCACCTCGTAATCACCTCTATGGTTGAGGCGGGTTTCATAGCCCAGCCCATGGCAGGCGGGACAGGCCCCGTAGGGGCTGTTAAAGGAAAAGGCGCGCGGCTCCAGTTCGGGCAGGCTGATCTCGCAGAAAGGGCACAGGAGGTTCAGCGAATAGTACAGCTCCTCTCCAGACGCCCTCAGGATGAGCAGGTCGCCCTGGGCCATTTCCAGGGCGGTTTCGACCGCCTCCTGCAGCCTCTCGGGGCTTTCGGGATCCGCGCGGACCTCATCCACCAGGATCTCTATGTTGTGGTTCCGGTTCCGCTCCAGAACGATCTCCTCATCCAGATCCCTAAGCAGGCCGTCTACACGCGTGCGGAGATAGCCCTTCTTTAGAAATCTTTCGAAGAGACGCAGGTGCTCTCCCTTCCGTCCCTTGACCACCGGCGCGAACACCTGGACCTTTCCCCCCCCGGACACTTCCAGCACGCGCCGCAGGATCTCGCCTGGGGTCTGGGAGCTGACCATGCGGTCGCAGTCGGGACAGTGGGGAGTCCCCGCGCGAGCGAACATGAGTCGGAGGAAATCATAGGTCTCTGTCACCGTCCCGACGGTGGAGCGTGGATTGGATGAGATCGTCTTCTGGTCGATGGAGATGGAAGGCGATATGCCCTCAATGGATTCCACTTCCGGTTTCTCCAGCTGCTCGATGTACTGGCGGGCGTAGGTGGAGAGGCACTCGATGTACCGCCTCTGCCCCTCGGCGAAGAGGGTGTCGAAGGCCAGGGAGGATTTCCCCGAACCGCTGGGTCCGGTGATCACGATGAGGCGGTTGCGCGGCAGGGTGACATCGATCTGTTTCAGGTTGTGTTGGGCCGCTTTCTTGATCCGGATCTCTTCCAACATGATGCCCTATTCTAGCACAACAGCCTTGCCATACCCAGGAAACCTGTCTCGATCATTGACCGTGTATTGTGTTCATACTAAAATAGCAGTTAGCCGAAAGGAGCCACCGTTGGAAGAAGACACAAAAGCGCAAGCGACAAACATCCAGGAGGCCTTGGAAGAGCTGAAGAAACAGGGACTCCGGGAGGACTCCATCCAAGCCGTAGAGCACATCCCTGCCCGTGAGGGACGCTACCTGGAATACCCTGAGGAGGCCCATACCAGCCTGGTCGCGGCGCTGCAGGAAAGGGGCTATTCACGCCTGTACACGCACCAACGCCAGACCTGGGAGCTGCTTCGTCAGAAAAAGAACGCGGTTGTGGTCACGCCCACAGCCTCGGGAAAGACGCTCTGTTACAACCTTCCGGTCCTCGATTCCATCCTCAACGATCCCTCAGCCCGGTCGATCTACCTGTTCCCCACCAAGGCCCTTTCCCAGGACCAGAGGGCAGAGCTGGACGACACCATCAAGAAGCTCCCCGATGAGATCCGGATCTTCACATATGATGGCGACACCCCCCAGGATGCGCGCAAGGCTATCCGCGCCCGAGGCCACATCGTAATCACCAATCCCGACATGCTCCACTCAGGAATCCTCCCCCACCACACCAAGTGGATCAAGCTCTTCGAGAACCTCAAGTATATCGTCATCGACGAGCTCCACAACTACCGCGGCATCTTCGGCAGCCATCTGGCCAACGTGCTGCGGCGCCTGAAGCGCATCGCCCGCTTTTACGGATCGGAACCGCGCTTCATCCTCTGTACGGCCACCATCGCCAATCCCAAGGAGATGGCGGAGAGGGTCATCGAGGAGCCGGTTTCTCTGGTGGATGACAACGGCGCTCCCAGCGGAGAGAAATTTTTCATCTTCTACAACCCGCCGGTCGTCAACAAATACCTCGGGATCCGGCGGTCCTACGTCAAGGAGGCGCGGCGCGTGGCCGCGCTGTTTATCCGGCATGACCTCCAGACCATCGTCTTTGCGCAGAGCCGCCTGATCACCGAGGTCCTCGTGACCTACCTCAAAGAAGATTTTGAAAAGAATGTCACTCAGAAAGGCCGGATCCGCGGATACAGGGGGGGGTACCTTCCCCAGAAGCGGCGCGAGATCGAGCGGGAACTGCGCTCGGGCCAGATCCGGGGCGTGATCTCGACCAATGCCCTGGAACTGGGCATCGACATCGGGAGCCTGGACGTGGCGGTCCTGGCTGGCTATCCGGGGACCATCTCCTCTACCTGGCAGAGGGCCGGGCGCGCGGGACGCAAGACGGGACAATCCGCCGCTGTGCTGGTGGCTTCCAGTTCCCCCCTGAACCAGTTCATAGTCAATCACCCGGACTACTTCTTTTCCAAAAATCCGGAAAAGGCCCTGATCAATCCCGACAACCTCTCTATCCTGGTCAGCCACATCGAATGCGCCGCCTTCGAACTCCCCTTCGTAGACGGAGAAAAATTCGGCACCGTGGATATCGAGGAGATCCTGGCCTTCCTGGAGGAAGAGAAACTCGTCCATCATTCCCAGGATAAATGGTACTGGACATCCGATGTTTATCCGGCCGACGGGGTCAACCTGCGCAGCATCTCCTCGGACAATTTTGTGGTGGTGGACACCACGGAAAAATCCCGCGTTATCGCCGAGGTGGATTTCTCCTCGGCCCTGACCACGCTGCATCCCAAGGCGATCTACATCTGCGAGGGGGAGCAGTTCATCGTCGAGGACCTCGACTTCGACCAGCGGCGCGCCTATGTCCGCCGGACCGATATCGACTACTACACGGACGCCATCGACTACACAAAGATAAAGATCCTGGATGAGTTCGACCGCCGCGACCTCAAGAACTGTTCCTTGCAGCACGGCGAGGTCCATGTGGCCACCCAGGTGGTCGGATTCAAGAAGATCAAGTTCCACACCATGGAGAACGTGGGCGCCGGCGACCTCAGCCTGCCGCAGAATGAGATGCACACGACTGCCTATTGGCTGACCATACCCTCTGACCTCCTCCTGAGCCTGCCCTTTTCTTCGGAACAGAAGATCAACGGGCTCTTCGGGCTCACCTACTGCCTGCATCACGTCTCCCCCCTGTTCATGATGTGCGACCTGCATGATATCGGGGTTTCGTTGGGAGACAACGCCACAGGGAAATCCATACCTCCGCGTGATATCCGGAAGAGGATGTCGGACAGGGAAGAGATGATGTTCACGGTGGACGAGGCGTTCGAGCCCAACCTCTTCGTCTACGATAATTTCCCGGGCGGGATCGGGCTCAGCCCCTCCCTGTTCGCGCTGGAGAAACAGCTGCTGGAACAGTGTCTGAGGACCATCCGGGACTGCCCCTGTCAGGGGGGATGCCCGTCATGCGTGGGTCCCACCAAGTCCAGCGGCCAGATGGCCAAGGATGTCGCCCTCCAGATCCTGCAGGAACTAAGTTCCGGCTGACCGCAGCGCCGCGGCTCCACCCGCCCTCCACGACAATAAACCCCGAATCCTCCCGCTCCTTACTCAGGGTCATAAGGTCCGCGCATTGACTTTCCCAGGGGTCTATGCTACTTTTTTTAGAGGGAATAATCATGAATTTCTTCAAACTCATACTACAGGGCAGTATCATCGTCCAGCTGGTGCTTCTCATCCTGCTGTTCTTCTCGGTATTTTCCTGGGCTGTGATCTTCTTCAAGCGCAACACCCTAAAGGCCGCAGTCCTGCAGTCCCGAAAATTCCTGTCGGTGTTCCGACAGAGCAAGAATCTCCTCGAGGTCAACGAGGCCTCGAAGAAATACAAGGGCAGCCCGCTCGCCTCGCTGTTCCGGGGCGCATACAAGGAACTGGCCTACATAACGAAGTCCGATCCCAACCCCAGGTTGACCGCCGAGAACATGGAGAGCATCAACCGGGCCCTGATCAAGGCCTCCAACCGCGAGGTCGCGAAACTGGAGAAGATGATGAGCTTCCTGGCTACGACCGGCAGCGTCACGCCCTTCATCGGCCTGTTCGGGACGGTGTGGGGGATCATGGACGCATTCCAGGAGATCGGGGAGTCCCAGACCACGGCACTGCAGGCGGTGGCCCCTGGGATCGCCGAGGCGTTGATCGCCACGGCCGTGGGCCTCTTCGCAGCGATCCCTGCGGTCATCGCCTACAACCACTATCTCCAGCGGATCAAGGAGTCCATCACGGAGATGGAAGATTTTTCCATCGAATTCCTCAGCATAACCGAACGACTCTATGGCAGCTAGATACCGCTCCATCACGAAAAAAGAGGTGGGCACCTCGATGTCGGCCATCAACGTGACTCCCCTTGTGGATGTCATGCTGGTGATGCTCATCATCTTCATGGTCACGGCCCCCATGATGCAGTCCGGCATCGGCGTCAACCTCCCCCAGGCCGAAACCCGCTCCACCCCTGCCGAGGACGGCCTGACCCTCACGCTCACCGCGGACCGCTACATCCACATCCAGGATCAGGTCATCAACCAGTTCCTGCTGGAGGAGAAGCTCAAGGAATACTTTTTCGCCCGGGAGGAGAAGGTCGTGTACTTGAAGGCGGACCAGGATCTTCCCTACGGTTTCGTGATCACGGTCATCGACATCGCCAAGAAGGCCGGCGTGGAGGTCGTGGGATTGGTGACCGATCCGATCGACGAGAGAGAAAGACGCCAATAAAGTCATGGAAATGTTGCGCATGCAGGACAAGCGCTTCAAACGCGCGGTGGTATTCTCGGTCTCCGTACATGTGCTGCTGTTCATCATGCTCGTGGTCTCCCCCTACTTGCCGAAGCCGAGATCTCAGGATCTGGTCTACTACGTCGAGATGACATCCTTCGGGGGAGGAGGCCGTCCCGGAGGCGGAGGAGGCGGAGCCCCCGCACAAAAGAGCGAGAGTGCCATGGAAACGAGCGTCCCGGAAAGACAGAGCCTGCGGGACCTCACGACTCCCCAGAAACTCGAGGAGAACAGCCCTCCGACCATGACCCATCCCGTCGACAAACCCAAAAGAGACAGTACGCCGGCGCCGGAAAAAAAGGCCGTGATCAAGAAGGCCCAGCCCAGCACCAAGAGCGCCTCCGGTGAGCCGTCGGAAACACCCGGGGGGACCGGCAGCGGAGAGGGCGCCCGCGTGGGCCTGGGCCTCGGCAGCGGAGAAGGCGGCTTCGGATTCGGCGAGGGGTACGGCGGAGGCGAACTGTCCTCGTTCCCCTACTCCTACTACCTGGCTGAGATCCAGAACCGAATCTCCAGCAACTGGCAGACCGCCCTGATCCGGAGCGGCACCACGGGCAACGACTTCTCCGAGGTGCGGTTCCGTATCTTCCGCACCGGACGGATCTCCGAGCCGCTGATCCTCCGGTCCAGCGGAAACGCGACCATGAACTCCTCGGCAATCCGAGCACTGCGCAATGCGTCGCCCTTCCCTCCCCTCCCGCGGGGATACTCCGATGAATTCCTGATCGTCCGACTTTTATTCGAGCACAACCGATGAAAAAAACAACTCTTTGTCTCCTCCTATTTATCGTATGCGGATGGGGTTCAGCAGCGCTGTACGCCCAACGGGAAGTGGTGATGCACATACGGGAGGGCGTGCCTGTCATCCCGGTCGCCATCCCCGCATTCATCGCGACGGATTCCTCTGATGCGGCCCAGGCGGCAGCCCGGACGCTCCGGGACGTTGTCAATGCGGACCTGGAATACAGCCGGATCTTCAAGCCCATCCAGGAAACCCACTACCGCTACCTGCGCCGCCCCCTGAATCCCGAACAGATCTTCTTCAAGGACTGGGAAGAGCTCCAGGCCAACCTGCTCATCGTGGGAGTGGTGAGGCAGGGAGAGCAGGCGGGCACGTTCCAGTTCGACGGCAAACTCTATGATATCAAATCCGAGAGGCTCATCATCGGGAAGAGCTACACCGCGGAAACCGGGCTGACCCGCCTGGTGGCCCACAAATTTGCGGATGAGCTCATGCAGGTATACGGAGAGCCTCCGATGTTCACCACCAAGATCGTGTTCTGCTCCAACCGTGACGGCAACTGGGAACTCTATATGATGGACTACGACGGCCACAACCAGACCCGGCTGACGTTCAACACCTTCGAAGACTACATGCCGGCCTGGTCTGCCGATGGCCGGCGCATCGCCTACACCTCCTTCGAGGGCGGCGCGGCGCGGCTCTTTCTCCTCCACCCCTATGAGGGCCGACGCGAACTCGTCTTCGATCAGGGCACCAGCTTCAGCCCCAATTTTTCGCCGGACGACAGGTGGCTGGCCTTCTGCTCTCAGGAGGACAAGTCCAACACGGATATCTATGTGGCGTCCAGCGACGGCAAGAATCCCCGCCGCATCACCTTCAGCAAGGCCGCCGATACGGCGCCCACCTGGTCCCCGACCAGCCGGGAGATCGCATTCACATCAGACCGACTGGGCAATCCCCACATCTTCATAATGGACCGTGAGGGTTCCAACGTCCGCCGCGTGAGCTTCGGCGGGACCTATCATGACGGCCCAGCCTGGGCGCCCACCGGAGACCGCATCGTCTACGTCAGCCGCGTGGAGTCCGTGTTCGACATGTATGTCCTGGACCTCAGGTCGAACGAGATCATGAAACTCACAGAGGGCTATGCCCGCAACGAATTCCCCTGCTGGTCCCCGGACGGGCGCCACCTCATTTTTCAGTCCAACCGGTACGGCAGCAACAATCAGGTCTTCTCCGTCGATTATGACGGGAAAAACATCCGTCAGCTCACCTCCGCGGGCCAGAACAAGCTCCCGGACTGGGCCCGAAAATAGCAGAGACTCGGATATATTTAGATATTTGACATAAAAAATGTTACATAGTATATAATGTTTCAAATACATGAGAAGATACGACATTCAATCCCACCCAAAGGAGAAATCATGAAAAAACTTCTCATCCTGTCAATTGCATTCCTTTTAGTCTTTTCGTTTGTGAGTTCCTGTAAGAAGAAGGTCGAGCAGGCCCCGCCTCCACCGCCCCAGGTCAAAGAACAGCCCGCGCCTGTAAAGGTGGAACAGCCCCCGGCCAAGGAACCAGTGCTCACAGAAGAAGAGATCTTCGAACGCAAAACACTGGAAGAAATCAACGCCGAAAAACCCATGGGAATGATCCATTTCGATTATGACAAGTTTTTCATCCGCGATGACGCCAAGTCTACTCTGGAAGGCAATGCCGCGTTCCTGAAAAAGTGGAGATCCGTCAAGGTCCTGATCGAGGGTCACTGCGACGAGAGAGGCACGGAAGAATACAACCTGGCACTGGGTGAGAAGCGCGCCAAGAGCGCATACGACTACCTGATCTCGCTGGGCATCTCCTCCGACAGGATCAAGATCATTTCCTACGGAAAAAGCCAGCCCGCCGACATGGGACATAACGAGATCGCCTGGCAGAAGAACCGGCGCGGGCAATTCACGGTCATAGAAAAATAGAACAGCCTTCATGCTGAAGCGGATCTTTTCCGGTCTGGTCGTATTCTCCCTTTGCACCGCCCTCCCGCTGGAGGCTCAAAGGGAGAAGAAAACCTATGAGCTCATCTACCAGGACGTCCAGGCACTCAAGCAGCAGCTCCTGGAACTGAACCAGCGAGTACAGCAGAACGGCGATGACATCCAGACCCTTGCCCAGCAGCTGACGGAGATCCTGCGCCTTTCCCGGGATTCCCGCGCGGAATTCATCCGATTCCAGACCGAGCAGAAAGACCTCCCCGCACAATACCGGATCCTGCTGCAGCGCTATGACGGGATCCGGGCGGATCTTTCCCGGATCACCGAGATGCTGATCGAGATCCAGCATGCCGCACCCCTTCCGGGAGAAACCGAAGAAGATCAGGCAGATCCCGAACAGCCCCCTCCAGAACAGGAGACCTCCGCTGAGACGGGGGGAGGACAAGAAGCGGAGGAGCCCGTACAGAGGCCGCCGACAACACCGCCGCCCAACCTGTCGCCCCAGGAACTCTACACCATGGCCCGATCCGATTACCTGAAGGGGAACTTCCAGCTGGCCATCGAAGGATTCGGCATGTATCGGGAGCATTTCACCGACAGCCCCCTGGTGGATAACGCCCTGTACTGGATCGGCGAATGCTACTTCAGCCAGGAAAAATACGAGGACGCCATCACCCAGTTCAATGACCTGATCCTGAGCTATCCCGATTCCGACAAGATCGCGGCCGCATATTTGAAGAAGGGCATCGGCCTATCCCAGTTGGGAAGGACGGACGAGGCCCTGGCCGTGCTCAAGCTGATGGTGAATAAGTTTCCGCTGGAGGACGAGGCCAAGATCGCCCAACAAAAAATCCAAGAACTGGAAAAACGACAATGAGAGATGTCAACAGCTTCAATCGGGTCATTTTGATAGGACGCCTGGGCCAGAATCCTGAGCTCCGGTACATCCCCCAGACGGACAGGGCCGTCGCCAATTTTTCCCTGGCCACCAACGAACGCGCCTTCAACCCCGGCGGCGGCGACAGCGAGATCAAGACCGAGTGGCACCGGATCGTCTCATGGGGCAAACAGGCGGAATTCTGCGAGAAGTACCTGGTAAAAGGAAAACAGATCCTGGTAGAGGGCCGCCTGCGAACGGAAAAGTGGCAGGACCGGGACGGCAATCAACGAACTACAACGAAGGTGCATGCAATATCCATCACGCTGTTGGGACGGCGCGATGAGGGCGGCGGAGGCGAGGGCTTCGGCGGACCTTCAAGCGGCACCGAAAGCTTCCCCTCCGAATCATCAATTTCATCATCTAAGGCTATGCCGGACATCCAACCCAACGATGACGATGATGTCCCCTTCTGATCCTCCTGACAAAAAGACTTTTTGCAGTCGGGTCCAGGAAGACGTCCGTCCCTGGGGAAAATTTCGCTCCTTCCCCCATGACCAGGCCAGCAGCCTGAAGATCATCACTGTTTCGCCGGGAGGAGTCCTGTCCCTGCAGTATCACAATCAACGCAGTGAGTTCTGGATCGTCCTGGATCGTGGGCTCGAGGTCACCGTGGCCGACCGAACCTGGAGCCCCCGGCCCGACGAGGAGATCTTCATTCCGGTCAAAGCCCCGCATCGTGTTCGCAATACAGGCGACAGGGCCGCACGTATCATGGAGATCTGGCTGGGGGATTCCAGCGAAGAAGACATCGTCCGGATCGAAGACGCGTACGGCCGTTCCTGATCAAGCCGAGGGATACTCACCCCCCATGAGCAGGGCGGTGGGGTGTTTGACAAGGACACTTTCCAGGATATGCTCCTCGATCTCCTGGGCGGTCCCCAGGGTCAGGGCCCTGTGGACGATCTTCCTGGCTGTAGCATGATCGATCGAACGCAGGACCCGTTTGATCCTCGGGATGAATATGGGATTCATACTGAAGTTCTTAAGGCCCAGGCCCAGCAGAACGATGGCGGAAAGGGGATCGGCCGCCATCTCTCCGCACACCGTGACCTCCTTGCCCGCCTTCCTGGCCGAATCGATGATGAATTTCAACAGCCTCAATACCGAGGGGTGCATCGGCTTGAATAGATAGGAGACGAGTTCGTTGGAACGATCCACGGCCAGACAATACTGGATCAGGTCGTTGGTGCCGATACTGAGATAATCCACCTCCCGGACGATCTTGTCCGTGATGGCCGCGGCGGCCGGCACTTCGATCATTACGCCCAGGGGGATATTTTCATCGAATGCGATCCCTTCCTGCCTGAGTTCGCCCTGGACCTCGCGAAGCAGGATCTTCACCTCCTGCACCTCTTCCAGCTCGGTGATCATGGGGATGAGGATACGGACATTCTCGGTCACGCTGGCGCGCAGGATGGCCCTGAGCTGGACTTTGAATATTACTCTGTCTCGGAGGGAGAAGCGGATGGCGCGCAGCCCCAGCGCTGGATTCGGCTCCTTCTCGATCTGCAGCTGAGGAAGGTTCTTCTCACCGCCGATGTCGATGGTGCGGATGGTGACCGGCAGGGGAGCTGCCTGTTGGGCAAGCTGTGAGTAGATCCTGTAATGGTCCTCCTCATCGGGCAGTTTGGCGCTCTGAAAATAGATGAACTCAGAGCGAAACAGGCCGATCCCCTCCGCACCCATGGACTGTGCGACCTTGACCTCTTCGGGAAGCTCGATGTTGGCAAGGGGAACGAAGCGGACACCATCCAGTGTTCGAGCCTCCAGGGTGGCCGTCTTCTGCAGCTCCTGGCGGTAGTCATCGTACTTCTTTTTCTTTCCGATGAACTCCCGCCGGATGGCCAGCGGCGGATTGATGATCACTTCGCCGTCTATCCCATCCACGATCAGAGTGTCCCCGTCCTTGACATTGTGTGTGATGTTCCGCAGGCCCATCACCGTGGGGATATTCAGGGAACGCGCAAGGATGGCAGTATGCGAGGTGGTGCCCCCCACATCCAGAGCTACCGCCAGCACGTTTCCCCGGCTCAAACGAGAGGCGGCTTCAGAAGGGAGCAGGTCGTGTGCCACCAGGATCCGGTCCTTCCCGTCCTCCTTCTTAGGGGTCTCGGTCTGCTGCAGGTTCAGGTAGACCTTGGACAACACGTCGGTCACATCATACTTTCGCTCTTTGAGGTAATCATCGGATATGGAATCGAATATGGTCATGTAATGGCTGTGCAGCTGTGTGATGGCCCACTCAGAGCGGGACAGGCCCTCCTCGACCCTGGTCCTCAAGCCCTGGATCAAAGACTTGTCCTCCAGGATCATCAGGTGGGATTCGAAGATGAATGAATGTTCCTCACCCAGCTGCTTCCCGACTTTTTCTTTGATCAGGACGAGCTGTTTACGGGTTCGATCGAGAGCAGTCTGCAATCGTCCGAGTTCCTGAGTGACCTGATCGGCCCGGATGCTCTCTTCACGGGCAGAAAAAACAACCTTTTCTGTGAGGCGTACCTCACCGGTCGCAATCCCGGGGGAAACTCCGGTCCCTCTCAGCCGATAGTAATCCATTGCACTCTATTCTTCTTCCTGGAAGCGATCCTCGATCAGGTCTACCAGTGCCGTCATAGCCAGGCTTTCGTCGCGGCCGGAGGTCCTCAATGTGATCTCGGATCCCTGCGTGGCCGCCAGGGTCAGGATCCCCAGGATGCTCTTCCCGTCGATCTCACTGCCGTCCTTTTCGATCTTCACGGAGGATTCAAACCGGTTCGCCAGGTTGACCAACTTGACAGCGGCTCTGGCATGAAGCCCCAGCCTATTCCTGATTGTCACGGTTCTTGTTGTCATGATTCCTCAGAATGCTCAACTGCGTGCTTTCAAGAGAGCGCTTGCCAAGTGTATGTTTTTCTGCCCCTGTTCCACGACTTTTCTGGCGACCTCTTTCAAATTATAGCTGCGCTGCAGAGACACAAATTTGATGAGCATCGGCAAGTTCACCCCCGTGATGATCTCCACTTGGCCATCCTTCAGGAAAGTAAAGCTCAGGTTCGATGGTGTGCCCCCGAACATGTCTGTGAAGATCAGGACTCCATTCTTCTGGTCCACCCTTTTCAGTGATTGGTTGATCTTGCTCTTGGACTCCTCGACATCATCGTACCATCCGATGGAGATGGCCTCTATGTTTACCGCCTCACCGAGGATGATGTTAAGTGCGTTCAGAAGTTCTGCGCCCAGTTTTCCGTGCGATACAATAATGCCACCGATCATCTCATCACTCCAAGGGACTTTCGGTCCCGTTCTCCATGGGGCTGCTCGCACTATTTTTACATAAATCCGTGCTCATTATCAAGCCAGCCAACCTCCCCCCATCTCTCCACCCCAACCACCGCCATCCTTCCTCCCCAACCTCCCGCCTTAAAGGGAATGGGGAGGGGGCGGGAGAGGGGACTTTCAGCAGAGATCGGCGCCTCTGCGGAGAGACTATGCCGCAAACTTGATCGGGGGGGGATCCCCACTGGCGGGAGGTTGGGGCTGCTCGAGACGAATCGGGCTATTTGAAGATATCCCGGTGATTGACCTGGACCTTGAACGTCATTTCCTTGAGATGATCGCCCAGGACCTCTGACAGCGTCACGGACCTGTGCTTCCCTCCGGTACATCCCACGGCGATCGTGACATAACTCTTGCCTTCCTCGACAAAATTGGGCATGAGATATTCAACAAATCGGAACATCTCCTTAATGAAACCCTTGGTCTCGGGTGCCTCCAGCACGTACTTGCGCACCTGGGCGTTTTTTCCAGTCTTATCTCTAAGGGCATCGACGTAAAACGGGTTGGGCAGGAATCGCGTATCCAAAACGATGTCGGAATCCAGGGGGAGTCCGTATTTGTATCCGAAGCTGACCACGACCACCTGCATCTTGGCCGAAGACTGCTCAACGAATCTGCGAGTCAGGATCTTTTTCAGGTCATTGATATTCGTGTCGGTGGTGTTGATGACCTCGTCCGACATGTTCTTGATCTCCGCCAGTTGCTTCCTCTCCAAAGCAATGCTGTCCCGGATGGATCCGCTCTCCTTAATGGGATGCGGGCGGCGGCTCTCGCTGAATCTCTTGATCAGGGTCTCATCAGAGGCATCGAGGAAGATGACACGTGGATTGATCTCTTGGCGTATGCCACTCAGAACCTTTGGGAATTCGGCCAGGAACGATGCTTCCCTGATATCCAGGGTCAACGCGACCTTCTCGATCTCGACCTCCCTGCGCTTCCACAGGTCGACAAAACTGGGGATCAGTTTTGCGGGCAGGTTATCCAGGCAATAATACCCAAAATCCTCCAGAAATCGACTGACGGAGGTCTTCCCAGATCCGGAGAGACCGGTGATGATCAAGAATCGGTCGTCCAGCACTCTTTTCACATGAACCATCCTTAACGTGAGGAGAGGGCACGGTCCAGCCGCCGTGCGATCTCATGGGGGGCATGATAACCCTTTTTTCTCAAGATGTGGACCTTGCAGGCCACCTCGATCAAGGTGGCGATGTTGCGCCCGGGGGCGACGGGGATCGTGACCTGAGGGACCGCAACTCCTAGGATCTCATATTTTTCCGGTGCCTCCAGACCCAGCCGGTCGTACTCCTTTCCAACCTCCCATCTCTCGAGATTGATAACCAGATCGATCTCCGAGCGGGGGCAGATAGAAGCGGCGCCGAAGATCTGCTCGATATTGATAATGCTCAGGCCCCTGATCTCCATGAAGTTCTGGCTCAGGGCAGGCGCGGAGCCCATCAGTGTACCGGCCTCACTTTTCCGGATTCGGGTCACATCATCCGATACGAACCGGTTCCCCCTGGAGATCAGCTCCAGTGCACTTTCGCTCTTGCCCACACCGCTGTCTCCCGTGATCAGAACTCCCAGTTCGAAGATCTGAAGCAGCCCCCCAGACACCACGATTTGATTTGGGAAAAAATCGAAGAGGATCTCGCGCATGCCCTCCACACACTGTTTTTTGGGGAGGGGGGTGCGGAAAATTGCGACTCTATAGTGCCGGGCCGGGCCGCTGACCTCCTCAGGTACAGGCAGGCCATCAGAAAAGATCACACAGGCCACTCCTCTCTTGAACCGCTCGCTGAGCCAGGCCTGCTTCTCGTCCGAAGACAATCCGCTGAGCTCCCGGTTTTCCCTGTGATCCCATACCTGAAGGTTGGAAAAAACACGCCCGGAGGCATCGGCTTTGATCTTCTTGAGGAACCCCACCTCCTGAAGCGGGGATTCGAGGCGAAGGGATTCACGGCCTTGATTAAAAAAATCCTTCACCCGGGGATCGGATCCCTCCTGCCGGTTATTCATTGATCCGGTCTTCTTCCTCCTTAAGGACCTTCATGATGGAGACAGCGTCCTCGGCTGCCAGTATCCGTTCGAACATATTATCTGCTTTTCGCACAAGGTGTGCGACAGCGGCCAGGACCTGAAGATTGAGGCTGGGGCTCTCCGAGGGGGAAACGACGAGGAAAAATACCCGGGAGAGACTCCCGTCCGGCGCACGGAAATCGACGCCCTCCCGGGAGACGGCCATCAGGATCAAGGGCTCCTGGATGGAGTTGACCTTACAGTGGGGGATAGCCACGCCGTCTCCAATGGCCGTGCTCCCCAATTCCTCTCTCTGAAGAAGTTTTTCGACAAGCTCCTTCTCCTTCCCGATCCTCTCATTCTGCTTGAGGAATCCGACCATTTCCTGCAGGGCCGCATCCCTCTCCCGGCTTTTCAGGTCGGAAAGGATCATCTCCCGATTGAGCAGATTGGAAACCTTCACTCTCTATACTCGCTTTCAGGTCTATTTGGGTTCGATGAGGCCGAGATTGCCGTCTTTTCTGCGGTACAGCACCGCCCATTTTTCCGTATCGGATTTTCTGAAGACCAGGACTTCATCTCCGCCGGAATCGAAAAGGATCGCGGCTTCCTCCACGGACAGGGGTTTCATGGCATACTTGCTGCTGCGGATGATCCGCTTCTCCGCTTCGATCTCCCCCTCGGGCGGTGCGGCCGGGACAGCCTCCTTGGCTTTCCGCCGTTTTCGCTCCCGCAGCTTATCCTTCTCCTTTTTGGCCCGCCGCTCGATGTTGTCAAAAACATCACCCAGCGAACTGGAAACATCCTGTGTCTCGCTCACCGCGTTCAGAGTGGCTCCCTTGGTCTTGACGTTGATCTCGACTTTGTTCCTGTATTTCTCCACCGAAAGGATCAGATGGGCTTCCAAGGGATAACCCAGGAGTTTCTCCAGGGACGCCATTCGTTTCTCACAGTATTTCTCTACATCCTGTGTCAGTTCGGTGTTACGTGCTGTATACGCAATGGGCATTATGATTCCTCCATCCAGTATTTTCGCTTCCGGATATGCGAGGGCGGGATGGACAGCTGCTTCCTGTATTTTGCCACTGTCCTGCGGGCGATCTTGAAATTCTCTCTCGCCAGGTTGGTCTCGATCTCGATATCGCTGAGGGGCTGATCCTTGTCCTCATTCTCCACCATCTTGCGGATCCGTTCCTTCACACGAAGGGAAGAGATTTCTTCGCCGAAGTCTCCGGATAAAGATTTGTGAAAAAAATATTTGAGCGGGAATATTCCCCGGGGGGTCATCATGTGCTTGTTGGCGACCACTCGGCCCACGGTGGATTCATGGACGCCGATCTCCTGGGCCAGCTCGACCAAGGTCAAGGGTTTGATGAAATCCAGCCCCTGTTCGAGAAAGTCTGTCTGCTTGTCGATGATGTACTGCGCCACCTTGAAGATCGTGTTTTTCCGCTGGTCCAGGCTCCGCAGGAACCAGAAGGCCTTTTTCATCTTGTCCTTCAAATAGCGGCTGGCTTCGCTGTCCTCTCCGGATGCCTGTGCCAGCATCTTTTTGTAATAGCTGTTGATGCGGAGGCGCGGGAGTCCCTCATCGTTGAGAGTGATCTTGAGCTCGCCATCTTCCTTGGTCACGATGATGTCCGGGACCACGTAGTTCGTCTTCTCCTGGCTGTATTTCCGCCCCGGGGTAGGATTCAGCCTTTTGATGACTTCGATGTGGGCTCTGACCGAGTCACGGGACAGGCCCAATTCCCTGGCCAGCAGAGAAAAATCCGACTTTTCAAGGAGGAAAAGATGATCCCGGACGATCTTCTCGGTCACAGGGTCTTCTATGCCGAAATACTCCATCTGGACGAGGAGCGACTCCTGCAGGGAGAGGCTGCCGATCCCCACGGGATCGAACTTTTTGATCTTTTCTCTGATGGCCTCCACCTGCTCGATGTCCGCACCTGTGCTCGTACAGAGTTCTTCCAAGGTGACTGACAGATAACCATCCTCATTGATGTTACCGATGATGTACAGGGCGATCTCTTTTTCCCGGGGATCGAAAAAAGTCAGGTTGGCCTGCCAATCCAGATGATCCCACAGAGAGAGCGAGCGGGAGATAATGTTCTCCAGCATCGGGGCCTCTTTTTTTTCAAAAGAGAGGGAGCGGAATCCGTCGTCAAAATACTCCTGGAAATAGGTCTCGAACTCCTTGTCATCGACCAGGCTCTCCGGCTCGTAAGTCTCGGATTTTGAGGGCTCTCCCGGACTCTCTTTTTCCACTTCCTCCTGCTGCTTTTCGGGGGCCTCTTCTTCCTGTGTCTCAAGCATGGGATTCTGCGAGAGCTCGGCATCGATGATCTCGATCAGCTCCAGGTTGGTCAGAGGCAGCAGCTTGATGGCCTGTTGGAGCGCAGGGGCCAGGATGAGCTTCTGTACCTGCCGCTGATGGAGCTGTTGTTTGAGCGCCATGATCAATCCAGATTGAAGCCCTCTCCCAGATAGCTCTGTTGGACTTCGAACGAAGCCACCAGCTCATCCGGGGAGCCTTCCTTGAGGATCTTGCCTTTGTCTATGATGTAGGCCCGGTCGGTGATTTTGAGCGTCTCGCGCACGCTGTGATCCGTGATAAGCAGCCCGAGCCCTCTGGCCCGTAGAGAGAGTATGAGTTCCTGCAGGTCCGCGAGCGCCAGGGGATCGATTCCGGTAAAGGGCTCGTCCAGGAGGATGTATTCCGGTTGCGCGACTAGAGCCCGTGCGATCTCCAGCCTGCGCCGCTCTCCACCCGAGAGAGTGTAGGCCTTGGCATCCGCCAACCGACTCAGCCCCAACTCCTTGAGGATGCTGTCGGGATCACTGCTCTTGTGCTCCCCATAATCACGGCTCATCTCCCTTATGGAGAAAAGGTTATCACGCACGCTCAGGCGACGGAAGGCGGAAGGTTCCTGAGGGAGAAGGCAAAGCCCTCGTCGGGCCCGGGCATACATCGGGAGATGTGTGATGTCCTCTCCATCCAGATGGACATGCCCTCCATCCGAGGGGATCAGCCCGAGGATCAAGGAAAAGGTCGTCGTTTTCCCGGCTCCATTCGGTCCCAGGAGGCCAACGATCTCACCCTTCTTGACATGGACAGAGACGTCGTCGACGACCTTTTTCCGGTGGTAGCTCTTTTCCAGCCCAGACGCTTCCAGCTGATGGCTCATCTTTCACGGTTCTTTAATGACGATCTCGGACCTTTCCCTGCCTGTATTTTCGACGACGATTCTATCATCGGCCAGGTGAAAAGTCAATTTGTCCCCCTGGACCTTGCCCTTAAGCTGATGCGTCAGCACAGGCCCGCCGCTCAGCTGGATGGTTTCCTTTTCCAGGTCGAAAACCGCCTCCTTTCCCTCCGCCCGGTACAGCTCACGGATGACCTCGACATCACCGAGGGCGCGCACCGTCTGAATCCGGTTATCCCCTTCGCTCAGGAGGATGACGAGCCTATCCGCCTTCAGATCCGAGGCCTCCACCTTGACACTGGTGTTGCCGCTGTAGATCAAGCGTCTGGCACTCGGCTTGTATTCCAGGTTGTCGGCACGGATCTCGAGGTCGTACTCCTCTTCGCCCTTGGGATTGACCGTGATGTGAGTTTCCACCCCCTGACTGCACACCATGTTCCCGTCCTCCCTGAAAACGGTCATCTCCTGGGTCAGCATCGTCTCCTTTCCCTGCCAAACTTTCACATCTTCCTTAAAAAGAAAACGTCTCTTCTCTCCGGAATATCTCATCTCTTCCGCTTTGATGAAGACCGCACCCGTCCCGCTAAAAAAGCCGACGGCGGGGGCCTCCGTTTGCGGCGTGGTCATTATGACATTGACCCGCCCCTTTCCATCCAGGTTCCGGCTATTGAGTTTGATATCGAGAACATCCGCTTCGATCTCGTAGTCCCCGGCCTTGATACGCGCCCTCGACGCCTCGCCTCCTTCCACGTGCAGAGTCTGTTTCTTGTCCTCGATAGAGAGGACTTCTCCCCGAACAGTGCGGTTCTCTCCCTCCCGCTTCTCTGCCATATTGACATGGCCAGCGGCATGGAACGTCTTCATCCTGCCCTCGAGGTTGAACTTAATATCGATGCGGTCGGCCTCGGTCTCTATGAACTCTCCGCCCTCGGTATCCTGTCGCAGATAGCACTTCCCCTCGGCCTCCAGGGATCGGATACCCTGCGAGTTGTGCCAAGCCCGGATCAACACCCTACGGGCCCTGAGTTCCCGACGCTCGGCCCTATCAAACTGCCCCGCGCTCTCGGGGCCGGATTCGGAAGAATCCAGGCCTGAAGCCACGATATGCACATCGCCCCGCATGAGGATCGACTTGAGGTTTTCTTTATCAGCAAAAAGCTCGAACCGGATGAATGAAGCATTCGCGAAGCTTTCCTCGGAACGGATGCGGGCATCTCCTCGAATCGTACCCGATCCTTTGGAATACAGATAATCCAGCTCCTTCCCTTCTATCAATACTGTCCGCGATGGATCCGAGGCGGGCGTCAAGCTCAGTTTGACCTGACCCGTCAAGGTCAGCCTCTGGTTCGGAGCTCGATACACAGCACTGTCTGCCGAACCCGAAACGCGCTCGGAGGTGAAGACGACCGGAAGATCGGTGAACAGGCGTTCCGTCTCCGTCCGATATTCGAAAGATTCCGCTTCGATCCGGAGGTCTTTTGCCTGCAGGACCGCCCCCCCCAGCAGGCGAAAGAACGCATTCTCCTTGTCGTGCACGATCTCGCCGGCCGTCAACTCGACATCCTCACCGTCGGCCCTGCCCGGAAACTTGAGCCGGACATCCCCTTCCAAGTGATAGAGCCCGTCCTCCCCGATGTAATGCCGGGCAGCCCGGACCTCATAGTCGACCTCTCCCTTGCGCAACTGGAAGTGCTGGATCTCCTCGGTTGTCTCCACCTTCTGATCTGCGATCCCCGCATCCACAACAGGAACCCTGGGCCTGCGGCTCGAGCGGCTAATGAAGTTCTGAACGATCAGGGACACGGCCGCAAGCATGACCAGGGCGATGAAGACCTTGAACATCAGGGCGGGTCGGATCCTTTTCTTTATCATGCTTGGTATCATTATACCCTGTCCGGCCCGCGAAATGAATTCCCGGCAGCCCAATTCATCATTCCGATGAGGCCGGGGGAGTCAGATAGGGGTACAGAATCAGGAGGGAACAGTGCCGGACGGGAGCATATCCTCCAGGACAAGGGTCAGGCGGTCTTCGCCCAGATATTTCTTGACCTGGAGCGAGTAAACAACGGAAACCCGGCTCCCCTTGCTGAGGGAATCGATCCAATCGCCCTTGTTCCAACCCACTGCATCGAAGTATCGGCCGTTGTGTTTAAGGAGGAGCTTGATGTGCCGTTCCTTCAGCCGTCGGGGAGTGGCCGCCACTTCGACATCATCGGTGGCAAAGATGGGTTTGGGATTGCCGACTCCGAAGGGAGTGAGGAGCGCGAAGTGATCGAGGAACGCGGCGCCGATGTCATCGAAGTCAAGGCGGGTATCGATCCGGATCTTGCGTCTGAGGTCATCCTCGTTGATGCGGCTCTCGACATAGGCATTCATGGTCTGCTTGAGCTGAGGGAGATTGTCGACATCGAGCTCGCACCCCACGGCCATGGGGTGTCCCCCGTAGTTGTGGAAATACTGGCGGCTGTGGTCCAGGCATTCGATCAAGGGGAATTCGCGGATAGATCGCCCCGACCCGTGGGCCCTTCCATTATCATACGCGAACAGCAGTACGGGGCGGTGAAAGTCATCCTTGAGTTTGGAGGCCACGATCCCGATCACGCCACGGTGCCACTCATCGCAGCCAAGGACAAGCAGCTTGTAGCGCTGGTCCAAGCTCTGGGAGCGCACCCGCTGAGTGGCCTGGGAATAGATCTTTCTCTCAATCCCCTGTCGGGTAGCGTTCATCGCATCAAGTTCGGAGGCGATCCTCCCACCCTCTTCTAATGATCCCGAAAAAAATAGTTGGACGGCCATATCTGCTCGACCCATCCGTCCGGCCGCGTTGATCCGTGGTGCGATGCGGAAGCCGATGTCAGATACCTGGACGCCCTTCTGCTCCAGCCCGCAAACAGAGAGCAGGCTCTTGAGCCCCGGATTGGAGACTCGGTCCAACCCCTGCAGCCCCTGCCGGACGAAGATCCGGTTCTCCCCGGTCAGCGACACAATATCCGCAACGGTCCCGATGGACACCAACTTCAGGTAGTGAGGGAGCTGAGACTCCCTGGGATGTCCTTGAAACAGCGCCTGTATCAGCTTGAACGCCACTCCGATCCCGGCCAGGCTCTTGTGAGGATACCCGGAATCCGGCAACACGGGGTTGAGCACCGCCAACGCCTCGGGGAGCTGATCCCCCGGCAGATGGTGGTCCGTGATGATGACGTCCACGCCTTTCTGTGTGGCTTCCCGCACAAAATCCACCGCTTTGATGCCGCAGTCCGCGCTGATGACGACCTGAGCTTGCCTCTCTTCCACAATACGGATGTGACTCGTTTTGAGGCCGTAGCCCTCTTCCAGCCGATCGGGGATGTAGTGATCCACCTCTGCCCCCAGGGTGGAGAGTGCTCGGGAAAGGACCACAACGGACAGGACGCCGTCCACATCATAGTCGCCGAAGATCAGGACTTTTTCCCCCTTGGACGCGGCCTGGCGGAGCCTTTCGACTGCGGCACGCATGCCCTTCAGCAAAAAGGGATCATGCAGATCCTCCCAGGTTCCGTGCAGGAAGCTCTGGGCTCCTTGGGCATCGACGATCTTGCGGTTGACCAGGATCCTGGCGATCTTGGCGGGAATGCCGAGCTCGGAGGCCAGAGCCTCGGCCCTGGGGTCTGCATCGGTAAATATCCACTCGGCGCGATTCATTTAGCCCCTAACCATACCACAACTCTTCTCAACCCTCAATGCCAATCCTGCCCCGGGTTTCGTTGACTTTGCCCGGACCGAAAAATATAATGGCAGTGCCACCATGATCAGCCTCAAAGAGAAGCTATCCCGGACACGCCAGACCGTCAAAAGCCGGATCGACGAACTGCTTTCCACCAGCAAGAACCGTGAGGAGATCCTGGATGACCTTATGGAAACGCTCATCCTGGCTGACATCGGGGTGTCCACCAGCGAAAAGATCGTCGAACACCTGCGGGAGAACAGCAAAAAGACCGATTCCTCCGAAGGGATCCGGACCCTGCTAAAGCAGGAGATCATCGCCATCCTCTCTCAACATCCCATCACGCTCGCTCTGGATCAGCCCCAGTCCGTGGTCATGTTCGTGGGGGTCAATGGAGGGGGCAAGACCACCTCTCTCGCCAAGCTGGCCGGGCATTTCCAGGCTGACGGAAAACAGGTCATGATGGTGGCTGCGGATACATTCCGGGCTGCGGCACAGGAACAGCTCTCAATCTGGGGGAAACGCCTGAACATTCCCGTCATTCGAGGCCAGTACGGGGCGGATCCGGCTTCTGTTACCTACGATGCCATGCAGTCGTTCCGAGCCCGGAGGTTCGACCTGCTGCTGATCGACACCGCGGGCCGTGTCCACACCAACGCGAACCTCATGAGCGAGCTCGAGAAGATCCAGAAGATCATCTCCCGGGAGATCGAGCGGGCTCCCCAGGAGGTATTCCTGGTGCTGGACGCCAGCATCGGCCAGAATGCCCTGATCCAGGCACGAGAATTTCTGAAGTTCTCCGCTCTCACGGGAATATTTCTATCCAAACTGGACGGCACCGCAAAGGGGGGATGTGCTCTCAGCATCGTGGACGAACTCAAGCTCCCCATTAAATTCATCGGGACCGGCGAAGGAGATTCGGATATCCTCCAATTTTCCCCCCAGGAATTCGCCGACGCGCTGCTCTCATGAACTCCCGCCTGCAGGATGCCGCATACCTGGAAATGTGCTATGCCCTGGCTGAAAAGGCCCGGGGATACACCAGCCCCAATCCCTATGTGGGAGCTCTGGTCGTCAAGGCAGGAGAGATCATCGGGTGGGGGTATCACGAGAAGGCTGGCAAACCCCATGCAGAGGCCCTGGCCCTGGAGCGGGCCGGGCAGCGGGCCCGGAGCGCCACGGCTTACATCACCCTGGAGCCATGCACACACTGGGGCCGCACTCCGCCCTGCATAGATCTCGTACGGGGCTCCGGCCTGAAGCGCGTCGTGATCTCAGACTATGATCCCAATCCCAACGTCTTTCGGAAGGGTGTCCGTCGACTGCGGGCCTCCGGGATCGAGGTGTCCGTGGGATTGCTGAAAGAACGAAACAGGACACTGAACGAAGTATACGTCAAGTATGCCGCACAGAAGATTCCCTTTGTGACTCTCAAGGCCGCGGTTTCTCTGGACGGCAAGATCGCGACAACCTCGTCGGACTCACAGTGGATATCCTCCTCAGCCACACGGGACTACATCCATCTGTTACGAGGAGAATATGATGCCCTGCTGGTGGGGATCAACACGCTGCTCAGGGATGATCCCCGGCTCACGGTCCGACATCCTCACTGGGGCAAGAAGCGACAGGTCCGGATCATCCTGGATTCCCACCTCAGATTTCCCCACACGGCACGGATCCTAGAGACGCTTTCTCGAGGTGACATCTTGATCTTCACTGGCCCACAGGCCCCGGCCAAAAAGAGGATCGCCCTGGAAAAGAAGGGCGCGCAGATCATCCCTGTTCCACTCTCGCAGGGGCGCGTTCATCTCCCGGAGATCCTTTCCCGGCTGGCCGAGCGGGAGATCTCCAGCGTTCTCGTGGAGGGAGGGGGCCAGGTCCACACGGATTTCCTGGAAAACCGCCTGGCCGATAAGTTCCTGGTCAGCGTCTCTCCCAAGCTGATAGGCGGGGCCCGGGCCCCATCGTTTTTTCAGGGAAGGGGAATCCAGCACCTGCAGGATGCCCAGGGGCTCAATAGGATCCGAGAATTCAGGATCCAGGATGACGTCTTAATAGAAGGATATTTTTAATGTTTACAGGCATTATCACACACCAAGGTGAGTTCCTGGGATTTCAACGGGGCAGGACAGAGATGGGCCTCTCGGTCTCGGATTTGGGCCGTGCTCTCGCTCCGGGTGACAGCCTGGCCGTCAACGGGGTTTGCCTGAGCCTCATCCGGAGGGAGGGAGACACGCTGTATTTCAACCTTTCGCAGGAAACCCTGGAAAAAACCACGCTCGGATCCCTGAAAAGGGGAGATGCCCTGAACCTGGAAGCGCCTCTCACGCTGGCATCCCCCCTGGGGGGGCACCTGGTCACCGGACATATCGATGGGGTTGGCAGGGTGCGGAGCGTTTCTCAGCGGAGCGTCGGGAAGCGCATCGCGGTCGCCTATCCGCCGGAACTGAAGGCCTACTTCGTCCCCAAGGGATCCGTGGCGCTCGATGGGGTCAGCCTGACGATCGCCTCTCTCTCCACGTCGGTCCTCGATGTTGAGGTCATCCCCATCACGCTGGAGCAGACCCATCTCGGGCTCTGGAGACCGGGCCGTGAGGTCAATATCGAGTGTGACATAATCGGTAAATATGTGTATAATTGGAAACTCAAATCCTGAGCCGAAGATAGGTTAGAAAGGTAAACACGATGTCTCCATCCACGGGCGTTTCCTCTATTGAAGACGCCATCAAGACCGTCAAAGCCGGCAAGCTGATCATCATCGTAGACGATGAGGACCGTGAAAACGAGGGCGACCTGATGGTCGCCGCGGAGAAGGTCACGCCGGACATCATCAATTTCATGGCCAAACACGGACGCGGGCTCGTGTGCCTGTCCCTGACCCGGGAACGTGCCCGGGCGCTGGACCTTCCCCTTATGGTATCGGACAACACCGCCCAGTTCCAGACCGCCTTTACAGTCTCCATCGACGCAAAGGAGGGCACGACAACCGGAATCTCTGCATATGACAGGGCCAAGACCATCCTGGTCGCCATCGATCCCGAGACCAAGCCCGCGGACCTGGCGAGGCCCGGGCACATCTTCCCTCTTGAGGCCGCAAAAGGCGGAGTCCTGAAAAGAGCCGGGCAGACAGAAGCCTCGGTGGACATCGCACGCCTGGCTGGCTTGGATGCGACCGGCGTCATCTGCGAGATCATGAACGATGATGGGACCATGTCTCGCATGCCAGACCTGGAGGCCTTCAGCCAGACATACGACATCCCCATCGTCACCATCGCTGACCTCATCAAATACCGCATGCAGCACGAGATCCTGGTCGAGAAGATCGAGGAGGCCGACCTCCCGACCAAGTACGGCCACTTCAAGATCATCGCCTACGTGGACTCGATCCATGGCGAAGAGCACGTGGCCCTGGTCAAGGGAGATCTCACACCGGACGAGCCCACCCTGGTTCGGGCCCATTCGCAGTGCCTGACCGGAGACACCTTCGGTTCCTCCCGCTGTGACTGTGGAGACCAGCTGAATCGTTCCATGGAGATCATCGAGAAGGAAGGGAAGGGCGTCATCCTCTACATCCTGAACCATGAGGGCCGGGGCATCGGGCTGGCCAACAAGATCAAGGCCTATGCCATCCAGGACCATGGGATCGACACCGTAGAGGCCAACGAGAGACTGGGCTTCAAGTCCGATCACCGCGATTACGGCCTGGGGGCCCAGATCCTGGTTTCACTTGGTGTCACCAAGCTGCGGCTCATCACCAACAATCCTCGTAAATTCATTGGCCTGGCAGGATACGGGCTGGAGATCGTGGACCGAGAGCCCCTCGAGATCCCGCCCTGCAAGGAAAACAGACGCTATCTGAAGACCAAAAAGGACAAAATGGGCCACCTCCTGGAGATGGTCTAGATAGGCAGCCGATCATGACTCAAGCCGATCACAAGGACACGAAGGTGGAGGGCCACGCCCTCGCCACCCTGGAGAAGATCAAGTCTACGCAGGAAACCCGGGCCAGACTCAGATTCATCCAGGACCTCGCAAAGAATCCAGAGCCCTGGGTGTGTGACGTGCTGCTGGGCTGCCTCGATGAAGCCAATGAAACGATACGTGACCTCATCGTCAAGGCCTTGAGCGAACGCGAGGAGCTCGACCTGGAGCGTGTCTATCCGAGGCTCACGGCTCTCCACTGGTACATCAAGAGCGGGAGCCTCCGGATCCTGGGATTCAGAAGGGACCCGCAATCCACAAAAAAAATCGAAGCCATACTTGAAGATCCCAACACGGATGTCCGGATCCAGGCGGCTTGGGCCCTGGGGGAGATCGGCGGCGAGGAATCACTGGCCCTGCTGGCGCGCCTGGCTCAGGACGGCAATAATTTCGTCCGCGCATCTGCGGAGAAAGCGTTACAAAAAGCCTCAGACCTCAAGTTTTCTTAGGGATCACGGGAGAGGATAAAAGTCACGGGGCCGTCATTGATGAGCTGGACGTCCATCATGGCTCCGAATTCGCCTGTCGCCACCTCCACTCCTCTGTTTCGCAGGCGCTCGATAAAATGATCGAACAGGAGGGCCGCTGTCTCGGGAACCTCAGCTCGGTCAAAACTTGGGCGACGGCCCTTGCGAAGACTCCCGGCCAGGGTGAACTGAGAGACCGCCAACACTCCCCCCCCGATATCGAGGAGTGACAGGTTCATCTTGCCTGCAGGATCGGAGAATATGCGGAGTTCGACGATCTTCTGGGCCAGATAATCGGCGGCGCCTTCGGTGTCTCCCTTCTCCACTCCCACAAGCAGGCACAGGCCGCGACCGATCCGCCCCACGGTCTTCTGTCCAACGCTTACCGATGCCTCTTTGACCCTCTGCAGTACAATCTTCATGTCACATCACCTTCCCCAGCCTGGTCCCTTTTGGAAAACACCTGCCTCAGGCTCGAGACCTCATTCCGGCTGAAGATCAGGTTGAGTCCCAAATAGACAGCGATCCCTACCAGGATGGTGGCCAAGAGGATACCGATCTTTTCCAGAGTGGCTGCCGTGCTGAAGGGGAACCGAAGGAAGAAGATCCGGATCACGGCGGCCATGGCGGCGGCGAAGATCGCCGCTTTCAGGGCAAAGAACAGTGTATTCCGCTTGGGCATGACGCCGATCTTCCTCTCCAGCATGACATAGAGGCTTATGAAGTTGATAAGGGACGAGATGGCCAGAGCCAGGGCGATCCCGGCCACCCGCAGAGGGCCCATCAACCAAAGCGAACATGCGATATAGATGAACATGGTGAAGAAGGCCACGATCACGGGAGTCCTGGTGTCTTTCAGAGAGAAGAACGCCGGCACCACGACCTTCACTCCGGAGAGGGCGGGGATCGCCAGGGCGAAGTAGAGCAGGCACGACGCGGTCATGTCCGTGGAGAGGGAACTGAACCGGCCGTACTGGAACAGGACCTGGACGATGGGCCTGTGCAGGATGAGCAGGCCCAGGGTGGCAGGGAATGTGATGAACGTGATCATCTTTAATGAGAACTGCAGGGTGCGCTTCATCTCCGGTATGTCTTTCCGGGCCGCGAGTTCGGAGAGGGTGGGGAGTAAGGCGACGGACAGGGCGATGGAAAACAGGCCCAGGGTCAGTTCCTGGATGCGGGAGGAGTAATAGAGCGAGGCCACGCTCCCTTCCTCCAGGGTGGATGCGATCATCCGGCTGATGGAGACATTGATCTGGTAGATTCCCGCACCGAAGATCCCTGGGATCATCAGGCGTCCCACCTTGCGCACCGCCGGGTGTGTGAAGGTCAGGAGGGGCTGAAAACGCATGCCCTGCCGCCAGGCATATGGGATCTGGAACGCCAGCTGCAGGATCCCCCCCACGATCACGCCGCCGGCAAACACATAGGCCGGCTCGTCCACACGGCCGGCCCACAGGGCGGCTGCGCCTATGATGGCGAGGTTGAAAAGAACCGGAGTGAAGGCGGGAACAAAAAATTTATGGAAGGAGTTGAGGACGGCCATGACCAGAGCGGCCAGGCTGACCAGGAATATGTAGGGAAACATGATCCTGGTGAGGACGATGGTCAGCTCCAGCTTTCCCGGGACCTCGGCGTAACCGCCTGCCAGGAGCCGCACTAGAAGGGGAGAGAGCAGAACTCCGAGGAGTGTGAGGACGGCCATGACCAGGGTCAGGTCAAAGAAGAAGGCGTTGGCGAAGCGCCACAATTTGTCCCTGGTCTCCCGGCTCTTGATCTGTGTGAAGACGGGGATGAAAGCTGCCGTCATGGCCCCTTCGGCCGTCAGGCGGCGGAGCAGATTCGGGATGAGGAAGGCGATAGTGAATGCGTCCATCCCCTTACCGGTCCCCATATAGTTCGCTTGGATCAGATCCCGGACATAGCCGAGGATCCGGCTGAGGAAAGTCGGGACCGACACAGCCAGAGTAGAGCGCAGCAGTCTGCGGTTGCCGCTTTCACGCTTCATGATCGTTATGCTCTCCTGCCGAGTGTCCCATGTTTGGAGAGGACTTTAGTCTATCACAAACGCCTGTGGTTTCGTATACTCCCGATGGCCTTGACTTGGGGGGAAAAATAGCTTATTATGCATGTTCCATTTGAAGAGGAGACCATAATGGCGCAACACAAGTCCGCTATACGCCAATGGCGGCGGAACCTGCGTAGGAACGCGATCAACAGAAGGAACAAGTCTACCCTGCGGACCCAGATCAAGAATTTGCGGGTTGCCATCGAAAAGAAAGACAGCGAAACAGCTCAGACCCTGCTTTCCCAGACGTTTTCCATCATAGATGTTTCCGTAAAAAAGGGCACCATCCACAATAACACAGGTGACCGGTACAAATCCCGGCTCAGCCGCCAAGTGGAAATGATCAAGCCCGCCACAGCTAAATAGACCGATTTCACATTCCCCTTGATTGAAAGACGAGGGAAAAATCTGCACAGCGTGGGAATCCCTAAGGATCGCCCCTCCCTCGCAAACCGGTCAGCGCTGGCTTGGGGCGCGGCCGTATTTTCGAATCCAGCAGTACTCGAAGAGAAATCCCTCCATCAGGGTCTTAAAAGCAAGAGATGTATTCTTGAGCTTGGTGTCTACATCCCCAAGGCTGTTCAGGATGTGCCGCAGCTCCGCCCACGATATCCCTTCGGCCAGGGAGAACATCGCGTGGAACTGCCGTTCATACAGCCCCCGGAACGACTCCTTGATCTGAGGCTTGATCTCCTGGAAGATCGCCTTCCGGTCCTTTGTCCCCTCCTTCAGCCTGAGCTTGGCCAGGAGGACGTCCCGAAAAAATCCCGAGACGAGTGCCAGGATTCGGACGGGGACGATGCCGTCCTGTTCCAGGAGTTTGTGCAGGATGAGCAGGCACTGCCGGTAGTCGGCCCTCTCCAGATGCTCGGAGAGCTCCCACTCCACATAGGACTTGATCCAGCCGGAGACCTGATCGACATCTTCTTCCACGATGCGGTCCTTGTCGCCCACATAGGTCGTGATCTTTTCCACCTCTTTGTCCAAGAATCGAAGATCGCTCCCTACCAGCTCGATCAGCCTCTCCACAGCGTCTGGAGATGGATTCTTACCCTTGATCTGAAAACGCCTCCCGACCCAGGACGCCAGACTGTTTCCCTTGACCGGTCGGATCTCCTCGAGCCGTACGGCATGAGCGGGCAGCCTTCCGAAGAATTTGACGAGGGGGGAGTTCCCCCTGATCTTGCCCGGATAGATCATCACCAAGACCGTTCCTGGAGTTGGATCGGCAAAATAGGCAGATATCATGCCTTTATCCCTGTCCGAGGGCTTTTCTTGCGGGGATGGTACCCTGTCATTTTTGCGCGGCGGGCTTTCCACCAGGATGATCTGTGCCGCCTGAAATAGGAGTGACGAAGAGCGGGCCGCATCCAGGATCTCCGGCCATTTCCGAACCGCCAGGTCGAATCGTTCCAGCGGAAGCACATCGGGGGCCGCCAGGGATTCCCTCAGCTCCTGAACGAACAGATAGGCCGGGTAGGTATCTTCTCCGTAAAAGAGATATCCGGGCGCGTGTTCCTTCCCAACGTTCCCCTGAGACGAGGCCACGCCTTAGAATCCCTCCAGGAGATTGATGACCAGCGTCCGGGCGAATTTCACGGCCACGGCATCAATCGCCTGCTGTTGGATGGACTCAAAATCGGTTCCGTCAGGCACGTCGTATGACTGCTGGTAGGAATAGTGGGGATTGGAGAACAGAACCCGGTTGTTGACAAGATCGCGTAAAACGATCTTCGCCACCACGATGATGTTGTAGGAGTTTGCCGTAGCATCCTGACCGAAGCCGATCGGCTGGACAGTGAATGCTGTGATCTCGCCGATCAGGACCGCATCCGCTCCCGTCCTGTCGGCCGTGATATCCACCTTGCCGCGTGCCACCAGTTCATCACGGACGCCCTGCGTCAGTTTCAGGTCCAGCTGGAAGCGCGTCGTGTTGTTTTCGAACATAGGGACACTGATCGTCTGGATGTGAGGAGGAAGCGAACTCCCCGTCCCCCTGAGCCCGTAGCCACAGCTCAGCATGAGGAAGCTCAGGCTTAGTATTACCCATAGGTTTCGCATATACTATCCCCGTTTCATAATACGATGTTCACGAGTTTATTCGGGATGTAGATGATCTTGCGAGGCTCCCGTCCGGCTAAAAGATGCTGGATCCGTTTTAGTTCTAACGCCGCCCTTTTTGCCTCATCTTCCGGGAGATCCCGTTCCGGCTCGAACTTGGCCCGGACCTTGCCGTTGACCTGCACGACGACCGTGACGGTCTCCTCCTGCGCCAGATCGGCATCATACTGCGGCCAGGGACTCCTGGCGATCACCGAGCTGCGCCCGGTTCTCTCCCAGAGCTCCTCCGTGAGGAAGGGCGCGAAGGGAGCGAGCAGCTGGAGCAGACAGCCGAATGCATCTCGCAGCAGGGCTGTTCCCTCAGGCGTTTCCCTCAGAGCGGGGGCATCGCGTTTGATGCGGTTGAACAGTTCCATGATAGAGCTCACCGCTGTATTGAGGTGGTACCGTTTATCGATGTCCAGGGTGACCTTCCGCACGGTCTGATGCAGCTTCACCCGGAGCGGAGCCGGGGGGGTTTCCTGGCCGATGGAATCTGATCCAGATCCATCGGCACTCAACACTCCGGCAAACTCATGATAGAATTTCCAGATCCGGTGCAGGAATCGGGAGGTCCCCTCGATACCTTTTTCATCCCAGGCGAATTCCTTTTCCGGAGGAGAGGCGAACAGCATGAACAGGCGTGTGGCGTCCGCTCCGTATTTCGTGATCATCTCGTCCGGATCCACCACGTTGCCCTTGGATTTGGACATCTTGGCCCCGTCTTTGGTCACCATCCCCTGGCTGAGGTAAAACGGAAACGGCTCATCTATCTCGGTCAGCCCCAGGTCGCGCAGGAGCTTGCAGAAAAAACGCGCATAGATCAGGTGCAGTATGGCATGCTCCACTCCACCCACATAGACATCCACCGGCAGCCAGTCCCTGGCCTGTTCCGGATCGAACGGCAGCTGATCGGCCCGAGGAGAACAGTAGCGGAAATAGTACCAGGACGAATCGAAGAACGTGTCCATGGTGTCGGTCTCGCGCCGTCCTGGGCCTCCACACTGGGGACAGGGGGCCTCGACAAAGCTCGGATGAGATTCCAAGGGGGATCCTTCCTCTCCGGAAAAATCGACATCATCGGGCAGCCTCACTGGCAGATCCTCGTACGGGACACCAACCACACCGCAGTCCTCACAATAGATGACGGGGATGGGAGTGCCCCAATATCTCTGCCGAGAGATCCCCCAATCGCGGAGCCGGTACTGGACCTGTTTGTGGCCAAAGCCTTTTTCCTGGGCAAGATCCGCCATCTTTTCCATGGCGTCATGTGAGCTCATTCCGGAGAATGGCCCGGAATTGATGACCGTCCCGTACCCGGAGAAGATTCCCTCTTTCGGATCCTCGCCCGGCCCGGGTGAGACGACCTCCCGAATGGTGAGATCATATTTACTCGCAAACTCGTAATCCCTCTCATCATGTGCAGGGACCGCCATGATGGCACCTGTCCCGTATTCCATGAGCACATAATTGGCAACCCAGACCGGGATCTCTTCTCCCGTGAAAGGATTCACTGCGGTCTTGTGAGTGTCGATGCCGTCCTTTTCCGTTTCCCCTGCCGCGGCCATCTGCCTCTGATCGATCCATCCCTGCAGCCTGCGGCGGTCATCGGCATCTTCAACCAGGCGATCGGTAAGGGGATGTTCGGGAGAGAGCACCATGAAGGTGGCACCGTAGATTGTGTCGAGCCGTGTGGTGAAGACCTCGATCTCACCCTGGCCTTCCTTGAGGGGGAACCTTACCTGTCCGCCCGTACTCCGGCCGATCCAGTTCCTCTGCATGACGAGCACGTGTTCCGGCCACTTCCGGAGCTGATCCAGCCCCGAGAGGAGCTCCTCTGCATAGTCGGTAATCTTGAGAAACCACTGTTCCATCTGCTTTATGGACACTTCGGAGTCACAGCGCCAGCACCCACTGTTTACGACCTGCTCGTTGGCCAGCACCGTCTGACAGCTCGGACACCAGTTCACCTGGCTCCGCTTCCGGTAGGCCAGGCCTCGTTCCAGGAGTTTCAGGAAGATCCACTGGTTCCAGGTGTAGTATTCTGGGAGGCAGGTTGTGACCTCGCGATCCCAGTCGTAGCTGAAGCCCAACTTTTTCAGCTGGGCCTTCATGTGAGCGATGTTGCTCAGGGTCCACTCTCTGGGGTGGATGCCCTGTTCTATCGCCGCGTTCTCAGCAGGCATCCCGAATGCGTCCCAACCGATCGGATGGAGGACGTCGAGGCCCTGCATGAACTTAAAGCGTGAGATCACGTCCACGATGGAAAAATTGCGCACATGCCCCATATGGATGCGACCGGAAGGATACGGGTACATCTCCAGGCAGTAGCACCGGGGTTTCGCCACATCACCTCCAGCCCTGAATGTCTTCTGCTCTTCCCAGACGCGCTGCCACTTCTTTTCGATCAGTGAGAATGTGTACTCGTGTTTCACAGCTCGGTTCCTTTTTGCTCTGGTTATTCCTATAAATATTAGGGGCATCCCCTATGATTGTCAACTTCCGGAGGGAAGTGCTAGAATGAGGGGACCATGGGTTTCTTCTTTGTCGTTGACTTCCGAGGAAAGTTCCGATTCTTCTCCTCGCAGCAGAGCCAGGAGATCCAGGTCGAATTTTCCCGCCTGCAGAGGATCTGGGCAGCGGCGAAGCAAAAACTCATGCTGCTCCCCCCCCGCATCCTCCACCAGGAGCAGGCCCTGGCGAGGATCGTCAAGCACGAGGCGGACCAGGTGTCGATCAAGCACGCTCGGGGAACCCCCGAAAAGAAGATCCGCCGCCGGTTTTTCTTCTTCCTGCAGAAACAGAGGAGCAAACACATCCTGCTCCTCATCATCGAGGCGGTGCTGCTCCCGGTCTCCGGCCTGATGGCGCTGCTTCCCGGCCCCAACGTATTTTTCGGGATCCTGGCCCTGCTTATGTATACGCAGTGGCAGGCCCTCCGCGGCATCCATCGCCTGCGGAAGATGAAGCCCCTTTTCGCTCCCTCCGAACTGCTGGAGCAATGGGAGCGGGCTCTCGATTCCGGAGACACCGCGGCATACGCCGGGATCCTATCCCAGATCGAATCAGAGTATGGTATTTCCGACGCGATAAAGGTCCTCTTTAAATAGGGTCGTTTGACAAACCCTGATTTTTTCTTTATGTATAAGATACCATGTCGCTGACGCTTTCTCAGTTTCTCTTCCTGGTCCTCACCTTTGCCGCCGTGGTCGCCGTGACTTTCCTGGCCATGTTCCTGAACCAGATGCGGAAGACCGCGCGGGAAGGCGAGAAGACCCTGATCGAGGCCCGCGAACTCGTGACCAATCTGAACTCCACGAGCCTGAAGGTCAACCAGAAGGTAGAGGAATTGGGAGATGTGGTCGATGCAGCCCGCAAAACCGCCGTCGGTATCTCCGACGCCACCATGTTCCTGTCGACCCGGATCATGAAGCCCGCAACCCGATACTGGCCGTTCGTGCTGCCCCTAGTCCGGCTGATCATGCGTCAATGGCGGAAAAAGAAAAAGGAGGAAGAAAATGGATAATAGAGGCTCGAGCGCTGTTGAAGTCACCCTCTCTTTCCTTTTGGGGACCGCTGCCGGTTTTATCCTGGGTGTGCTGTTCGCCCCGTCCAGCGGGGAAGAAACCCGGAAAAAAATCCAGGAAGGTGCAGTAAAAACCGGAGAAAAGGCCAAAGAGAGCTATGACCGGATCACGAAAGAGGCGGAAAAAGGAATCGAGATCGTCAAGGAAAAGACCAACGAAGGCGTGACTGCGATCAAGGACTTTGTAGATAAGAAAAAAGACGATATTTCCAAGAAGATCCCGGAGTTCTCCGCCAAAGAGGGAGAGGAAAAGTAGAGCCGCTCCCGTCCTGAGATTTTCCCTTCCCGGTACCACGTGCCGCCAGATAACCCAAGGAGTATAGAATGGCAAAGACTATGATCACAGCGATCTCTCCTCTGGAAATACTCGATTCACGAGGCAATCCGACCATCCGGACCCGCGTCCGTCTTGAATCCGGAGCAGAGGGGACCGCCTCCGTCCCTTCCGGAGCATCCACAGGGAAACGGGAAGCCCTGGAGCTGCGCGACGGCGACAGATCTCGATACCTCGGCAAGGGTGTTCTCAAGGCCATTGCAAACGTCCGGGATATCATCGCCCCCGCCGTATTGGGCATGGATGCTGCTGCACAACAGGAACTGGATGGAAAGATGATAGAGCTGGACGGAACCCCCTCCAAAGAAAACCTGGGGGCCAATGCCATCCTGTCGGTATCCATGGCAGCGGCGGTCGCTGCTGCACGGTCGCTCGGGACTCCCCTCTTCGACTATCTGAGCCCCAGGGAACGATATATCCTGCCTGTACCGCTGTGCAACATCCTCAATGGGGGCGCGCACGCCGATAACAATGTCGACATACAGGAATTCATGATCGCGCCGACCGGAGCTACCTCATTTTCCGAGGCGATCCGCACGGCTGCGGAGGTGTTTCACAACCTCAAACAGACTCTCAAGGACAAAGGATACAACACCGCTGTCGGGGACGAGGGCGGCTTCGCACCCAACCTGAAATCCAATCGTGAGGCGCTGGACCTCATCGTGATGAGCATAGAGAGAGCCGGATTCCGGCCGGGTGAGGACGTCTACCTGGCGCTCGATGTCGCGGCCTCCGAGTTCTTTGCAGACGGCGCCTATGTCTTCAAGAAATCCGACGGATCAAGCCGCTCCGCAGAGCAGATGGTCGACTTCTATCGGAGCCTGATCAAGGACTATCCCATCATCTCCATCGAGGACGGCCTGTCAGAAGACGACTGGGCAGGTTGGAAGATTTTGACTGACGCGTTGGGTGAGGCTGTCCAGTTGGTGGGCGATGACAACTTCGTTACCAATCCCGCCATCCTGAAAGAGGGTATCGAAAAGGGGATCGGCAATGCCATCCTGATCAAGCTGAACCAGATCGGCACCTTGACAGAGACCGTGGACACCGTCACCTATGCACACGACCACGGATATGCAAGTATCATCTCTCATCGCTCGGGAGAGACCTGCGACACATTCATCGCCGACCTCAGTGTGGCCCTCAATACCGGCCAGATAAAAACGGGAGCCCTCTGCCGCAGTGACCGGGTGTCGAAATACAACCGACTTCTGGAGATCGAGGCTCTGCTGACCAACCGAGCTGTCTTCGCGGGGGAGCGCGCCTTCTCCCGCTTCATCCGGTGACCTGGAAAAGAATGACACGAGACCGACGAAAGGACTTCAAGACCCATTCCGGAATCGAGTTGAGGTCCAGCTTCGCACCGGAAGACATTGAGGGGATGGATCCGGACCAGGACCTGGGAGTGCCGGGCGAATTCCCCTTCACTCGAGGTGTCTATCCCGACATGTATCGGGGGCGCCCCTGGACCATGCGTCAATACGCAGGTTTTGGCACGGCTGCGGAATCCAACCAGCGGTACCGCTTCCTGCTCGGACAGGGTCAGACAGGATTGAGCGTCGCTTTTGACCTGCCCACCCAGCTGGGCCTGGATTCCGATGATCCCCGAGCCGAGGGCGAAGTGGGCAAGGTGGGCGTCGCCATCGACACGCTCGAGGACATGGAGAACCTGTTCGACGGCATCCCGCTGGAGCGGGTCTCGGTCTCGATGACCATCAATGCCACCGCGGCCATTGTGCTGGCCATGTATCTGGCGATGGCGGAAAATAGGGGCATCTCCTGGGACCGGCTGACAGGCACCATACAAAACGACATCCTCAAAGAATACGTGGCCCGCGGCACCTACATATATCCTCCCGAACCCTCCCTGCGGATCATCACGCATATCCTGGCATTCTGTCAGGAAAATGTTCCCGGCTGGAACACCATGAGTATCAGCGGTTACCACATCCGCGAGGCCGGCGCCACGGCCGTTCAGGAGCTCGCCTTCACCTTCGCCAATGCCAAAGCCTACCTCCAGGCTGCGATCGAGGCCGGCCTGGATATTGATGCCTTCGCACCCCGCCTCTCTTTCTTCCTGGCGGCCCACAATAATTTCCTGGAGGAGATCGCCAAATTCCGCGCTGCCAGGAGGATATGGGCCCGGATGCTGCGCGAATCGTACCAAGCCAAGGATCCCAAGTCCTGGAAATTCCGTTTTCACACACAGACCAGCGGCATGACCCTCGTAGCACAGGAACCGGATAACAATGTGGTCCGTGTTACCCTTCAAGCTCTGGCCGCGGTGCTGGGCGGCACCCAGTCGCTCCACACCAACTCCCGGGATGAGGCGCTGGCTCTTCCCAGCCAGGACTCGGCCCGCATCGCCCTGCGCACACAACAGATCATCGCACACGAGAGTGGGGTCGCCGATACCGTGGATCCTTTGGGAGGCTCCTTCTGCATCGAAAACCTAACATCTCGGATCGAGCAGGATGTCAAAACCTATCTGCAGAAAATCGATGACATGGGAGGCGTCCTGCTCGCCATCGAACGAGGATACATCCAGAGCGAGATCCAGGAAAGCGCCTATGCCTACCAGAAGGAGATCGAGGCCGGGGAGAGGTTGATAGTGGGCCTGAACTCCTATGCATCCGAGGAGAGCAGAGGCCGATTCTCGCTCTATTCGCCTCGGCCGGAAGTCGAACAGAATCAGAAGCAGAACCTCCGTCGAGTCAAACAGAGCCGAGAGTCCGCCCGGGTGGAAAGCCGACTGGCCGAACTGAGGGAGGCCGTAAATTCAGGAGACAACCTTATGCCGCCTCTGATCGCTGCTGTCAAGGAAGGGATATCCCTCGGGGAAATATCAGGGCTGCTCGCCGAGATCTTCGGGACCTACAGAGAAGATATCACGATCTGAGCTCTCCCCCAAATGAGATCCCTGCGCCCCGGAGGGCGTCATTTAAATAAAGCCTCGGAATTGTGTTTCTCAGAACGAATAATGTAGAATCAGACCATGGCAAAGCGCCCAAAGAGAATCCGTCTCCTCATCCTCCCGCTCCTGCTGGCATGCAGCTGCGCTGCCTGGGGAGTCGACAAGACCACCGCCTACCTGATCGATGAAGAGATCACGCGTCATATCCAGGAGATCATCAAACTCCGCCGCTTCCTGCACATGAATCCCGAATTGAGCCAGAGAGAGTTCGAGACATCCAAAATGGTGGCCTCTCAGCTGCTTTCCATGGGACTGGAAGTCAAAACCGGGACCGCGAAGACCGGAGTGATCGGGCTCCTCCGGGGAGGACAACCGGGGATGACGATCGCCCTGCGAGCCGATCTGGATGCCCTGCCTATCCAGGAGGACACCGGACTCCCCTACCAGTCTCTCAATCCCGGGATCATGCACGCCTGTGGGCATGACATCCACACGGCCATCGCTCTGGGAACGGCAAGGGTCCTGGTCAAGCTTAAAAACCAAATCAAGGGCAATATCAAGTTCATCTTCCAGCCCGGCGAGGAGGGTCCACCCGCGGGTGAAGAAGGCGGTGCCTCGCTTATGGTCAAGGAGGGAGTGCTGGACGATCCTCCTGTATGGGCCATGATCGCTCTCCATGCATGGCCGGAAGTGCCAGTCGGTCAGGCGCTTTTTACCTCAGGACCGGCCCTGGCCGGGGCCGATGGTTTTGAAATCCTGTTGAAGGGCAAGAGCGCCCACGGGGCACGTCCCTATGAGGGCATCGATGCAATCGTCCTCGCCTCACAGGTGGTCCTGGCTATCCATTCTACCCTGAACCGAACGATCCGCCCCGATGATCCGGCAGTCGTCTCCATCGGCATGATCCAGGGGGGCATCCGGTCCAACATCATCGCCGATGAGGTCCGACTCTCCGGTACGGCCCGCACCCTCACCGAAGCCAACCGAACACGTATCGAAAGACAGCTGTTTGACATAACCGACGGGATATCAAAACCCCTCGGTGCCCAGTTCGAACTTCAGTACAACCGCGGCACGCTCCCCGTTTACAACCATCCCGACCTGGCAGATATCCTGCTCCCGTCCCTGCGGGCTGCCCTGGGAGAAGAGCATGTATCCTCACATCCGCCCCAGATGGTGGCTGAGGATTTTTCCGAATTCAGCCAGAGGATCCCGGGTTTCTATTTCCTCCTGGGCGTCCGGCCCGTTGGTGCTACGGCCGTCGCTCCCCTGCATAACCCCCGGTTTAATCCAGATGAAAAAAGCATCGCCGTCGGAATCAGGGCTGCGGCACACCTTCTTCTCGATGGGCTCGCCACCCAGCACCGGATGGAATACTGATCTTTCCGGACATCGTGTATGGCTTACCCGGTTCTTTATCTGGCACTCTGTTTTGTAGGCGGGATCGCCGCGTCCCCCGTGCTGAACCTGCCGGTCGGAGCCTGGTCCTGCTGTGTGGCGGCCTGGCTGTTCCTGTCCTGGGTGTTCTTTCTCCATTACCATTCTCTTCCCAGGGCCCTCTGCTGCCTCCTCCTGACCCAATTCTGTATCGGGGCCGGTCTTTCTTGTCACCACGACCGCTCCTACCACCGGAACCGGCTGCACACCCTGCGATCCTCCGAATATCTGGATGTAGAGGGAATGCTCTATCGCTCCCCAGTCGAGAGAGGAGAGAGGGATCATCTCTATGTGCGTATCACTGCCCTGCACCTCGGAAAGAAACGCATCGAGATGCGAGGCAACCTCCGAGTGTCAGTGCCCAAATCCCCTCATTTTACCCTTCCCACTCAGCTCCTCCCCGGCGACAGGGTGCGCGCCGCCGTGCGCCTGCACGCGTTCCCAGGCTACCGGAACACACCAGGAGTCTCTTTGGAACGCCCTTACCAGATACGGGCCATCCACCGCCTGGCTTCCACAAAGTCCCCCGGGTTGGTGGAACGGCTTTCACAAGGTCGGCCCGGTTCCCTCAAACGCATGGTATCAGCCCTGAGGCAGCGACTCCTTAGGACCATCACTCAACAATTCTGGGATCCCCGCTCGAATCACATACAGCAGCAGGGGGCCGTGCTCGAAGCTCTGCTGTTGGGAGAGAGGGGGCGGCTGGATGCGGAAACCATCCGTGAGTTCCAGGCTTCGGGCCTGTACCACCTGCTGGCGATCTCCGGGGCGCACATCGCCATCCTGTCCCTGTTCCTATTCACCATCCTCCGGCGCCTCGGACTCCCTGAATGGATGCAATGCTCCTGGATGCTTCTGGCTCTGCTGTTTTTCTACGCCCTGGTTGATGGGCGCCCATCTGTGGGCCGTGCCTGCTTGATGGCTTCGCTCTATGTGCTGGGAAAGACACTGTGGAAGGATGTGAACCTGCTCAATTCCCTCGCCAGTTCCGCTTTGATCCTGCTGTTCCTGCGGCCGGCCAGCATTTTCGACCTGGGCTTTCAGCTCACCTTCGCGGCAACATTGTCGATCATCCTGTTTCTTTCCCGGATCAAGCGCCTGCTGCCGCGGCTTCCCCTCAGGCTTCACGATCTACTGGCCGTCACACTGGCCGCACAGGCCGGAGTCATCTCCTTGACCGTCCGGGCTTTCCATCGCGTAACATGGGTGCCTCTTTTCCTCAACGCAGCGGCCCTACCCCTGGTTGCAGGCATCATGGGAGGAGGATACATTTTCCTGCTCACTGCAGGGCTAATGCCCGGCCTGGCGGGACCAGCAGCCTGGCCAGTAAGAGCACTGCTCACCGCCCTGATGGTCCTCGCCCGCTTGGGAAGCCGGATCTCCATGTTGACCTACCGAGTCCCTACGCCGCCGCTGGTTGTGTGTGCGGCCTACCTCTTTTTTTTGCTGACCTGGCTTCTCCCCAAGTACTTCAAGGTCCAGTATCGGATCCAGGCCATGGGGTTCGGGATATCGCTGTTTCTACTCCTCTACCAGCCTTTTTCCGCAGGAAGATCCGACCTGGCGGTCAGTTTCATCGATGTCGGACACGGGGATGCCATCCTGGTGGAGATGCCGGATCGGACGACCATGCTCGTGGATGGAGGGGGACAGCGCGAAGGCACCTACGACATCGGAGAGCATGTCGTCTCGCCCTATCTCTGGGACCGAGGGGTCAAACGAATAGACACCGTGGTCCTGACCCATCCCCATCCAGACCACAGCCGGGGGCTCCAGGCGGTGTTTCGCAATTTCGAGGTGGGAGAGTTTTGGGATGCTGCGGCCCAGCCCGCAGAAGGAGAGCTCAGCAGGCTGCACGGTGATCTGCGGGCATCGATTCCCCACATCCGCCAGTACCGGGGAAGACGGATAAAGAGAGGGGACGTCTGGGTGGAAGTGCTGCACCCGGCGGTGGAGCCCCAGGTTGCCCACTCCGATCCGAATCGAGACTCCCTGGTCCTTCGCTTGAGCTACGGCCGCACAGCGATCCTGCTGACCGGAGATATCACGGCAAGCGCAGAGCAGGAGATCCTTGGGAGGTGTGGAGAGATCGAAGCCGTGGTGATGAAATCTCCACATCATGGCAGCCGGTCATCCAGCACACGGCCCTTCCTGGACGCTGTGGCTCCCCGGATCGTTGTGATCTCAACAGGGAGGCAGAGAGCCGGCCTTCCCGCTGTAGAGGTCCTAACGAGATATCTCTCCCTGGGAATCGATGTTTACCGGACAGACGTCCATGGTGCGGTCACGGTCGTCTCCGATGGAACGACCGTACATGTGCAAACCACGGTCCCGCTGCCCCCGCTGCGGATCGGGTATGCTCCCTGAGTTCCTACTCCGGAGTCGAATTGACTTTGTGCCCATCCCTCCTATAATAAGGATATATACACCGCATGAGAAAGATGAGAGCCAGACAGATCGTTTCCCTGATGAGTGCCGTGGGGCTTTTGACCGGGTTTCTGTATTCACAAGACCTTGTGGAGCTGGCAAAGAAGGAAAAAGAACGTCGGGCAAAAGCCAAAGACAAGAAGACCGTTGTGATCACCAATGCAGACCTGAAAAGGGTGCCTGCCCAGCCCGGGATCGTGGTGCGCCGAAAAGCCCCGGAGCCGCGGGAGGAGGAATCGATCGTGACGCGTTCCGGGTCCCCACGCGCCACGGTCACTCCCCAAAACAATGTAGATGTTAAGGGGGAAGCCGAGAATCCGGGCAAGCCTCCTGCGCCCAGCATGCAGGAGCTCGAGGAAAAGTGGCGACAGGCCAACAATGCCCTGGGTGCGGCCACCTTTAAGCTCAACAGCCTCTGGCAGCTCTATTACAGCGGTGGAGGCATGATGTCCATCGAGAGGATCCAGGCGGAGATCGGGCTCACGCACCTTCACCTGCAGGAACTGCAGAAGGAAGCCGACAGGCTAAAAAAAGAGCTCGAGGCCGCCCAGTCGGCCGTGAAAAAGTGATCCGAGCCTAGCGAAAATAGACGAAGGAGATCTGCATGCCCAGCTCTCGCTCGTCAGTAGAATTCGGAAACAGATCCGCCGGCATAAAGCTTTTATCAGAGGCGATCGTAAGGATGAATTCCTCACCCTCCCCCAACATCTCTTTTTTGATATTGTAGGCCTTCTCGAAATAGCTCTCTGCAGCCACGAACTCATCCAACATCAGGTCATTGAGCTTGAACATGATCTTCTGTCCCGGAACGGCCTCTAGGTTCACACCGCCCCGGATTACCAGCAGGGCATCTCGACCGGGATTGTCAATGATGCAGCGCGCCTCCTGAGCTGTCCAACGCCACTGTTTGAGGTGGGATTCAGGATCGATCTCGCGGTCGTACCAGCCCTGCTCATAGATGATCTCGGGTGTGTCCAGAGGAGGGGGCACAACATTGAGCTTCTCGTCCAACACGGGCTGTTTATTCTCACCGCTGCGGTCATAGGGCGAATAAAAACCCACGGACATGCGCAGAGTTTCTTCTCCCTTGAAATCGGGATCGAACTCATCGATAAAGGGAGGTATGTAGATCCGTTGGGTGAAGGTATATTCCTGATCGGGTTCCCAGGTCGATGTTGGGGCTTCGGGAACATAGTCCGCCTGCAGAAGCAGGTTTACGCCATGCCAGAAATGTACATAGACATGCAGGTCCTGGCTCATTTTCGCAAAATCGCTCCTGGTCTTCCAGGTGCAGGTCATGTCGGTCATCAGGTTGTCGGACAGTTCCGAATCTGAAAAACTCACATCCAGCTCGATACCCTGGACCTGAGCAGACTGTTTGCATGAAAACATTGGCGCAAACAGCGATATCGTCAGCAACAGCACACACGCTCGTTTAAACATCTTGATACTCCTTGTTTCCTGAATCAGCCAACATTATAAAGAAAGCCCCTCGGCATGTAAAGACAACCCCTGGAGCGATCATGGTGGTTAGAGAGGGTAAGCCCTTCATTATAGCCCAATCCCCCCTCCTTTTAAGGCGGGAGGTTGGAGTGGAGAGACGGCGGTGGTTGGAGTGGAGAGACGAGATTGGATTCTCCCCTTCCGTTCAAGGTGGGTGGTTGGGGAGGAGG